>JAIVJI010000060.1 GCA_020200135.1 Acidobacteriota bacterium | reverse complement strand
ATGCGAGCTTGTCGTAAGCCTCGTGCGGCGTGCCCTCGGGCGTCGAGACGAAGAGTTTTTCGTAGAGCGTGGCGAGCCGGCTCTCGACGCCGCGCAGGGAGAGCGCGCACTTGCGCGCGATGGCCCAGTTCGAGAGTCCGAGCGCGAGGTAGTAGAGCGCCTCGGCCTCGAACTCGGTGAGGAGCGGGCGCTTGAACGAGTCCTTGAAGGCCGGGTCGATCATGTCCGCGCCGTCTTCGAGCACGGCGGCGACGAAGCGGAGGAAGCGACTTTCGGGGTTGTTCTTGTGGATGAAGCCGTAGGCGGGCTGCGGCTCGACCGAGCGGACTATCTTGCGCAGCTCGTTGATGTAGACCTCGTGCGCGAACTGCGTCCAGAAGATGATGCGCGCCGAGGGGAAGTCGCGCCAGACGGCGCGCGCCGCCTTGACGCCCGACAGGCGCGGCATCTGGATGTCGAAGACGCACAGCTCGGGGCGTCGTTCGAGCGCGGTGCGGACGGCCTCCTCGCCGTCGGCGGCCTCGATGACGGGCGCGTGGCCCGCGAACTCGCGCTCCAGTAGCTCGCGCAGGTAGCGGCGCTGCGCGACGTTGTCTTCGGCGATCAGGATGGGCATCTTCTCTCGACCTGTCTCGCGGCTCTCTTCGCGTACATGAAACGGTAGACCGATTCTTCCACCCCACCGAGAAGGCGTTGGCGGAAGCACACGCTGGCCGGCAGGTACCTGCCGGCCTTGTCGTCGTATTTGAAGATGACTTCGGGGAGCGGCGCGCGGGGCGGGCGCTCGGGCGAAACCTCTTCGGCGATTACGAGGGGCATGGCGGGTCGGGGTCGGGAGACAGGATAAACGCGCGCCCCATTTTGCAGCCTCACTCGGCCGGTTGTAAACGCCAGGTCGCCCGCACCTCTTCGAGGACGGGCCTGTCCCTCTCGTACTTCGACAGCGGGGTGCTCAGGGCGAGCGTGTAGACGGGCGATGCCCCGTCGCCGAAGGCGAAGACCGCGTCCCAAACCATCTGCTCGCCGCGCTCCTCGTAACGCGCGACGACGCGCACGGCGCGCAGGTCGCCGAGGCGGGTCTGCGTCTTGCTCAGCACGCGGACGGCCACGCCGTCTTCGCGCTTGTAGCTCAGGTGAGCGTTGACCGCGTCGTCGAGCCGCTCCCATTCGAGAGAGTTGTAGCTCCCGTCCACGTAAAGGTATGACTTCGGGAAGCCGCGCACGCCCCTCCACACGGTCGAGCGCGGGTGGTCGAGGTCGATGCCGAACCCGTGCTGCGGCGCCGGCGGCGTCGAGCCCGCGCCGACCATGCCGGCAGGGAGGTGGACGGAGTAGCCGTACACGTAGTTCTCATACCGGCCCTCGAACACCGCCTCGCCGTCTTCGGCCCCGTCGGCGAAGGTGTCACGCACGCTGACCGTGGCCCGTGACGGCGCGGGGGCGGCGGGCGGCGGCGTAGGACTCGCGACGCGGCGCGGCCACAAACCCGCGGCGAAGAGGCCGAGCGCGAAGGCCGCGGCCGCGACGAAGAGTTTGAAGAAGGTTTTTGGTTTGAGAGTGAAGCGACGCATGTCCGAATCCTCCTCGCCGCGCGGCGGCTAGCGTTTGCCCTTCGGCGCCTCTATCTCTTTGACGAGTACTCTGGACTTCGTCCGCGTGACGGCGAAAATCCGCGACCCGACCACCTGAAGCTCCGCGTCGGGCGGGACTTCGACGCGCCACAGCATCTTGGTCCCGCGCCACGCCGTGACCCTATCCTGCATCGGCGCGAAGGCCGCCTCGACGCCCCGGTAGTCCGCGCGGTAGCCGCTGAGGTCGTCCGTGACAAGGCACATGTCCTCGCCGTAGGGCATCGCCACGCCGAAGCCCGCGCGGCCGTTGCGCGACTCGTTGCGCAGCACACGCCCCGTCGCCGCGTCGAGAATCATCAGGTTGTTGTCGCCGGCCGTGACGTAGATGACCCCTGTGGCCTTGACGTAAGCGAAGTCGATGACCGTCTGCGGCACTTCGAGCTTCCAGGCGGCGCGCCCGTCCGCGCCGAACATGTAGAGCACGTCGCCCAGGGCGGTGAGGGTTCGCCCCGAGGGCAGGACGACGACCTTTGAGTCCGCTGGCTTCGTCCAACTCGGCATGGAGTCGTAGACCAGACGGAGCTGCACGCCGCCGTGCCTGTTCTTCCAGTCTTCCAGCTCGGGCGTGTCCCACTCTTCCTCGTTTTGGCTCGCCGTCGCCGTCTCGGCGGGAATGAGCGTCGCGGCGATGGTCTCACACGGGAGCGGCGAGACGCCGTATGCGTCGGCGTGATTCGTCAGCGGCTCGCGCCGCAGCGCGTGGACGAGTCCCGCCCCGCAAGCGAAGGCGAGCGCCGCGACGACGACGCCGCTGACCTTCTTCTTAAGAAGGTGGTCTCCGAACCTGCCCATCCCGACGACGAGTTTTGTCAGCAGCTCCATAAATCTCATCACGCGCCCTCCGGCCTCTTCCAGACTACGTGCGGCTAACAATCGCGCGCCGGACGAGCGGCGGTCAATGTGGCTATCCACACACGAGCGCGTTGGGAGAGACACAGGCGCGCCGGCGCCGCGACACGCGCGTGCGCTGTTGTCGCCCGCGTCGCCGGAATTTTGCCGGAGAGGATAATCGGCGGCGGGACGGGGGCCCCGGAAGTTTTCGCAGTTCGGCCGGGGCCTGCCGTCGCCCGTAGCCCACGGACGCGGGGCGCGTACTGGGGAGGACGCGCCCCGCACTCCCTCTCACCACAATGCTCGGGAGATTCTTTTACAGTCGTTTCGTCTTGCGGCTGCTGGCCACACGCGGCCTCCTGACCGCGCTCATCTGGGTCGTGCTCTGGGCGGCGCGTTAAAGGATGAGGGATGAAGGATGAAGTGACGGCTGTAAGCTATCACTTCATCCTTCATCCTTTCTATCTCATCCACGTCACGCGGCTGTCGAAGTAGTCGGGCGAGCGGTCGGGGTGGAGGGCGTGGAACTCTCGGTAGCGCGCGAGGAGTCGGCGGTAGCGGCGCTCGGAGGAGGGGAGCGGCTTGTGCGGAAGCACCTGTAGGTGGCGCTCGACCTTCCAGATGTTCCCGCGCGAGAAGCGCCAGTCGTAGCCGCCCAGCTCGTACAGACTCGACAGCCCGTAGCCGGTGATGCGCGCCGTGTTATCGACGTAAGGGTCGAAGTAGCTGTAGGCGAGGTGTCGGAGGCTGCGGAAGACCGGCCGCCGGCCGTGCAGCCCCACGTCGCGCGAGCGCGCCACGGAGCCCCAGCGCCCGCGCGCGCGGAAGACGAAGACGACGTGGTCGAGCTTGTCCTGCGATTCGAGGCTCAGCAGCAGCGGCGGGTAGCCGTGCTGTTCGAGGATGACGGCCGCGGTGAGCGCCGCCTCAAGACAGTGCGCCTCGCCGCGCCGCAGGACCTCGCGGAAGGTGCGCAGCGTTCCGCCGCACTTCTCGCGGTTGTAGCGCATCCCCGAGAGCATGCGCTGCACGCGCGCCGGCGTCGGGTGCGACTCGACCACCCCCCACTCGCGCGCCGTGAACTCCTCCCTGCCCGGCACCCTGCCCATCGCCCCAACGAATAACAAAACCCGCCGCGGAAGGCAAAGCGCTCCGCGAGCGCTTTGCCTTTTGCCTCCGACTTGGTGTAAGAGATGGCAGAGACGCAACCATTCTGTTATCTTAAACGTGCGCGCCGGGGCCGAAAGGTTCCGCCGCGCGGGCACAAAATTTATTCGGACAAGCAGGGCAGAGTTTTTGTGAGCACGCAAGGATCAACGTCCCCTTCGAAACCGCTGACGCGCGCCGAGCAGGAGGTGCAGTCGGCGGCCGAGCGTTTGAATTCACAGACCGAGGCCGCGCTGGCCGCGGTCGCCGCGCGGCAGAGGCCCGGCGGCGTGGACGAGTTGGAGGCCAGCGCCGACCGGCTGGAGCGCGCCGCCCGCGACCTCTCGGTCGCGCTGCGCGAGCTGGTCGAGGAGAGGCGCGAGAAGGACAAACAGCTCTAGCCGACCCCGGCCCGGAGTTTCGGCCAGCCATCCGCAGGAGCGCCGCCGCACGCCTCGAACGAGGAGCGCGCCGTGCGCTCCTGTCGTGCGTTCGGCGCGCGTTTGTTCAAGAGGTCAACAAAGAAAGCGTAGACCGTGGGCCGTCGGCCGTGACAAGATAAAATCAATTCTTACTCGTCACGGCCGACGCCTCACCGCCTTATTCATAGGAGAAATTATGGCCGCCATCAGACAGCAGAGCGTCGCGCGCGAGCACGGGCGCAGGCGCGGCGACACGGGGCTCGACGCCGTCGGCATCCGCCCCGAGCGGGACGTCTACTGGAACATGTCCACGCCCGAGCTCTACGAGATCGTCGCGCGGCGCGGCGAGGGCGTCTTCTCCGCGCACGGCGCGCTCATGGTCGACACGGGCGAGCACACGGGTCGCGCCGCCAAGGACAAGGCCATCGTCCGCGAGCCTTCGTCCGAGGATAAAGTCTTCTGGGGCGAGGTCAACAAGGAGTTCTCGCAAGGCGCGTTCGACAGGCTGCGGGAGCGGATGATGAAGTACGCCTCGACGCGCGAGCTGTTCGTCCAGGACGCGTACGCGGGCGCCGACCCGCGCTACCGCCTGCCCGTGCGCGTCGTCACGGAGCTGGCCTGGCACTCGCTCTTCGCGCGCACGATGTTCATCAACGACGACGCCGGCGCGTCCGGGCACGTGCCCGAGTTCACCGTCGTCAACATCCCCAGCTTCAAGGCCGACCCCGCGACCGACGGCACGCGCTCCGAGACCTTCATCCTGATGGACTTCGCGCAGCGGCTCGTCCTCATCGGCGGAACCTCCTACGCGGGCGAGACGAAGAAGTCGGTCTTCACGATTCTCAACTACCTCCTGCCGCAGCGCGGCGTGATGTCGATGCACTGCTCGGCCAACGTCGGGCAGGCGGGCGACGTGGCGGTCTTCTTCGGGCTGTCGGGGACGGGCAAAACTACCTTGAGCGCCGACCCCGAGCGGCGCCTCATCGGCGACGACGAGCACGGCTGGTCGGACGACGGCGTCTTCAACTTCGAGGGCGGCTGCTACGCCAAGGTCATCAAGCTCTCCCAGGAGGCCGAGCCCGACATCTACCGCACGACGCGCATGTTCGGCACCGTGATGGAGAACGTCGTCTTCGACCCCGAGACGCGCACGCCCGACCTCGACGACGCGTCGAAGACCGAGAACACGCGCGCGGCCTACCCCCTGACGAGCATCCCGAACATCGTGCCCGAGGGCTTCGCGGGCCACCCCTCGAACATCATCATGCTCACGGCCGACGCCTTCGGCGTGCTCCCGCCCGTGGCGCGGCTGAGCCCCGAGCAGGCGATGTACCACTTCCTCTCGGGCTACACGGCGAAGGTCGCCGGCACCGAGCGCGGCGTGACCGAGCCGCAGGCGACCTTCTCGACCTGCTTCGGCGCGCCCTTCATGGTCCTGCACCCGGGCGCCTACGCCGACCTGCTCGGCAGGAAGATTCAGGAGCACAGGGCCGACTGCTGGCTCGTCAACACGGGCTGGTCGGGCGGCCCCTACGGCGAGGGCTCGCGGATGAAGATCAAGTTCACGCGCGCCATGATCCGCGCCATCCTCAACGGCTCGCTGGCGAAGGTCGAGACGCGCCCCGACCCCGTCTTCGGCGTCCGCGTGCCGGCCTCGTGCCCCGACGTGCCCGCCGAGGTGCTACAGCCGCGCGGCACCTGGAAAGACCCCGAGGCCTACGACCGGAAGGCGCAGGAGCTGGCCCGCCGCTTCAACGAGAATTTTAAGAAGTACGAGGCCGGCGTCTCCGCCGAAGTGCGCGCCGCCGCGCCGAAGGGCGACTGACAGGGCGTCGTATTTCTGCTTGAAAGTTTGAAGGGCGGCCGCGTCGAACGCGGCCGCCCTTCGCTGTTTTCGGCCGGTCGTGTCGACACGACGACGAAGAAGGCGCCGGCCCCGGACCGATAGTAAACGTCGGGAGGCGTCTGCTTTAGGTCGCCGTCCGGGTCCGGGTAGACGGGGAGGATCTTGAGTCGCCCTTCGGCGCGGGTCATTGCCATCTCGAATGTGTAGACGCCTGCGCGAATCGGCATAAACCTCCGCCCGAACGCCGAAGTGTTAAGACTCGCTCCACTCGTCGTCATCCTCTTCGTCGCGGTCGCGGCGGCGGCGCGTGTCGCCCGAGGCGCGCACGTCCTTCAGCTTCCTGATGATCTCTTTGCCGAGGTACTCCGCCGCGAGGCGGCCGTTGACGGCGACGCACTTGCCGGTGGCGACGATGACGGAGGTGCGCCGGTCTGTGAGCGTGAAGATGTAGTTGAGCGCCGTCTTCTCGACGCTCAGCACGAGGTCGGCCTTGTCCGCGTCGGCGACGAGCATCAGCCCCCAGTCGCGCAGCTCGGCGTACTTGCCGAGCTTGTATTCGAGGTACTTCTTCTCGACGTGCCGGCTCTCGGCGACGAAGACGGTGCGCGCCTCGCGCACGAGCGAGCCGGGGCTCAGGTCTTCGCGCGGGCGGGCGGGCGCTTTGCGCTCGCGGCTCGTGCCGGCGTCGTCCTGCGAGCCGGCGCGCTGCGTCGTCTGCGCGGCGGCGGGCTCGGGCGCCCCCGGCGCGGGCGCGGCGGCGAAGACCGCGTGGCCCGCGAACGCGAAGAGGGCGACCGCCGTGAGCCACCCCAGGACTTCGAGAACTCTCTTCATGACGTGCAGCCTCCGGGCTTCCTTCTCGCTCTGCGTTAATTCGTTTTCGACGTTCATAAATCACCGCCCGACGCCGTCCGCTTTGGCAACGCCCGTGCCGTTTGGAAAGACTCGGAAAACCGCCGCGGGGGGGAAGCGTCCGAGGCGGCTGCTGCGTCAGGTGAAAGAAAATTGTGACGGGGGTGCCGAATCCGGCGTCTTTAAACTCACAGCCGCGGCGGCGCGTATAAGGGACTTTCGCGGTCGATTCTGGCAAGATAAGGGCGAGATGACTGAGAGCACAGACAGCAGGGGGCGGGTGGCGGCGCGCGCCGAGGGCGCGGCCACGCTCGACACGGTCGTCGAGACCGTCAGGCGCATCCTGCGCGCCGACACGGCGAGCATCGCGAGCTTCTCGGAGAAGGAGCGCACGATCACCTGGCTGGCGATGAGCGGGTTCCGCAGCGTCCAGACCGAGGGCGAGATCGTCAACCCCGTGCGCGGCGAGTTTGTCGAGCGCGTCGCGGCCTTCGACGAGGAGTCGGACGAGGCGATCATCGAGGTGAGGGGGCTGGCCGGCGACCTGCCCGAGAGCGAGTTCCCGCTCCACAGCGCCGAGGGCGTGCGCGACCTCGCGCTGGCGCGCCTGCGCGCGCGCGGCGAGAGCCTGGGCGTGCTCGCCGTCGGCTACCGCGAGCACCACCGCTTCACGGCCGAGGAGCGGCAGCAGCTCGAAGGCTTGGCCGACATGGCGGCGCTCGCGCTCGACAACGCGCGGCTGCTCGACACGCTCGGCGCGGCCAAGCGCGTCTGGGAGCAGACCTTCGACGCCATCCCCGACGGCGTCATCGTCCACGACGACCGGATGCGCGTCGTGCGGTGCAACATGGCCGCCGCCGAGGCGATGGGGCTGCACCCCTCGGAGGTCGCGGGGATGTCCTGCGCCGAGGCGTTCTCGCGCCTCTTCGGCGAGCGCGCCGCCGCCTACCACATGCGCCCCGGCACGCCGCGCACCACCAGCTCGTTCGAGCTACAGGCGGAGGACGGCCGCCGCTACCTCGTCTCGGTCGCGCCGCTTTCGAGTCTGGAGTCCGGGGTCTGGAGTCTGGAGTCTGAAGACAAGCTTCAAGGGGACGAGTCGGCGTCGGCCGAGGCGGAGTCCGAAGTCCGCGAAGTCGTGAGCGAAGAGTCGAGCGCGAAGCCGGGGCGCCGGCCGGCTGGCTCGGGACTCCGGACTCCGGACTCCGGACTCCAGACCTCCCCCTGGAGCGTCATCACGTGGAGCGACATCACGACGCTCGCGGAGGTGCAGGAGCAGCTGGCGCGCTCGCGGCGTCTGGCCACCATCGGGCAGCTCGCGGCGGGCGTGGCGCACGAGATCAACAACCCGCTCGCCGCCATCACGACCTGCGCCGAGGCGACGCTGCGCGACCTGCGCGAAGACCCCGCGACGGCGCGGCGCGCCGAGGAGCGCGAGTGGGACTACTACCTCGAAGAGATAGTCCGGCAGGCGCTGCGCTGTAAGCAGATCACGCGCGGGCTGCTCGACCTCTCGCGGCAGAAGCGCGCGCGGCGCGACCCCGTCGAACTCAACCGCGTCGTCGCGCAGGCCGCGCAGATCTTCGAGCGGCGCGGCGGCGAGTCGGGCGCGAGCGTCGAGGTCTCGGCCGACCCCTCGGTCGGCGAGGTCGCGACCGACGAGGCGATGGTGCGGCAGATTCTCGACAACCTGCTCTCGAACGCGCTCGACTCGCTGGGCGACGCCGGCGGGAGCGTCCGCGTCTCGACCGTGCTCGACGGCGAGCGCGTCCGCGTCGAGGTGTCGGACACCGGGTCCGGCATCGCGCCCGAGACGCTCGCGCGCGTCTTCGACCCGTTCTTCACGACCAAAGACCCGGGGCGCGGCGCGGGGCTCGGGCTCGCCATCTCGCTGACGCTGGCCGAGGCCCTGGGCGGCGCGCTCACCGTCGAGTCCAAGCCCGGCGCGGGCAGCCGCTTCCGCCTCTGGCTCCCGCGCCGCACGCCCGAGCGGCAGTGAAAAGTTGATGACAACGGCCCGGCCAACGGTGATAAGATTCGCTTCACGACTTTCTACGGACCCCCGAGCCGTCTCTGCCCAGACGCCCCTATGAGCAGAAAAATTCGCGTGATGGTCGTCGACGACGACGCGGTGCTGCGCAAGCTCGTGACGGAGCAGGTCGCGCGCATGGGCTTCGACTCGACTTCGGCGGCGTCGGGCGAGGAGTCGCTGGAGGCGCTCGCCAGGAGCGACTTCGACGTGATGCTCCTCGACATACGGATGCCCGGCCTCTCGGGGCTGGACACCTTGCGCGAGGTGCGCAAGCTCGAAGACGCGCCCGAGGTCATCATGCTCACGGCCGACACCTCGCTCGGCACCGGCATCGAGGCGATGCGGCTCGGCGCCTACGACTACCTGACCAAGCCCGCCACGCTCGACGAGATAGAGGCGGTCGTGCGCAAGGCCGAAGAGAAGCGCCGGCTCGTCCGCCAGAACGCCTCACTGAGGGATGTCGTCCGCCAGCCGTCGGACGAGGCGCTCTCGGCGTTCGTCTACAAGAGCAAGGCGATGGAGGGGCTCGTCGCGCTGGCCGAGACGGCGGCGCGGGCGGACTCGACCGTCGTCATCACGGGCGAGTCGGGGACGGGCAAGGACGTGCTCGCGCGCTTCATCCACGCGCGCAGCCAGCGCGCCGACACGCCGATGATCGCGGTCAACTGCGCGGCGCTGCCCGAGACGCTCTTCGAGTCGGAGTTCTTCGGCCACGAGCGCGGCGCCTTCACCGGCGCGACCTCGACCAAGAGGGGGCTGATTGAGGCGGCCGACTCCTCGACGCTCTTCCTCGACGAGGTGGGCGAGATGCCCGCGCAGACGCAGGTCAAGCTCCTCCGGTTTTTGGAGGAGGGCCGCTTCCGCCGCGTCGGCTCGACGCGCGACCGCGAGGCGGACGTGCGCGTCGTCGCCGCCACCAACCGCAACCTCGCCGAGGACGTGACCGCCGGCCGCTTCCGCGCCGACCTCTTCTACCGGCTCAACGTCATCTCGCTCCACGTCCAGCCGCTCCGCCAGCGCCGCGAAGACATCCCCGCGCTCGTCGAACACTTCCTCGCGCTCTTCCGCGAGCGCTTCAACCGCCCCGCGCTCGACCTCTCGGCGGAAGCGCGCGCGCGTCTCGGCTCTTACGACTGGCCCGGCAACGTCCGCGAGCTGCGCAACACGCTCGAACGCGCCGCCGCCCTCGCCGCCGCCGGCTCGGACATCATCGAAGCCGACCATCTCCTCCCGCCCCACGCCTCTCAGGGCGCGGAGGGCAAGGCCGACATCTCCAGCCCGGCGCCGCTCACGCTCGACCAGCTCGAACGCCAACACATCCTCCGCGTCCTCGAAGAGCAGGGCGGCAACCGCGAGCGCGCCGCCGCCGTCCTCGGCATCTCCGCCCGCACCCTCTACCGCAAGCTCCGCGAATACGAAACCGGCGCGCGCCCCGACGCGCTCTGAGCACGCGGCGGAACAGGCTTCCGTAGATCGATGAAAGGGGGCTCCCGAATGTTCGGGAGCCCCTTTGCCGTCAGTCACGTCGGCCGTGAGGCCGCTGACATTTTGTCAGCGGCCCTGACAAAACTTCAGCCCCGCCTGTCACACGGCGCCCTCTGCTTCCCCCGCGCCGCGCGCGCCCCTCCCGGCCGAAACCGTCGAGCCACAACGAGTTAAGCCCCCGCGCCCGACCTGCCACCCCGAGCGGTACGGGGGTTGTACAAGGGTCTGGGCGCCGGGGGAGTTGTGTGCCCTCTGGCGGCAGGGGAAGTTTCATCCGGGTAAAGGAATTAAATGATGGCGCGCGTGATGATTTGTGACGACGACCGCGTGGCGGCCGAACATCTGGTGAGGGCGCTGCGCGCTGCCGGCCACGAGGCCGAAGCGTGCCGTCATACGATGGACGTGCTGAGGGCGGCGGCGCGGGGCGACTTCGACCTCATCGCCGTCGGCCTCGACATGGCCGGCTTCGGCCGCGCGGGCGCGGTCGAGGCGCTCTCCGAAATTGCGCCCGGGACTTCGCTCATCGGCATCCACGACCGCCCCGCCGAGATCATGCGCTCGCACGCGCACTCGCGGCTGGCGGCGGTCATCCCGCGGCCCGTCCGCGTCCGCGACTTCATGTACGCCGTCGCCTGCGCCCTCAAGGAGCCGGCGATGGCCGACCCCGCCTGACGGCGGAACACGAACATGCCCTGACCCGCGCCTCGCACTCTCGAACACGCGCCCCGCTTCGCGTACCCGCGCCGCAAGCCTCGCGCCCCAACCAGACAGCATCATCGGAGGAGAAGACACATGACCAGACTAAAGAATAGACGGGGCGCAGCCCCACTGCTCGCGCTCGTCGTCGTCGCTTTGGTCTGCGGCGGCGCGCTCGCGCAGCGGCAGCTCAAGGCGACGGCCGGCGGCCGCCCCGAAGTGAAGGTCGAGCTCTCGGGCTCGGTCGAGCGCGGCGGCGCCCGCCTCCCGCTCGACAAGGTGGAGAACGTCCGCCCGGGCGAGGTGCTCGACTGGCGCATCGTCTCGTCGAACGACGGCACCGCCGACGCGCGCGACTACAAGGCGGTCGGCCACATCCCGGCCGGCACCGCGCTCGTCGCCGGCTCGGCCGCGGGCGAGAACGGCTCGACCGTCACCTACTCCATCGACGGCGGCAAGACCTTCTCGACCCAGCCCATCGTCGAGCAGCGCCAGGCCGACGGCACGGTGAAGAAGGTGCCGGCGCCCGTCTCGATGTACACCGAGGTGCGCTACGAGTGGTCGGACGCGCTCGCCGCGGGCGGCAAGCTCTCGGCCTCGTACAGGGTGCGCGTCAAGTAAACAGGGACACGCGCGCGGCCGCCCGAAAGCCGGACGAGCTCCCGCCTTCCGGCAACCCGCCAGATAGACGGCGCCGCCAGCAACCCCCGACCACCAGAAGGAACAACGAAGATGAAAACGAGAAAGACATCCCCCACACGTTTGCGCGCGCTCCCCGCCGCGCTCGTCGCCTTCGCGGCGATGTGGCTCGCGGCCGCGCCGGCCCTGGGGCAGACGACCAGCGGCGGCACGTCCATCGTGAACCAGGCGTCGGCCACCTACTCCGACGGCACCAACAGCTACACGGCCAGCTCGAACCCCGTGACCGTGACGGTCGCCAACGTCGCCGGCCTGACCATCACCCCCGACGGGGGCTCCGTCCCGACGGTCGTCACGGGGCAGACCGGCGTGGACTTCACGTTCACCGTCACCAACTCGGGCAACTTCCCGACGCAGGTGCGCTTCCCCGCCTCGGGCGCCGCCATCGGCCTCTCGGGCACGGCCACCGTCACGCAGGCCGTCATCGACGTCAACGGTAACGGCATCGACGGCGGCGACACCGACATCCTCGGCAACGGCTCGGCCGTGCTCTACCCGGCCTCGCCGTATCTGGCGCGCAACGCCTCGTTCAACGTCATCGTGCGCGTGAGCGTGGGCGCCGCGGCCGCCGCCGGCTCGACCGTCTCCGTCACCCTCGGCGACGCCTCGGGCGACAACGTCGCGTCGAACGGCTCGGCGGCGGAAGTCCGCACGTCCGTCCCGCCGAGCGTCACGCTGACGGGGAGCGAGTCGGAGGCCGTCGGCAGCATCTCGACCACGGTCGAGAACGACGCGCAGCTCCGGCTCGGCCTGACGGCGCCCGCGGGCCCCGTCGCGCTCGGCTCGAACGTCACCTACACGTGGGTGCTCGACAACGTGGGCGCGCGCGCCGTCACTTCGCGCACACTGACGAACGCGCCCGCGGGCTCGAACACCGGCGTCTTCGTCGTCGTGCCCGTCCCCGCGCGCACGACCTTCGCGTCGGTCACGCCGCCCGCCGGCGTCACCGTCCTCTACTCGACCTCGGCCCTGACGACCGACCCCGTGACGGGCGCCACCTGGACGACCGTCGCGCCGCCCCCCGGCACGGTCACGCGCGTCGCCTTCAACACCGGCGCCACGCTCGCGGCCGCCGCCACCGTCTCGAACATGCAGGTCGTCGTGACGGTCAACACGGGCATCAACGCGACCCAGCCCATCTACGAGATCGGCGACGCGTTCGGCGGCAACTCGATCAACGCTTCGATCACCGACCAGTCGGGCGACGGGGTCGTCAACAAGGGCGACGGCAACGCCGACTTCAACGAGCCGCGCTTCGGCGTGGACGCGCTGAGCGCGACGCAGGGCTTCCAGCTCCCGACGACGCTCACGCAGGTCGGCGCCGTTCTCTTCGGGCCCTCGGGCGCGCCCTCGGCGGTCGGGCCCACCGACAACAACGACGACTACACGAACAGGTCTGTGGCGCCGGCGGCCGTCGCCGGGCTGTCGCACCTCGACACGCTCGGGTCGGCGGCGGCCGTCGACTTCACCAACACGGTGCAGAACACGGGTAACACCGACGACACGTTCACCTTCACCGCGCCCACGGTGCCCGCGGGCTTCACCGTCCAGCTCAGCACCAACGGCGGCACGTCGTTCACGACGCTCTCGGGCGGCGGGAGCACGACGCTCGCCGTGGCCTTCGGCGCGTCGGCCAACGTCATCGTGCGCGTCACCGCGCCCGCCGGCACGGCCGTCCTCCAGGCGGGCGGGTTCGGCGTGACGGTGCGCGCCACCTCGGGGGTGACCCCCGCGTCGTCGAACGACACGCGCGACAACCTCTACACGGGCTTCCTGAGGCTCGTGAAGACGGCGACGGTCTTCAACTCGACCGGCGTGGGCGGGGCCAGCGACCCCGTCCCCGGCGCGGACATCGAGTACTCGATCGCGTACTCGAACGTCTCGACGGGCGGCGGCGGCGCGGGCTGCGTCGACCTGGTCGCGTCGAGCATCTTCATCAACGAGGATGGCAACGCCGCGCCCAACAACTGGGGCTCGACGACGACGCAGTTGACGACGCCCGCCCCGTCCGACTCGGGCGGCGGCACCATCACCGACGGCAACACCAACGGCGCGGTCACCGCCGCGACGACGTTCCTCCGGGACTCGGCCGGCACCCTCAACCCCGGCGTCTCGCGGACGTTCGTCTTCCGCCGCCGGATCAACTAAGGCCGATGCCGGACGCCGGATGCTAGGTGTCAGAAAGGACCAGCATCCGGCATCCGGCATCCAACGTCTCGCGTTTTCGTCTTCTCCGATGACTGACGCCCGCCCCCACGTCCTCGTCCGCGCGCTCGCGCTCGCGCTCGCACTCGCCGCCCTCGCGGCTGGCGGCGCGGGCGCGTTCGCGCGCGACGGGGGTGTCGGGGCGGGCGTCATCATCTCCAACCGCGCCGAGGCGACCTACACGGACGCCGAGGGCACGGGCTTCAGGACGGTCTCGCCGACCGTCACCGTGACGGTCTCGACCGTCGCCTCGGTCAACGTCACGCCGGACGAGACGGACCCCTCGGCCAACGTCTCGCCGAACGAGCGCGTGACGCGGCTCTTCCGCGTCTGCAACACCGGCAACACCCCCGACTTCTACACCATCGCCTCGGCCGACGTGTCGGCCCCGGCGGCGCTCGTCTCGCTCCACTTCGACACTGACGGCTCGGGCACGCTCGACTCCGGCGACCGCCCCGTCACGCTCGACGCGACGATGAGCCCGCGCCTCGCGCGCGGACAGTGCGTCGGCGTCCTCGCCGTGGTGGACGTGAACACGGGCACGGTGGGCGAGCAGTTGACTATCCGCGTCGTCGCGCGCTCTTCGGTCGCCGACGCTTTGAACGCGGGCGCGCAGGACGCGGGCACCGTCTTCAACGCCTACGGCAACGGCGCGCGCATCACATCCCCTTCCGACCCGGGACTGCCGCCCGTCAAGCTGGTCGAGGGGCGCGAGAGCGTCACGACCTCTCCGGGGCAGGCGCTCTCCTACACCGTCGCCCTCCGCAACAGCGGCGACTCGGCCGCGCGCAACGTGCGCCTGCTGGACGAGCTGCCCCCGGAGCTGACCTACGTCTACGGCACGCTGCGGCTCGGCGGCCGCGCGCTCACCGACCAGGAGGACGCCGACGAAGGCTCGGTCGTCGGCCGCCGCGTCGAAGTCCGGCTCGCGCAGGTCGCGGTCGGCGAGACGATCGAGGTCGGCTTCCAGGCGCGCGCGGCGCAGGGTCTCGCGCACGGCTCCGGCATCGTCAACACGGCGGTCATCGGGGCCGACAACGCGCCCTCGGTTTCGAGCACCTCGGCCACGGCGGTCGCCAGCCCCTTCGGCGTCGTCTACCAGGGGCGCAGCGCGGGCGCGCCCGTCCCCGGCGCGCGCGTCTCGCTCTTCGCGGACTCTGCGACCGGCGCGCTCGTCCCCTTGAGCGGCGGCGCCGACGCCGGGCTTGAGCCGAACCTGACGAACTCGAACCCGTTCGCGGCCGACGCGGCCGGCCGCTGGAGCTTCGTCCTTCAGTCTTCGCAGCTCGGCACGCCCGCGAGCCCCGCGCGCTACTTCCTGAACGTCACCGCGCCGGGCTACCGCGCGCGGCTCATCGAGACGACCATCGTGCCCGACGGCGCGGGTCTCTTCTCGCTCGCCGTGCGCGCGCTCGACGGCCAGCCCGTCTCGCGCGCCGGGAGCTTCGAGACGACCGAGGAGCAGGTCGACATCCCGCGCCTCGTGGCCTACGCGCTCAACGTGCCGATGTTCGAGAACTCCTCGCTCGAGATCACGAAGTCGGCCGACCGCCCGTCGGTCGAGGTCGGCGACACGGTGACCTACCGCGTCGAGCTGCGCAACGCGACGCCCGCCGCGCTCGACGAGGCTCTGGTGCGCGACCAGCTCCCGCCCTCGTTCCACTACGCCGAGGGCACCGCGCTCCTCGAAGCGCCGCCCGCGCCCGCGCGCAGCGTCGAGCCCGAGATCGCCTCCGACGGGCTGCTCCTCTTCCGCCTGGGTCGCGTCGAGGCCGGGGCGCGCGTCGTGCTCACCTACCGCGCTCGCGTCGGCGCCAACGCGCGCGAGGGCGAGCAGTTCAACACGGCCTCCGCGGCGGGCGTGCTCTCGAACGGCGAGCGCGTGTCCACCCCCCGGGCGCGCGCCTCGGTGCGCGTCCGCCGCGGCCTCTTCTCTTCGCAGCAGGTCATCGTCGGCCGCGTCTACGCGGACGCGAACCTGAACGGGCAGTTCGACCGGGACGAGCGCGGCCTCCCCGGCGTGCGGCTCTACCTCAACAACGGCCAGTCGGTCATCACCGACTCCGAGGGTCTCTACAACTTCCCCGTCGTCAACGAGGGCGCGCAGGTGCTCTCGCTCGACCCCGTCACGCTGCCGCCCGGCTACACGCTCGCCGAGACCGGCCGGCGCGACGAGCGGAGCTGGACGCGTCTGCTGCGCACGCCGCTCGGCGGCGGCGCGCTGCTGCGTCAGAACTACGGCCTGCGCGCCCCCGACTCCGGCGACGGCGCCTCCGCGTCCGCGGCTGCGCCCTCGAACTCCGCGTCGAAGAACAGTCTCGCCCCCGGCCCGAACTCGGAGAGCCCGCTCGCCGGCTCGCTCTTCGGCGCGAGCGACGCGAAGCCGGCGGCGGAAGCGAAGCCGGCCGCGCCCGTCGCGTCGGGCACGTACGAGACGACGGCCGAGGAGACTCTGGAGCCGGTCGCGCCGGGTCAGGTGCGCGTGCTCTCGCCGCGCGAGGGCGAGGCCGTCACCGGCGCCGCGCTCGAAATCCTCGCGCGGCGGTCGGGCCCGACGGCGCCACCGGGCAGAGCGTCGAGCTGACCGCCTACGGCCGCGGCCCCGCGAAGCGTCTGGAGATTCTCACCGACAAGGTCGAGCTTTCGGCCGGCGGCCGCGACTCGACGACGGTGCGCGTGCGCGCCTTCGACGAGTGGAATCACCCGGCGGCCGACGGCTCGGTCGCGCTCGCGGTCTCCGCGGGCCGGCTGCTGCGCGTCGAAGAGGTCGCCGCCGACGGGACACGCAACAACAAGACCGCCGAGCGTGCGGCCGAGGCCGCGCTCAAGCAGGCCGACGGCTCGGGCCGCGGCGGCTCAATGAACCAGGCGGAGGCCAACTCGCGGGCCGGGGAGGACGAATCGTCGAGCGAGCAGATAGTCCCGCTCGTCGGCGGCGAGGGGCGCGCGGTGCTCGTCTCGAACAACGCCCCCGGCTCCGTGGACATCAACGCGACGACCGGCGCGGTCGAGGCCCGGCGCCAGGTGAGGATCACGCCGGAAGTGCGCCCCGCCATCCTCGTCGGCCTCGGCGAGGTGACCGTCGGCGCCGCCGCGCCCGAGCTCTCCGGCGCGGCCTCGGACGCCACCGTGCGCAGCCGCCTCGCCTTCTTCTACCGCGGGCAGTTCATCGGGTCGAAGAACCTGCTGACGCTCGCCTACGACAGCAACCGCCCCATCAACCGCACCGGGGGCAACGACCGCCTCTTCCAGTTCGACCCGCTCGACCGCGCCTACCCGCTCTTCGGCGACTCCTCGACGCGCTACGAGGACGCGCAGAGCAACTCGAAGCTCTACCTGCGGCTCGACCGCGGCCGCTCCTACTTCCTCTTCGGCGACTTCGAGACCGAGAACCGGCAGGGGGGCCCGCCCCGACAGCTCGTTCGCGCGCGACGTGTTCCCCGGCGGCGCTTTGGGCTTCGCGCGGCTGTCGCACGCGGAAGTGCTGCCCGGCTCCGAGACGGTGGTGATTGAAGTGCGCGACCGCCGCAACCCCGAGACGATTCTCTCGCGCGAGTCGCTCATCCGCTCGGTCGATTACAACCTCGACGCGGCGACCGGCGAAATCTTCTTCCTCCGCCCCATCTCCTCCTTCGACTTCTCGTTCAACCTCGTCCAGGTCGTCGCCACCTACGAGTACCGCACCGACTCGATGTCGCAGGCGGTCTACACCGCGCGCGCCTACAAGAACTTCGAGGGGCTGGGGCTCAAGCTCGGGCTCTCGCTCGTCAACCAGCGGCAGGGCGAGTTCGGCTCGTTCGTCCTGGGCGGCATCGACGCCGAGAAGAGTCTGCCGCGCGGCGGGCGCCTGCGCGCCGAGCTGGCCACGTCGCGCGGCCGCGTCTTCTCGGGCGGCAACGTCTTCTTCGGCGACGGCGGCGCAGACGACCGGCACGACGGCAACGCCTACCGCGTCGAGCTGGATCAGCCGCTCTCCTGGCGCGAGACGCGCCTGCGGGCGTCGTTCGCGCGCGCCGACGAGGGGTTCCTCAACCCGTTCGGCCAGACCGTCACGCCCGGCTCGCAGCGCACGGACGTCTCGGTCGAGCTGCGCGCCACGAAGTCGTCGCGCGCGCGCTTCTCGTTCACCGACGAGCGCAACCAGACCGACAACGTGGACAACAGCCGCCAGACCGCCTCGCTCCTCTGGACGCAGCAGTTCGGCGAGCGCCTGCGCGCGCAGTTCGGCTTCGACTTCCGTCACTTCAAGGACGAGATCACGGGTCGCGAGACCGACTCGAACCTCGTCACCGTCGGCGCCGAGTACAGGGCGACCGACAAGCTCCAGCTCTCCGCGAAGCGCGAGCAGAACCTCGGCGAGGCCGACCCGACCTACCCGAACCAGACGACGCTGGCGGCCACCTACCAGTGGAACCAGTACACCAAGCTCTTCTTCACGCAGCGGCTCGCCTCGGCGCCCATCACGCCCATCGGCGACGTGGCCGGCACGGGCTTCGCCGCCACCGCCGCGCGCAACGAGACCGCCGTCGGCGTCGAGACCAAGCTCGGCCGCTACGCCAACCTCAACACGCGTTATCAAATCGAGAACGGCATAGGCGGCACCGACAGCTTCGCCGTCATCGGGTTGTCGAACCGCCTGCCGGTGAGCAAGGAGCTGGCGCTCGACTTCGGCTACGAGCGCGGCTTCCACCTGAAGGGCTCGGGCGAGAACTTCAACGCCGCGCACCTCGGCTTCGCGTGGCAGCCGGCCGAGGGCTTCCGCACGACGGGTCGCTACGAGATGCGCGACCGCGGCGGCGTAGGCTCCGTGCTCACGCTCGGCGCGGCCGGCCGCCTCCTCGACAACGTGACCTCGCTCGGGCGCTTCCAGCTCTCGCGCACCAACTTCGCCGGGCGCGAAAGCTCGGCGCTGGCAGCGACGGCCGCGCTCGCGTGGCGCCCGCTGCACAGGGACTCGGTCGGCCTGCTCTTCAGCTACACGCGGCGCGACCTCGCGCAGCAGAACGGCGCCGGTGTGGCCGAGACGCGCGACCGCTCCGACACGCTCTCGACCGACGGCTACCTCCAGGCGTCGCGCAACGTCGAGCTCTACGGCCGGTTCGCCCTGAAGTTCGGCGACACCAGCTCGCAGGGGCTCGGGCGCGTCTCGACGCTCACCTACATGACGCAGGGGCGCGCCGTCTACCGCTTCGGCCGCTTCGTGGACGTGGCGGGCGAGGGGCGCTGGCTGGCGCAGCCCGCCTCCCGCACGGCGCGCATGTCGTTCGGCTCCGAGGCCGGCTTCTGGGTGCTGCCCGACCTGCGGCTCGGCGGCGGCTACAACTGGACGGGCGCGACGGAGCCGGGCGCCATCGGACTCTCGCCCGCGCGCCGGGGCTTCTACTTCACCATCTCTTCCAAGCTCTCGAACCTCTTCGACCTCTTCGGCACGAGCAAGGCAGGTCTCGCCGGGGAGAAGGGTCAGGACGAGGAGGAGGAAGAGGAAGAGGAGTAAGGACGTTTAAGGGACGGCCTGCGCGTCGCGCCGCGCGCGTGCGGGCGACCGGGGTGCCGAAGCAGAGACGATGACCTTCGACAAGAAAAACTTGCTGAGAACGTGCTTGTTCTTCCTTGTCTTCGCGTTCGCGGGGGCGACGGCGCACGCCGTCACCGTCACGCGCACCTCCTCGCCCGTCTTCTACTACGACACCTCCATCACCCCGCAGCTCCGCTGCATGTACGTCTCCTACCGCGTCACCAACGACGGCGCGTACCTGCCGAACGTCTACGCCACCGCCGGGAGTTTCACGGGCGGGGTCATCAGCCTCGCGCCGAACGAGGACGGCGTCGTCCACCTCGGCGCGATGAACGCCGGCGAGAGCAAGATGGCCTTCTTCTACCTCCAGGCCGCCGGCACGGGCGACAGCGTCGTCCCGCAGACGCACACCGTCCGCGTCTACAGCGGCAACCCCTCGGCCGGGGCCCCGCAGATCGGGAGCGCTCTTTTCACGATGACGCCCGTGCTGGAGACCATCAAGGCGAACGCCAACAAGGTGACGACCGTCCTCTCCGGCCCCAACCCGGCCACGCTCGGCGGCACGCTGACGATGACCGTGACGGGCGATACCGGCACCATCGGCGCGGCCAAGGTGCTCGCGTTCACGCCCGCCACCTACACCGGGTGGGCGGCCAACAGCTACGAGCTTTACCAGTCCACCATCACGCTCTCGGGCTCGAACACGGGCACATACGCGAACCAGCTCCTCATCCCGCCGGCCTCCATCACCTCGACCGGGGACACCGCCTACGAGGCCGTCTACCTCTTCCGCGCCGTCAACTTCACGTCCGGCCCCACGGCCGTCAGCCCCGTCAACTACATCAGCAGCGGCACGCAGGTTAAGCACACCGACACGAGCGGCTACGCCTCGCTCTCGCCCGTCCAGCAGATCACCAACACGACGGTCATCACCAAGCTCGTCAACACGGCGGTCGTCTACAACGCGACGGTCGTCACCTACACGGCGCGGCTCACCAACAGCGGCTCGGCCGACGTGCAAATAGACCAGGTCGTGGACACGCTCCCGACCAGCCCGGCGGCCGTGACCTACGTCGCCAACTCCTCGACCTACAACGGCGCTTCGATACCGGAGCCGGCCGTGACGGGCTCGACGCTGACGTGGGCGCGGACGTTCACCGTCCCGGCGGGCTCGACGAGGGATTTGACCTACCAGGTCAACATCCCCTCGACGGCCGGCACCTACACCAACCGCGTCGTCGGCAACATCGCGACCGTGCAGATCGACACGACGCTCAACGTCAACGACAACTCGCCCGCGCAGCGCGACGTGCTGGCGACGACGCCACCCAGCGTCGGGCTCCGCAAGTGCGTCTTCGTCGGCGGCACCTGCGTCGAGACCGACGTGACGGTGCCGACCATCGTGGCGGGCAGCGACCTCGTCTACTCCATCTCCTTCAGCAACACGGGCGGCTACCAGGCCTCCAACTTCGTCATCCGCGACCAGATTCCCTCGAACACCGACTTCAAGGTCGGCTCGGTCACGAGCAGCCTCGGGACGACGGGTCTGACCGTCGCGGCCGCATACTCGAACGACGGCGGGACGACGTGGGCGTACACGCCCGCCTCGGGCACGGGCGGCGCGCCCGCCGGCTACGACCGCACCGTCACGCACGTCCGCTGGACGTTCACCGGCAACCTCAGCCAGACCGCGCCCAACAACGCCGGCAGCGTCGGCTTCACCACGCGCATACGCTAGCGGCGTCGGCCCCTACGCAGGCCTAAAAGGTTCACGCTTAAGTGCGGCGCCCGTCAGTCGCATTTCCGCGGGGGGAGGTCGTCCCAGCGCGGCGTGTTGGCGGAGGGGAGGCTCCCGGCCGTCGCCCTCGCCAGCGCCGACAGCTTTTCGACGGGGAAGCGCAGGCCGAGTCCGCCCCCCAGCGACGTGCGGAACAGGCGCTGCAAGACGGTGAAGTCGCGGACGCGTTTGTAGAGCGAGCGCAGTTCCGGGTCGGCCTCGACCCCGCCCCAGACCTTCTCCGCGATGTGCCCGCGCAGCCCGGCGAACTCCCACGGCTCGCGGAACGCGTCCGTGGTGTCCGAGTCTTTCTTGTACGGGGCGTTCGAGGGGAAGGCTATCTCGTACCTGAACTGGAGCGGCCAGAGGTGCTCCGCCGGGGCCGCGCTCTCCGCGTGACCGAGGAAGGAGAGTCCGGCGTCGGCCTGGTACGGCAGCTCTTCCGCGATGCTGCGCCAGGCGAGTCTCGGCGAAGCCTTCCGCCACCCGTGCATCGTGTCGTCGTCCGCGTAGCGCGCGTTCAGCGAGAACGTCTCGGACAGACACCTGTG
Organism: Acidobacteriota bacterium; assembly: GCA_020200135.1. Taxonomy (GTDB): domain Bacteria; phylum Acidobacteriota; class Blastocatellia; order Pyrinomonadales; family Pyrinomonadaceae; genus QHXN01. The sequence goes on along the minus strand of JAIVJI010000060.1, from coordinate 102,013 downwards.
GACGGCCGGCAGGTGGTCGCGGTGCTGCGACGCGCATCGCTTGATGTCCCCGACGAGCGCCTGGTCGAAGTAGGCTTTGCCCCACGCGAGCAATGACTTCTCCGGCCGGTCGAGCCCTTCGGCGTCCAGCAGCGCCGGCTTCAACAGCTCGTTGATATCTGCGCTCGTGATGACCCTACTCTCCCACGCCGCCAGCGCGTTCAAGTCGCTGCGCCCCGTCGCGGTGAGCCGTCCTTTGCTCGCCCACTGTCGGAGGGCGCTCAACCTGCGGAGCGCCGACGCGACGTAGTAGAGCTCCAACTGCGCCGTGGTCAGCTTGTCCGACTGCTCGCGCGCGGCGTCGCACCTGTCCACGAACCTGAAGACGAGCTTGTCGAACTCGATGATGTCGTGGCCGAGCCGCGTGTCGGCGAGCGCGGGGTGGAGCATGACTTTGCGCCGCCCGCTGCCGCCGCTGATGATCGTCACGACCACCTTCCGGTCATCGGCGACGTAGGCGAGGGCCTGATGCACGAGCGACCTCTCGAAGGGGCCGGCGGACACCTCCGCCCCGTCGGCGCGGCGCAGGTGGAGCAGCACCCCGCCGCCGTCCACACTCCAGCGCACTTCGCGGAAGTCGGCGCCGGCGCCCGAAGGCTCCGGGGCGCGCCCCATCAGTATGCCGCCCACACCCACCGACCGCCTGAGGCTCTGAAAGTCCCTCGACTGGGTCAGCAAATTCTGAGACTCGGCGGGCGAGGGCTTCACGCCCGCCGCCTCCTGTAACCTGCCCTTCGGCGTCCGCGTCTCGGAGCCGAGACGGCCGGGGTAGTGATCCTCGTAGGAGTCTACGAGCTTGAGCTCCTCGGCGTTAAAGCCACGCCCGGCGGCGCGGCTCCCAAGCGTCTTGCGCAGCCTCGCGGACTCGGTTCGCCCGCCACGTCCGAGACGAACCTGTACTTGAGGGTGTCGTATATCCTCACGACGGACTCCCTCAGCGAAGCCTTGCCGCCGCGCACCTCCTGCGCGAAGAAGTTCTTGGCCGCGTCCTTTAAGGCCGTCTGAAAGACCTTCATGCCCTGGCGGCCGACCTCGTTCGGGGCGTCCCAGGACTTATCGACCGCGAAGCCGACCGCCTCGCCGAAGGCGAACTTGCCGTACTCCACCGGCGCGACCGGCTCCCTGAAGCTCGCCTTGTAAGCGCGCAGCTTGCCCTTGAGCTTTTCGAGCAGGCGCGGCCGGGCCGCCACCTCCTTCTCCAGCGTCGCGGCGAAATTCCTGCCGAGTTGGGTTCGCGGCCCGCGGTCGTCGTTCACAAGTTGCGCGCGCAGGTCGTCAGCCACGCCGCCTCCGCCCCCGCCCGTACCTTCGTGGTTCGGCCCGACCCCGTCCGGCCCCCATTCCCCGCGCGGCCCCGACGGCCCGTTATCGTTCGGCCCCTTGGGGCCGCTTGGCGGGCCGCCGTCGGGCGGGTTGCGCCTGAAGTCTCTAATAATCTGGTCGCGTACGAGGTGGCTGCGCGTGGAGAAGAAGGTGGGGTTATCGTCTTCTTCTTCCTCCTCCCGCCGCAAATCCTTCGAGGAAGTGAAAGCCTGCTCGAAGAGGCGCGCGGCCTCTTCGATGGCCCGGCGGTCTTCTTCGCTGAACTGCGGAGGGGCGGTGGCCTCTTCGTCGGCCATCACCCCCTCGTAGCTTTGAAGCGCCTCGGCTTTGCTCGCCTCCACCTGTAGCTCGCCGAGGCGTAGGGCCCTGTTCGACAGCGCGCGGTGGAGCACGGGCACGTTGACGCCGACGACGCAGAGGGCGAGCAAGACCGTCCCCGCGTAGCCGAGCGAGCGGGTCGTGCTTTCAAGCGTCTTAAAGAATCCCTTGCTGGCGAGGAACCGGCGCAGCCCCCCGTAAGACTCAAGCGGGGGTGGCGCCCCTTCGGCGGGCGCCGAGGGGAGTGCGCGCCGCCGCACGTCCGCCTCCCGCAGTTGTGCCCGAAGCGCCTCTGCCTCGCGCGCCAACTCCCGCTTGCGCATCGCCAGCTCGTCGTCTGAGCGCACCCACGACAGTTCCAGCCGCGCCGCCCTCTGCTCGCACTCGCCGATCTTCCGCATGACCTCTTCTATCTCCGCGTTCGGCGGCAGCGGCGGCAGCGGCTCTTGTGCGACCTCCGCGGCCGCCTTCCGGCTGCGGCGGTAGGCGACGTAGGCCAGCAGCAGCATGAGGAACAGCCACAGCGTCCAGAACTCGCGGAAGATTTTGAACTTGGACTGGAACCACTGGATGTTGGCGATGGCCGCGCCGAACTCGGCCGACGTGACCGGCCTCGTCAGGCTCAGGACGAAGACGATCACGACTATCAAGGCGTAGGTCGCCGCGGCGAGGAGCAAGGTCGTGCTCAGGTATTTGAACACGGCGAGGGCGGCCGACTTCCTGAAGGTCTTTTGGCCGCCTGCCCCCCGCCCCTCAAGCCGGGGGAGTAAGAGGTACTGGAGCAAGAGGTGGAGGCCGAGGCTGACGAAGAGGAACAGGTAGAGGGTCATGGAAACCTCCCGGAGTGAAATGCCAATGAGGCCGGGCCGCAGGTGTGCGCCGCGGCGGCAGGACGGACGTTAAGCTTTGGGGGTCCCTAAGGCTGAAATCGGGTGCGCTTCAAGCTTGAGCCGGCGTTGTGTCGAGGCGCTTGCGCCGGCAGGGTGTCGGGAATCAACGGGTGCCGCGTCGAGGCGGTGAGAAAATCACGAAAGGTTCGGGTCGGCATCAACAGCGTCACGGCCACGTCTTCGCCGGTGTCGGCTGCCCAAAGGGTGCGAGTGCGTCCCGAACGCGGGAAAATTTACCACCGCCGGCAACGTGCGGCAAGGTTTTCGTGAAAAGCCCGCGCCAGGAATTTTCACCTTGCGTGCACGCCTGCGTGGGTCGCAGGCCGTCGTGAGAGTTGGGGGCGGCGGCTGCAACCGTCGCCCCCGGCGGTTGCTTTTACTAACCTCCAACCTCTAACCTCTAACCTCCCTATGTTCGATGGAGAACTCATCCAACTCAGCGAAGAGGTCGAGGCCGCCGTGCGCGAGGGGCGCGCGGTCGTGGCGCTCGAATCGACGGTCATCTCGCACGGGCTGCCGCGCCCGCAGAACCTTGAGACGGCGCGGCGTCTGGAGCAGGCCGTGCGCGAGGGCAGGGCGGTGCCGGCGACCGTGGCCGTGCTCGGCGGGCGCCTGCGCGTCGGGCTCGACGGCTCGCAGCTCGAGCGGCTCGCCGAGGGCGAGGGCGTGCGCAAGGTCAGCCGGCGCGACCTGCCCCTCGCGGTCGCGCGCGGCGAGGACGGCGCGACGACCGTCGCCGGCACCCTCTGGATAGCGAGCCGCGCCGGGCTCCGCGTCTTCGCCACGGGCGGCATCGGCGGCGTCCACCGCGGCGCACTCCCGGACGTCTCGGCCGACCTGCCCGAGCTGGCGCGCACGCCGATGACGGTCGTCTGCTCGGGCGCCAAGTCCGTGCTCGACCTGCCCGCGACGCGCGAGTGGCTTGAGACGCACGGCGTCGGCGTGGTCGGCTACGGCTGCGACGAGATGCCCGCGTTCTACACCCGCCGGAGCGGGCTGCCGGCCGACGTGCGCGCTGACACGCCCCGCGAGGTCGCGCGCGTCGTGCGCGCGCGCGACCGGCTCGGGCTTGAAGCCGCGCTCGTCGTCACCGTCCCCGTGCCCGAAGGGTTCGAGGTGGGCGAGAGCGTGATGGAAGAGTCGCTGACCGAGGCGCTCTCGGTCGCGGCCTCGCGCGGCGTCTCGGGTCGCGAGCTGACGCCCTTCCTGCTCGCGCACATGAGCTGGCGCTCGGGCGGCGCTACCCTGCGCGCCAACCTCGCACTCCTTGAGAACAACGCCCGCGTCGCCGCCGACATCGCCGTTGCACTAAGTGAACAGTGATGAGTGATGAGTGATAAGGGATAAGAAAGAACAAACGGGCCTTGTCTTTTCTTATCACTCATCACTCATCACTCACCACTTTCTTAGAACTTCGCCGCGGCGGCCGTCGTTCTCACTCCTGGAATAGTCAGGGGGCACGGTCAAAATTCTGAAAAGCGGCGGCGGGGCTGTGTGCCGGCCGCCGGAAGGTGATTGATGAAGACCAGAATCTTCTTCGCCGTCATACTCGTCGCCGCCGCGGCCTTCGCCGGGCGCTGGGTGAACCGGACAGTGGGCCCGAGCGCCTCGGGCGCGACGCGCGACGAGACGCGGCAGACCTTCAGGCTCGACGCCGGCGCGCGCGTCGAGGTCGGCAAGATCAACGGCACGGTCGAGGTCAGGACGGGCGACACGGACGCCGCCGAGGTCCACATCGTCCGCACGGCCGGCAGCGCCGAAGACCTCGAATACGGCCGCGTCAACGTCGAGTGCTCGCCGTCTTCGCTCGTCGTGCGTGGCGAGCGCGGCGGGGGCGGGAGCCTCTGGCACCGGATTTGGAACGGCGGCGGGCACGTGCGCCAGGAGGTGACGCTGACCCTGCCGCGACGCGTCGAGCTTTCGGCCTCGCACGTCAACGGCGCGGTGAGCGTCGGCGAGTTGGAAGGCTCGGTCGAGGTCTCGCACGTCAACGGCCGCGTCGAGGTCGCGCAGTCTACCGGGCGCTCCGAGGTCCGCCACGTCAACGGCGGCGTGAAGGTCGGCGTCTCAAGTCTCGGCGCGGACGGGGTGGAGGTCGCGCGCGTCAACGGCAACGTCGAGATTCGGCTCAAGCAGCTCGTCAACGCGGACGTGGAGGCCGAGGGGCACAACGGCGCGCTGACGCTGAACGTCCCCAACGTCACGATGCAGGAGCGCCTGAACCGCTCCTACACGCGCGCGCGCTTCGGGACGGGCGGCGTGCCCCTCGACATCAGGCGCGTCAACGGCAACATACGCTTCGAGTCGGACGCGGCGGCCGGCGCGGCGCAGGCCGCGGGCGTCATCGCACCCGTCGTCGTCACGACGGTGGTCGAGCTGCCGCCGCCCCCGCCGGCTCCGCCCGCGCCCCCCGCGCCGTAAGTATCCACCCGCAGCCTGACCCGAAAGACAGTCCAAGTCTGAGGCCCGCGTCGAACCACTCGACGCGGGCCTTTGTTTTTGCGCGCGCGGGGCGATAAAACAGAGAGAGAATTAACATGGATAGACAGGATGGTCAGGATAAGGATTTAAGATTTGAAATTTCAAATCCCGTGCATCCTGTCCATCCATGTTTGAATCCGTCTCGGAAGGAATCGGCATGGACGAGAGTGAGCGTTTGTGGGAGGTCGAAGACCAGCGCGCGCGTCTGGACGAGCTGACGGCGCGGGACGGCGAGGGGAAGGTCGCGCCGCTCAAGCGCGACGTGCGCTCGCTCGGGCGTCTTTTGGGCGTGGTGCTGAAGGAACAGGCGGGGGACGCTCTGTTCGACGCGGTCGAGGAGCTGCGCGGGCTGACGACCGCGCAGCGCGAGGCGCCCCGCGCCGAGGAGCGCGAGGGCTCGATGGGGCGCGCGGCCGCGCTCGTCTCGCGGCTGTCGGTCGGCGACGCGCACCGGCTGTCGAAGGCGTTCGCCATCTACTTCGAGCTGACCAACCTGGCCGAGACGAACCACCGCAAGAGGCGTCGCCGGGCCGCAGAGGTGTTCGGCGGGGAGCCGCAGGAGGGGACGTTCCGGGGCACGCTCCGCCGCGTGCGCGACGCGGGGAAGGGTTGCGACGAGGCGCTCGAACTTCTGGGTCGCGTCGAGGTGGTGCCGGTCTTCACCGCGCACCCGACCGAGGTCGCGCGCCGCACCGTGCTCTTCAAGCGCGCGCGCATCGCCGCCGAGCTTGAGCGCCTCGACCGGCTGCCGCTCTCCGACCGGCGCGCGCGCGAGGCGGCCGAGCGCGTCGCGGCCGAGATAACCGCGCTGTGGCAGACCGACGAGGTGCGCCGCCGCCAGCCGACCGTCCGCGACGAGATCAAGATGGGGCTCGACTACTACCCGGCCGCGCTCGTCCCGACCGTGCCCGAGGTCTACGAGGAGATGGCCGACGCCTTCCGCGAGACGTACGGGCGCGCGCTGGAGGCGGCGGAGCTTCCGCGCGTGGTGCGCTTCGGGTCGTGGATAGGGGGCGACCGCGACGGCAACCCCTTCGTCACGCCGGACTGCACGCGCGCCGCGCTGCGGATGGCGCGCGAGACGATACTCGACTTCTACCTCGCGGCCGTGGACGAGCTGCACGAGCGTCTGAGCGCCTCGGCCATGCAGTCGCGCTCCTCCGCCGCGCTCGCGTCGAAGGTCGAAGAGTACGCGCGCACGCTCCCGCCCGAGCGCGCCCCCGCTTCGAGGGACGCGGAGGCGGAGGTCTACCGGCGCTTCCTCTCGTTCGTCCTGTGGCGCCTGCGCGCCTCGCGCGAGGCGGACGCGTCGGAACGTGAACGCCCGGCGGCGTACGCGGGCGCCTCGGAGTTCGCGGCGGACCTGCGCCTGCTCGGCGAGAGTCTCGCGGAGGGCGCGGGCTCGAGGCTCGCGCGCCAGTTGGTTGACCCGCTCGCCCGGCAGGTCGAGACGTTCGGCTTCCACCTCCACACGCTCGACGTGCGCCAGCACGCGCGCGTCCACACGCACGCCGCGCGCGAGCTCGCGCGCGGCGCGGAGATTCCTGACGAGAGCGCGGCCGTCGGAAATGAAAGTGCCGAAGACGGGTCGGCCGAAGTTAAAGGCGGGGACGGGCCCGGCCTGCCGCCCCCGCCCTCGAAGGAGACGGCGGCGGCGCTCGACGCGCTGCGCGCGGTCGCGGAGCTGAAGCGCGAGTTCCCGCCGGAGTCCATCCGCACGCACGTCATCAGCGGCGCGCGCGGCGTCGCGGACGTGCTGCGGCTCGTCTGGCTGGCCGAAGGCTGCGGCGTTTCGGTCGCGGCCGACGCGTCTGACGCAGGGCGCAAAGACCCGGGGCTGATGCCCGTCCCGCTCTTCGAGTCCATCGAAGACCTGCGCAACTGCCCCGCCGCGTGCCGCGCGCTCTGGACTTCGAGGGAGTACGCGCCCTACCTCGACTCGTGGGGGCGGCGGCAGGAGGTGATGCTCGGCTACTCCGACTCGAACAAGGACGGCGGGATGCTGACGAGCACGTGGGAGATTTTCAAAGCCCACCGCGCGCTGCACCGCGTGGCGCGCGAGTGCGGCGTCCGCCTCCAACTCTTCCACGGGCGCGGCGGCACCGTGGGGCGCGGCGGCGGGCCGACTCACCACTCCATCGTCGCGCAGCCCGCCGGCGCCTTCGAGGGCTCGCTCAAGATCACGGAGCAGGGCGAGGTGCTCAACTGGAAGTACTCCGACCCCGTGCTGGCCGAGCGCAACCTCGAGCTGATGGTCGCGGCGTCGCTCGAAGCACTGGCGCGTCCGGGCGGCGTCGAGTGGAAGGACGAGTGGGAGGGGGCGCTCGAATGGATGTCGGGCGCGGCCTTCGAGTTCTACCGCGAGCAGGTCGCGGAGAACGAGGACATCGTCCCTTACTTCGAGGGGGCGACGCCGGTGCTGGAGTTCGACCTCGCGAAGATAGGCTCGCGCCCGGCGAAGCGTTCGTCGAAGCGCGGCCTCGAAGACCTGCGCGCGATTCCTTGGGTCTTCGGGTGGATGCAGAGCCGGCACGTGCTGCCCGCGTGGTTCGGCGTCGGCCACGCGCTCGAAAGGTTTCTGAGCGAGCGCGGCGCGGGACAGTTGGAGGAGATGATGAAGGGGCTTCCGCTCTTTATGAACCTCGTCGGCGACGTGGAGACGGGGATGGCGAAGGCGGACCTGAGTATCGCGCGCAGGTACGCGGGGCTGGTCGGGGACGAACACTTGCGCGAGCGCGTCTTCGGGATGATCGCCGAGGAGTTCGAGCGGACGCGGCGCGTCGTCCTGCGCGTGAGCGGGCAGACGCGGCTGCTCGAGCGCAACCCCGTGCTCGCACGCTCCATCGCCCTGCGCAACCCTTACGTCGACCCGATGAGCCTCATCCAGATCGAGCTGCTGCGGCGCAAGCGCGCCGGCGAAGAGTCGGAAGAGTTGGACTACGCGCTCGCCGCCACCATCAACGGCATCTCGGCCGGCCTGAGGAACACGGGCTGAAGCCTCGGGAGGGGGGCGCGGCGATTCAGTCTGAGCTGACCATCCGCCACGCCTCGCCGATGGAGCGGGCGCGCGGGGCGGCGCGCTGGAGGAAGTAGCCGGCCGCCGAGAAGGTGACGAGCGTGAGCAGCACCGCGAGCCACGTCCGGCGGACGGCCGCGCCGAGCCAGTCGCCGCCGCCGCCGCGCCGCGCACGCTTCATCCCGCGGTAGAGGCCCGAGAGCAGCACGCCCTCGACCAGTATCTCGGCCAGCAGCAGCGGCGCGGCGTAGACGACGTAGAGCGCCGCGAGCGTGCCCGCGACGACCAGCGCCAGCGCGAGCAGGAAGAAGACGCAGCCTTCCGAGTCCGCGTCGAAGATGTCGATGCCGGAGAGCGCGCCGCCGCCGGAGCCGCCTCCACCCCCCGCCCCGCCGCCCCCCACGGCCATGCCGCCCGCGTCAACGCACGGGACGGCGGACTGCGCTGCCGAACTCACGCCCGCGTCCCAACTCCCGCCGGGGCCGCCGCCGGCGAAGTCCGCGCCCCCGCCGAACGTCGAAGCGGGCGCATCCGTCACCCCGGACGCGCCGCCGAAGTCGTTCGGCGCGATGTCGAGCAGGTCGCCCGGCAACTCGCCCGGCGGCTCGCGGCGGTGCAGCAGGAGCCAGACGCGCAGCAGCAGGAGGAAGACCAGGTAGGCGAGCAGCACCGCCAGCGCGTAGCGCAGCCACATCGCGGACAGGCCGAGGCGGAGCATCAGGAACGACGCGAGAAAGCCCGCCGCGCCCGTCGCCGCGAGGATGAGAGACATCTCGACGCGCGGCCACCCCCGGCGCACGAGCAGGCGGCGCACGCGCTCGACGCGGCGCGCGGGCGGCGGCGGCCCGCCCGCGCGCCGCCCCACGCCCCTCCTCGTGCCTGACTTCGTGCGGGAGGCCATGACTCTCGCGGCTTAAAAGGCGGCCGGGGCTTAACGGTACGCGGCGCCGCTACCGCGCGTGGCGGCGTTGGAGGCGGTGATGGACGAGATGATCAGCGTGGCGAGGAAGCACAGCGGCCACGTGATAAAGCCGATGAGGACGAAGAGGAGCAGGAAGTTGACGAACGCCACGAACCAGTAGCCGAACATGAAGAGCAGCCCCAGGCCGACGTTGCCCGCGTAGATGTGGCCGATGCCGAAAGTCTGGAAGAAGAAGCCGGGGAGAATTTCCAGGAGCACGGCCGTGCCGGAGGACTTGGGCGGCGACTGGTAGTGGTGGACGACGTGCTGCACCGGCCGCTGCGGGTGGTCAGGGTAAGGCTGCTGCGGCGGCGGCTGATAGCCTTGCGGCGGCTGGTACGCGGGGGGCTGATACTGGCTCATCTCGGGGGAACTCCTTTTAAGACTCGTTTCGACTGAAGAGTGGGTTGACGCGGCCGGAATGAGGCGACGCCGAGGCCGCCCGAGCGCGCCCGATACTATAGTGCCGAGCCCCTTCGAAAGGCAAAGGAATTTAGGGAAGGACGAAGGGCCGGGGGAAGGGCGAAGGGTTTGAAAACCTTTACCCCTTACCCCCGACCCTTTCTCACGACGCTTTCATCCTTGCTCCCCCCCTCGGGGCCGTAGAAGATGACCCAGACGACGAGGTCTTCGGTGAAGTTCTCGAAGCGGTGCGGGACGCCGGCCGGGACGAAGAGGAAGTCGCCGGGCGCGAACGCGTGGCGCGCGTCGCCGTTGACGAACTCGCCGCTCCCCTCGACGACGACGTACGCCTCGTCGCGCGTGTGCGGCTGCTGCGGGTCTCGGCCCCGCGGCGCGTAAATCTCGACGAGGAGGCTGCCGTGCTCCAGCACCTTCGCGAAGCGTTCGCCCCCCGCGCCCGGCAGAAGCGCCAGCGCCTCCGCCACGCTCGCCCTGCGCCGCGCGGCCGCCGATGGCCGGCCGGCTTCGTCCGGTGTCTCGTCCGTCATCTTCGCCTCTCGGGAGCGGAAAGCATCCGCCCGCCCTTCAGAAGCGGAAGGCGCCCTCGCAGGTTATCTCGGAGAGCGACTTGCGGCCGCTCGGCGCCTCGCGCTCGCGCAGTTGTTCGGGGAGCCGCGCGGGGTCGCCGGGGCGCCCCACCGCCGCCATCGCCTCGACGCGGAAGCCCTCGGGGATGTTCAGCTCGGCGCGCGCGCGCTCGTAGTCGAAGCCCTGCATCCCATGCGCGACCAGCCCCAGCAGCGACGCCTGGAGCGCGAGGTTCTCCCACGCCGCGCCCGTGTCGAAGGAGTGCGTCGGGTAGGGCTTGCCGTTGAAGTCGAACGTCTCCTTCGAGACGAAGAGCAGCAGGGCGGCAGCGTCCTTCGCCCACGCCTGGTTGCCCTCGACCATCAGGTTGAAGAAGGCCGGCCAGTGCTCCGTGTCGCGCCGCGCGTAGAGGATGCGCCACGGCTGGTTGTTGTAGGACGAGGGCGCCCAGCGCGCCGCCTCGAAGAGCGTCATCAGCTCCTCCTCCGTCACGGCCTCGCCCGACAGGGCGCGCGGCGACCAGCGGTCGAGGAACATCTCGTCCAACGGGTACCGCGCCTGCGGCGCCCGACTCTCGCTGCCGTCTATCATGAGTTCCCCCTCCTTGTGGCGTCCTTTGAAAAGTTAAAGCGCAGGCGCGCCGAACGCGGCGGAGGCTACGCCCATAAGTTCGCACCTTCCTTCTGCGAGGTGAACCGCCCGAAACCTTATTTGAAAGGAGCGGGGCGATGATAGCATGGGGGGGGTTGAGAAACGGCGGCGGCCGTTTCCCGGAAAACGTCCCGGCCGGCCTCCGGGGGGAGTTTTAGCGGGCGAGGTGGAAACGGGGCGGCATTGGGTGTTTTGAAGGGTTGTAAAAATACCGTTGTGGACGCAGGGTTTTTGGTTTAACCTGTGCGCCTGTATCTGTCACCCGGACAATTAAGGAGTCGGACATGCCTTCAGGAAAGCGTACCGCGGCCGTCCTCGGCGTCCTGCTGCTGGCCGTTGCGGCCTTCGTCTTGACGACGGGCGCCGCGCAGACGGGCTCGCAGCAGCAGCCCGCGTCACCTCAGTACCAGCCGCCGACCATCAAGCTCGACGCCGACACGCAGGTCGTCACGCTCTGCCCCGACGCCGAGTCGATGGCCAACCCGCGCGTGCGCCTGAAGGCCACGGGCTACAGCCCCGAGGGCAAGCCGCTGCGCTACAGGTGGACTGTCTCGGGCGGGCGGCTCGACAGCACGGACGGCACCGAGGTGGTCTGGGACCTGTCGGACGCGGCGCCCGGCGTCTACAACGCCTCGGTGACGCTCGAGAGCGGCCCGGTCGGCGACCCGCTCTGCACGGCCTTCACCTCGACGAAGGTGGTGGTGCGCAACTGCCCGCCGCCGCGCCCCGTCTGCCCGAACGTCTCGATCTACTGCCCCGACGTGCAGCAGGCCGGCTCGCCCATCACCTTCACGGCCTCGGTCTCGGGCGGGACGCCCGGCGTGACGCCGGTCTACAACTGGGTCGTCTCGGCCGGCAAGATTCTCTCGGGTCAGGGCACGACGACCATCACCGTGGACACGGAGGGCCTCGCCGGCCAGCCCATCACGGCGACGGTCGAGGTCGCGGGCTACAACCTCGAATGCCGCGCGCAGTGCCAGGCGTCGGTGCCGGCGCCGCCGAACCCCACCAGGTTCGAGGAGTTCGGCGAGTTGCAGCGCAACGACGAGAAGGCGCGCCTCGACGTCTTCGCCATCGAGTTGCAGAACAGCCCCGGCGCGCAGGGGTACATCATCGGCTACGGCGGCCGCAACAGGCGTTTCGGCACGGGCGCGCAGCGGGCGCAGCGCGCGCGCGACTATGTCGTCCAGACGCGCGGCATCGAGGCTTCGCGCATCGTCACGCTCGAAGGCAGCCCGCGCGAGACCGGCTCGACCGAGCTCTGGATCGTCCCGGCCGGCGCGACCCCGCCCCGGCCTCGCTAGGGCGAGAGCACAGTTGATACAAAAGGAAGGGCGCGCTCTCTCGACGGAGAGCGCGCCCTTCCCCTTTGAGCCCGAGGAGAGTGCGGGGGTTAGCGCCGCGGGTAGAGTGGGCTCGAAGCGTTGAGGCGGCTGACGGAGGTCGGCAGGGCGGCCTCGCCCTGGAGGAGCACCTCTTCCTGCTTCAGCCTCATCGAAGTCGGCTCGATCAGGTTCGAGGCCCAAACCGCCTCGTTGGCGAAGGTGGCGCTGGCGCGCAAGGAGTCGCCGAGGAGAATCCCGTCTCCGAGGAGAATTCCGTCGCCGAGCAGAATCCCGTCACCTAAAAGTATCCCGTCTCCGAGCAGGATGCCGTCGCCGAGCAGAATCCCGTCGCCTAAAAGTATCCCGTCTCCGAGCAGGATGCCGCTGCCGAGGATGTAGTTAGCGCCGACCGTGTGACCGGTGGGGAGGATGTACGTGCCGTCGGTCAGGAGCCGGCCGCCGGCCATCACCCAGCCGTCTTTGAGCGTGCGGCCGTCGGGCAGGCGGAAGCCCTGCGTGAGCGTCAGGCGCTCGTTGAAGGCGACGCCCTCGACCCAGATGACGCCGTTGTTGAGCGGCATCGGCTCCCCGGCGACGGGTGAGGTCAGGCCGAGCGACGAGTAGGTCGTGTTCTTCGAGGTCAGGAGGTTGTCGCCCGGCTCGGCACGGTTCGCGTCCTTGCGGACGGCCCTGGCGACCGTCACCGCGGCCCACGCGTTCATCTCGCCCGCGCCCTCGGTGATGACGCGCTCGAAGGGTGACATCTTTCCTTCGTCCATCAACTGCTCGTAGGCGGGCAGCCGCTGCGCCGTCCTCATCAAAAGCGCCTTGACCATCGAGGGCGTCAAGCTGGGGTTGGCTTCGAGCATCAGCGCGGCCGCGCCCGCGACGGCCGGCGCGGCGAACGAAGTCCCGCTCATCACGCGGTAGGTGCCGGTGGCGACCGGCTTGTTCGTGCTCGTGTCGCCGCTGACGACCGTCCCGAGCAGGCCGCCGCCGCCCGACGAGGTGTAGGAGCTGCTCGTCGTGGGCGAGGTGGCCGCGGTCTCGGCCGCCCCGAGCTTGTTGCCGGGCGCGACGAGTTCGGGCTTCATCACGCCGTCGACGAGCGTGGGCCCGCGCGAAGAGTACGTGGCGACGAGGTCGTCGGAGCGCGCGGCGGTCTGCTGCGTGTTGACGGCGCCGACGGTGATGACGCGCGGCGAGTTGGCGGGCGAGAGAATCCCGCCGTAGATGGTCCGCCCGTCGGCGTCCTTGCCCCAGTTGCCCGCCGCGACGACGACGACGATGCCGGCGTCGACCGCGCGGCCGAGCGCCTGACACAGCGGGTCGGTCTTGTAGCTCTGCGCGGGCGGCGCGCCCAGAGAGAGGTTCATCACGCGGACGTTGTAAGTCTTCTTGTTCTTGATGACCCAGTCCACGGCCTTGACGACGTTCGAGACGTGCCCCGCCCCGTAGGAGTCGAGCACGCGCACGTTAATCAGGTTGGCGTTGGTGGCGATGCCGCCGTAAGTCCGCGCGCCCGCGTTCGACGCGGCGTAGTCCTCGCTCGCCTGACCCGAGCCGGCCGCGACGCCCGCCGTGTGCGTGCCGTGGCCGTAGGCGTCGTCGGTGCGCCCCTCGCCGGTGAAGTCGATGTGCTTGAGCACGCGCGGGTAGGAGGCCAGGTACTTCTGCGAGAGGAGCCCCGTCCCGAGCGTCCCGGAAGAGTAGCGCCACTCGTAGCCGGCGAACTCGGCCGCGTCGGGCGGGCTGATGCCGCTGTCGAGGACGGCGATGCCGACCTTGTTTCCGCCGCCGCCGTTCGCCAGCGCCTCGTTGCCGACGGGCAGGAGGCGGCTCGCGCCGGTCGCGACCTCGTGGTGGCTTGTGTTGTCGAGCGTCGCGGTCGGGCGCACGAGCTGGTCGGAGGAGACCCATGAGACTTCATCGCGCGCGGCAAGCTCGGAGAGCTTTTCGACGGGCACGTCCGCGACGACGAGGCCCAGCGAGTCGAGCTTGTCGGAGGCGCGCGCGCCCAGGGCGCCGAGCGCCGAGGCCGCCGCGTCTGCCGTCCGCCCCTCGGCGGCGCGGACGATGACGCGCGCGGTCTCGCCCGAGCCGCGCCGCGCGTTCGAGGCGCGCGCGAGCAGGTCGGCGGTCATCTTCCGCAGCTCGCCGCGCGGGGACTGCGCCGCGCGCTGCGGCGACTTCGCGGAGGCTTTGAACGCGCACGCCGCGAGCGGGGACAAGAGAGAGAGCGTGGCGAGCGCGGTCAGGAATCTGTTTCTGAGTCTCAAGGGGGGTGGCTCCTTCGTATTCGTCGTCGTTTGAGTCGGCCGTCTGGTGCTGACTGTTCAAGCGACTCGCTTGACGAAGGGCAACGCACGTGCCGCCGCCGCGTGCGCGAAAACCCTTGAAAAAGCGCCCTCCGCCCTCCGCCCTCAATCACCCTGACGCGAGGCCCTGACGCGGTTCCCGTCAGCGAGACCGAGGCGGAAGGGCCTGGTGACCGCCGAACGGCGTCCCCTTCGTCCTTCCAATTTTCGCCTTCATCCTTCCGAAGTTGCCGTTTGCGGCGGGGGGAAATAGAATCGCGACAGCGGATAAAAACTTTTCTCTCAGACGGAACGGACGGGCGTTTAAGGTCTTGGCCGAAGGTCAGTCAACGGGTGCGGGGCGCACGGGCGTGTGCCGCCACTGCGGCGCGCTGGTGGGGGCGGGCGAGAGCCGCTGCATGATGTGCGGGACGCCGGTCGCGACGCCGCAGCCGCCGCCGCGTGCCGGCGCGCACGCCGACCCGGAGACCATGCGCTTCGTCCGCGCGGTCGTCTCGCGGCCCGCGACTTTCACCTTCATCTTCCTCGTCGCGAACATCTTCCTCTACCTTTTGATGTGGCTCTCGGGTGGGGCCATCGGCGACGTGCTCGTCGCCTACGGCGCCAAGCGCAACGACCTGATCCAGCAGGGCGAGTGGTGGCGCTTCGTCACGCCCATCTTCCTGCACGTCCACCTGCCGGGGTTCGGGCCGCTGCACCTGCTGTCGAACATGTACGGGCTCTTCATGCTCGGGCCCTACGTCGAGAAGCTCTACGGGTCGGCGCGCTTCGTCGTCTTCTGGGTGCTGACGGGGGTGGCGGGCGTCGTCGCCAGCTACCTCACCGTGCGGCCCGAGTGGGCGCGCGGGGCGCTGGGGCAGTACCTCTTCAAGACTTACGACAGCGCCTCGGCCGGCGCCTCGGGCGCGCTCTTCGGGCTGATGGGCGTGCTCTTCGTCTTCGGCATCAAGTACCGGCACGAGCTGCCCGAGGGGCTGAAGCGCGCGTTCGGGACGGGGCTGCTGCCGACGCTCGCCATCAACCTCTTCATCGGCTACATGGCGCGCGGCTTCATCGACAACGCGGCGCACCTCGGCGGGCTCGTGTCGGGGATGGGGCTCGCGCTCCTGGTCGGCTACAAGCGCCCCGGCGCGCGCGGCGCGGTGGCGCACGCGTGGCACGCGGCGCAGGCCGCCTGCCTCCTGCTCGTCGCCGCGAGCTTCGTCATGGTCGCGCGCCACTTCGACGCGAAGCCGCCCCGCCTCTCGGACCTCGCCAAGCGCGCGCGCGCCTTCGGCGAGAAGCCGCCCGTCACGCCCTTCATCGAGTCGGTCAACGCCGGGCGCAACGCGCTCACGCACTTCATTGACAAGGGCGAGGCGGACGCGCTCGCGCCCGCCTTCGATAAGCTTGAGAAGGCGCCGAGCCTCAGCCCCGACGCCGACCTCCTGCGCGAAGACCTCAAGGCGCTCGTCGCGCGCGCGCGAACCGAGTCCGGCGACAGGAATCTCAGGCAGGGCGAGCGCGCGCGTCAGCGCGAGCGGCTCGGCGCCGACTTCGACGCGTGGGACGAGCGCTTCGACCGCTGGGTGGAGGACGAGGGGCGGCCGACCTTCGGCGTCAACATCCAGAAGGCCGCGCCGCCCGCGGAAGCGGGGGGCGGGAAGAAGTAGTCGCGGAAGATCAAAAAATCATTACATCTGAAACAGGAGAATTAAGAAGCGATGGAGATTAACAAAGTCGGCGTGCTCGGCTGCGGCCTGATGGGCTCGGGGATAGCGCAGACGGCGGCCGCGGCCGGGTGTACCGTCGTCGTCCGCGAGGTGACCGAGGAGCTGTGCGAGCGCGGCTTCTCCGGGATAGAGAAGTCTCTGGCGAAGTTCGCCGAGAAGGGCAGCATCACGCCCGAGCAGCGCGACGAGATACGCGGCCGCATCACGGGCACGACCGGCTTCGAGGACCTCGCCGACTGCGACATCATCATCGAGGCCATCGTCGAGAACCTCGAAGCCAAGCGCGACACCTACAACCAGCTCGACGCGATTTGTAAGCCCGAGACCATCTTCGCCTCGAACACCTCCTCGCTCTCGATAACCGAGATGATGACGGCCACCAGGCCCGAGAGGCAGGCGCGCTTCGTCGGCCTGCACTTCTTCAACCCCGTCCCGCTGATGAAGCTCGTCGAGGTGGTGCGCACCATCCTCACCGACGACGCGGTCTACGAGTCGGCGGTCGAGTTCGCCGGCAAGCTCGGCAAGGTGCCGGTGCGCGCGGGCGACAAGTCGGGCTTCATCGTCAACCGCCTGCTCGTCCCCTACCTGCTCGACTCCATCCGCGCGCTCGAAGAGGGCGTCGGCTCCATCGTCGACATCGACAACGGGATGAAACTCGGCTGCGGCCACCCGATGGGGCCGCTGACGCTGCTCGACTTCGTCGGGCTCGACACGACCTACTACATCGCCGAGATCATGTTCGACGAGTTCCGCGAGAAGCGCTTCGCGCCGCCGCCGCTGCTCAAGCGCATGGTCAAGGCCGGGCTCTACGGCCGCAAGTCCGGCCGCGGCTTCTACGACTACGCCGACCCGAAGAAGCCCACGCCGATGAGCCTCGTCTGAGCGGGGCCGTACACGCGCGGGCGGCGGGCGACAAAAAAACTCCGCACTCTTGTTCACTTGCCGCCACGCCCGCGCGCGCCCGCCGCGCTAAGCTGCCGACACACCTGACGGCCGAACAAAAAAGGGGGCAGCGATGGGCGAGCAGAAGGCTTTGACGTTGACACTGGACGCGGGCGAGGCGGGCGGCGCGACGCCCGACTTCTCGAAGGGCTCTATCTTTTTCGTCGGGACGGCGACCGTGATCCTCCGCTACGCGGGCTTCACCATCCTGACCGACCCGAACTTCCTGCACGCGGGCGACCACGTGCACCTGGGCTACGGGCTGACGGCCGAGCGCCTGACCAACCCGGCGCTGGAGATAGAGCAGCTCCCGCCGCTCGACTTCGTGGTGCTGTCGCACTACCACGGCGACCACTTCGACCGCATCGCCGAGGAGCGCCTGCGCAAGGACGTGCCCATCGTCACCACCGACCACGCCGCGTCGGAGCTGAAGGACAAGGGGTTCACCGCGCCGGTCGCGCTCGACACGTGGGACTCGGTGACGGCCGGGAAGCGTGGCGCGCGCGTGCGCGTCACGTCGATGCCGGGGCGGCACGGGCCGCCCGTCGTGGAGAAGTTTTTGCCGCCGGTCATGGGCTCGATGCTCGAGTTCGAGTCCGAAGGCGGGCGCGGGGCGTTGCGGCTCTACATCACGGGCGACACGCTCGTCTTCGACGACCTCCACGAGATACCGAAGCGCTACCCCGACATAGACCTCGGGCTCTACCACCTCGGCGGCACGACCATCATGGGCATCCTCCTGACGATGGACGCCGAGCAGGGCGTCGAGGCCGTCAAGATAGTCAACCCGCACAAGGTGATTCCCATCCACTACAACGACTACGAGGTCTTCAAGTCGCCGCTCGAAGACTTCAAGCGCGCCGCCGCCGAGGCGGGCCTCGCCGAGCGCATGGTCTACCTGAGCCACGGCGAGACCTACGATTTCGAGGTGCCGGCGAGCCGCTGGCAGTAACGCCGACGTTGATGTCCACGGACGAGAGAGAGGCGGGCGCGCGCCGCGCGGCCGACGCGGGCGCGGTCGTCACGCGGCGGCGGGGCGCGCTCCTCTTCGTCCGCCTGGAGCGCCCGGCGAAGCGGAACGCCCTGACGCGCGCGATGCTCGAACGCCTCGGCGAAGTCTTCGCCGACGTCGAGTCGCGCCGCGACCTGCGCGCGGTGATTCTGAGCGGCGCCGGGCCGGACTTCTGCGCGGGCACGGACATCTCCGAACTCGAAGCGTTGGGCGAGGCGGGCGCGCTCGACAAGGCGACGCGCGGGCAGGAGGTCTGCGACCGCGTCGAGCTGTGCGGCACGCCGGTCATCGCCGCCGTGCAGGGCGCGGCCGCGGGCGGCGGCTGCGAGCTGGCGCTCGCCTGCCACCTGCGCGTGGCCGCGTCGGGCGCGCGCTTCAGCCTCCCCGAGACGCGGCTCGGCCTCATCCCCGCTTACGGCGGCACGCAGCGGCTCGCGCGCGCCGTCGGCGCGGGGCGTGCGCTCGCCGCGATGCTCGCCGGCGAAGAGGTCGGCGCGGAAGAGGCGCTGCGCCTCGGCCTCGTCAACCGCGTCGTCGAGCCCGAACGCCTCGCGGCCGAGGCCGAAGCCCTCGCGCGGTCGATCATCGACACGGCCGCCCCGCTCGCCACACGCGCCTGCCTCGAAGCCGTCACGCGCGGCGCGCGCCTGCCCCTCGACGAAGCGCTCCGCCTCGAAGCCGAACTCTTCGCGCGCCTCTTCGCCACCGAGGACGTGCGCGAAGGCGCCCGCGCCTTCCTCGAAAAGCGCAAGCCCTCGTTCAAAGGGCGGTGACGCGTGACAGGCCGTGGAGTGTTTGTCAACCCGCGCGCTCGCCACCTGTCACTTGTAACTGGCCACTCACTTTTCTATACTGCCTTCAGTTTTTAACTCCCACGCGATTCGGAGAAGTAGAGGAAGACTTTTGGAGCCTGTGACTCATCAGGGGCGTTTGAGCGCCGGGGGCTTTCGCTTCGCGCTCGTCTCCAGCCGTTGGAACGACTTCCTGACGGGGCGGCTGGTCGAGGGCGCTCTGGACGCGCTCGAACGGCTCGGCGCGGACGAGGGCTCGGTCGAGCACTTCCGGGTTCCGGGCTCGTTCGAGATCCCGCTCGCGGCGCTGAAGGTCGCCGAGACGGGGCGCTTCGACGCGGTGGTCTGCCTCGGCACGGTCATCCGCGGGCAGACGCCGCACTTCGAGTACGTGGCGGGCGAGGTCACGAAGGGCATCGCGCACGTCGGCCTCCAGACGGGCGTGCCCGTCCTCTACGGGATAGTCACCGCCGACACCCTGGAGCAGGCCATCGACCGCGCGGGGGTTAAGGCCGGGAACAAGGGGTTCGAGGCCGCGATGTCGGCCGTCGAGATGGTCAATCTTTTAAAAGCCGTGAACCGTGAACCGTAAATCGTGACAAGAAGAGGCCGCTGCTTTCTCTCGTCACGGTTCACGGTTCACGGTTCACGGTTTTCGAGCATTTATACATATGGGTTCAAGACGTAAGGCGCGCGAGTGCGCCTTGCAGATGCTCTTTGCGGCCGACCTGGGTGGTGCTGCCGTGCGGCCGGACGAACTCGTCTGCTCCTACTGGGACGAGCTGGGCGAGCCGGAGATGGACGAGGGCGCGCGCGAGTTCGCCACCCGCCTGACCGTCGGCACGCTCGCGCACGTCGCGGCGATAGACGAGCGCATCCGCTCGCGCGCCGAGCACTGGCGCATCTCGCGGATGGCGGTCGTCGACCGCAACATCCTGCGGATGGCCGTCTACGAGTTCCTCCACGAGCAGACGCCGCGCACCGTCGCCATCAACGAGTCGCTGGAGATCGCGCGCCGCTTCTCGACCTACGAGGCCACGCAGTTCATCAACGGCATCCTCGACGCCATCAAGCGCGACCTCGACCGCGAGCACCCGCAGGAGGACGCCGTCCGCCACCCCGACGAGGAGGAGCCCGGCGGGGAGCCCGACGGCGGCGACCGGCCGGCCGACGGCGAGAAGACGGCCTCGGCGAAGTAGGGGCAAAGCAGTAGACAGTAGTCAGTAGACAGTAGTCAGTAGTAGTCTAGAGGGCGGTGCATCCCTGCTTAAGGGCGGGCGCACCGTCCTCTATTTTCTACTGACTACTGTCTACTCTCCTTCATGGACGAACGCCTGCTCAGAGAGTTTTTGGCCGACGCCGGGGAGCTGGTCGAAGGGCTCTACGGCGACATAGCGGAGCTGCGCGAGCGTCTCGGCGACGGGCCGTCGCGGCGCGAGCTGGTGGCGCGCCTCTTCCGGCGCGTCCACACCGTCAAGGGGACGGCCTCGGCCGCCGGGCTCGACGCGGCCGGGCGCATCGCGCACGAGTTCGAGTCGCTGCTCGACGCTGTGCGCTCGGGCGGCGCCACGCTCGACGAGGAGGTTCTGGCGGTCTTTGAGGAGGCGGCCGGCGCGGTCGGGGAGAGTCTTGAGGCGTCGGCGCGCGGCGCGTCGTGGCCGGAGCCGGAGGCGCTCGTCGCGCATTTGCGTCTGCTCGCGGCGGGCGCGGAAGACGCGTCGGCTTCGGGGGGCGCGGGGCCGCCGCTGCCCGAGCTGCCCGACGAGGTCGCGCGCGCGCTCACCGCGCACGAGCGCCGGCGTCTGCACGAGGCGCTGGGCGAGGGCGCGCGCGCTTACCTCGTGCTGGCGGAGTTCGACCTCGCGGACTTCGACGAGCGGTACCGGCGTCTGAGCGGGTCGCTCAAGGAGTCGGGCGAGGTCGTCGCGGCGCAGCCCTTCGTGGGCGCCGTCGGCCCCGACCGCGTCGGCTTCCGCATCGTGTACGCGAGCGCCGAGGCGCGCGAGCGACTCGAAGCGCGCGCCGCCGCCTTCGGCGCGACGCTCAAGGCGGCCGGCGTCGAGGACGCGGCGCGTGACGAAGCCGCGGCGGGAGCGCGCGGCGGCGACGCGCCGACAGTCCCCCCGGGCGCGACGCCGGAGCCGGCGGGGCAGCGGCCCCCGTCTCCGGCCGCGCGGGGCGTGCGGATGTCGCTCGAAGAGCTGGACGACCTCATCTCGGCGGCGCACGCGCTGTTCGCGGACACGGTCGGGGCGCTCGACCTCGCGCTCGGGGCGGGGGAGGGCGGCGGCCGCTCGGAGCTGGAGGCGCGCGCGCGCGAAGTGCGCCGCCGCTTCTTCGAGCTGGAGGAGCGCTTGATAGGGCTGCGCATGGTCACGCTGCGCGGAGCCCTGCTGCGTGCGGCGCGCGCGGGGCGCGCGGCGGCGCGCGGCGCCGGCAAGAGCGTCGAGTTCGAGGTCGCGGGCGGCGACGCGCGGCTCGAACGCTCGCTCGCCGAGGCGGTCGCGGACCCGCCGGGCTGGTCGCGCCGGGCGCACACGTCAACGAGGCGCAGGCGCTGCGCCTCATCTTCCGCCCGGGCTTCTCGACGGCCGAGCGCACCTCTCTGGTCTCGGGGCGCGGCGTCGGGCTCGACGTGGTCGAGCGCGCGGTCGAGGAGACGGGCGGCGAAGTCCGCGTGCGGAGCGCGCGCGGGAGCGGCACAACCTTCGAGCTGCGCCTGCCGACGACGCTCGCGCTCCTGCCCGCGCACGTCTTCGGGGCGTGCGGCCGCCGCTACTGCGTGGGCGCGTCGCAGGTCGTCGAGGCGGGCTATTCGGAAGCCTCCGAGGTCGAAGGCCTCGGCGGCGGGAGGCGTCTGCGTTGGCGCGGGCGCGAGCTGCCGCTGGTCGGGATGTGTGAGCTGCTGGGGCGGCAGGAAGCCTGGGAGGCGCCGCCCGAGGGCGGCCGGTTCGCGTTCTTCGTCGCGGCGGGGCGTCACGCGCCCGAGGGCGTCGGCGGCGCGCGCGCGGCCGTCGCCGTCGACGGGCTGGAAGGCGAGAGCGAGGTGCTCGTGCGCGGCCTCGGCCGACACGCCAAGCGCTGGCGCGGCGTCGCCGGCGCGACCGAGCTGCGCGACGGCGCGGTCGCGCTCGTCCTCGACCTGCCGCGCCTGCTCGAAGATTTGGGCTGAAGGCCCGGCCGCGGCTGCCGACAAAGAGAAGGCGGCGCAGGCAATCGCGCGAGTGCCTGCGCCGCCTTCAGTTTTTAGCCCGCGTCGGCGGCCCGTCTTCTTAGCGGAAGATGAAGCCGATGCCGATGCGGAAGTTGTGCGAGGTCTCGCCGTTGGCGCGGTTCGGGTTGTAGTCGAACTGGAAGGCGCGGAAATCCACGCGGTCGCTGATGCGGAAATCGACGCCGCCGCCAATGACGCCCGCGAAGCCGGTCTCGCTATCGTCGAGCGCCGGGAGGCCGCTGACGTCGGCCTTGGCGTGCGCGACGCCCGCCATGACGTGGGCGAAGGGCTTCACCTTCGTCTCCTTCGCGTTGTCCTTGAACTCGGCGCCGCCGAGGAATTGGTGGAGGTCGGCGTCCACGTTGAAGGTCGTCGCGGGCGTGCCGCCCGTGATGTCGAACGACTTGCGGTTAAACGAGTACGAGCCCTTGAGGCCGACGTAGCGGCTGACGTTCCCCTTGACGAAAGCCTCGACGCCGTGGAAGCCCTCGCGCTCCTCGATGAAGTTCTGGCTCGGGTCGTCGAAGCCGGTGTCGACGCGGTTGTGCGAGTAGAGCACGCCGACGTCAACCTTGTTGTAGTCGTCGCCGGTCTGCGCGAACGCGAACGGCGCGGTGGAAGCGATGAGAAGTGCCGCCATAAATAGCTTACGCATTGTCTTTCAATCTCCTTCTGCAAACGTTTAGAACTGTTGCGCGACATCACTTGATGTCCGAACGCCGCGCGCGGGTTGCACCGAAAATTTTCGGCCGCCCGCGCGGGCGCGCCGACTCGGCGTCCGTCCGTTTCCGAACTCAAACCCACCGGCGACGTGTGCCGCGTGAGGTCTTCGGGGAGTATCCGCGAAACGGCGACGGTGAGCCGCTTCAGGTGTGACACTTATGTCACTGTCACACGGGCGAGGGGCGGTTTACGACGCGCGCCCGTTCGATGTTTCAAAAGAAACTCACATCAGAGTTCCTTATCAAATGGTACTTACTGATAAGCAATGCCGGTGCCAGAAGCGTGAGCGGTGTGTAAGGTCTATTTACACGTATGCGAGTGTCTTGAAAGCCCCGACAGCGCTGCGGCGCGGCGCAGGAAGAGTCCGACATTTGCCGAAATCGCCGACGCGCTATCCATTGTTTCGGATGGCGCATCGGCGATTTCGGATGAGCAACTTCGGGTTGCCCGATGAAAATTTTTGACGTGTGAAATTTTCGTCCGCGGCCTAAGGCTCGGGCGGACGGCGGCTGTGCCAGTCGGTCTGGGACTGGTAT
This sequence comes from Acidobacteriota bacterium, assembly GCA_020200135.1. Classification (GTDB taxonomy): domain Bacteria; phylum Acidobacteriota; class Blastocatellia; order Pyrinomonadales; family Pyrinomonadaceae; genus QHXN01. Next base: position 78,771 of record JAIVJI010000060.1, on the reverse strand, counting down.
GAGATGGCCAGCTCGAGCAGCTCCCTCTCGCCCCACGCCGGGCCGACGAGCTGGATGCCGGTCGGGAGCCCGTTCTGCCCGAAGCCGTTCGGAATCGAGATGGCCGGGACGCCGACGAGGTTGCTCGCGCCGATGGGCGAGGCGGCGCTGATGCCGGGGTAGGCCCTGTCGAAGGTCTTGTCCACTGGGTACGAGACCGTGGAGCGCGACGGCGCGGCGATGACGTCCACCTTCTTGAACATCTCGGCCCACGCGCGCCGCATCGGCGTGCGCATGCGCATCGCGTGCAGGTAGTCGACGGCGGTGACGAGCGAGGCGGCGTAGCCGCCGACGCGCCCCTCGGGCGAGGCCAGCTCGCCCACGCGCCCCGACTCGATGAGGTCGCGGAACGCGGCCGCGCCCTCGGCGTCGACGATGGTGCCGACCGCGGGGCCGTACGGGAAGTCCGGGAGCTTCACGTCCATCTCGACGGACGCCGTGCGCCGGAGCACGTCGAGCGAGGCGAGGAAGTTCTTGCTCACCTCGGGCTGCGCCTTCTCGTAAGAGTCCTTCATCACGCCGACGCGGAGCAGCCGCCGCTCGCGCCGCGGGTTGAGCAGCCGCCCCTCCTTCGAGTAGCGCGGCAGCGCGTCGGAGGCGCGCGAGGTCGGGTCGAGCGGGTCGCGCCCGGCGAGGGCCGAGAGGACGAGGCCGGCGTCTAAGGCCGAGCGGCACATGGGGCCGAGCTTGTCGAGCGTCCACGAGAGCGCCATCGCGCCGTGGCGCGAGACCGCGCCGTAGGTGGGTCTCAGTCCCGAGACGCCGCAGAAGGCCGCCGGCGTGATGATAGAGCCCGAGGTCTCGGACCCGATGGAGAAGGCGACGCACGCGGCGGCGGTCGCCGCGCCCGGCCCCGACGAAGAGCCGCCCGACCAGAAGCCCGTGTTCCAGGGCGTCCTGCACGCGCCCGTCCATGAGGCGTCGGCCTGGTTGTAGCCCATGCCGCCGGCCAGCTCTATCATCGCCAGCTTGGCGACGAGCACCGCGCCCGCCTCGCGCAGACGCGTGACGGCGGTGGCGTCGTAGTCGAACCGCTGGTCTTTGTAGGGCGTCGCGCCCCACGTCGTCGGCGCCTCGCGCGTGGCGCAGAGGTCTTTGACGCCGTACGGGATGCCGTGGAGCGGCCCGCGGTAGCGCCCGCGCTTAATCTCGGCTTCGGCCTCGCGCGCTTCCTTCAGCGCGGTCTCGCGCATGACGTGGGCGACCGCGTTCAGGCGCCGGCCGACGGTCTCAAGCCTTTGCAGATATGCCTCGGTCAGCTCGACGGGCGAGAGCTTGCGCGCGCGTATCCGCGCGGCTAGCTCGGAGAGGGGTGCGTAGAGTGTTTCGACTGTGACCATCTTCGGTGTCGTCTCTTTCGGCGTCAGGCTTCGAAGGCGAAGTCCGGCTCGTCGGAGTTCTTGAGCTTGAAGGCGCGCAGCCGCTCGGCCGTGCGGACGTTGCCTTCGAGGTCGCGCTTGACCGCCTGCATCTGCTCAGGGCTGAGCCGCTCGCCGAAGCGGAGGCGCGCGACCTCGCCGTAGGCTTCGGCGAGCGGCGAGGGGCGCGGCGGCCCTTGCTGCTGCGGCGCCGGCGTGGGCGTCGGCTGCGGGTTCGGCGGCGCGACGGGCTCTTTGGTCGCGGGCGGCGTCTGCGCGCGCGCGGCCAGCGCGGCGGCGGGCGCGGCCAGCGCGGCGGCCGCGAGCGTCCTCGTGAAGCGGCGGCGCGAGTCGCGCCCCCCGGCGTTTTCGGTCTTCTCTTTTTTCATGTCTGGTCGGCTCGCTTGGCTGTTCGTCCGGGCATTATGCGACAGCGCGGCCCGGCGCGCGAAGTGAAGACGTGGTCAGTGTTGCGCCCCGTCCCGAACGGCGTGTCCGTGCGGCTCGGCGACGGCGCACTCGTCGAAGACTTCAGCCGGCGTGTTGTACTCGTCCTTGAGGAAAGCCTTGACGACGCCGACCAGCTCTTCGAGCCGCAGGAGCGGGATCATGTGGCCCGCGCCGGCGAAGGTGCAGACGAGCGCGCGCGGGTAGGTCTGGCGCAGGCGGCGCCGCTCTTCTTCGGGCACCATCGGGTCGTCGTCCGACTCGACGATGAGCACGCGCCCCGGCCAGCCGGCGTGGTCTTCCGCCGCGTAACTTTCGCCGCGGTTGAACTCGGCGGCGAGCGCCACGCGCGAGACGAGCGTCCGCTTGGTGAGCGTGTGGTCGAAGTAGTGGCCGAGCCGCCGCCTGAAATCCGCGACGCGCTCGGCGTACTCCTCGGGGACGGGCGCGTCGAGGCGCTTCGACAGCTCCATCCTCATCAGCCCGCGCGTCACGGGAAAGGGGAGCAGGCGCAGTAGCCCCTTCACCAGCCCCGAGCGCGTGGCGTGGCGCGGGCTGGGCGCGCCGGTCGAGAGCAGGATGAGGTCTTCTACTTGCGCGCGCCGCCGGTGAAAGAAAGCCTGCGCGACCAGCCCGCCGAACGAGCCGCCGAAGACGGCGGCGCGGCCGACGTGCTCGCGGTCGAGGATGGCGCTCACGGCGTCGCACACTTCGTCGAGCGTCGCCGCGTCGGCGACGGTCGGCGTGACGGTGCGGTACTCATCCTCGAAGGCGGACGCCAGCCAGCGCATCGTCTCGGCGCCGCCGACCGCGCCGTGCAGCAGCAGCAGGGTCTTCTCGCCCCGGCCGCCGGTGACGTAGTTCCACTCGACGCCTCTGATGTTCAGGGTCTTCTCGGGCATGTGGGAAGGAGCGGGGGGCGCCGCACGGGTCGGGCGCGCCTCAGGCCGCGGGCAGATGATAGTGTTCGACGATGAGCCGCGCAACCTCTTCGGGCGCGAGGCCGGTGTTGTCTATCTCAAGGCTCTCGCGCCCCGCGACGGGCGAGAAGATGTCGAGGCGCTCCGTCAGCTCGCGCAGCGTGTCGAGCGAGGCCAGCTTGCCCGCGGACGCGCGTTCGGCGCGCGTGAGCCTGCGCTCGAGCTCCCCGCGCGCGCAGACGAGCCGGACGAGCAGGGCGCGGCCGCCCCACCCCTCGAAGTGCCCGCAGAAGCGCTCGACGTGGGGCGCGTCGTTCGGGTGCGAGTAGACGTACGTGAAGATGATTGAGACGCCGGCGGCGGCGGCCTCTTCAAAGACGGCCCTGCGAATCTCACCGACCACGTTCCAGAAGGGCCGCGTGCCGAAGTCGAAGACCGTCCGGGCGCAGTCGATGCTGGCGTGGTTGTCGAAGAGCCTGTAGCCGGTCAGGCGCGCCACCTCGCGCGCCACCGTCAGCTTGCCCGCGCCCGGCGGGCCGTAGATGAAGACGAGGTTCATGCTCCTGTTCGCGGCGGCTCAGTCTGTGTCGTGCGCCGGAAGATTAACACGAGCGCGAGGCCGAAGGCTGCGGGGAGCCAGACCCAGAGCAGCTCGCTCAGGATGACGGCGAGCCCCCACTCGCCGAAGAACTCCGCGACGCCGATGGGCGAGACCTCGACGGGGCGGAAGGGGAAGAAGTGGCGGCGCGCGCTGAAGGGCGCGAGGAGCGCGACGCCCAGCCCGCCGTTCGTCAGCATGTCGAGCGCCGCGTGCGAGGCGGTCGCGAGCGAGAAGAAGACGGCGAGCGCCGCGCGGTTCGCGGCGTCGCGGAAGAAGGCGGCGGCGACCGCGACGCCCAGCAGCGCCGCGAAGACCAGCGAGTGTGTGAAACCCCGGTGGCCGAACATGCCCCCGTACGGCACGCCGAAGGCGAACGCCACCACGTCCGCGTCCGGCGCCACCGCGCACAACGCCGACAGCACCCAGAAGCGCGCCGGCATCCGACGCCGCGCGAACGCCCCGCCCATCGCGGCGGCGAAGAAGGCGTGTGTGAAGACCGAAGCCATGTTGAAGGCGAAAGTAAAAAGACAAAGGCGAAGGTGACGACGGGGCCGGGAAGTGATTAAGAATTACGCGCGGCGGCGGGTCTTCACTCGTGCCCTTTGCCTTTTCACGCCGTCCGCGTCCCGAATCTATTTTTTCAACCCGGCATCCGTCAGGAGCGGGATGTTCCAGTCTTCGGCGTCCGCGCCGAACACGCGCAACGTCTTCCGGCCGTAACTCACGGCGGCGCTGTGGAGTAAGGCACGGTTGCTGGTCGTGCGCTGGATCGTCTCCGGCTCGTCGGTGCAGATGGTGGCGATGTTGACGCCCGGCGGGGTCGGGACCCGGCCCAGGGCCAGGTCGCGCGCGGTTTGTGAATGCACGTGGCAAAGCGAGAACGCCTGATTTAGACCCGCGTTGCCGCGGGCGCAGACGACGTCGAATATCCTCCGGCTCGCCCAGCCGGGCGCGTCGAAGGAGAAACCCGCGGGACGAGTCAGCAGCGTCAGCACGTCGGTACAGCCGTTGGCCAGCGCGTGCTCGATGGGAAACGGGATCGCCAACCCCCCATCCAGGAACGGCCGCCCGTCGATATCGACCGCGCGGTTGTACAGGACGGGTAAGGCCGTCGCCGCCTTCAGGACGGACAGGAGTGGGGTGCGCGTGGCCTTCGTATCGATCACCGTCCCGGCCCCGGTGCGCCTGTCGATGACCGCGACAAAGAGCTTCGTTCGCGACGAGAGTATCTTGTCGACGTCGAGCGGCTTTTCCCTGGAGACGACCTGGTCGAACAGGTAGTCGACATCTATCACCTTCCACACCCTCAGCGGATTCAGGAACAGGCGGGTGGTGCAGTTGTCGAAGTAGACGCTAATGCCCAGCTCCGGCTGGTTTGAGAGAAAGTAGCTGGCGTTCATGGCGCCCGCCGACGTGGCGTACACCTCGTCGAACAGGTCGGAGAAGCCGAGGTGCGCGAGGGCCACCGCGCCGCCGGCGGAACAGACGGCGCGCATGGCGCCGCCTTCGATGACGAGTCCCAGCTTGCGGCCGTCGGGCTCGCGGTTGCCGTCCCGCCAGCGCGCGCTCCGCTCTTTGATGGCCGCGACGGCGGCCTGCGGGTTGACGCCGTGAAGCGCATCGGCCGTGCCCGGCGGAGTGACCACGGGAGAGACTGTCATCAATCACCCTGCGCCTTCGAGATGGAGCCCCCACCGGTCGATGACCACGCCGAGACCCATCCCGACGATTCCAAAAAATGCGCCGAAGACCTGAGTGGCGCAGTCGCACGAGAGCCCCGCGGCCAAACCCATGGTGCCCGCCCTGAAGACGTTCGCGCCGGGGCCCGCTTCGGGCACGAAAAAAGCCAGCACCCCTCCGAGCACCTGTATGACCAGAAGCGGCAAGGCATACCTCGCCACGATGGGCATGATGTCCCGGCTGACGGCCAGGGCGTGCTTACCCCCCACTATCCGGCCCTGCCTCTCCAGGAACTCCGACCACCGCGCGGAGGCGAGCAGGCCATTTCTTGTCATGGCCATGCCGACGCCCAGGGATGCCCCGGTGATGAGGTAAGGCCACGCGAAACGGGTGTTGATAAACAGGTCCTGCAAGAACTTCAGACTGAACCGCTCCCGCCCGGGCCTTATCCAGCCGATAAATTCAATCGACCTGACCTCGAAGACCGAGGTCACGACCAGAATGATTACAAGGCTGCTGACAAAGCCGCAGAGCGCGCCGACCACGAGGGAGAAAGGCGGACGCAGGGACGACTTGAAGGCGTCCCAGAATCCACTCATCCGCCCCCCCTGTTCGCGCCCCTCCGCGCCGCGCGAAGAGTCGCTCGGGGCGCGCCTGATTCCGCGGCGGACGTCATACCACGTCAACCCCAGGATGATCGTCCCGGCCCAGATCACCCCGGCGGTGGCGCCCTGGAAGGCGCCCATCCCCGCGCTGGCCGAAGCCTGTGTTAGAGCCAGACCGAAGGCGCCCGGCACCGCTTTGAACACCGCCGCCGAGATCATGGCGAAGACCGCGGTCAGGATGACACACTTGACGGATTGCTTGACCGGGTCGGGCTGGTCGTTGCTCTCCGTCACCTCACCCACGAAGGTATAGCCGAGGCCGTACACGGTCTCTATGTACTCTTGATCCTTACCGCCGAGGAGCTTGCGTATCCTGGTGATGGTTACGTCTACATTACCCTCCTCGACAGTCGTGCCGGGCCAGCACCTGTCCAGCAGCTCCTGCCTCGTGACCACACGGGCGCGATTGACGAGCAGGTCGTGAAGCACCGCGGCGACCCTCGGGGGGAGATGCTCCTGCCGCCCCTCACTCAGCAATAGACGTTTGTGCCAGTCGAGGCGAAACGGGCCGAAATTATAGAAGCGCGTGTCGTGAGGCGGCATAAATCCCTTGATTTAACCTTTCTTAAAGAACTTTTCCCGCCGCCGGCAGGGCGTCAGTCCCAAATTTAATCTTCCTTAAAGGACTTTCCCGGCACCGGCGGAGCATATTCGCGCGGCGTGAGCGAGGAGGTCTAAAAGCCTGAGGGCGCCTCCGATTGTAGTTAACCATCGCCAGCCGTAGCAAGCTGATTATTTGAACAGGAGCTCTGAAGATGTACGAAAAGAAGAACGCAGGCAGCAACAGGGCGCGCGTCATCCTGGCCGCCGCCCTCATTGTCTCTCTCGCCGTGCTGCTCACGGGTTGCAGCCCGGCGGAGGGGAAGTTGGTGCAGGTTAAGGCAAAGCACGATGTCCAAATCACCTCCGAGGGGCCGGACTACGGCGTGACCGTGACCGCGACCATTAAGAACGTGGGCGAGGCCGGCTCCCTCATGATTTCGCCGGAGATCAGCACCTCGGAAGGCGAGTGGGACCGCACGCAGCACCTGCATTTCGCCGCGAACGAGACCAAGACCCTGACCTGGTTTTTCCCCGAGCCGTCCCTCGACGCGGGCAACATTCAGTACGAAGTGAGTGTCTTCCCCTGAGGGGCGTCGAGCCGGGCGGCGACGGCGAATGAACCCGCCGGGCGTGGTCTCAGTTCGCCGGTCGCGGCCGGCCCTCGGCGGGCCGGCCGCGAGGGGGCGGGCTTAACCGGAACCACCTTACCAAACCTTTCGGCCGCCGCCGCCGGCTTCGCGCGGCGAGCCTCGACGGAGAGTGACATGAGAAAGACGAACTGGCTCATCCTTACCGCGCTTCTTTTGGCCGCGGCCGCGTTCGCCGGCTGTGACGCGAACAAAGATAAGAGGGCGTCCGTGCTGAAACAGATGGACGCCGTCGAAGCGGACCTGGCGCTTTTGAACGAACAGCACGCGGCGGCGTCGAGCAGCGCGCAGGCGCTTCCCGCCGAGATCAGACAGTACGCCGACAGCCTTCAGCAACAGTCGCAGCGGCGCACGAAGCTGCAGGACGAGCTGAACCTTTACATCCTGGATCATAAGCTGGCGACGGTGGCCGTCATGGCGACCGCCGGGGGCGTGGCGAGCGTCGTCAGCGATAACATGGACGAGGACACGAAGAGCGCGCTCGGCGTGATAGGCCTCATCGGCCTTCTGTACTGCGTCGCCAACGGCGAAGAATGTGCCGACGTGACGGCGCGCATCCTCTACTTCGGCTCACAGATCGAGGCGGCGGATGAGAGCATCGTCGGCCTGACGGCGCGGCTCTCCGCGAAGAAACAGGCTCTCGGACAGCGCGAGAAGGAGTCGGCCGCGCTGGCCGAGACGATCGGCACGAAGACGGGCGAGCGCGACGCCCTGAAACGGCAACACGATTCATTGCTGTGCCGGTTTTGCCTGTGACCGGTGAGAATCAGTTGTTAGAGCAGACCGTCTTCGTTCGCCCCCAGGGCGTTCGCCCCGGCTCGCCCCACGTCAATCGAGCCTGTAGTACGACGGCCCCCCGCCTTCAAGGAAGTCGAGCAGCGCGCGGTTGAACTCCTTCGGCTTCTCGACCGGCGGGTGGTGGCTGGAGCCTTCTATCGTGTTCAGGCGCGCGGCGGGGATGCGGGTGGCGAGCGTCTCGGCAATGTTCAGGAGGTTCCGGCCGTCGCGTTCGCCGACGAGGACGAGCGTCGGCGCCTTTATCTGGCCCAGCCTCTCGGCCGTCGGCGGGTCGGGGTATCTGATGAAGCCCGGGCGCAGCGTCGAGAGCGCGTTGAAGTTTTCGAGCAGCATCCGTCGCAGCCGCGCGTGGGCGGCGGAGCCGGGCCGGACGGCGGCGTAAAGCTCCCTCCGCATGGTTGCGTCGGCGAAGGCTTCCGCCCCGCGCCCCATCGCCTCGATGGCGGCGGCCGCGTCCTTCGGCGGCTGCTGCTTGTCGCCGCGCAGCCCCGGCCCGACGAGCACCAGCCGCCGCACCCTCGCGGGGTGTTCGAGCGCGAAGTCGGCGGCGATGATGCCGCCGAGCGAGAGGCCGACGACCGTCGCCTTCTCAATCTTGAGGAAGTCGAGCAGCGCGCGCAGGTCTTCGAGGTGGGAGAACGGCTCGGGCGCCGCGGCCGACCGGCCGTAGCCGCGCAGGTCGTAGCGCACGACGCGGAAGCGCTTCGAGAGCGGCCCCATCTGCCCGTCCCACAGGCGGCTGTCGACGAGCCCGCCGTGGATGAGGACGACCTCCAGCCCGCGCCCCGCCGTCTCGTAGTAGAGCCGCGTCCCGTTCACCTCGGCGAAGCCCGAGGCGCGTCGCGGCGTCTGCGCCCCGGCGGCGGCGGCCGCCGCGCACAGCAGCGCGCACGCCGCCGCGACGCGCGGGAGGATTCCAGACAGCAACGTTCTCATCAAGCCTAACCGTTGGGGCTCCCGTCGGGGAGCGGGTTCTGCACGGCCTCGTCGTCGGGGAGGGGGAACTTCCTCTTGGCCGCCTTCAGAAAAGAGCGGACGTATGCCTCGTCGTGCGCGTACGTCGAAACGAAGATGAAGACTGTGGCCGACAGCAGGTGCCAGTCCAGCGTCGTCCACCAGTAGCCGAACGACGGTTGGACGTTCTGCATCAGGTAGAAGAAGCGTATCAGGTTGCAGACCGAGACGACGATGGCGAAGACCCTCAGCAGGTCGCGCGAGGTCCTGAAGAAGCCGGCCCCGGGCAGGTTGATGTCTGTCTCCCTCGGGAACTTCATCTGGGGCCTGTGTTTGGAAATCCTCCGCGCCCGGAAGGTGTTCTTGAGAATGCCGAAGCACCTGTCCATGCTCAACATCAGCCACGCGAAGAAGATAAAGCTGAAGCCCAGCATGACCCTGAGGAACAGCGTCCGGGTGACGGTCGAGTTGGGGTCAGACATCTCGTCCGGGAACAGGATGAGCGAGGCGAACAGGGTGAGATAGAAGGGCTGGAAGAGGCTCACGAACTTGTAGAAGTAGACGGTAAATTTCACCTGCGAGCGGGAGATGTGGGTGTGCTCGCGCACCTCCTTGCGTCCGCGCGCCGGGGCCGTCGGGAAGAGGGAGTAGTGATTGTACCTCTCCGACAGCCCGACCGTTATCTTTCTGATTTGGTCTATCTGCCGGAGGCAGAACGTCTTCTCGAACCAGTGCGTGCCGTAGGCGCGGAACGAGCGGTCGCAGAAGAACCAGACGGCCAGCGCGAGCCACACGCCGCCGAAGCCCCAGACCCGCGAGATTCCCGTCGAGGTGAAGCGTTGCAGCGTGAACGGGGCGGCCGCGAAGATGAACAAGACCATGTAGAGCCTGAACACGGTGTTCGTGATGTACTTGTTCTTCTCCTGAAGCTGCTTGTACCTGTCCCACATGTGGGACATCTCCAGCGAGAGGAAAAGCTGCTCGTGCTCGGTCAGCGCGAAACTGAAGGAGGGCGCGGCCTCGTACCTCAGGATGACGGAGCGGGTGCGCGACGGGTCGTCCCCCACCCGCTTCTTTTTAATGTCCATCAGGACGCCGTCGAGCACGAAGCTGCCGCCGTGCGCCGCCCTGATGCCGGCGGCGTGCTCGCTCGGGAACCGGGCAGCCTGCGCCGAGGCGTCGTCGGCCGTGAGCCTCAACGCCCCGCCGTCCTCACAGAAGAACTCGAAGAGAACGTTGGATTGCCTTGGGGAGAGTCTCTTTTCCATGATGGACTCCGAAGGTCAACGACCCTCCGCGGGGCAGGGTGAGGTAATAGCCGATGTACTGTTAAATGGGCGCTACCGCTTGAGAGAATGGGTGCCGTGGACGACGCGCACAAGGATAGCAACAGCCCCACACCCGGTCAACGTTTATCCGCCCGGCCCGCGTCGGGACGCGCGGGCGCGAGGTGTGTGCAAACGTGTGCGGTTGGTGATAGGCTATGGGGTAAATTTCAGCAGGAAGATTTCAGCGTGTGCGGCCGCCGGTGGAACGGCGCGGCGCGGGCGCGTATTGAGGTGAGAAGACCTTGAGCGAAGAGCTTAACAGACAGGACTTGTCGGAGATCATCGCGGAGAGCTTCGGCGCGAACGCGACGTACGTGGAGGGTCTGCTGAACCGCTACCGCAGTAACCCCTCGCTGGTGGACGAGGCCTGGCGCGCGTACTTCGCGGAGCTGTTGGGCGGCGACGGCGCGGCGGCCGCGCCCGGCGGCAACGGCGCGGGCGCGTCGGGGTGGCCCGCGGCGGCGGCGGCCGACGGCGCGCAGGCCCGGCCCGCGGAACAGACGCAGCCGGCGGCGGAGCCACAGCGGCAGGCGGCCCCGGCCGAGCCGGCGCCCCCCCGGCCGCAAGCGTCGGCACAGCCGGCGGCGGCGCAGGCGCGCGGCGAGGCGCAGCCGATACGCGGCGGCGCGCTGAAGATTGTCGAGAACATGGAGACCTCTCTGACGGTGCCGACGGCCACGTCGAACCGGCAGGTGCCCGTCAAGGTTCTGGAAGAGAACCGCGCGCTCGTCAACCAGTACCTGAAGGAGCACAAGCGCGGCAAAGCCTCCTACACGCACTTCGTCGCCTACGCCATCCTGCGCGCGCTCGACCGCTACCCGCAGTTGAACGAGGGCTTCGCGGTCGTCGAAGGCCAGCCCAGCCGCGTCCGCCGCTCGGAGGTCAACCTCGGCGTCGCCATCGACATGGAGAAGAAGGACGGCACCCGCACGCTCCTCGTCCCGAACGTCAAGAACGCGGGCGCGTTGAACTTCGCGGACTTCCTCGCCGCCTACGACGACGTGGTCAGGCGCGCGCGCGCCGGCAAGCTCGGCCTGCCCGACTTTCAGGACACGACCATCTCTTTGACGAACCCCGGCACCATCGGCACCGTCTCGTCGAACCCGCGCCTGATGGCCGGGCAGTCGGCCATCATCGCCACCGGCGCGATCGAGTATCCGGCCGAGTACCACGCGATGACGCCGCAGGCGCTCTCGCTCCTCGGCATCAGCAAGGTCGTCAACGTCTCCTCGACCTACGACCACCGCGTCATCCAGGGCGCCGAGTCGGGCGCGTTCCTCGCGCGCGTCCACGAACTCCTCCTCGGCGAGCACGACTTCTACGTCCGCATCTTCCGCGACCTCGGCATCGCGCACCGGCCGATGCGCTGGGCCACGGACTTTAACCCGGCGCTCCTGGGCGGCGACCGCGCGCGCGACCAGATCGTCAAGCAGGCGCGCGTCCTCGAACTCATCAACGCCTACCGCGTGCGCGGCCACCTCGTCGCCGACATCGACCCGCTCAACGCGCTCCCCATCCAGTACCACCCCGAGCTGGACATCGAGACCTACGGGCTGACCATCTGGGACTTGGACCGCGAGTTCATCACCGGGGGGCTCGGCGGCAAGGAGAGCGCGACGCTCCGCGAGATACTCGACATCCTGCGGCGCGCCTACTGCGGCAAGGTCGGCACCGAGTACCGGCACATCCAGAGCAAGGAGCAGAAGGTCTGGATACGCGAGCGCATCCGCGTCGAGTTCGTCAACCCCGAACCGCTCGACGTGGAGACGAAGAAGGCCCTCTTGATGCGCCTCATCCGCGCCGAGCAGTTCGAGCGCTTCCTCCACACGAAGTACCTCGGCCAGAAGCGCTTCTCGCTCGAAGGCTGCGAGACGGTCATCGCGCTCTTAGACCAACTCGTCGAGCGCGCGGCCGAGAAGGGCGTCGAGGACATCACGCTCGGGATGGCGCACCGCGGGCGCCTGAACGTCCTGGCCAACGTCGTCGGCAACTTCTCCGAGAGAATCTTCACCGCCTTCGAGGGCTCGGTCCACCCGGACTTCCCGGCCGACGAGGGCGACGTGAAATACCACCAGGGCGCGGCGGGCGAGCGCGAGACCGCCTCGGGCCGGAAGGTGCGCATCACCATCTCGCCCAACCCGAGCCACCTCGAATTCGTCGACCCCGTGGTCGAGGGGATGGTGCGCGCCAAGCAGGACGCGTGGCAGCTCGAGGGCCGGCCGCGCGAGGAGGTCATCGACCGCGCGCTCCCCGTCCTGCTGCACGGCGACGCGGCCTTCGCCGGCCAGGGGATAGTGATGGAGACGTTGCAGCTCGCCGACCTGCACGGCTACCGCACGGGCGGCACGCTGCACATCATCATCAACAACCAGATCGGCTTCACCACCTCGCCCGAGGACAGCCGCTCGTCCATCTACTCGACCGACGTGGCGAAGATGACGCAGCTCCCCATCTTCCACATCAACGGCGACGACCCCGAGGCCGCCTTCCGCTGCCTGCGCATGGCGCTCGACTACCGGCAGGAGTTCAACAAGGACGTGGTGCTCGACGTCATCGGCTTCCGCCGCCTGGGTCACAACGAGGGCGACGAGCCGAGCTACACGCAGCCGCTGATGTACGCGCGGGTGAAGGCGCACCCGGGCGTGCGCGCCGTCTACGCGCAGCGCCTCGCCGGCGAGGGCGTCGTCACAGGGGAGGAGGTCGAGCAGATGACGCGCGAGGCGGTCGAGCGCTACGAGCGCAGCTACGCCCGCGCCAAGGAGATCGTCGCGCAGAAGGCGCCGCTCACCGAGCTGCCCGCGCCCGCGCCCGAGGAGGACGGCTCGGGCGTCGTCGAGACCGGCGTGGCGGCCGAGACCATCCGCGACATCGCGCACCGCATCGCGGTCGTCCCCGAGGGCTTCAACATCAACCCGAAGATGGTCAGCCAGCTCGCGCGGCGCGCGAAGATGGGTGACGGGCAGGCGCCGCTCGACTGGGGCTTCGGCGAGCTGATTGCCTTCGGCTCGCTGGGGCTCGAAGGCGTGCGCGTCCGGCTCTCGGGTCAGGACTCGGGGCGCGGCACCTTCAGCCACCGCCACGCCATCATGTACGACACGCGGACCGGCAGGCCCTGGTCGCCGCTCTCCGAGATGACCGCGCGCACCGAGGGGCGCTCGCTCGTCGAGGTCTTCGACAGCTCGCTCTCCGAGCAGGGCGTGCTCGGCTTCGAGTACGGCTACACGGTCGAGGCGCGCGACGCGCTCGTGTGCTGGGAGGCGCAGTTCGGCGACTTCTCGAACGGCGCGCAGGTCATCATCGACACCTTCATCGCGCCGGGCGTCGACAAGTGGCAGCAGCCCTCGCGGCTGTGTCTGCTCCTGCCGCACGGCTATGAGGGTCAGGGGCCGGAGCACTCGAACGCGCGCCTGGAGCGCTACCTCCAGCTCTGCGCCGAGAACAACATGCAGGTCTGCTACCCGACGACGCCCGCGCAGTACTTCCACCTGCTCCGGCGTCAGGTCAGGCAGCCGGCCGCGCGCCCGCTCGTGGTGATGACGCCGAAGAGCCTGCTGCGGCTCCCGGCCGCCGTCTCCTCTATCGAGGAGTTGACGGCGGGCGGCTTCCGCCCCGTCATCGACGACTCGGAGGTGCAGGACCGCGGCGCCGTGCGGCGCGTCGTCGTCTGCGGCGGCAAGGTCTTCTACGACCTCGCGGCGGCGCGCAGGAAGGCGGGCGACGAGCGCGTCGCCCTCGTCCGTTTGGAGCAGTTCTACCCGTTCCCCGAGCGTGCTCTGCGCGAAATCTTCGCGTCGTACCCGGAGGCGACACAGCTCGTCTGGTGTCAGGAGGAGCCGAAGAACTACGGCGGCTGGCTCTTCGTCGAGCCGCGCCTCTCGGGGCTGCTCCCCGCGTGCGAGCGCCCCTTCTACGCCGGCCGCGCGGCGTCGGCCAGCCCCGCCACCGGCTCCTACACCATCCACGAGCTGGAGCAGCGCAAGCTCATCGACGACGCGCTCACCGAGCACGCGCCCTACGTCTCCGGCGCCAGCACCGCGCGCTTCGCCGGCCAGGCGGACTCTTAGGGAATGACGCGGGCAGAAGGATGAGGGATGAAGGGACGTTAGTCAGCCGTCCCTTCATCCCTCATCCTTTTCAAGTATTCCGGCCACGCGTCGTAGAGGTAGAGCGAGAAGGGGAGCCACCAGATGAGGTCGTTGGTGAGACAGAGGACGACGGTCGAGGGCGGCCACGCGCCGCCCAGGATGAGGCGCGCGAGGCCGACGGGGCCGAGAATCTTTCCGGCGAGCCCGACCGCCGCGAGGAGCCAGCCACGCTCGTCAACCCTCTCCGTCCCCCTCCGTCATGACGTGACCCACGTACTCTATCAGCAGCCCGACGAGCGGCGCCGTGACGCGCACCGAGACGCGCACGCCCCGGCCGTCGGCGCGCTCCAGAGCCTCGACCCTCGGCGCGAGCCCGCGCGGTAAGTTGACCCTCAGACGACCCGCGCGCAGCGCCGCGCCCACCGACCTGTAGGCGAGCGCGCCGCCTTCGACCGTCAGCCCGAACAGCAGCTCGAACGGCCCCGTCCGCTCGGCCAGCAGAGACCCCGCGTGCTCGCGCTGCTCGGTGACGAAGTCCCGGCCCGCGAAGTCGCGGTGCCAGCGCTCGCCGCCGTCGCCGTGCGGCGTGACCTTGAGCAGCAGGGGGACGGCCTCGCCCTCACGGGGCAGCCCGAGCAGACGCGCGAGCAGGCGAGCAAGACGCCCGCGACCGCGACACACCTTGAACGTCCCCGAAGAGAGCGCGCGCGCGTGGAGCCTGCGCACGGGCTCGTCCAACTCGCCCCACGCTTCGCGGACGAGCCGCCTGTAGAGACCCGCGCGCGCCGCGAGCGTCTGCCCCACCCTTTCGTCCACGCCGCGATGATAACCCGAAGCCGCGCGTGCGCGCGGGGGAAATGGCTTGACTTCGCGCCGGGTTTGAAATAGAAGGCGCGTGTCAGACAGCAGCCGAACCCGCGAATCAGCTTGCCGACTCCCCGTCATAGTCGAAACGCAGGCGCAACCAGGAGGACACGGCCGCCGCCCGCGCGGCCCGTTATCCACCCGAACCCCTAAAGGAGCCAACCCCTTGAAGAAACTCTTTGCCCCGCTCGTCTCGCTCGCCGCCGCCTTCGCTCTGGCCTCGTGCCAGGCGCAGCCGGAGGTCACCCCGCGAAACTCGCCGACGTCGTGAAGCCCGCCGCCACGCGGCCGCCCACCGACCTCGAACAGCTCGCGCCGTTCGACTACTTCGAGGGCAAGGAGATCAACAACCTGACGATGACGTTCGCGGCCGGCAAGCTCACGTCTTTGACCGGCTCGGGGCCGGGCTTCGACCTGATGAAGGCGCGCTACGACGCGGCGGGCGAAGGCAAAGAGCTCTTCGCCTTCGTCGACTTCGGCATCAACCCCAACGTCAAGCTCCCGGCGAGCAGCAAGATCGCGACCTGGGTGCCGGCGGGCACCGTCACGGTCGGCGTCGGCAACAACGTCTGGGCCGGCGGCGACAACAAGAACCCCTACGGCTACGTCGTCTCGCTCCCCGGCACGACCGTCACCCTCGACGGCAAGCCCGTCGTCGAGGCCGGCCAGTTGAAGCTCCAGCCGCGTAAAGCTTGGGCGGGATAAGGGAAGGCCGGCGGCGGCCGGGTGTTGATTCCGTCACACCCGGCCGCCGCCGGCCTTCCTGTTTTTATTGGTAAACGCTTACGGCTTCTTCGCGGGCGGCTTGGGCGGCGGCGTCTCGGCGGGCGGCTCCTCGTCGAGGATGTCGTCGTCGAGGATTTTCAGCTCGGTGCCGTACTTCTGGTAGTTGGTGAAGCGTATGTCGTTGCGCGACTGGGCGCTCTCGCCGCGCGAGGCGCGCGTCATGACGACGATAGAGCGCGAGGGCAGGAGGTAGTCGCCCTGGCCGGGAATCGTCACCCAGTCGTAGTCGAGCGCGAGCGTGGCGCCGGTGATGGGGAACGTGGCGGGCATGCCGAACGCCTCGGCCTCGACGCGGAGCACGCGCGCCTTCTCGCGGTCTACCCAGACCTTGCCGCGGTGCGCGGCGATGACCTTCGTGTCGCCCGAGTCGAGCAGCCACTTCGAGTTCGTCTTCTTGATCTCGTAGGTGTAGACGAGCGCGCGGCGGCCGCGCAGGGTGTCGGTGTCGAGCGGGCGGAACTCGGCGCGGCTCTCCTCCTCGAAGAGCGCCTTGAGGACGGAGACGAACTCGCCGGTCGAGTTGGCGCCGCCGGCCTCGCGGTAGTCGTCCTTCTCCTCGGCGGCCGGCCCCGTGATGCCGTTGACGGCGAGCAGGCGGTACTTCTCGCCCTCGCTCAAGCGGTAGCTGACGCCGACGACCAGGCGGTCGGAGACGCGCCAGTTGCGCGAGTTGCCGAGCGCCGTCGCGCGCGTGACGAGCTGCTTGACGACGAAGTCGGGCATCTGCGCGGCGGCTTCGAGCGTGGCCGTGCGCGCGCGCGCGAGCAGGTCGGCCGTCTCGGCCTCGGGCGGGAGTGGCGTCGCCTCCCTCGGGTTGAGGAAGCGTCGCTGCGCCTCTTCGAGCACGCGGCGCAGCTCCTCGTCGTTGCCGCTCTTGGTGGCGACGAAGGCGCGCAGGCCGGAGGTCAGCGTAAAACTGATGCCGCGCCGTCGTAACTCGCTGACGAGCTGCTCCTTCAGTGCCGGGCGCTGCGGGAGCTGGCGCACGATGGCGAGGAACTCTGCGTTCGTCATCGGCGCCTGCTGCTGCGCCCGCGCCGGCGCGCCCGCGAGCGCCGACGCGCACAGCACGAGCGCCGCGAGCCTCGCCGGGAAAATTCTTCTAAGACTGGGAAAAAACATCCGGGAACGCCTTAAACCGACCGACTGATATCTGAACCGACCTAGTCATTGATGCCCCGCGCCGCAAAAGCGTTCGATTGTGCGTCGGAGGATTCGGGCGCAGTCGCGCAGCTCCGAGGCGGGGACGAACTCGCCCGTGCGGTGCGCGACGCGTATGTCGCCGGGGCCGAAGACGACCGCGTCCGCGCCCAGCTCGGCCATCTGCGGCGCCTCCGTGCCGAAGGAGACCGTCCCGGCCGTTTGCCCGGTCAGCCCTTCGAGCGCGGCGACGAGCGGCGCGTCCCCACGCGTCTCCGCCCCGCCGTCGAGCCTTGAGACGACAACCTCGCAGTCGAAATCTTCGTCCGACGCGCGCAAGTGTTCGGCCTCGCGCCGGACGAGGTCGGCCGCCAGCTCGGGGGGCTGGCCCGGCACGGGTCGCCATTCGAGCGTGAAGCGGCACTCGCCCGCGATGACGTTCTTCGCCGTCCCGCCCGAGATGAGCCCGACGTTGACGGTCGTGTGCGGCGGGTCGAACGCGTCGTGCCGGAGCGCCGTCAGCTCCTCGGCCACGGCCTCGATTCTCGTGACGAGTCGCGCGGCGCGCGTGATGGCCGACGCGCCTAAGGCAGGGTACGCGCTGTGCCCCTCGCGCCCACGGACGACGACTTCGGCCAGACAGTAGCCCTTGCCCGCGCGCATCGGCCGCAGAGAGGTCGGCTCGCCGACGACCGCGTGGCGCGCGCGGAAGGGGCGCGCCTCGGCCAGGCGCTTCGCGCCGAGACAGCCGACCTCCTCGTCCGCCGTCAGCACGAGCGCGACGGGGCGCGCGAGCCGCGCGAGGTCAACCTCTTCCAGGGCCGCGAGCGCCGCCGCGATGAACCCCTTCGTGTCGCAGGCCCCGCGCCCGTAGAGTTTGCCGTCGCGCTCGGTGAGCTTGAGAGCCTCGCCCCACGACGGGGCGAACGGCACGGTGTCGGTGTGCCCGACTAAGGCGAGTTCGACTTCGCCTCCGTCCTCAAAGTCTTTGGGGTAGACGGCGACGAGTTGCAGCTTCTTCACGCCCTGCTCGTCCGTGTAAGGGTAGAGGCGGGCGCACAGCCCCAGCGCCTCGGCGCGCGCGGCGAGGTGTGAGACGATCTCCACGTTCGAGCGCGCGGAGGTGGAGTCTATCGCCACCAGCCCCGCGAGTATCTCTTCGACGCTCATCCCTTCACCCAAACGAACGGCCGCCGGACGCCGCGACTGTTACGCCCCGGCGCCCGGCGGCTTCTCAAAATTTTAGAGGTTGACTCGGGCGCGCCCGGCTCACCAGGGCAGCGTGAACTCGCACGAGACGACCTGCCAGCGGCCGCCGCGCTTCTCCAGCCGTCGCGTGTAGCCGTAGCGCGGCGTCGAGAATTCGCGCTTGCGGAAGCGGCCGGACATCTTCGCCGTGCCGGTCACGAGCGCCCGGTTGCCGTCGACGACGACGTTGACGTCGGAGGTCGCGAGCGAGGCGATGACGAAGAACGGGTTCGCCACCAGCGCCAGCCGGTGCTCCTTCGTGACGCGCCCGCCGAACATCTTGAAGTCGTCGGCCAGCACGCGGTCGAGCGCCTCGACGTCGCGCTCGACGTGCGCGCGGACGTACTCGCGCTCGACGGCGAGGACGGCGCGCTCGTCCGAAGTGTCGGTCCAGACGTTAGAGACGAGGCCGGCGGCGGCGACGCCGACGAAGAAGGTGACCAAGGCCGCGGGAAGGCGTGTCGCGAAATATCTCATTGCCCTTTACTCCTTGCTTGTGCCTAGACGGTAGCACGCGCCGCGCGGGGCGACAAGAGAGGTGATGAGGACTGAGGACTGAGGACTGAGCTAGAGGCAAAGCCCGTCTTCCACTCGGTCCTCTTATCCCCACAATCTGCGCTGGAGCGCGGCGAAGCGCGAGACGACCTCCTCCTGCGCGGGGTGGCGGCCGTCCTCGGTGATGAGGCGCCCGCCGACGGCCGTCTCGCGGACGGCCGCGCGCGCGAGCGAGAAGACGACGGCCGGCAACAGGTCCTCCTCGGCGGCGCCCGCGACCGAGGGGTCGTCCAGAGCGACGGTGAAGAAGTCCGCCGCGCTTCCGGGCTCGAAAGAGCCGGCGCGCGCGCCGATGCTGCGCGCGCCGGCGCGGGTCGCGCACTCGAAGAGGCGCGCGGCGAGCGCGGACATCCCGCCCCCCTCGTCCTCTGCGGTTACGCCTTCGGGCGCGAGGACGTTGCGGCGGAGCGTGGTCAGGCGCAGGTGATACTCAAGCTCGCGCGCGTCTTCGAGCAGGTCTATCTGCGCGTGGCTGTCGGTGCCGAGCGCGACGCGGACGCCGGCGCCGAAGAGCGCGTCCGCCGGCACGACGCCGTCTCCGAGGTTGCGCTCGGTCGTCGGGCACGCGCACACACACGCTTCGGCCGCCGCCAGCCGCGCGACCTCCTCCGGCGTGACGTGGACGGCGTGGACGCCCGTGAAGTTCGGGCCGAGCACGCCCTCGTCGGCGAGCAGCGCGACGGGCGTGCGCCCCGTTTCGGCGAGACACGCCTCGACCTCGGCCGGCTGCTCCGCGACGTGCATGTGGAGCGGCAACCCCGCCGCGCGCGCGTACGCGCTCAACTCGCGCAGGTGCTCGACCGCCAGCGCGCGCACGCTGTGCGGCGCGACGCCGAGCCACGCGAGCGCGGGGGCTTTGTCTGCCGTCTCCGAACCCTCCGGCGCGTCCCTCCCGAGGTCGCGCGCGAGCGCGTCGGCGTGGCGCAGGAAGGTCTCGGGGTCGGGCTCGATGAAGCGGCGCTGGCGCGCGTCCGGCTCCTTGCGGTGGCCCGCGCGCGCGTAGGCGACGCGCAGCAGCGCGATCCTTATCCCGACGTCGCGCGCCGCGCGCACGACCTCTCTGGCGAGCAGGTTCGGGTCGTCGTACTCCGTGCCTTCGGGGCTCCGGTGCAGGTAGTGAAACTCGCCGACCGACGTGATGCCGCCGAGCGCCATCTCCATGAAGGCCATGCGAGAGGCGTCGTACACGTCCTCGGGCGCGAGCCGCGCGGCCGCCGCGTACATCATCTCGCGCCACGTCCAGAACGAGTCGGACGCGCGCGCGCCCCTGTACTCCGTCCGCCCGCGTATGACGCGCTGGAAGGCGTGCGAGTGCGCGTTGACCATGCCGGGCAGCAGCGCGCGCCCCGCGAGGCGGATGCGCCTGTCGCGCGGCGTCAACTCTTCGGGGCGCACGACGGCGGCGACGCGCCCCCCCGCGTCGCACGCCAGCGCGAGCCCCGCGCGGAAGCGCCCGCCGACGTAGAGCAGGTCGGGGACGTAGGTCGTCGTGCCCGGAATGTGCGGGTCGGTCGTCGTCACCGGTTCTGCGCGCCGCGGCCGGCCGGCTGCGTCTTCTGCCGGCTGAGCCAGTCGTTGACGTTCCCCTCAAGCACGTCGAGCGGGACGGCGCCCGAGCCGAGGACGAGGTCATGGAACTCGCGTATGTCGAAGCGTTCGCCGAGCTGCGTCTTCGAGCGCGCGCGCAGCTCCTTGAACTTCAGCTCGCCGATCTTGTAGGCGAGCGCCTGGCCGGGGTCTGTGATGTAGCGGTCTATCTCGTTCGTCACGTCGAGCTCGGTCTTGGCGGCGTTGTCGAGGAAGTAGTCGATGGCGCGCTGCCGGTCCCACTTGTAGAAGTGCATGCCGGTGTCCACGACGAGCCGGACGGCGCGCCACATCTCGTAGGTGAGCTGGCCGAACTTCGAGTAGGGGTCGTCGTAGAGCCCCATGTCCTCGCCCAGAGACTCGGCGTAGAGACCCCAGCCCTCGACGAAGGCCGTGTAGCCGCCGTAGCGCCGGAACTTGGGTATCTCGCCCAGCTCCATCGCGCGCGAGATCTGGAAGTGGTGACCGGGCACCGACTCGTGCAGCGAGAGCGCCATCATCTCCCACTTGGGGCGCGTCTCGGGCTTGTAGAGGTTGACGTAGTAGTAGCCGGGCCGGCTCCCGTCGGCCGCCGGCTGGTTGTAGTAGGCGGTCGTCGTGTCGGGCGCCAGCGTGTCGGGGATGGGGATGACGCCGTAGGGCATCCGCGGGATGGTCTTGAAGACCTTGACGAGGTTCGGGTCGATGCGCTTGGCGACGGCGCGGTAGGCGGCGAGCAGGTCTTCGGGCTTCTTGTAGTAGAACTCGTCGTCGGTGCGCAGCTTCTTGAAGAACTCCTTGTGCGTGCCCTTGAACCCGACCTGCGTCATCACCTTCTGCATCTCGGCGCGGATGCGCGCGACCTCGCTCAGGCCCTTCTGGTGAATCTGCTCGGGCGTCATGTCGGTCGTCGTGTAGCGGCGCGCGAGGAAGGCGTAAGCCTCGGCGCCGTCGGGCCACTGCCACGCGCCGACCTGGTCGAAGGAGGCGGGCAGGTACTCCTTGACGAAGTACTCGCGCAGGCGGCGCAGCGCCGGGAGGACGCCCCCGGCGACCGCCTCGCGCGCCTGCCCGCGGAGGCGCGCGCGCACGTCCTCGGGGATGTCGGCGGGGAAGTTGCGGAAGGGCTTGTAGAAGCCGCTCTCCTCGGGCCCGAGCGCGAGCTGGCGGTCGAGCTGGCCGGGCACGCGCTGGAGCGTGACCTTGGGCCAGAGCACGCGCGCGCGCACGCCCTCGCGCATCAGCTCCATCGTCTGGTCGACGTACGCGGGGTAGGCGCGCAGGCGCGCGAGCCAGTCCTCGTAGTCCTTGACCGTCTGGAAGCGCAGGCGGTCGGAGAGCTGGTCGGCGCTCTGGATGCCGCCGCCCTGGCTGACCGGCATGAGGTAGAGGCGGAACTTGAACTCCTCGATGTCGTCTTCGAGGTCTTTGCGGAAGAGGTCGTAGTTGAGCCGGTCGGCCGCCGGGAGCCGCGCGCGGTCTATCCGGTCGAGGCGCGCGCGCGTCTGGAGCCGGTGCTGCTGGCGGCGCTCGACGGCCGCGAGGCTGAGGTCCGTCCAGCGGTCGTTGTAGCGGCGGTCGCCTAAAGATGAGGCGAAGGTCGGCGCCTCGCGCATCACCCACTCCCACTCCTCTTCAAACAGACGGTTGAGCGCGGCGGCGCCGCCCTGGCCGCCGCCCGCGGCGGCGCGGCGCTGCGCGGCGGAGGGCGCCGCCTGCCAGACGAGGGCGAGCGCGAGCAACGCGGGAACGAGACGCTTGGCTTGGGAGCGCATGGGTTTCGAGTCCTCCGTGGACGGGATGCGTGGTGGAAAGTCTGGGAACGCAGGCGAGGATACAACAGGCGAGTAGACAGTAGCCAGTAGTCAGTAGACAGTAGGCGCTCCGCGTGGCGGGGCTATCCGTCATCTGCATACGCCCCGCCGCCGGTGCCTTTCTACTGTCTACTGACTACTGGCTACTGTCTACTCCTTTCCGGCATCTAAACGCCCACGATGAGTGTTTCCGTCAAGGAGCTGAAGACTTACACGAGTTTCGCGCGGCGTTTCGCGGGGAAGTTTGTGCGTGACAGGCTGGAGGAGAGGCGCGTGCCGCTGCTCGCGGCGCCGCACAGGCCGGAGCCGGCGGAGTGGGACGACCGGCGTCTGACGGTGGCGTGGCTCGGGCACGCGACCGTGCTCATAAACTTTTACGGCACGTGGCTGCTGACCGACCCGGCGCTGCGTCAGAGGGTGGGCGTGCGCGTCGGGGGCCTGACGCTCGGGCCGCGCCGTCTCGTGCGGCCGGCGCTGTCGGTCAAAGAGCTTCCCGCGCTCGACGCGGTGCTCGTCTCGCACGCGCACTTCGACCACTGCGACCTCGGCACGCTCGGCCGGCTGCCGCGCCGCACGCGCGCCGTCGTGCAGGAGGGGATGCGCGACCTCGTCCGCCGCTTCGCGCGCGCGGACGAGCTGAAGTGGGGCGAGTCCGTGGAGGTAAGCGGCGCGCGCGTCGAGGCCGTCGAGGTCAACCACTGGGGCGCGCGCCGTCTGACGGACAGGCACCGCGGGTACGGCGGCTTCCTCGTCGAGAAGCGCGGGCGGGCGCTCGTCTTCGGCGGCGACACGGCCTACACGGACGCCTTCGCACGCCTCGCGCGGCGCGGCACGCGCGTCGACCTCGCCGTCCTCCCCATCGGCGCCTACGACCCGTACATCAACGTCCACGCCAACCCCGAACAGTCGTGGCGCATGGCGCGCGAGATGGGCGCGCGCTACATCCTCCCGATGCACCACTCGACCTTCCGCCTCAGCCGCGAGCCCGCCGACGAGCCGCGCCGCCGCATCCTCGCCGCCGCCGGCCGGGAGCAGTGGAGAGTCGCGCTGACCGAAGTCGGCCAGACGTGGGTGTTGCCTGAAGAACGAGTAGACAGTAGACAGTAGTCAGTAGGTAAGAAGACGGGGTCGGGTAAAACGCCGGCGGCCGCGAGTTAATAACTTCTCGCGGCCGCCGGCGTTTTTCTACTGTCTACTTCCCCCTACCACTGGAAGCGGTCGCGGTACTCGGAGGCCTCGATGAAGGCGCGCACCATCTCGGCCTTGTGGAAGTCGCCGGCGTTGTCTTCGAGCTTCTTGAGCCAGAAGTTGAAGCCGGAGAGGTCGGAGTCGCGCCCCTCGTCGGGGTTGCGGTGGAGGTAGCCGAAGTACTGCATCAGCACGAAGGCCGGGTTCTGCTCCCTGCGCTTGAACTCGGCGTTGTCGGCCACCTTCGAGAGCACGGTCGCGCGCGTCTCGCCGCCCGCGTTCAGCCCCCCGACGAGAGCCGTCCGCTCGGCGTCGGTCACCAGCACGCCGGCGTTCGTGAAGAGCGCGGCGACGTACTGCTCGTTCGACATCGAGCCGTAGAGCTGCTGGAAGTCGGCGCGGGCGACCCACGCCTCGGCCGCCGCGGCCTTGTTGGCCGCGAGCTTCGCCTGCCAGCCGTCCTGCCCGACGACGACGCCCTGCGCGACCGCCTGCATCCGGACGAGGAAGTCGTTGCGGCGCGGCATCACGCCGAACGAAGCCTTGTTGAAGCGGTAGAGCATGTAGCCCGTCTCCTGGAACTCTATCGACAGGAAGAACGCGCCCGAGGTGTTGACGCGCGAGCGCTGGAGGCAGCCCGCGTCGCCGTTGCACTGCGCGATCTCGTTCGACCAGTAGCCGAGCCCCGGGTCGTCGGCCTCGCGGCCGAGGAAGTCGCGGTACTGCTGCTCGACGAAGAAGGTCGTGTCGTCGACGTCGTTGCTGGCCACGATGGGGAGCCCCGCCGTGTTGAAGACGCCGGAGAGGAGCGTCTGCCCCTGCGCGTTCGACACCACCACCCTCGTGGCCGTCGTGACGTTCGGCACGAACTGGCCGCGCTCGGTCTCCAGCTCGAACCGGGCTTCGAGCGTCGAGCCGATGAACAGGTCGCCGACCTTCACGCCGTCGACGAAGGCGTTGAGGACGGTGCCCGCGGGCAGGTTCACCTTCTCGACCTCGATCTCGATCTTGCGGTCGGCGCCGCCGAAGCGCGAGCGGAACTTGGCGACGCCGGTCGGCGTCAGCCCGTTGATGGCGGCGCCGGCCAGGCGCGACTCGATGCGCAGCTCGCCCGTCGGGCCGGGCGTCGGCATCGGCGCGGGGCCCGGGTTGCCGAGCGGCTGCGGGATGTTGGAGAAGGAGCCCGCCAGCAGCGTCACGCCCGCCTGGCTGGCGATGACGACGCGCGCGCGCGAGTTGATCTGCGGGACGACCTGGCCGTCCTCGGTCTTGACCCTGAACTCGCTGCGGTCGAGGCCGGGGGCGACGCTGAGCGTGCCGACCCGGACGCCGTCGACGAGGATGTTGAGGGGCGTGCCCGCGGGCAGGTTAACTTCCTCGACGCGGACGCGGAACTCGCGGTTGTTGAACCCGATCTCGTACTGCGCGTCGCCCTCGGGCACGATGCCGTTGATGGCCGCGCCGGTCAGGTCGGCGTCGAACTCGGTCATGAAGGGCGTCGGGCTGGGCGTGGCGCCGGGCGTGGGCGTCGGGCTGGCGCCGGGGGTCGGGGTCGGGCTGGGCGTCGCGCCCGGCGAAGGGGTCGGCGAAGGTGATGCGCCCGGCGTCGGAGTCGCGGTCGGCGTCGCGGTCGGCGTCGCGGTCGGAGTCGCGGTCGGCGTCGCGGTCGGGCTCGGGGTCGCGCCCGGCGTGGCCGAAGGCGAAGGCGTCGGGGCGGCCGAGCCGAAGGCGCCGGTGACGATGTTGACGCCCGAAGCGTTGCGGACGGCGACCGGCGTGCCGAACGGCGTCTGGCCGCCTATGACCGCGCCCGAAAGCCCGGCCTCGATGATGAAGTCGTCGTCGCCCGCGAAGGCGGGGACGGCGGCGAGCGCCGCGAGCGTCGCCACTATCGCGGCGCACACGAGCGCGGCGCGCGCGGCCGCCGAAAGGGATGAAAGTTTGGTATGAAACCGGGGCATGAATGCTTTTCTGCTGCTGCTCATCGTCTTTAACTCCGCTTGGTTTTTGTAAAGTCTCGACGCCGGGGAGCCTCTACCGAACGTACAGTGCGGGGGCGGACGCTATAAATACACGCCCGCCCGGAAGTTTTTCGGGCGCGCGGGGCGTGAGCGCGTTATCATCTGGCCGGGAGGCCGAAACCGAAAGGACGCGAGGAAGAGGATGAGCAGGGAAGAGTTCGAGGGCGGCGGCTTTCAGACGCGCGCCATCCACGCCGGCAAGCGCGAGAACCGCACGCGCGCCGTCACGCCGCCCATCTGGCAGACGACGACCTTTAGCGCCGACTCGTCCGAGCACTTCGCCGAGATAGCCTCGGCCGTGCGCCCCGCGGAGTTCTACACGCGCTACGGCAACCCGACGCACAGGGAGGTCGAGGCCACCGTCGTCGCGCTCGAAGGCGGCGAGGCGGCGCTCCTGACCTCGTCGGGGATGGGCGCCATCTTCACGGCGCTGATGTCTACACTCAACGCGGGCGACCACGTCGTCGCGCAGACCAACCACTACGCCGGCGCGATGACGCTCTTCGAGGAGCTGCCGCGCCGCTTCGGCGTCGAGGTCACGACCGTCGACCAGACGCGCACCGAAGATTTCGCCGAGGCGCTCAGGCCCAACACGAGCGTCGTCTACGCCGAGTCGCCGACGAACCCGCTGATGAAGATCACGGACCTGCGCGCCGTGGCCGAGCTGGCGCGCGCGC
The DNA here is from genome assembly GCA_020200135.1 of Acidobacteriota bacterium. Lineage (GTDB taxonomy): Bacteria > Acidobacteriota > Blastocatellia > Pyrinomonadales > Pyrinomonadaceae > QHXN01. The sequence goes on along the minus strand of JAIVJI010000060.1, from coordinate 52,847 downwards.
GGGGCATCACGACGATTGTGGACAACACCTTCGCCACGCCGGTCAACCAGCGCCCGCTTGAGTTCGGCTTCGACTGCGTCGTCCACAGCGCGACCAAGTACCTCGGCGGCCACTCGGACGTGACGGCCGGCCTCCTCGTCTCCTCGCGCGAGTTCGTCGAGCGCGCGTGGCACTTCTCGCTGCTCGCCGGCTCGATACTTTCGCCGTTCGACGGCTGGCTCCTCCTGCGCGGCCTGCGCACGCTCGGGATGCGCGTCGCGCGGCACAACTCGAACGCGCTGGCGCTCGCGCGCTTCCTCGAAGGCCACCCGCGCGTCGAGCGCGTGTACTACCCGGGACTCGAGTCGCACCCGCAGCACGAGCTGGCGCGCGCGCAGATGTCGGGCTTCACGGGGATGCTCTCGGCCGAGCTGCGCGGCGGCTTCGAGGCGGCCGAGCGGCTCATCTCTTCCTTGAGGCTGGCGACCAACGCCGCCAGCCTCGGCGGCCACGAGACGCTCATCGTCCACCCGGCGGCGATGTGGCGCGGCTACATGACGGCCGAACAACTGCGCGCGCGGGGCCTGAGCGACGCGCTCGTCCGCGTCTCGGCCGGCATCGAGGACGAGCGCGACCTGCTCGAAGACTTCGGCCGCGCGCTCGACTCCTGAAACTTCGGAGGGCACGAAGATGAGAAGACTGCTCCACGCGCTCCTGCTCGTCGCACTCGCGGCCGGCGCCGCCGCCGCGCGTCAACCGCCGCCGCAGCAGCGTCTATTCGTCGAGGAGGTTGTGATAGAGGGCAACCGGCGTTTGACGGACGAGCAGGTGCTCGAGCACATCCGAACGCGCCACGGGGACACTTACGACGAGCAGCGTGTGCTGCGCGACCTTCAGTCGCTCCTCGGCCTCGGCCTCTTCGAAACGACGCAGACGCGCGTCTCCATCGACGACGGGGCGCGCGGCGGCAAGGTCGTCATCTTCATGGTCGTCGAGCTTCCGCTTGTGGAGAGGCTGGAGGTCAGGGGGCTCCCGCGTGGGCTCTCCGCGGAGGAGGTGCTGAGGGCCGCGCGCGCAGACGGCCGCGGCTTGGAGGCGGGGCGCGTCTACAACCCCGAAGGCGCGCGGCGCGCGCGCGACGGCGTAAGGGCCTTGCTCGCGGCGCGCGGGCTAACGGGGCTGTCGGCCGGGGTGCACGTCAGCGAGATAAGAATTGGCCACATCGTGGTCGTCGAGCTGACCGCCGAGCGCCACGGCTGACGCGACTCCGCCGCGACCCGGCGGGAAAGTTTGGAAGTAGAGTCTTGAAGGAGAGCGGATGAGGAGACTGCACTACCACCGCGTCGACGTGTTCACCGACCGCGCCTTCGGCGGGAACCCGCTGGCGGTCTTCGCCAACGGGCGCGGGCTCGCGACCGAGACGATGCAGGCCATCGCGAAGGAGTTCAATCTGTCGGAGACGACCTTCGTGCTCCCGCCCGACGACCCGCGCCACGACTGGCGCGTGCGGATATTTACGCCGGGGAGCGAGCTGCCGATGGCCGGGCACCCGACGGTCGGCACCTCGTTCGTCCTCGCGCGCGAGCACATGATTCCGCGCGGCGGGGCCGAGACGAACGTCGTGCTCGAAGAGGGCGTGGGCCCCGTCCCCGTCCGCGTCGAGTTCGAGGACGGCGAGCCGTCCTACGCCGAGATGACCCAGCCGCTCCCGACCTTCGGCCCGCGGCTGGACGACCGCAGGGCGGTCGCCGCGATGCTCTCGCTCGAAGAGTCGGACCTTGAGCCCGAGCTGCCCGTCGAGGTCGTCTCGTGCGGCGTGCCCTTCCTCTACGTGCCGCTCCGAAGTCTTGAGGCGGCGCACCGCGCGCGGCCCCGCGCGGACTTGATCGAGGCGGTGGCCGCAGACGGCGTCCCGCCCGAGGTCTTCGTCTTCACGCGCGAGGTCGAGAGCGCCTTCTCGACCGTCCACAGCCGCATGTTCGCCCCCGGCATCGGCATCCCCGAAGACCCCGCGACCGGCGCGGCGAGTGGCCCGCTCGGCTGCTACCTCGTCACGCACGGCCTCGTCGCGGGCGGGGCGGCCGACATCGTCAGCGAGCAGGGTCTTGAGATGGGCCGCCCCAGCTTCGTCAAGATCAGGATAGAACAGAGCGACGGCCGGATCAGCGCCGTCCGCGTCGGCGGGCAGTGTCACTTCATGGGCGAGGGCTTCGTCGAGGTTTAGAAGGGGGGCGGGCGATGGCCGCAGCGGCAGTCCCGGCCGGCCCGCGCGGCGGGCGCGTGATGGGCAACATGCGCGAGTTCAACAGCGACTCGCTCGGCTTCATCGAGCGCTGCGCGCGCGAGTTCGGCGACGTGGTGACGACGCGCTTCCTCTACGTCCCCGCGCTCTTCCTCTTCCACCCCGACCACGTCGAGTACGTGCTCGCGACGGGGAGCAAGAACTTCATCAAGGCCGCCAACTTTCGCTCGCCCTTCTTCCGGCGCGTCGCCGGCAACGGGCTGGTGTCGAGCGACGGCGACTTCTGGCGGCGGCAGCGGCGGCTGGCGCAGCCCGCCTTCCACCGCGACCGCGTCGAGGCTTACGCGCGGACGATGGTCGCCTTCGCCGAGGCCGCGCTCGAAGGCTGGCGGGACGGTGGGACGATAGAGGTGCACGAGGAGATGGTGCTGCTCACGCAGCGCGTCGTCGCGCAGACGCTCTTCAGCGCCGACGTGTCGAGCGATTCGCGCGAGATAGGCGAGGCGCTCTCGAACATCGTCCGCCCCTTCGCCTCGCAGACGACGCTCAAGTGGATTCTCGACAACCGGCTCCCGACGCCCGCGCACCTGCGCTTCAACCGCGACGTGCGGAGGATAGACCGCTTCGTCTACCGCCTCATCGCGGAGCGGCGCGCCTCGGGCGAGGACACCGGCGACCTGCTCTCGATGCTGCTGCGCGCGCGCGACGAGGACGGCTCGGGGATGACGGACAAGCAGTTGCGCGACGAGCTGATGACCATCTTCCTCGCCGGCCACGAGACGACGGCGGTCGTGCTGACGTGGGCCTGGTACCTGCTCGCGCAGAACTTGGAGGCGGAAGAGAGGCTGGCGGCCGAACTGTCGGAGGTTTTGGGCGGGCGCGCACCGACGGCGGAAGACGTGCCGCGCCTGCGCTACGCCGACTGGGTCGTGAAGGAGTCGCTGCGCCTGTACCCGCCGGCGTGGGGCGTGGGGCGCGAAGCGTTGCGCGAGTGCGAGGTGGGCGGCTACCGCGTCCCCAAAGGAATGCAGGTCCTCGCCTTCCCCTGGGCCACGCACCGCGACCCGCGCTGGTTCGCCGCCCCCGAGTCCTTCCGCCCCGAGCGCTGGGGCGAGGAGTCTATTTCAAAGCTGCCGAAGTACGCCTACTTCCCGTTCGGCGGCGGCCCGCGCCTCTGCATCGGCAACTACTTCGCGACGATGGAGGCCGTGCTCATCCTCTCGACCATCGCCCGGCGCTTCCGCCTCCGCCTCGTGCCGGGGCAGCGCATCGAGCTGATGCCCGCGATATCGCTCCGGCCGAAGGGCGGCATGCTGATGAAGCTGGAGGGCGTCTGAGGCGCGCGACCCCGGCCCGCGCCACTCTTCTCTGCAAACCGTATAAGCACGCCGATGACGGCGACGGCGAGCAGCACCCCGCGGAAACCCCGGAAAAACAGGCTTTTCGCCCCGACGGCCGCGCCCGGCGCCGCCGCTCAAGAATTCCTCAAGTCTCGCGCCGTACATTGCGGGTGGTTTTAGCATCGGGGTCGTGTCCGGCCCCGCCGTTCGGAAAACTTTTGCCCCGGAGTGAAGATTGTGGCCGCCTCATTGCGAAAATTCAGAGGAACTCACATGGTGCGGGTCATCCCCGAAAAGATTACGCCGCCCCAGGAGTTGCCCCGCGTCTCGCGCGAGCGCCTGCTGCACACGCTTCGGGAGAGTATGGAGGGCTGCAACTCGACCATCATCTCGGCGCGCGCCGGGACGGGAAAGACGATGCTCGCCAACGACTTCGCGCGCCGCACCGCGCGCCGCGTCGCCTGGTACAAGCTCGACGCGCCCGACTCGGAGCTGGCGGTCTTCCTGCGCCACCTCTGCGCGAGCGTGGCGGCGGCGGCCAGACCCGGCTTCGGCGCGCAGCTCCTCGAACGCCTCGGCGACGGCGCCGCGGCCGAAGACGTGCCGCTCGCGGTCGAGTACTTCGTCTACGAGATTTTGCAGTCGAACGAGCCGCTGCTGGTCGTCGTCGACGACCTGCACCTCGTCTACGACGCCGAGTGGATGGTGCCTTTCTTCCGGCGGCTGCTCCCGCTGCTCCCGCCCGAGGTTCACGTGATGCTTCTGGGGCGGAGCCTGCCGCCGACGCCGCTCTGGCGGATGCGCTCGAAGCAGACGCTGTGCGTGCTGGACGAGCCGGCGCTCGCCTTCACGCCGGACGAGGCGCGCTCTCTCTACGCGAGCTACGGGCTGCCGGGCGAGCGCGCCGGGGCGGCGCACGCCGAGACGCGCGGACGCGCCGCGACGCTCGACGCGCGTGCGCGCAGAGAGGCGGCGGCCGAAGACGCCGACCGCGCCGCCGCGCCGCGCGGCGGGCGGCAGACCGGCCGACTCTCGCTGCGGCTCGTCAAGTCTCCACGCGAGTCCGTGGGCACGGCCTGAAGGGCCGCGCACGCGCGCGCGCGTAAATCCTCGCAAGGTGGGAGCGCCGCCCCTGACGCCGAGGGGGCGGCGCGACGCGGCTTTTCCGGGGTCTGGAAAGCGGGTGCGTTTGGGCTATACTTCCCGCCCGACCACGCCCGAACAAGTTCTCGAAAGCACTCGCGAAGAAGACCGAACGGTACGCCCCCTGCGCGGCGCCCGGCCGCGCACCCGTTGTAGCGAAGCGATGTCCAACGCGCCGAACCGCCACGAGGCCGGAATCCACGACACGCAGCCGCCCGGCGCGGCGGCGCCGCAGCTCCCCACTTTCTTTTTGCGGACGAAGCTGCTGCCGCCGCGCCCCGCGCCGTCGCTTCTGCCGCGCCCGCGCCTCGTCGAGAGGCTGGAGCAGAACCTCGCGCACGCCGTCACGCTCGTCACCGCGCCCGCCGGCTCGGGCAAGACCACGCTCGTCGCCGACTTCATACGCACCGGCGGCCACCCGTTCGTCTGGTACCAGCTCGACCACGCCGACTCCGACCCGCTCGTCTTCCTCGGCTACGTCACGCACGGCATCAAGCGCATCGCCCCCGGCTTCGGCGACGCCACGATGTCCTACATGCAGGAGGCCGCGAAGGAGCTGGCGCAGGCGCCCGAGCGCGCCGTCGACGTGCTCCTCAACGAGGTGCTCGACGGCGTCGAGCAGCAGTTCATCCTCGTCCTCGACGACTACCACCACCTCGGCGCCGAGACGCCGGTGCACCGCGTCGTCGACCGCCTGCTCGCCTACCTGCCCGACCTCATCCACGTCGTCATCATCTCGCGCGACATGCCGCCGCTGGCGCTCGCGCGGATGAGGACGCAGGCCAGCCTCGCCGTCATCGACCGCCAGGAGCTTCTCTTCACAGACGCCGAGACGCAGGAGCTTTTCCGCAACGTCTTCGACCTCGTGTTGACGCCCGAGCAGCTGGCCGAGTACCGCGAGCGCACGCACGGCTGGATCACGGCGCTCCAGCTCGTCCGGCAGGTCGCGCAGCGGCAGGCGCTCGCGCACGCGGGCGGCGAGACGGCCGCGCCGCCCGACCTCGTCGAAATCCTCCGCCAGAGCGAGCGCGACATCTTCGACTACTTCGCCGAGGAGGTCTTCGCCGACGAGGCCGAGGACGTGCAGCAGCTCCTCCTCCGCCTCTCGCTGCTGGAGCGCGTCGAGCCCGAGGCGTGCAACCGCCTCCACCCGCAGTCTTCGGCGACGCTGCGGTCGCTCGTGCGCCGCAACGTCTTCATCTCGCTCGCCTCGGACGGGCGCGGCGAGGAGTACCGCCTCCACCCGCTCTTCCGCGGCTTCCTCCAGCGGCGGTTCCGCGCCGAGCTGGGGCGCCAGGGCGTAGCCTCGGAGCACGCGCGGCTCGCCGACTACTTTCTGGAGCGCGAGCAGTGGGAGCAGGCCATGCACCACCTCGTCGCGGCCGAGGACTTCGACCGCGCCGCGCGCACCGTCGCCGAGCGCGGCGGCGCGTGGATCACGGCCGGCGCGCTCTCGTCGCTCGCCGCCTTCGCCGACGCGCTCCCGGCGCGCGCGCTCGAAGCACACCCGCGCGCGCTCGCGCACCGGGCGGAGGTCGCGCGCCTGCGCGACGAGTACGACCAGGCGCAGTCGCTCTTCAACCGCGCGGCGGCGCTGCTGCACGAGCAGGGCGACGCCGAGGGCGAGGCCGAAGCCTTCCACTCGCTCGCGACCATCGCGCGCCGGCGCGGCGACTGCGAGACGGCCTTCAACTACCTCGACCGCGCGACCGAGCTTTCCGACGAGCGCTCGGTGGTGAGGACGAAGTGCGGCAACACGCGCGGCCTGTGCCTCGTCGGCCTGGGGCAGTGGACGGAGGCCGAGCGCGAGTTCCGCGTGGCGCTCCAGTCGGCCGAGGAGCGCGGCGACCGCTACTACGCGCGGCTCGTCGCGCACAACCTCGGCGGCCCGCCGCTGATGCGCGGCGACTTCCGCGAGGCGCTGCGCTGGATACGGCGGATGCTGCGCGAGGAGGGCGGGACGGCAGCGCCCGTCCCGCAGGAGTCGGTCGCGCACCTCAACATCGCGCGCTGCCACCTGCACTTCGGCGACTTCGCAACCTGTGAGTCTCACCTCGACCGCGCGCTCGAAATCTGCCAGCTCTTCAACCTCTCGGGGCTGCGCGGCGAGATCTTCGAGTTCTACGGCAACCTCTACCGCGAGCAGAGGGAGCTGGCGCGCGCGCTCGAATACTACGAGCGGGCGGAGCGCGCCTACGACGAGGCCGGGATAGAGGTCGCCCGCACCGAGCTGCTCGAAGAGCGCGGCCTGCTCGCGCTCCAGGTCGGCGACCTCGCGGAGGCGCGCGCTCTGCTCGACCGCCTCGTCGGGGCGCGCGCGCACGACGAGATGGGGCGCCGGCGCTCCATCATCGCGCGCTCGCGCGTGCTGCTGGCGCTGGGCAAGACCGAGGAGGCGCGCCGCGACCTCCAGTCGGCGCTCGAATACTTCCGCGCGCACGCCGTCTACTGCTACGAGGCGCCGGCCGCGATGCTGCTCGCCGTCTGCGAGCACGCGGCGGGCGACGAGCCGGCGGCGCTCGAACACCTGCGCCGCGCGCTCGACCTCGCCGCGCGCTACGACTACGAGTACTGGCTCCGGGGCTGGGTGGAGAGCTACCCGCAGGTCTTCGCCGCGCCCGAGGCCGCCGAGCTACTGCCGGCCGACCTGCGCGAGCTGCTGCCGGCGGCCGAGGCGGCGTCGCCGGCCGGCGGCGCCGCGCCCTCGCTCAGGGCGACGCTGCTCGCCGAGCAGGCGCCGCTCGCAGACCTGACCGTCCGCCTGCTCGGCGCGGTCGAAATCTTCCGCGACCCCCTGCGCCCGCTCGCCGCCGACGCGTGGGTCACGCGGCGCGCGCGCGACATCCTCTGCTTCATCGCCTCGCGCCGCCACCGCCGCGCCTCGAAGGACACCATCATCGACACCTTCTGGGGCGAGTCGGACTTCGGCTCGGTCGAGAAGAACTTCCACCCGACCATCTCGCACATACGCAAGGCGCTCAACAGTAACCAGCCGTTGAAACAGAACTTCCTGCTCTACCGCGACGGCGACTATCAACTGAACCCCGAGTTCTCCTACCGCATCGACACGGAGGAGTTCGACCGGCTCGTCGCGGAGGGCGACGCCGCCCGGCGGGCGCGCGACGCGGAAGGGTTCGTCAAGGCTTACGAGGAGGCAGCCTCGCTCTACCGCGGCGAGTTCATGCAGGGGTCTTACGACGAGTGGGTCGAGGAGCAGCGCTCGTACAGCCGCGAGCAGTACCTGCGCATCTTAGAGATACTCGCGCAGACCGCGCAGAAGACCGAGGACTGGGCTCGCTCGCTCACCCTCGCCCAGCGGATTCTGCGCGAAGACCCGTTCCGCGAGGACGTGCACTGTCACCTCATGCGCGCGCACGCCGCGCAGGGCAACCGCGTCGCCGTCCGCGAGCAGTACGAGACGCTGAAGAAGATGCTGCGCAGGGAGTTGGGCGTCGAGCCGGCGGCCGAGACGCAGCGAATCTACAGGGATTTGCTCAAGTGAGCGCGCGACGTTGCAAAACCCCCGGCAACCGCGCCCGACGGGGAAACGAAGGAAAGAGCAAATTATAAGAAAACCGTAACATTTGAATTAAGGGGACGATGTACAAGATTAAGGTCAGTTTACGGCGCGCAAACCTCGCACGAACCTGCTCCCGACGCGGGCCGACGCCCCGGTCGCGAGCCGAAGACAGCGAAAGCCCCAAAGCCCCAAAGATGGTTCGACTCATCACCCCGCAGTCTCTCCGCCGAGCCACGGCCCTGGCCCTGGTCGCCGTCCTGCTGTGCCCGCTCCACGCGAGCGCCGGCATCATCATCCGCGGCACGCAGGGCATCACGTTCACCGGCGCCGACGGCATCTACTACGACAACGTCTCCGGGGTGACTTTCACCGGCGCCGACGCGCTCACCTATCAGGTCAACGGCATCACGGGCACCACGACCTCCGGCGTCACGTTCACCGGCGCCGACGGCAACCGCGTCGCGTCCGTGGACGGCGTCGCCTACACCGGCGCCAACTCATACGCCGCGACCGGCGCCGACGGCGTCACGTTCACCGGCGCCGACGGCGTCACGTTCACCGGCGCCGACGGCGTCACGTTCACCGGCGCCGACGGCACGACCTGGAAGGCCAACTCGGTCGTCGTGCGGCAGCCGAACGGCGTGACGTTCACGGGCGCCGACGGCGTCACGTTCACAGGGGCCGACGGCGTGACCTTTACGGGCGCCGACGGCGTCACGTTCACCGGCGCGGACGGCACGACGATGGCGGGCGTGCAGAGCGCCTACGTCAACGGCGCGGGCCAGGTCGTCGGCACACGACTTGACGGCACGACCTTCAACGCCTCGACGAACGGCGTGACCTTCACCGGCGCGGACGGCGTCACGGTGACGGGCGGCAGCGGCGTCTCCGTGACCGGGGCCGACGGGTTCCGGATGCTCGGCTACGACGGCGTGACCTTCACCGGCGCCGACACCGGCGCGGGCCGGGTCGGGCTGATGGGCTTCGACCCGCAGCTCGCCTCGAAGCTCGACCTGCTCACCGACGACGGCAACGTCAACGCGGCCGTCGTCTACCACCACGCGGTCTCGGACTCCGACATCGCCACCCTGAAGGCGCTCGGCGTGCGCGGCGGGACGCGCTTCCAGACGCTCCCCGTTGTCGTCGTTACGGCGACGAAGGGGCAGGTGTCGGCCATCAGCGAGCTGGACGCGGTGCGCTACATCACCGACGACCGCACGCTCCAGTGGAACGCCGACAACAGCCGCGAGCAGACCGGGCTCCTGCGCGTGCGCCAGGACCACGACCTACGGCGCGTGAGCGGCGTCAACTCTTTCCAGGGCAACGGCGTCACGGTCGCGGTGCTCGACACAGGGCTCGACTCGACGCACCCGGACATCTCGAACCGCGTGCTGCGCAACGTCAAGCTCGCCGACCTTCAGGGCGCGAACCCCGTCGAATTTCTTCCGCCCGCCAACGTCGAGAAGCTGCCCGACACGGACACTCTCAGCGGCCACGGCACCTTCGTCGGCGGCGTCATCGCCGGCAGCGGCTCAAGCTCCGGCGGCAAGTACGCGGGCTACGCGCCGAAGGCCAGGCTCGTCGGGCTCTCGGCGGGCGACGCCTCGCTCTTCAACGTGCTCGCCGGCTTCGACTACATCCTGTCGCACCCCGAGCTGAACGTCCGCGTCGTCAACTGTAGCTTCTCGGCCAACACGACCTACCACGCGGACGACCCCGTCAACGTCGCCACGCGGATGCTCTACGACCGCGGCGTCAACGTCGTCTTCTCGGCCGGGAACGCCGGGCCGGGGATGCACACGCTCAACCCGTACGCCGCCGCGCCGTGGGTCGTCTCGGTCGGCGCGCTCGACCAGCGCGGCCGGCTCGCCGACTACTCCGCGCGCGGCGACTTCGGCAGCCGCAACTTCCGGCCGACGCTGTCGGCGCCCGGCACGAGCGTCGTCTCGCTCCGCGCCTCGGGGACGAACCTGACGGGGACGACCTCGCTCCCGGCGGACGCGAAGGGGCTCACCGCCGCCGAGGTTCCGTACTACACGAGCGCGTCGGGCACCTCGTTCAGCGCGCCGGCGGTCGCCGGCACCATCGCGCTGATGCTCGAAGCCGACCCCAACCTGTCGCCGGCCAGGGTGCGCGACATACTCCAGCGCACCGCCACGCCGCTCCCGCCCTACTACCAGCACGAGGTCGGCGCCGGTGCGCTGAACGCGCACGCGGCCGTCCTCCAGTCGGCCTTCCCGTCGCGCAGGATAGGGCTCTTCCGCGCGGTGATGAACCGCGGGCAGGTCACCTTCGTCAAAGACCCCGTGCAGGTCTTCTCGGGCACGGTCAACCCCGGCCGCGCCGTCGAGGTTAATCTCAACGTCCCGGCCGACGCCGTCTTCGCCTCGACCGACGTGGCCTGGGGTCCCATCATCACGACCAACGACCTTGGCCTCGCCACGCTCGACCCGCGCGGCGAGGTCGTCGGCGAGTCGAACTACCTGAACATGCCGGGGCTGACGGGCAAGCGCGAGCGGACGCTCGTCGGCGGGCCCGAGCAGGGCACCTGGCGCGCGCGCGTGACGCACACGCTCTCGGTCGCGGCGACGCCGCAGGAGTTCTCGGGCGTCTTCGAGACGGCGCACGCCGTCTACGCGCCGCTGGCCGACCTCCGGGGGCTCGACGCCTTCACGCTCGACAACATCCGGCGCGCGGTGTCGTCGCTGGCGATGTGGCCGGGCGCGGACGGCCTCTTCCGCCCGTTGGCGGCGGTGACGCGCGCCGAGCTGGCCGAGGCGATGATCGTCGGCGCGCGCGTCCCGCAGTACGTGCCGAACACGCCCTCGTTCACCGACGTTCACGACACGACGACGATGAACTTCGCCGAGGGCGCGCAGTCGCTCTTCCCCGACGCCCCGCGCGGCGGGCCGTTCCTTCCGGACGAGCGCGCGACGCGCCTCACCGCGACCGTCGTGCTCGTGCGCGCGGCGGGGCTGGGGACCGAGGCCGAGTCGAAGGCGGGCGCGTTCCTCGGCTACACTGACGCGGCGTCGATACCGTGGGAGCTGCGCGGCTACGTCCAGGTGGCGTTGCAGAAGGGGCTCATCTCTTCGTCGATGCGGTTCGACCCGGCGGGCGCCTTCACGCGCGCCGAGCTGGCGCGCGGCGTCGCCACCATCCTCCAGATGAACGTCGAAGAGCAGCCGTAAACCCGAAGAGTTTAGCCACTCGGGGCTTGCCGAGAAGAGGCGGCGGAGAGTAATCTTTAGCCGGCGATGCCGGGAAGACTCACAAAAGCTCTGACGCGACTGTTGCTGGCGGCCACGCTCGTCGGCACGACGGCGGTCGCGTCAATGGCCGCGCCGCGCGGGGGGCGCGCCGAGTGCCCGATGAGTCGCGCTCACGGCTGCTGCAAGAAGGCGCGCCGCGCCAAACGCTCGACGGGCGCCGCCCCGGCCGCCCGTCTCTGCTGCGTCACCAACTACCCGCAGCCCGCGCCCACGGGGAGCAACTTCACGCTCCGCCAGTCGCCCGGCACGGCGAGCGCGCCGCGCCCGCCCGCGACCCTGCCGCCCGTGATGCCGGCCGCCGAGAGAGCGCGCGCGTACGCGCCGCCCTTCCAGCCCTCGCACTCACCGCCCGCTTACATACAGCACGCCGCATTTCTGATCTAGACACTTCAAGGCCGTAGTGTGTCCGCCGAGCCGGCAGTAGGTTCGGGCGTGCGCGCGCGTGTCTGCGCGCGACCCCGGGCTTCGGGCACGCGGCGGACGACGCGCGGCCTTCCCTCATTCCCCGACGAAACAGAGCGGACGGGTGCGTGACGCCCCGCGCGAATACGCGGGCGAGTCCGCGCGCCCGAGAGTTCGACCATGACACTTAAAAGCAGAGCTTAAAGACAGCGGAGGATGGTTAAGGTGAAAAGGTTAATTGCGACAATCGGCACGGCGGCGCTCTTCGCCGTTCTGGCGGCGTGCGGCTCGGGCGGCGGCGGCGAGGCGAAGCAGTTCGCGAGCGGCAAGGTCGGGAACATGACCGTCACGCTCGCCAGCCGGGACGGCGTGCTCCGCGACGGCGACCAGGAGTTGACGGTCACCTTCAAGGACGCCTCGGGCAAGGCGGTGGACGTGGGCTCGGCCTCGCTCAACTTCCACATGCCGGCGATGGGGACGATGCCCGTGATGAACGACCCGGCGACGCTCACGACCACCTCGACGCCCGGCGTCTACAGCGGCAAGGTCAAGCTGGAGATGGCCGGCGAGTGGCAGGCGCAGATCGCCTACGAGGGCCCCGCCGGCTCGGGCAAAGGCTCGTTCCCGGTCACGGCGCAGCCGTGAAGCAAGTAGACAGTAGACAGTAGACAGCAGTCAGTAGCGCTCCGCGTTCTGCGCGCTGACGCTGACACCGGACGACCCGGCGGCGATTGTTCTTCTGCTGTCTACTGTCTACTGTCTACTGTCTACTGTTCTTATGATTTCAAAGCTCATAGAGCTTTCGATGCGGAACCGCGCGGTCGTCGTGGCGGTCTACCTCGCGCTGGCGGCGTGGGGCTATTGGGCGCTGCTCTCGACGCCCATCGACGCCATCCCCGACCTGTCTGACAACCAGGTCATCGTCTTCACCGACTGGCCGGGGCGCTCGCCGCAGGAGGTCGAAGACCAGGTGACGTACCCGCTCGTCACCAACCTGCAAGGGCTTCCGGGCGTCCGCGTCGTGCGCGCGTCGTCGGCCTTCAGCTTCTCGATGGTCAACGTCATCTTCGAGGACGACGTCGAGCTGTACTGGGCGCGCACGCGCATCCTCGAACGCCTCAACCTCGTCGCGGCGCAGTTGCCCGAAGGCGTCACGCCCACGCTCGGGCCGGACGCGACGGGGGTCGGCCAGGTCTTCTGGTACACGCTCGAGAGCGACCGCCACTCTTTACGCGACCTGCGCTCGTTGCAGGACTGGTTCGTCCGCTACCAGTTGAACTCGGTGCCGGGCGTGGCCGAGGTGGCGTCGGTCGGCGGCTACGTCCAGCAGTATCAGGTGGACGTTGACCCGAACAAGCTCCGGGCCTACGACCTCCCGCTCTCGGCCGTGGTCGAGGCCGTCGGGCGCTCGAACAAGAACGTCGGCGGGAACGTCGTCGAGCAGGCCGGGCAGTGGGCGGTCGTGCGCGGGCTGGGTCTGATCGAGTCCACGGCCGACCTGGAGAACGTCGTCCTCGGCTCGCAGAACGGCACGGCCGTCTACGTCCGGAACGTCGCGACGGTGAAGCTCGGCAGCGCCTTCCGCACCGGCGCGTTAGACAAGAACGGGACGGAGGCGGTGGGCGGCGTGGTCGTGGCGCGCTACGGCGTCAACGTCCTCGAAGTCATCGAGTCGGTCAAGCGCAAGCTCGAAGAGCTGAAGCCGGGGCTCCCCGAGGGCGTGCGCGTCGTGCCCTTCTACGACCGCACGCAGCTCATCAACCGCGCCACCGACACGCTCAAGTGGGCGCTCGTCGAGGAGCTGATCCTCGTCACGCTCGCCAACCTCATCTTCCTCGCGCACTTCCGCTCGGTGCTCATCGTGACGGTGCCGCTGCCGCTCGCCGTCCTCTTCTCGTTCCTCTTCATGCGCTACTTCGGCATCACGTCGAACATCATGTCGCTGGCCGGAATCGCCATCGCCGTCTCGGACCTGGTGGACGCCGGCATCGTCGTCACCGAGAACGCCTACCGCGCCATCGAGAGGGACGGCATCGACACGAAGGACAGGGAGGCCGTGTGGCGCGCGGTGCTCGACGCGACGAAGACGGTGGGCCTCCCCATCTTCGCCTCGATGGCCATCATCGTGCTGGCCTTCATCCCGGTCTTCGCGCTGACGGGGCAGGAGGGCAAGCTCTTCCACCCGCTGGCCTTCACCAAGACCTTCGCGATGGTCGGCGCGGCCATCATGGCGGTGACGCTCGTCCCCGTCCTCTGCACATACTTCCTCGGCGGCCGGCTCCACCCCGAAGAGTGGAACCCCGTCATGCGCTTCCTGCGCGCGGTCTACCGCCCGGCGCTTCATTGGGCCGTGCGGCATCGGGTGATAACAGTCGGCCTCGCCGTCGTCTTCTTCGCCGGGGCGCTCTTCGTCTCGACGCGCATCGGCAGCGAGTTCATGCCGCCGTTGAACGAGGGCGACCTGATGTACATGCCGGTCACCGACCCGGCCATCTCCATCGACGAGGCGGCGCGGGTTCTCTCGCGGCAGGACGAGATTCTGAAGAGCTTCCCGGAGGTCGAGTGGGCGGTGGGCAAGGCCGGGCGCGCCGAGACTTCGACCGACCCGTCGCCCGTCAACATGAACGAGACCATCGTCCACCTGAGGCCCGAGGCAGAGTGGCGCGACGGGATGACGCGCGAGCGGCTGGTGGCCGAGATGGACGCGCAGCTTCGGATGCCGGGCGTCACGAACATCTGGACGCAGCCCATCATCAACCGCATCGAGATGCTCGCGACGGGGATGCGCTCGCAGGTCGGCGTCAAAATCTTCGGCAACGACCTGAAGACGCTCGAAGAGACTTCGCGCCGCATCGCCGGCGCCATCCGCGAGGTGCCCGGCGCGGCCGACGTCTACCCCGAGCAGATAGGCGGCACGCCCTACATCGACATCCGCGTCAACCGTCAGGCCGCCGCGCGCTACGGGATTGACGCCGCGACGATTCAGGACGCCGTCGAGCAGGGCATCGGCGAGACCAACCTGACCGTGACCATCGAGGGGCGCCGCCGCTTCCCCGTCCGCGTCCGATACGCCGAAGAGTTCCGCGGCTCGCCCGCGGCAATCGCCGAGCTTCCCATCACCTCGCCCGCGGGCGTCCCCGTCCCCTTGGGCCAGCTCGCGGACATCAGCACGGTCGAAGGCCCTTCGATGATTCAGAGCGAGAACGGCCTGCTGCGCGGGACGGTGCTCCTGAGCGTGCGCGGGCGCGACATCGGCGGCTTCGTCGAGGAAGCGAAGGAGACGATCGCCCGGCGCGTGCGGATGCCGGCCGGCTACTACTTCCAGTGGAGCGGGCAGTACGAGAATCAGGAGCGCGCGCGCAAGCGCCTGCTCGTCGTCGTCCCCATCGTCATCGTCATCATCTTCGCCACGCTCTACCTGACCTACGGCTCGGCGCTCGAGGCGGCGCACGTCCTGCTGGCCGTGCCGTTCGCGCTGACGGGCGGGTTCTACCTGCTCTGGCTGCTCCAGTACAACTTCTCGGTCGCGGTCTGGATAGGCTTCATCGCGCTCTTCGGCGCGGCGGTGCAGACCGGCATCGTGATGGTCGTCTACCTCGAGGAGGCGGTCGGGCGGAAGAGGCGGGAGGTGGGGCGTCTGACGCGGGAGACGCTGCTGGAGGCGGTGACCGAGGGGGCGCTCCTGCGCCTGCGGCCGAAGGTGATGACGGTCTCGACCATCGTCGTCGGCCTGCTCCCCATCATGTGGTCGACGAGCGCCGGCTCGGAGGTGATGAAGCCCCTGGCGACGCCCGTCTTCGGCGGGATGCTTTCGAGCCTGCTCCACGTGCTCATCGTCACGCCGGTCATCTTCTTCTGGCTGCGCGAGCGCGAGCTGAAGCGGGAGGCGCGCGAAGAGTCGCGCTGAACAGGGTGGTGAATGAAATGAAAAGCCCGAAGATGAGATACGCGAAGGCGGCGGCGCTCGCGCTCGTCGTGGCGCTGTCCGCGTCGGCCGCGGCGCAGACGGCGACCGACGTGCCGGCCGCCGAGGACCGCAGGCCGCGCGCCGAAGGGGCGGCCGCGGGGCTCTACTTCGACCCGGCGAATGGGGTGACGGCCGACGAGGCCGTGGCGCGCGCGCTCGCCTCGAACGGCGAGCTGCTGGCGCTGCGCGAGGAGGTCGAGGCCGCGCGCGCGCTCGTCAGGCAGGCGGCCTCGCGCGCCAACCCACGGCTCGACGTGTCGGGCTCGAAGACCGTGCGCGGGCCCGACAACCAGGTCATGGCCGAGGTCATGCTCCCGCTCGAGCTGGGCGGTCGGCGCGCGTCGCGCGTCCGCGTGGCCGAGCGCGAGGTCGAGGTGCGTGAGGCCGGTTTGGCCGACCGCGAGCGCGTGGTCACGTCCGAGGTGCGCGCGAAGTTCGGCGAGGCGCTGGCCGAAGTCCTCAAGCTCGGCGTGACCGAGGAGCTTCTGAACAACAGCCAGCGCGGCTACCGGCTCGTCGTCGCGCGCGTGCTCGAAGGGCGCACCGCGCCGTTAGAGCAGAATCAGGTGCTCGTCGAGGTCAACCGCCTGCGCTCGATGCGCGAAATGGTGCGCGGCCGCGCCGAGGTCGCGCTGCTCGAGCTGCGCAACCTGATGGGCGCCGAGCCGTCCGAGCCTTTGAAGCTGCGCGGAGACTTCGACGACCTCATCGACCCGCTGCCCGCCCTGGCCGAAGCGACCGCGCGCGCCCTCGACGCGCGCGCCGACATCCGGGCCGCGCGCGCCCTTGAGGCGCTGGCCGAGTCGCGCATCGCGGAGGCGCGCTCGGCGGGGCGCGCCGACGCGGACGTGCGCGCCGGCTACCAGCGCATGCGCAGCGGCTATATGCTGGGCGGCATCGACGAGGCGGGGCGGGTCGCGCCCATCGACGACACGTTCAACTCGGTCACCTTCGGCGTCACGTTGACGCTCCCCGTGCGCGACAAAAACGTGGGCGCGGTCGAGGCGGCCGCCGCCGACCTCGAAGCCGCGAAGCGACGGCGCGAGTTCCTTGAGCTGACCGTGCGGCGCGAGGTGGCGGCCGCCTACGCGGCCTACGAGGCGGCGGCGCGCGCCTCGGAAATCTACCGCGTCGGCGTGCGCGGGCAGGCCGGGCAGAACCTTTCGGTCATCCGCAAGACCTACGAGCTGGGCTCGAAGACGCTGCTCGACTACATCGCCGAGCAGCGCCGCTACATCGAGCTTGAGAACGACTACGTCGATTCCGTCCTCGCGACCTACCTCGCGCGGGTGCGCGTGGCGACCGCCTCGGCCGCGCCGGGGCTCGCGGTGAAGTGACGCGGGGCGGAAAGGCGCGGGAAGAGAAGATGAGCGAAAAACCCGAAGCGACCGAAGAGTCGAAGGAGCTGACGGTCGGGAGGACCGTCGAGGCGACGCCCACTGCTACCGTCGAGCAGACGGTCGAGAGCGAGCGCGTCGTCGCGCGCGCGCCGCGCCGCGCGAACGGGGCGGCCGCCGTCGCGGTCGTCGCGGCCTTCGCGCTGGCGGCGCTCCTGCTCCTGCTCTGGTGGCTCGGCTATCTCGGCGGCCGCGAGGGGGCGGGGCGCGTCGTCACCGCGCCGCGCACGGTCACGTTCGACCAGCCGGGCGCACCGGGCACGATGTCCGGCGCGGGCGCTGCTGCGGCACAGCCGGGCGAGGCGACGCTGACCGTCACGCCCGAGGTGGCCGCGCGCGCGGGGCTTCAGGTGGAGGCCGTCGGCGAGCAGCTCGCGCCCGAAGCCGCGCAGCAGGCGGCGAACGGCGTCGTGCAGGCCAACGCGTACCGCTCGACGCCCGTGCTGTCGCTGGTCGGCGGCCGTCTGTTGAGCGTCTCGGCCGAGGCGGGGCAGGAGGTGCGGCGCGGGCAGCAGCTCGCGGTCGTCTTCAGCGACGAGCTGGCGATGGCGCAGTCGCGCTACCTCTCGGCGCAGGCCGAGCTGGAGGAGTTTCAGAAGCGCCACCGGCGCACGGCCGCCCTCGTCGAGATAGGCGCGGCGAGCCGCGAGGAGTTCGAGCAGGCGACCTCCGTGCTGAAGAAGGCCGAGGCCGAACTGGCCGCGCAGCGTCAGCGCCTGCTGCTGCTCGGGCTCACGCCGCAGCGCGTGGCGGCGCTGCGCGGGCCGGCGCAGGTCAGCTCCGAAGTCGCGCTCGCCGCGCCCGCCGGCGGCACAATCATCAGCCGCGCGGCCAACCCCGGCGAGGTCGTCGAGGCCAACAAGGAGATACTCCGCGTCGCAGACCTCTCGAACGTCTGGGTCGTGGCGCAGGTCTTTGAGAAAGACCTCGCGCGCGTGCGCGTCGGGAGCGGCGCGAGCGTGACTTCGGAGGCGTACGCGGGGCGGGTCTTCCGCGGCCGCGTCACCTACGTCGACCCGCAGCTCGACCCGGCGACGCGCACGGCGCAGGTGCGCGTCGAGGTCGCGAACCCCGCGCAGGCGCTCAAGCTCGGGATGTACGTGGGCGTCGGCTTCGGCGCGCTGGGGACGGCCGAGGCGACCGCGCCGACCGTCCCCGCCTCGGCGGTGCAGACGGTGGGCGGCCGCACGGTCGTCTTCCTCGCCACCCCGGACCCGAACACCTACGTCATGCGCCCCGTCCGCGTCGGCGCCGAGGCCGGCGGGCGCTACCCCGTGCTCGAAGGTCTCTTCGTCGGCGACCGCGTCGTCACCTCGGGCAGCTTCATGCTCCGCGCCGAGTGGCTCAAGCTCCACCCGGAATGAAAGGATGAGCCGACAGCGGCCGGCTCGGCGGCCGGCATAAGCATTGCCCTCCCGAGAGGTTTGGAGTAGGCTTTCGGGCCTCGAAAGCTCTCCCCGGACGGCCGCGCCGCGAGAGACGGCCGCCCCGCGTCAGACGACACCCGCCAGGAACCGAGGAAGGAAATTCGTCGTGTCACAGAATCGAGCTCACAAGTGGGTCTACCTGTTCGACGAGGGCGAGGGCGGCGCGCGCACTTTGCTCGGGGGCAAGGGCGCGGGGCTCGCCGAGATGACGAGGGCGGGGCTGCCCGTCCCGCCCGGCTTCATCGTCACGACCGAGGCGTGCAACGCCTACTACACTTCGGGGAAGAATTTCCCCGGCGGGATGTGGGAGCAGGTCATCGAGGGCTTGCGCGCGTTGGAGGCGAAGACGGGGAAGAAGTTCGGCGACCCCGAAAACCCGCTGCTCGTCTCCGTCCGCTCGGGCGCGCCCTTCTCGATGCCGGGCATGATGGACACGGTCTTAAACCTCGGCCTCAACGAGCAGACCGTGCAGGGGCTCGCCACGCAGACCGGCGACCTCCGCTTCGCGCTCGACGCCTACCGGCGCTTCGCCACGCTCTTCGCCGAGATCGTGATGGGCGTGGCGCACGAGAAGTTCGAGCGCGTGATGGAGCGCTACAAGGCGCAGACCGAGGGCGGGCGCGACACGGACTTAAGCCCCGAACAGCTCCGCGACATCATCGCCGCGCAGAAGCAGATCATCTTCTCCGACCAGAGCGGCCTCAATATCCCCGAAGACCCCTACGAGCAGTTGCGGGTCGCCATCGCCGCCGTCTTCAACTCGTGGGTGGGGCGCAGGGCGTGCGACTACCGGAGGGTGAACCGCATCCCCGACGACCTCGGCACGGCGGTCAACGTGCAGGCGATGGTCTTCGGCAACATGGGCGCCGAGTCGGGGACGGGCGTGGCGTTTACGCGCAACCCCTCGACGGGGGAGAAGAAGCTCTACGGCGAATACCTCCTCAACGCGCAGGGCGAGGACGTGGTCGCGGGGCTGCGCACGCCGCAGCCCATCAGCCAGCTCCGCGAGGAGCTGCCCGCCGTCTACGAGCAGTTCGAGCAGATCACGGGGCTGTTGGAGCGCCACTACCGCGACATGCAGGACGTGGAGTTCACCATCGAGCGCGGCCGGCTCTGGATGCTCCAGACGCGCACGGGCAAGCGCACGGGCGCGGCCGCCGTCAAGGTCGCCGTCGAGATGGTGCGCGAGGGGCTCATCGACAAGGCGACCGCCATCCGGCGCGTCACGCCCGAACAGCTCGACCAGCTGCTGCACCCCACGGTCGACCCGAAGACCGACGCGCAGGTCGTCGCGCGGGGGCTGCCCGCGAGCCCCGGCGCCGCGCAGGGCAAGGTCGTCTTCGACCCGGACGAGGCCGAGGAGCTGGGGCGCGACGGCGAGCTGGTCGTCCTCGTCCGCCAGGAGACCAGCCCCGACGACTTCCACGGCATGGTCGCCGCGCAAGCGATTGTGACCGCGCGCGGGGGTGCTACGTCGCACGCCGCAGTCGTAGCGCGCGGCATGGGCAAGTCCTGCGTGTGTGGCGCGGCGATGCTCAACATCGACTACGGGCAGCAGCAGTTCAGCGTCAACGGGACGGTGGTGCCGAAGGGCGAGTGGATAACGGTCGATGGCTCGACGGGGCGCGTCTTTCTGGGCCGGGTGCCGACCGTGCAGCCGGCGCTCGGCGACGACTTCCGCGAGCTGATGGAGTGGGCCGACGAGTTCCGGCGTCTGCGCGTGCGCGCCAACGCGGACACACCGCACGACTCGCGGGTGGCGCGCGAGTTCGGGGCGGAGGGGGTAGGCTTGTGCCGGACGGAGCACATGTTCTTCGGCGACGAGCGGCTGGCGGCGATGCGCGAGATGATTCTCGCCGACGGCGTGGGCGCGCGGGAGAAAGCGCTCGAACGCCTGCTGCCGCTCCAGAAGGGCGACTTCGTCGGCATCTTCCGCGCGATGCGGGGCCTGCCCGTCACCATCCGCCTGCTCGACCCGCCGCTCCACGAGTTTCTGCCGAACATGGACGAACTCCTCGGCGAACTCTCCGAACTGAAGATGTCTTTGCAGCGCGCGGGCTCAATCCGCGAGATGGACAAGACGCTCGACTCCATCGACAGCAAGCGCAAGCTCCTCCAGCAGGTCGAGCGCCTGCGCGAGGCCAACCCGATGCTCGGCCACCGCGGCTGCCGCCTCGGGCTCATCTACCCGGAGGTGACGCGGATGCAGGTGCGCGCCATCTTCGAGGCCGCGTGCGTCGTCGCGGGCGAGGGGCTTGAGGTGAAGCCCGAGATAATGGTGCCGCTCGTCTCGGCCGCCGAAGAACTGCGCAACCAGGCCGGGCTCATCCACGAGGTCGCGCGCGAAGTCCTCGGCGAGCACGGGATGACCATTGACTACGCGGTCGGCACGATGATCGAGCTGCCGCGCGCGGCGCTCACGGCCGACCGGATCGCCGAGTTCGCGGACTTCTTCTCGTTCGGCACCAACGACCTGACGCAGACGACCTTCGGGCTTTCGCGCGACGACTCGGGTCGCTTTCTCTCGAAGTATGTCGAGGTGAAGATTCTGCCCGACGACCCGTTCCAGGTCTTAGACCGCGACGGCGTCGGCCAGCTGGTGAGGATGGGCACGGAGCGCGGCCGCTCGGTCAAGCCGGGGCTCAAGGTCGGCATCTGCGGCGAGCACGGCGGCGAGCCGCGCTCGATAGCCTTCTGCCACCTGACCGGGCTCGACTACGTCTCGTGCTCGCCCTTCCGCGTCCCCGTCGCGCGCCTCGCCGCCGCGCAGGCCGCGCTGGAGATGGAGGACGGCGCGGTCGTCGCCGACAAGTAGCCCCCGACGGTTGTATAACCGGAAGGTTAATTAACATGGATGGACAGGATGAACAGGATAAGAGTTTAAATCTTTATCCTGACCATCCTGTCCATCCATGTTAATTCTTTTGAGCCATGAGAGAGCAGGCGATTGCCGAGTTTCACGAGCTGCTTCAGTCGGACGAGGATCTGACCGCGGGGCTGTTCGCGCGCCTGAGGGGGGCGATGCGCGAGCGGCGGCTCGTGTACGGCGGGCGCGAGATCGGCGTCTCGCTCAGGCCGCACCTGCTCGACGCGGCGCAGTACGCGCGGCTCGTCCACGCGTCGGAGACTTTGGCGGGCGCGTTCGAGAAGATGTCCGAAGCGTTCGTCGCGGAGCCGCGGCTGTTGGCGAGCGTCGGGATGACCGAGGCGGAGACGCGGCTGGCGCTCGTCGAGCCGGGCTACCGTTGTCCGTCGGTGACGGGGCGGCTCGACGCCTTCGTCCACGGCGACGAGGTCAAGTTCGTCGAGTACAACGCCGAGAACCCTTCGAGCCTCCACGACCAGGCGGGGCTCAACGAGGTCGGGTTCGAGGTCGCCGCGATGCGGCACGTCGCGCGCCGCTACCGGCTGCGGCAGTTCGACCCGGCGGCGGCGCTGTTCGACGCGCTCGTCGAGACATACGCCGAATGGAGCGGCGCGCGCGACGTGCCCAACGTCGCGATAGTTGACTGGGACGGTCTGCCGACCGCCGGCGAGTTCGAGCTGCTGCGCGAATACTTCGAGGCGCGCGGCGTGCCGGCCGTCGTCTGCTCGCCCGACGGGCTTGAGTATGACGGCCGGCGCCTGCGCGCGGGCGACTTCAAGATAGACCTCGTCTACAAGCGCGTCATCATCCACGAGCTGCTCGCCGAGCGCGGCGAGTCGCACGCGGTGCTGCGCGCGTACGCGGAGGGCCGCGTCTGCCTCGTCAACTCGCCGCGCTGCAAGCCGCTGCACAAGAAGGCCGCCTTCGAGCTGCTCACGGGCGAGTGGGGCGGGCGCAGCCTCACGCCGGCCGAACGCGAGGTCGTCCGCTCGTGCGTGCCTTGGACGCGGCGCGTGTCGGAGCGGCGGACGACGCGCGGCGGCGAGAGCGTCGACTTAGTCGAGCACGTCCGGCGCGGGCGCGCCTCTTTTATGCTCAAGCCGAACGACGACTACGGCGGGCGCGGGCTCGTCTTCGGCGCGCGCTCGACCGAGGCGGAGTGGGACGCGGCGCTGTCCCACGCGCTCGAAGCGGACTTCGTCGTGCAGGAAACCCTCACACTCCACACCGAGGTGTTCCCCGTCTTCGGCGAGACCTCCTGGGCGCTCCGGCCGATGTACGTGGACACGAACCCCTTCCTCTTCCGGGGGCGTGTCGAGGGCGCGATGGTGCGGCTCTCCGGCTCGCCCGTCGTCAACGTCACCTCCGGCGGCGGCGAGGCCGGCCTCTTCGTCGTCGAAGGGCGACTCGAAAGCTAAGGACGACTCGAAAAGCCGAACCCCGCCCGGCCGCGTGCGCGGTCGTTATGGTAGTCTCGCCCTATGACTACCTCGCTCGGCCTGTTGATACCGGAGGTGACGACGATTCTTTTCATCGCCGCCGTCGGGACGGCGTCGGGCGTCATCGTCGTCTACCTCTTCTGGTGGGCCAAGTCGCGCTACAAGCTTCTGACGGCGCCGGAGCGCCCCCTGCGCGCGCGCCAGGTCTCGCTCTGGCGCGACCCCGGCGCGGTCGAGCGGCTCGACTTCCGCGGCGGCCCCGGCGGCCGCGAGCGCGAGCCGCTACCGCCCTTCCGCTTCGTCGAGGAGCACGACACGGGCTCGAACCCCTGCATGACCGTGCGCGACGCGCGGGGCTTGCGCTGGCGCGTGAAGTGGGGCGACGAGGTGAAGAGCGAGACGTTCTCGACGCGGCTGGCGTGGGCCGCAGGCTACCACGTCGAGGCCGCCTACTACGTCGCGTCGGGGCACATCGAGGGCGCGGAGAATCTGGGGCGCGCGCGCGCCTGCGTCGCTGAGGACATGAGCTTTTCGGACGCGCGCTTCGAATTGGACGAGGAGGGCGTGCGCAAGCTCTTCGACGAGCACGGCTGGTCGTGGGACCACAACCCCTTCGCCGGCACGAAGGAGATTGCGGGGCTGAAGGTTCTGCTGATGCTCGTCTCGAACTGGGACAACAAGGACGTGAGGGACGTGGCGCGCGGCTCGAACACGGCGGTCTTCGAGCACACGCTCGCGGACGGGACGGTGGAGGCGCGCTACCTCATCATCGACTGGGGCGCCTCGATGGGGAAGACCGGGAGCCCTCTGACGCGCACCAAGTGGGACTGCGAGGGCTTCGCCGCGCAGAACGCGGACTTCGTGCGCGGCGTCGCGGGCGGGGTCGTGAGCTGGGGCTTTACGGGGCAGCGGACGGACGAGGCGACCGAGGGCATCGAGGTCGGCCACGTGCGCTGGCTGCTGCGCTACCTCGGACGCGTCACAGACGCGCAGCTGCGCGAGGGGCTGCTCGCCAGCGGCGCGACGCCGGCCGAGGCCGACTGCTTCACACGCGCCCTGCGCGAACGCCTCGAACAGCTCGCGCGCGTCGCGGAGCAGGGCGACGACTACAGCCCGCCGCCGGCCTGAAGGGCGCACGCGCGGGGCGTGCGTGCGGCCGTGGACGCCGGGCGCTTGCCGGGCGACGACGGTGCCGACGAGGACGGCGCCCTCCGTGACCGACTTGTACTCGCCCGCCATCGCGTTCTGCGCCGCGTCGGCGATGAGCACGACGACCAGCAAATCCGAGGTGACGACTAACCGCGCGGCGGGACGACGTAGAGCAGGACGGCGACGTAGTGGCAGACGCTGCCGCCGAGGACGAAGAGGTGCCAGATGGCGTGGTGGTGCGGGATGCGCTGCGCCGCGAAGAAGAAGATGCCCGTCGTGTAGGCCAGACCCCCGGCCGCGATCCACGCCAGCGCCGCGAGCGGGACGGCTTCGAGGATGGGCCCCGCCGCGATGACGCACAGCCACCCGAGCAGCACGTAAGAGCCGACGGCGACGGCGCGGAACCGCGTCCCGCACAGCGCGCGGAAGGCGATGCCGGCCAGCGACAGACTCCACACCAGCCCGAACAGCGTCCACCCCCACGGCCCGCGCAGCGTGACGAGCGTGAACGGCGTGTAAGTCCCCGCGATGAGCAGGTAGATGCCGCAGTGGTCGAGCGCCTGCGTCAGGCGCTTCGCACGCGGCGTGCGCGCCCCGTGGTAGAGCGTCGAGGCCGCGTAGAGCGCGACGAGCGAGGCGCCGTAGACCGCGCAGCTCCCGACCAGCCACGCGTCGCCGCCCGGCCACGCCAGCGCGACGAGCGCGACGAAGCCCGCCAGGCTCAGCGCCAGCCCCAGCCCGTGGGTCACGCAGTTGGCCAGCTCTTCGACCGACAGCTTCTCGCGCTCAGGCGTCTCCATCCTTCACTCCTCGCGCAAACGGACTCCGGTGGGGGAAGGGGCGGCTCATTGTAACCCCGGCCCGCGGCCGTTTAAAAGCCGCCCGCCCGCAGCTCCCGCGTCCTGTCGAGCAGCGCGTCGAGGATGCGGTCGGCGGCGCGTCCGTCCCAGAGCGGCGGCACGCGCGGCCGTCCGGCGCCTCCCGCCCCGCGCAGCGCGGCCTCGGCCTCCGAGACGATTCTCTCCTCGTCGGTGCCGACGACGCGGTTCGTGCCCAGCTCGACCGTGACCGGGCGCTCCGTGTTCTCTCTCAGCGTCAGGCAGGGGATGCCGAGCGCGGTCGTCTCCTCCTGCAACCCGCCCGAGTCCGTGAGCACGAGCCGCGCGCCGCTGTAGAGCCGTAGGAAGTCCAGGTAGCCGAGCGGCTCGACGAGGCGGAAGTCGCCGCTTAGCGCCTCGTCTTTGTCGAGCCCGAAGTCCGCGAGGCTCTTGCGCGTTCGCGGGTGGATGGGGAAGACGACGGGGAGGCGTCTGCTCAAGCGCGCGAGCGCCGAGAGGACGCGGCGCAGCACGCGGGGGTCGTCAACGTTCGAGGGGCGGTGGAGCGTGACGACCGCGTAGTCCGCGCCCGCCACGCCGAAGCGCTCGCGCGCGTCGGAGCTTTCCGACAGCGCGAGGTGCTTCACGAGCGAGTCGATCATCACGTTGCCGACGAGCCGTATGCGCTCGGCGGGGATGCCCTCACTGATGAGGTTGCGGTCGGCGTCCGCCGAGGGCGTGAGCAGGAGTTCGGAGAGCTGGTCGGTGAGGAGGCGGTTGACCTCCTCCGGCATCGAGCGGTCGCGGCTGCGCAGACCCGCCTCGACGTGAGCGACCGGCACCCCCAGCTTCGAGCAGACGAGCGCGCACGCCAGGGTCGAGTTGACGTCGCCGACGACGACCACCCAGTCGGGCTTTTGTTCGAGGACGACCGGCTCGAAGCGCTGCATGACGGCGGCCGTCTGCTGCGCGTGCGAGCCGGAGCCCACGCCGAGGTGCACGTCGGGCGCGGGCAGGCCGAGGTCGCGGAAGAAGTCCGCGGACATCCGCGCGTCGTAGTGCTGGCCGGTGTGGACGACCACGGCCGCGAACTCCCCCGCGCGCCGCCCCGCGGCCTCCACCAGCGGCGCGACCTTCATAAAGTTCGGCCGCGCCCCCACGACGTTGATGACTTTGAGCACTATTCGTAAGCTTTACTGCGGTGTCTGACGGCGACCACGCGCACCGTTCGAGCCGCGTCGTCTATCTCGTACAGCACACGCCAGTCGCCCACCCGCACGCGCCAGAGGCTCACCTGGTTGACTAGCTTGCGGCAGCCCGTTGGCCGTGGCTCTGCTGAGAGTGCGTCTATCTCGCGCGCGACGCGGGGGAGTACGGCACGGTCGAGCCTGTCGAGATCGCGGCCGGCTCCGCGCGTGATGACGACGTGATAGCGTTCAGTCGTCAAGACGGCCCTCGCGTTGCAGCCGCTCCTTCACGGCCTCCCACGACTCTGAGGGCTCGTCGGCGCGCTCCTGAGCCAGCATCCCGTCGTAGATGTCCTCCCAGATTTCGCCCCACTCTGCGAGGTCGAGCAGGACGGCGACCTTGCGGCCGTTCGTGTCCGTGACGAATTGCACGCCTTTAACTGTCATAGTTCCCCCGTCTCATCATTAAAGCCTGACTATCTTGGCGCAGCTCTCGCGGCGCTGGTCGCGGGAGAGTGCGTTGCGCGTGTCGACGATGACCTTGGAGAGGCGGCAGACCCTCGCGTAGTCGACGCCGGAGTGGTCGGTGACGATGACGGCGCAGTCGGCCGACTCCAGCTCGCCGTCGGCGAGTTCGACCGATTGCAGCGGCTCGCCGCCCCCCTGCGTGTGCGCGTCGTCGAAGCGCACCTCCGAGACGAACGGGTCGTGGTAGAGCACCTCCGCCCCCTTGGCGCGCAGGCGGTCGATGATCGAGAGCGCCGGCGACTCCCTCACGTCGTCGATGTCCTTCTTGTAGGCGACGCCGAGGACGAGCACGCGCGAGCCCTTGAGCGACTTCTGCTCGTCGTTCAGGGCGTCGGTGACGAGCGTGACGACGTGCTCGGGCATCCGCGAGTTGACCTCCTCGGCCAGCCCGATGAAGCGCGAGTCGAAGCCGTGCTGGCGCGCCTTCCACGAAAGATAGTGCGGGTCGAGCGGGATGCAGTGGCCGCCGATGCCGGGGCCGGGGTAGAAGGCCATGAAGCCGAACGGCTTGGTCGCCGCCGCGCGGATGACCTCCCAGGTGTCGATGCCGAGGTGGTAGCAGAGCCGCGCCATCTCGTTCGCCATCCCGATGTTGACCGCGCGGAAGGTGTTCTCCAAAAGCTTCGCCGCCTCGGCCACGCGCGCCGAGGAGACGGCGTGAACTTCGCGGACGATGACGCCGTAGAGCGCGGCGGCGACCTCGGTCGAGTCGTCGGTGCAGCCGCCGACGACCTTCGGGATGTTGTCGGTGTGGAACTGCGGGTTGCCGGGGTCCACGCGCTCGGGGGAGAAGGCGAGCAGGAAGTCGGAGTCCAGCTTGAGGCCGCGCTCCTCGAACATCGGCAGCAGCACCTCGTCGGTGGTGCCGGGGTAGGTGGTGGATTCGAGGATGACGAGCTGGCCGCGCCGCAGACGCTTCTGTATCTCGCCGGCGGCGGCGAGGATGTAGGAGATGTCCGGCTCCTTCGTCTTGCGGAGCGGCGTGGGGACGCAGATGATGATGGCGTCGCAGCCCGCCAGCTCGTCGAAGTCCGTGGTGGCGTGGAGCCGCTCGGCCGCGACGACCTCGGCCAGTGCCTCTGTGCGCACGTCGCCGATGTAACTTTCGCCGCGGTTGATCATCTCGGCCTTGCGCGCGTCGACCTCGAAGCCGACGGCGCGCAGGCCCTTCCGCGCGAACTCGACCGCCAGCGGCAGCCCGACGTAGCCCAACCCGATGACGCCGACGCGCGCCCGCTTAGCCTCTACGAGGCGCTTGATTTCTTCTTTGACCATAAATGTTTTTGCTTATCTCTTCAGAATGCCTTCGACGGGAATGAAGCCCGGGGCAGAGAACGTGCGGCGGGGACGCGCAAAAGACTCTGCACCGAAAGACTAGGGAAGGCGCGGCGCGGCTGTCAAGCGTCGAGCCCGCGCGCCCTCACTTCACCCACTCGTCGGTGACGGCGGCCTCCACCTCGATGGGGACGGCCCGGACGTACTCTCTGCCGGCCGCGCACATCGCCTCCCGGACTATCTCCTTCGTCTCTTCGGCGCCCCGCTCCGGGCACTCGACGACGACCTCGTCGTGGACGACGTTGACGACGTGCGCGTCCGTCTCCTTCAGCCGGTCGTGCAGCAGCCGCAGCGCGCGCTTGATGATGTCAGCCGACGAG
The DNA here is from genome assembly GCA_020200135.1 of Acidobacteriota bacterium. Taxonomy (GTDB): domain Bacteria; phylum Acidobacteriota; class Blastocatellia; order Pyrinomonadales; family Pyrinomonadaceae; genus QHXN01. The sequence goes on along the minus strand of JAIVJI010000060.1, from coordinate 24,516 downwards.
CCCTGGATGGGAGCATTTTTGCCGTTGCGCTGGGCGAGCGAGGCGGCCTGCTTGTCTTCGGGGTCGAAGTTGAAGCGGAAGAGGCGGCCGGCCACGGTGCGCGGGGCGGTGCGCTCGCGGACGGCCTTGGAGCCGGCGTCGCGCAGCCACGCGTCGAGCCCGCGGTAGGTCGCGAAGTAGCGCTTGAGGAGGTCTTCGGCCTCGGTCTCCTTCAGACCCGTGAGCAGCGCGAAGCGGCGCGCGCCGATGCCGTAGACGACGCCGAAGTTCAGACGCTTGGCGAAGTCGCGCTGCTCCTTGCTCACCTCCTCGACCCTCACGTTGAAGACCTGCGCGGCCGTCACGCGGTGCAAATCCGCGCCCGAGCGGAACGCCTCGACGAAGCCGGGGTCGCCGGTGAAGTCCGCGAGGATGCGCAGCTCTATCTGCGAGTAGTCGGCCACCAGCAGCTTGCGCCCGGCCGGCGCGCGGAAGCAGCGGCGCATGTCGAAGGCGTGGGGTATCTGCTGGACGTTGGGGTCGGTCGATGACATGCGGCCGGTCGGCGCGCCGATCTGGTGGAAGTGCGAGTGGATGCGGCCGGTCTGCGGGTTGACCGCTTCGAGCAGCGTCTCGCCGAACTTGAGGGTCTTCTGGAGCGTGCGGTAGTCGAGGATGCGCCGGACGACGGGGAACTCGAGGGCGAGCGGCTCCAACTTCCAGTTGCGCGTCGAGTCGGGGATGCGCGACGGGTCGGGCAGCACGCGCGTGAGCGCGCGCGTGAGCTGGACGTGCGAGTCGAGGTTGATGCTGGCGCGCGCGGGGCCGAAGAGCGACTGCTGCGCGGGCTCCTCGGCCAGCTCGTCCTGGAGCAGCTCGTGCAGCTCGTTGCGCTGCTTCTCTATCTCCTTGAGCTTGGCGCGCCAGCACGCCTGGTCGAGGTGGACGCCCTCGAGCTCCAGCGCGGCGAGCGGGACGACGCACTCGAATTCGAGCTGCGCGGTGCGCGTGAGCGAGTTGGCGCGGAGCTGTTCGACGAGCTTGGCGCGTAAGGGGAGCATGAGCTGCGCGTCGCGCGCGGCGTATTCGAGCTGCGCGGCCGAAAGGTGGCCCCCCCAGTTGCTCACCTGCTGCGTCTTGTCGACCGGCACGCTCAGGTAGCGCTCCGAGACCGAGGCGAGCGAGTGGCGGTCCTCCTGCTCGCCGGCCGAGACGAGCTGGCTGGCGAGCAGCGTGTCGAAGAGCCCGCCGCGCTCGACCGCGTCGCGGTTCTCGGCGCGTGAGTCGAAGTCGCCGCACAGCTCGACGCCGAGGTAGTGGCCGACCCACTTCGCGTCGAACTTCGCGTTGTGCGCGATCTTGACCGGGCGGGTGGCGGCGAGCAGGCGGCGCAGCGGCGCGAGCGTGTCGGCCGTGCGCGCGCGCTCGCGGCGCGCGGCGTCGTCGCCCTCGCCGGCGAAGCGGTCGAGGTCGAAGACGTAGACGGGCTCGCCCGCGGCGGCGAGCTGGACGAGGCGGACGCGCCCCTCGAAGGGCGAGAGTGAGGTCGTCTCGGTGTCGAAGCCGACTTCGGGCGCGCGCGCCAGCCGCCCGCAGGCGGCCGCCAGCTCCTCCGCCGTCTCGACGAGTTTGTAGTCTATCTCCTGCATCTTCGGTCTCGGGCGGCCGCGTCAAGACAGACCCCGGCGCGGCGCGGGGGACTGCTTTCGGCTGTTTACTTTCTGGACGTTGAAGATAATGGCACGGGCGCGCGGCGGTTGTCACACGCGCCCCGGCCCGCGCTCACGGGAGGGGCATCGTCGGCATTTCGTTAAGCAACCTCTCCCTCACGCGGTTGACCCCGAAATCTATCAGGTCGGCGTCGCGGTCGCGCCCCTGCTTCTTGAGCAGCGCGGCGTAGGATTCGAGGATGCGTATGACGGCGTCGAGCGAAGATGCGGGGGCCGTCTCCGGCAGCGAATCCGAGTAGGCATCGGGCCACACGACCAGAGTCCTCACGACCGGCCGAATCGCCGGGGGCCACACGAGCAAGTAGAAAGACTCGGCGGCGGCCGCGTCCCCCCGTTCGGAGTAGAAGCGCCCCGCGCTCTCGACCACGTACAGGTACCTCTCGGCGTTGACGGGCACGTCGAGAAACTCGCGCTTGACGGACGTGAGCGGCCCGAGCAAGTGCCTGTACTGCTCGTCGGCCTCTTTGAGCCGCCCCTGCGCGCGGTTGACCTCGGCCAGCCGCGTGGACAGGGCGTGGCGCAGGAGTTCCGGGTGAACCCGCCGGACGACCATCTCGTTGCGCGCGATGACGCTCAGCCCGTCGTAGAACTTCAGCGCGCGCTGGAGGTGCGCCTCGGCCTCCGCGTGTCTGCCCAGCCCCGAGGCCGCGAGCGCCAGCCCTTCGAGGTTGTCGAGCATCTTCTCGGCGTCCCGGACCTGGCCGGCCTCCCCGCGCTCGCGCATTTCTAGGGCGCGTTTGTAATGTCGCTCGGCCTCGGCGAAGTTCTGCTGGTCGAAGGAGAGCCGCGCGAGGCCGTCGAGGGCGTCCACCTGCGCGGCCTTGTAAGACTTCCGCGCGGTGATTTCGAGCGCGCGGCCGTAGATTTCCGACGCGCGCGCGCGGAACTCCTGCCGGTCGGCCTCGGGCGTGCGCCGCGCGGCATAGGCGTAGAAGTCTCCGAGGCTGACGAGGTTGTTGACCGCGCCTCGCGCCTCCGCCCCCTGCGACTCGGCCAGAGCCTTCTGCTCGGCGGTGAGGAGCAGCCCGGCCCTGCGGTACCTGCCGGCCCTGACGTACGCCGCCGCCAGCGCCGCGAATCCGGTCGTGCCCGCGTGTCGGTCGTGCCCGAACCGGCGTATCCCTCGCGCCAGCGAGTTGTAGATTTCCGCCCTCATTTTATACGGCGTGTCTTCGTAAATCTCCGCGAGCCCCGCGAAAGTGTCCGCGAGCTTCGGGTCGTCGGGTGCGAGGTAAGCCGCCTGGTGGACGAGCGCCTCCTCGTAGAGTTTGATGGCCTCGCGGTGTCCGTCCTGCTCGACGTAGAACTCGGCCACCTCCTTGAGCGCCGTGACGAGGTCGGGGCTGTGCGGGTTCCGGCGCCTCAGCTCCAGAGCCTCCCCGTAGAGCTTCGCGGTCTCTTCGGCGCGGTAGAGGTTGTCGTAGTTCCGCGCGAGGTTTTCGAGGCCGACGGCGATGTCGGCGTGCCTGCCCGAGCCGCGACGTATCGCGAGCGCCTCCTCGTAGAGCGGCCGCGCCAGCTCGTACTCGCCCCGGTCGCTGTGCGCGTGCCCGAGCCAGGTGAGGGTGTCGAGGTACTCGGGGTCTTCCTTACTCAACCGCCCCTGCGCGATGGCCCTCTGCTGTATCTCGCGCGCGGACTTGAGCGCCGCGACGCTCTCGGGCAGCTTCCCCAACTGGCGGCGCGCCGCGCCGAGGTACGCCTCGGCCCAAGCCTGACGGAGCGGGTCGTCCTTGTAGTCCGCCGCGAGGGCTTCGAGCTTCGACTCGGCCTCGTCCATGTTCCCGCGCTGGAAGCTGGCGAGCGCGTCGCGGTTCCGGTGGTCGTACTCGGTCTGCGTGTGCAGGGTCACCAGCGCCTCGCTTGTGCGCCGCCCCTCTTCGATGGCCTTAGCCCTCATCTCCCCGGCCACCGCCTTCGCCCTGTCGGCTTCCGCCAGTGCCGTTTCGGCCCTCTCCTGCTCCGCGAGGGCCTTCTCGGTCTTGACCGCCGCTACCGCCTCCGCGTCTTTCACGGCGCGGCTCTGCTGCTCGACCTCCTCACGCGCCGCCGCGACCTCCCTGCGGCTGGCTTCCAGGTCACCGGCCAGCTCGCGCGTCTGCCGCTCTTTATCCTCCGCGAGCTTCTGGCTATTCCGCGCCAGCGTGTAGGCGTAGGCGGCGCCGCCCGCCGCCCCGAGCGCGAGCACCGAGACGGCGACGAGGACGACGAGCAGGCGGCGCAGGCGCAGGGCCGCGCGCCGCTGCTCCTCGGCGAAGGCGCGCGCCTGCTCGAGCTCGCGCTCCTCGCGCGCGCGCGCGTCGGCGGCGCGCTGCTCGCTCGCCGCGCGGCTCTCTTCGAGGTAGGCCATCGCCGCGTCGTACTCGGGGTGGTAGCGCACGCCCCAGGCGCGGCTGGGGTGGTAGCGCTCGCGCCAGCGGTCTACCCACGCCAGCGTCACATCGTCCAAAAGCCCGCCCTCGCCCGCGCGGTTCGCGACGGCCGCGTCGGCCAGCCGGCGGTAGATGCGCGCGGCCTCGCCCTCGTCGCGCACCCACTCACGCAGACGCGCCCAGTTGCGGATCAGGCTCTCGTGCGAGATGTCGATGACGGTCTCGGGCGTGAGCGCGACGCCGGCGGGCGGCATCAGGAACGAGCGCCCCTCGCGCCGGAAGACCTCGACGACCGACGCGACCTCCTCGGGCGTCGCGCCGGCGATCTCGCAAATTTCGCGGAGGCGTGTCGGGCGGCGTATCTCGCGGTTGTCGGCGCCGCGCTCGGTCAGCGCCTTGAAGAGATATTCGGCCACCCGGCGGCCGCGCTCGTCCTCAAGCTCGTTCCAGGCCTCGTCGGCGTGGAGCGAGAGCGCGTCGGCCATCGTCCCGACCGCCTCGTAGTGTTCGAGCCCGACGGGCTCGCCGTCGCGGCGGCGCCCCGACCAGTAGTCCCACGTCCGCATCAGCGCGTGCTGAAGGATGGGGAGCTGGTCCGGGTTGTCGCCCACGTCGTTGAGCAGGCGGTTGACGAGCGGCTCGCTCATGAGCCCGCGCGCGACGCGTGCGGGGCCGGTGATGGCGAAGCGCCGCTCGTCGCGCGTCATGCGCGGGATGAGGTACTGGCCGTCGTTGATGGCCTCGGGCAGACCCTGGAACTGCGCGCAGTCGCCGAGGAAGTCCGAGCGCATGGTGAGGACGACATAGAGCGGGAGGTCGCGCTGCCGCGCGGCTTCGAGCAGGAGCTTGACGAAGGCCGAGGCGTCGTCGTCGGTCGCCCCGGCCGCCGCGCGCGCGGCGCGGAAGCGGAACAGCTCCTCGAACTGGTCGACGACGACGAGCAGCTTCTGCGACAGGCGCGAGCGCGCCGCGACCTCGACCAGCCCGAGCGAGCCGCCGCGCAGCGTCGCCTCGACGACGGCCTCGCGTTCGGCGGGGCGGAGCCCCGCGCCGGCTTCCGGGAGCACGCCGTCCTCGGCCAGTGCGCGCGCGAGGTTGCCGACCGGGTCGTGGCCCGGGCGCGTCACGGCGACGCGCCAGCCGGCGCCCGCGCCAGCCATCATCCCGCCGCGCAGGGCGGGGAGCAGCCCCGCGCGGACGAGCGAGCTCTTGCCGCTCCCGGAGGTGCCGACGACGGCGAGGAAGCGCGAGCGTTCGAGCCGCTCGACGAGCGCGTCCGCCTGACCCTCGCGCCCGAAGAAGAGTCGGTACTCCTCCATCTCGAAGGGGCGCAGCCCCGGAAAGGGGTTCGCGGCGGCGGCCGCGGCCGCCCCCTGGTTTCTGCTCGTCACGGCTCGCCTCCTTCCGCGGAGCGCACGGCGGTCACGAAGTCGCGCAGGTCTTCGGGGTTGAACCCGCTGAAGTTGTGTATGACGTAGGGCACCATGTGCGTGAGGAAGTCCTCCTTCTGGTCGCTCGGCGGCTGGCCGACGTAGACGGCGCTCGCCGTCCAGTCGTCATCGCGCCCGTAGCCGTAAGCCTTCTCCAAATCTTCGAGGTTCTTGCGCACCCAGGGCTCGTCGCCGTTGCCGAAGTAGATGAGCGCCGCGTCGCACTCGCGCAGGTTCTTGCGGTGGTAGTCCGTCAGGCGCTCGGCGCCGGCCTGCCCTTCGAGCCAGGTGATGACCTCGAACTGCTCGCGGAAGAGGTACTGCTTGATGGGGCGTATGAACTCGCGGTCGCGATTCTCGCAGATGAGGTAGACCTGCTTGAGCCTGCGCCCGCGCGCGCCGCCGGCGACGGCCGCCGGCGGCCTCGCCGCGAGCTTCTCGACGGCGCGCGTCTTCAGGTCTTCGACGGTCGTCTGGAGCAGCTCGGCCCCGGCCGTGAGACCGCTCCGGAGCGTCTCGATAAAACTCTTCTGGCGCGCGTCCGAGACTTCGAGCGCCGGCGTGCCGAGGCCGGGCGGCATCCAGAGCAGGCGTTGGAAGGAAGGGTCCGCCGCGCCGCGCTCGGCGGCGAGCCGCTCCTGTATTTGGACGACGGAGGCCGGGTCGTCCTCGGGCGTCGAGCCGTAGCGCGCGCCGACCATGTGGACGGAGAGCTGGCAGCGCGCGAGGTCGGCGCGCACGGCCTCCTCGACCCGCCGGCGCTCGTCGAGCGGGAGGCGTTGTTCGGGCAGCACGCCGTGGCCGCGCTGCCTCAGCTCGTCGCGCAGGGCCTCGCGGTCGCGCGCGAGGTCGCCCGTCGTCTCGGCGAGGAAGACGAACTTCGACGGCGTCGCTGTCGCCGGCGTCGCTGCTACGGCGTCAGTCGGCGCGGTCGCGTTTGTGGCGGGCGCGGCGGGCGCGACGGCGTTGGGCGTTTCCGTCAAGATGTTTGGGGCGGGCGCGGCGGACACGGCTGGCGCGTGCTTCAGCTCGATGAGCGTGCGCTTGATGTCCGCGACCAGGCGGTTGAGCGTCTTCCAGTACTGCTTGTCCGAAGGGTCGGGGCTGAACTCCGTGAGCACGCCGCTCGACTCGTCCTCGCCGTAGAACTGGTAGCCGATGAGCTCGCGTATCTGCTCGGGCTCGCACGCCCTGAGGTGGTCGGGCAGCGGGGTCTTGACGACCTTGAAGACGCGCGAGCGGAAGGCGGGCGCGGCGCCGCGGGCGGCGGGCGGCGGGGCCGAGTGGAAAGTCGCCATCTCGCGGTTGCACCACTCGGACTGGACGTAGCGCGGCGAGATGACGGGCAGCAGCAGCAGCGAGCGCGTGACGCCCTCGCCGATGGCGCCGCCCAGCTCGTCGTTGCCGCGCAGGCTGTGGCCGTCGCGCCAGACCTTCAGCTCGTAGCCGAGCGCCTGCGCCAGCAACACCGACAGGCGCTCGTGGAGCAGGTCGATCCAGCCCTTCTCACCGCCGAAGGGGCTCAGGTCGTCGATGTGCGCGTAGCTGATGAAAAGGTCGTAGTCGTAGCTCATGTTGCGACGCGGGGACTCCGTCCCGCACGGGACTCTGTGTGACTGAGGTTCGGAAGTGGGGCACGCCGGCCGGGGCAATTCCGGCCGCCGCTGCGGACGCTCGATACTGAGGCTGGTATACAGCCTGCGCGGAGAGGCTGTCAATAAGGGTCAGATGTCGGATGTCAGATGCCGGATGTTAGTCAAAGCCTCGTCCCCGCAATCCCGCGACTCGCGCCGTAGGGCGGCTACCAACATCTAGTGTCTAACGTCCGACATCTTCTTCTGGCGGACGAAGAAGGCGAGCAGGAGCGCGGCCGTGGTGCCGATGGCGGCGCTCGTGACGAAGGCCGCCTCGGGGCTGAAGGTGCCCCAGACCGCGCCCATCAGCAGCGAGGCCGGGAGCACCGTGATGCCGAAGGCGAGGTTGTAGAGGCCGTAGGCCGTGCCGCGCTGCTCGGGGCGAACGAGGTCCGCGACGAGCGCCTTCTCCGCGCCCTCGGCCAGCCCGAAGTAGACGCCGTAGACGAGGAAGAGCGCCCACGCCTCGCCCGGCGTCGAGACGCGCGCGAACGCGAGGTAGACCAGCGCGTAGAGCAGCCACCCCGAGACGATGAGCGTCTTGCGCCCCAGCCGGTCGGAGAGGTTGCCGCCGACCAGCGAGCTGATGACCTTGCTGACGTGCAGCGCCGACCAGAGCAGCGGGATCGACGCCCCGCCCACCCCCGCGTCCTGCGCGCGCAGGATGAGGAACGCGTCGGACGAGTTCGACAGCGTGAAGAGCGAGACGAGCACGAGGAAGCGTTTGAAGTTGCCGTCGAAGCCCCGCAGCGAGAGCTTCTGCGGCGGCGGCGTGGCGACGGCCTCCGCCCCGGCCTCCGCGGCGGCCGGCGCGACGGGCGCCGCGCCCCGGCGCTTCTCGCGCACGAACACCGCGGCGACCAGGACGGCGGCGAGCGCCGGGACGGAGGCGAGCAGGAAGACCGTCCTGTAGTCGGCGGTCGTCGGGACGGCGCGGTTCTCGGCGATGACGTAGATGATGGCCGCGCCGAGCAGCGGCCCGACGACCGCGCCGCAGTGATCCATCGCCCGGTGAAAGCCGAAGGCGAGGCCGCGCTCGTGCGGCGGCGTGGCGTCGGCGATCATCGCGTCGCGCGGCGCGCTGCGGATGCCCTTGCCGACGCGGTCGGCGAGGCGGATGAACAGAACCTGGTGCCAGGACGAGGCGAACCCGAGCAGCGGACGCATGAGCCCCGCCAGCGCGTAGCCGAAGACGACGAAGCCCTTCCGCCGCCCCCGCCGGTCGCTGAAGTAGCCGGAGAAGAGTTTGAGGAGTGAGGAGACGGACTCCGCCGCCCCCTCGATGAGACCGATGACGGCGGCGGCGTAGGGCGAGGACACGCCGAGCAGACCCTTGAGGAAGGCGGGCAGCAGCGGGTAGACGATCTCGCTCGACGCGTCGTTGAGCAGGCTCACCGAGCTGATGGCGACGACGTTGCGCGGCAGGCGCCACACGCGCCGCCACAGCCCCCGCGTCGATTCGTCCATCCGCCCGGCGCTCACGCGCGCGTCGAACTGGTCGGCGGCGTCGGTGTCGGTCTCCCCCATGCGGTTCTAAGCCCGTCCCCCTAGCGCGCGGGCCGCGTCGGCCGCGAAGGCCCGCCGCGGTTGACGTTCGAGGGGGCGCCGCCGAGCGGGTCGTACCACCACCACGCGACCGCGCCCACGAGCAGCGCCAGCAGCAGCGCGCCGACGACGGCCAGCCTCAGGGCCATCCGCAGCACGCGCTTCAACACCACGAAGAAGAGCCAGAACCCGGCGAGGGCGGCGGCGATGATGACGGCTAATTCCATAGGCGAGTAGACAGTAGTCAGTAGTCAGTAGATAAAGCTCAGGGAGCCGAAAGGAGGGAGCGCATGTAGCTGTCGAGCATTTTGCTAATCTCCTGCGCGCCGCTCTTAAGGGTGGTTGGGTCGCCGTAATTCAAGTCCCGCGCTAAGATGAAATAGTAGCGACACTCTTCGAGTGAGCCCTGTGCGATATTATAAAAGCGAATCTTGCCCGCGCGGCTGCGCTTCTTGAACCCTTCAGCGAAATTCGCGGGAACCGAGACCGCGGCCCGCCTTAGCTGGGAGGTCAAGCCGAAAAGCTCATGCTTGGGGAAATGCTTGGTGAAACGGTATACGGCCAACACCCACGCGTGTGCCTTCCTCCAAAGTTCTACTTCCTCAAACGACCTGGCAGCCATAAGTGAACTCCCCTCGTCGGGTACCGGACACTCTCACCCGCTGGCGGCCGGGCTGAACTCTCTACTACTGACTACTGACTACTGACTACTGTCTACTTTTTCCTGTACGACGCGCGCACGGTCGTCTTGATGTTGCCGCGGACGTTGAAGTCGCCTTCGAGCTGGACTTCGAGCGGGTCGCAGGCCGCGACGAAGTCTTCGAGGATGATGTTGACGACGTGCTCGTGGAAGACCTTCACGTCGCGGAACGAGTTGACGTAGAGCTTCAGGCTCTTCAGCTCGACGCAGCGCTCGTTGGGGACGTACTCGAGGCGGAAGGTCGCGAAGTCGGGGAAGTCCGAGAACGGGCAGACGCAGGTGAACTCGGGCAGCTCGAAGCGGACGCGTATCTCGCGGCCGGCGTACTCGTAGGGGAACGTGTCGAGCGGGTAGAGCCGCATCTCCTCGCGCGGCGTCGAGCGGATGTCGAGTCCCTGCTGGTTCGCGGGCGGGAGCCCCGCCTCGGTCGTGGCCATCTCTTTTAACTCCTTTTCCTTGACGCGAATCTTAACCGACCGCCGCGCGCCGCATCAACACGCGCGGCGATAACAACCGGCTGAAGCCGAGAGCGCGCGACGAATCCGTTCGCGCCGCGGCTTGCGTAAATCCGGGCGTGAGACAGCGCGCGGCCGGCTCCGACGCCGGCCGCAAAATCCCCAGACTCGTCTTCAGGAGGAGATTATGAACGTGCGTCGAAAGGCTCTGAGTACGCTGCTCCCCGCGTGCGCGCTCGCGCTCTCGCTCGCGACCCTGATGTCGGCGGCGGCGTCGCAGGATGGGCAGATGCAGAGTAGGAAGTCGCTGTACGAACGGCTCGGCGGCTACAACGCGGTCGCGGCCGTGGTGGACGACTTCGTCGGCCGCCTCGTCACCGACAAGCAGTTCGAGCGCTTCTTCGCCGGCCACAGCACCGACTCGAAGAAGCGCATCCGCCAGCACATCGTCGAACAGCTCTGCGCGGCGGCCGGCGGCCCGTGCGTCTACACCGGGCGCTCGATGGAGGACTCGCACCAGGGGCTCGGCATCAGCGAGGCCGAGTGGGACGCGGCGGCCAAACACCTCGTCGCCTCGCTCGACAAGTTCAAGGTGCCCGAAGCTGAGAAGAAAGACCTCCTCGCCTTCGTCACCAGCGTCAAGCCCGACATCGTCGAGAAGAAGCGAGGAGGCGGTAGACGGTAGACAGTGGTCGGTAGAAGTAAGAAAAGGCGGTGCGCCGGCCCCGTGGCCGAGTCGCACCGCCTTTTCGACTACTGACTACTGACTACTGTCTACCATCGGCTTCAGTCGCCCGCCGCCCTGTCGAGCGCGCGTATGTGTTCGTGCGCCTCCTTGACCTCGGCGAACTGCCGCTCGACCGTCGTGCGGACGCTGGCGGGCATGTCCACGCCTAGCGCCGCGCGGTAGGCCGCGAGCGCCGCGTCCTCGCCGCGCTCGCACTCGGCGAGCACGGCGCGCTCGTCCGCGCCGGTCAGGGCGGTCCTCAGCCCCAACCAGCCGCGGTGGAGCGAGCCCGCGACGCTCCCCGCGTCGGCCGCCTCGCCGCCCACCCGCCGCACCTCGTCCTGTAACTCCCCGGCGAAGCTCGCGCGCTGGCGCGCGTAGCCGTGGAAAAGCTCCTTCAGCTCCGCGCCGGCCACGCCGTCGGCGGCGATGCGGAAACCCTCCTGGCCGTCGCGGCAGGTCTGAATCAGGTTGTTGAGGGTCGAGATCAATTGCGCGGTGCTCGCCATGGCGCGTGTCCTCCTCGTCCGAGACGGAAAGTTTTCAGTAGACGCCCCGGCGCCCGGGCGCCGACGCCGGGCGGCCGATGGCGAAGAACTTGACCAGCGCGAGCCCCGCGACGAAGCCGCCGATGTGCGCCGCGTAGGCGACGCCGCCCTCCTGCGCGCCGCCGCCGAGCAGGCCCAACCCGCTGACGAACTGGAACAGGAACCAGAGCCCGAGCGCGACGTAGGCCGGCACGGTCGTCAGGAAGCGGAAGAGGATGACCCTCACCTGGTTGTGCGGGAAGAGGAGGATGTAGCCGCCGAGCACGCCCGAGATGGCGCCCGACGCGCCGAGGCTCGGCACGAGCATCCCCGACCCGCCCTCGCTGAAGGCGAGGGTCGAGAAGACGTGCGCGAGCGAGGCCAGCGCCCCCGTCACGAGGTAGAAGACCAGGTACCTCGCGTGGCCGAGCCGGTCTTCGAGGTTGTCGCCGAATACCCAGAGGAAGAGCATGTTGCCGAACAGGTGCATCAAGCCGCCGTGCATGAACATCGAGACGAGCAGCGTGAGGTAGACGCTGACGGGCGTCGGCTGGAGGCCCGGGATGCGCATGCGCTGGTTCGTCGGCTCGACGGTGACGACGCGGTCGGGCGTGACGGCGTCGCGCCCCGTGACTATCTCCTGCGGCACCGTCGCCCACGCGTAGGTGAACCTGTTGTCTTCCGTGCCGAGCCCCTGGAGGAAGACGAAGACGAGGACGTTGGCCGCGATGAGCACGTAGTTGACCAGCGGCGTGGTCGCACGCCCGGTGTTGTCGTCGCCGATGGGGAAGACCATTTCGTTGACCCCTCCTCCCTGACCCCTTAGTCAATCACGTCGCGGCTGCTCGGCCCGGCCTGGACGACGCCGGCGGCGGCGAGCGCGGGCGCGTGCGGCCGCAGCAGCTCGTAGCCCTCGGAGCGCGCGACGTAGGTCGCCGCCGTGAGGTCGCCCGCGACGTTCAGCGTCGTCCGGCACATGTCCAGAATCCTGTCCACGCCGAGGATGATGGCGATGAGCGCGGGCGGGATGTTGAAGGTCGCCAGCATGAGGATGATGAAGGGGATCGACCCCGAGGGGACGCCCGCCGTGCCGATGCCGCCGAGGATGGCGAAGTAGGCCACGCCGAGCTGCTGCGCGAGCGTCAGCTCGACGCCCGCGAGCTGCGCGAGGAAGAGCACCGTCACGCCCTCGTAGAGCGCCGTCCCGTTCTGGTTGGCCGTCGCGCCCACCGTCAGGACGAAGCTGTTTATCTCGCGCGGCACGCCGAGGTTCTCCTCCGAGACCCGCAGCGCCGTCGGGAGCGTCGCGTTCGAAGAGGAGGTGGAGAACGCCGTCAGCATCACGGTCTTGATGCGGCGGAAGAACTCCAGGGGGCTGATGCGCGAGAGGAAGTAGACCGAGAGCGAGTAGACGCCGAACATGTGCAGCGCGAGGCCGAAGAGCACGGTCGCCACGAACCACGCGAGCGCCTGCAGGAGGTCGAGCCCGAAGCGCGCCGTGTTGTTGAAGAGCAGGCACGCGACCGCGAAGGGCGCGAGCTTCATGATGATGTCGATGATCTTCGCCGAGATTTCGAACAGCGCCTGGAAGACGCGCAGCAGCGGGGCCGCGACCTCGACGGGGACGAGCGTGGCGGCTATCCCGAGGAGCAGCGCGAAGAACATCACGTGCAGCATGTCGGGCGTGTCGGTCTGCCGCTCCTCGCCCGCGCGGATGCCCGCGAACGACGCGACGGGGTTGACCGGCACGATGGTCTTGACGACCTGCAACAGCGGCGAGTCCGGCGAGGCCGCCTTCGTCGCGTCGGCCACGCGCTTCTCGGCGTCGCCCCTGTACCTCGCTTCGAGCCCCGCGCGCGTCTCCGCGTCGACCTTCTCGCCGGGCCGGATGGTGTTGGCGAGCGTGAGCCCGATGACGACCGAGATGGCCGAGATGACGAGCGTGTAGCCGAAGGCCTTGAGCCCGACGCGCCCCAGACGCCGGATGTCGCCGATGCCCGCGACGCCGACCACCAGCGAGGAGAAGACGAGCGGCACCACTATCATCAGAAGCAGCCGCAGGAAGAGCGTGCCGATGGGCTCCGTGATGCGCGATATCGTCCAGGCGATGTCGGGGTGGTCGCCGCCCCACACGCGGTTGGCGGCCACGCCCGCGACGACGCCGACCAGCAGCCCGATGAGGATGCGCGTGTGCAGCGGCATCCCCTTCGGCCGGTCGGGCGTCGTGTCCTTCAGGTCGGTCGTCGCCTCGCGCTCGTACGCGTCCCGCCCCGTCTCTCTCTTGTCGTCAGTCATATTTGAACTTCATCTTCCCCACTTGAGTTTGTTCCGCAGAACGTCGAAGTAGTTGCGCGTGTGCGCCTGGACGAGGTTGAAGCCGGTGCGGCTCTTGCGCACGGTGACGCGGTCCTCGTATTCGAGCGGCATCCCGACCTGCCCGTCGAGCGTGAGCGCGACCTCCTCGCGCGGCGTCTTGAGTATCAGCTCGAAGTCCACGTCGTCGGGGACGACGAGCGGGCGGTTCGAGAGCGTGTGCGGGCAGATGGGCGTGATGACGACGGCGCTCATCGAGGGGTAGATGACGGGGCCGCCCGCCGAGAGGTTGTAGGCCGTCGAGCCCGTCGGCGTCGAGATGATGAGCCCGTCGGCGCGGAAGCGGTTGACGAACTTGCGGTCCACCCACGTCTCGATCTCGATGATGCGGGCGAGGGCCGACTTCGAGATGACCACGTCGTTGAGCACGCGGTCGTGCATCATCTGCTTGCCGCCGCGCTCCACGCTGGCCGCGAGCATCAGCCGCCGGTCGATGGTGTAGTCGCCGGCGAGCACGAGTTCGAGCGCGGGAATCATGTCCTCGACGGTGAAGTCCGCGAGGTAGCCGAGCGTGCCGAAGTTGACGCCGAGGACGGGCGTCTCGGCGTCGCCGACCATCCGCGCCGCGCCGATCATCGTCCCGTCGCCGCCGAGGACGACGATGAGGTCGGCGGCGCGCACCAGCTCTTCGTGCGCGAGCGACTCGACCGCGCAGCCGGTCTCGGCCTCGATGCGCTCGCGCTGGAGGCGCGGCCCGCCAGAGACCGTGATGCCGCGCCCCGCGGGGGAGACCCGCCCGCCTCACCTCTGGCTGTGACTCGGGCTCGAAATAGGGGCTCGAAAAGGGCGCGAAGAACTTGCGCGGATGATAGCCGCGCCCCGCGAGGGGTGTCAACGAAAGAGCGTGAACCGTGAACCGTAAACCGTGACAAGTAAGTGCATGGATTATCTGGTCACGGTTTACGGTTTACGGTTCACGGCTTCGGGTTCGAGCGTGCGTGTGGTCTGTTCGGTGACGCTCGGGACGGAGGCGGGGTTGAGCGAGTCGAAGCGCGAGGCGCCCAGCTCGCGCGTGTCCACGGCCTTGGCGTCGGGGAGCGCGGGCGCCGCGCGTCCGGAGTCGCCGGCGGCGCGGACGCCGAAGAGGAGCGACCAGAAGCGCAGCAGCATCGCCACGCAGCCCACGACCGAGAGCGCGACGAAGAGCGCGATCCAGACCACCGCCGCGGCCGGCATGCCGCGCATGGCCAGCTCGGACGTGAGGGGGAAGATCGTCCCGATGCCGATGATGGCGACCGCCGCGGTCGTCAGCCCCGCGGCCCACGCCGCGCCCTGCGCGACGACGGCCGGGCGCGTCTCCTGCGCGCCCCCCTGCGCGAGCGGCGCGAGGTTGCCGCCGCAGCGCTTGCAGTAGTTCAGACCCTGTGTCGATTCGGTGCCGCAGTAGGGGCAGAACATTTTGACCTCCGTGTGTCGTCTTGCGGGTCGGTCGGTTCGGGTCGTCTTTGTGGTTCGGGGACGGACGGCCGGCGCGCCCCGACGCCGGGCTTTACGCGCGCAGGACGGGCAAAGTTCGGCCTTTGGGTCGCGGTCGCGTGCCGCCCGCGCGCCCCGGCCCGCGCGGCGCGCGGGCGCGGCGCGACTCCCAGACGCGCGTCAGGCGCAGCAGCTCGGCGCCGTCCGAGTCGGGGTCGACGAGCGTGAGCCAGACGGGGGTGGGGAGCCACTCCCACGCCGCGCCGTAGGTCTCGTCGTTGAGCCGCTCGACGCGCCGCTGCTCGCGCCACTGCGTGTCGAGCGGCGGCACGTCCGCCCAGTCTTCGTAGCAGGCGTGCTGGACGCACGGCGCGGGCTTGGCGCGCCGGTGGACGAGGCAGCCCGTCCCCTTCAGGAAGAGCGGGCACGAGTAGGTGCGCGCGAACGTGTCGCCCGAGGACGTGAGGCCGTAGCGCCCTACGCAGTCGCGCGCCCTGACGTAGACGGCGCGCCTCTCGTCGTCGCCGAGGCGCGGCGTGAGCGCGAGCGCGTCGCGGATGGCGACGGCTTCGAGCCGCGTGATGTGGACGTTGACGAAGTGCGCGTCGGTGCAGCAGACGCCGGGCGTCGGGCACGCGCCGCAGTCGAGCGCGCGGTGCTCGAAGTTGAGCTTGATGTGTGTCTGGAAGGCCGCCTTGCCGCGCTTGAGCCGCGCCACCGCCTCCGCCTCGGTCAGCTTCCGCATGTTACGCTTCCCGCACCATGTGGTACGCCCTCCTGCTCGCCGCCATCTTCTTCGTCTGCGTCCTCGGGAGCGTGCTCCTCATCGTCTACTTCTACTGGGGGCCGAAAGGCCCGCCGGGCAAGTAAGTCCCCGACTCAGGTCGGGCCGCCCCTTCGGCTCAGACGGTACAACGCGAGGAACTCCCGGTTGCCGTCGGCGCCGGTGACGGGCGAGTCCGTGACGCCGGCGACCTCCAGGCCGAGCGAGCGCGCCGCGGCGTTGACCTCCTCGACGACGCGCGCGTGCCGGGCTGGGTCGCGCACGATGCCGCCCTTGCCCACCTCGCCCCTGCCCACCTCGAACTGCGGCTTGACCAGCACGACGATTCCGCCTCCGTCCTTCACAAGCGGCACGACCGCCGGCAGAACCTTGGTCGCCGAGATGAACGAGACGTCCATCGTCGCCAGGTCGAAGCGCTCGTCGAAGTCCTCTGCGCGGAGGTGGCGCGCGTTGACGCCCTCGCGCACCTCGACGCGCGGGTCGGTGCGCAGACGCCAGTCGATCTGGTTGTGGCCGACGTCCAGCGCGACGACGCGCCGCGCGCCGTGCTGGAGCAGGCAGTCGGTGAAGCCGCCGGTGGACGCGCCCACGTCGAGGCAGTCGAGGCCCGACGGGTCTATGTGAAACTCCGCGAGCGCCTTCTCAAGCTTGAGCCCGCCGCGCCCGACGTAGCGCGCCGCCGGGTCTTCGCCCCCGCGCACGCGCAGCGGCGCGTCCGGCGGGAAAGTCTCCGAAGCCTTCTCGACCCTGTGCTCGCCGACGATGACGCGCCCGGCCATCACCAGCGCCTGCGCGCGCGTCCGCGTCGGCGCGAGTCCCCGCTCGACCAGCAGCCTGTCCACACGCTCGCGCTTCACGCCACGAATTTTAGGTTAAAAGGTGAGGGGAGGGAAACCTGGGGAAGCGTGAAGGCGGAAGGGCGAAGGATGAAGTGAACGCTGTACGGCCGTCACTTCATCCTTCACCCTTCCGCCTTCACGCCTATTACTCCGGCGTGCCTTCAAAGATTCTGCGGAGGCGGTCTGTGTCGGCCGCGTCGCGTCGTGCGCGGCGCGGGGCGCGGCGCGGTCGGTAGACGATGGAGTCAACGCGGCGGACACCGCGTGCGCCGCCGTCGTCCTCGGCGCGTGCGACGGGTCTGACGGCGTCGGGGCGGGGCGCACGGCGCTCGACCTCCGCGTCGTGCTCGCCCTTCTTGCCGCGCTTGCGCGGGGCGGCGGGCTCGACCTCGGGCTCACGCGCGGGCGACTCGGCCGTCTCGCCGCCATCCGGGGCGGGCTCGGCCGGCACGGCGACGGCGGGGGCCGGGGCTTCCGGCGGCGGTGCGTTTGAGACTTCGGCCGCGGGCTCGGGCTGCGTCTCGGCCGGTGCCTCGGGCTGCTGCGTCGTCGTGACCGCGCGGTCGTCCTGCGACTGCCTCTGGTAAATGTAGAGCCCTGCGCCGCCGAGAACGCCGCCGACGAGCACCGAGACGAGCACGGTCGCGAGCGCCCATGAGCGGCGCGGGGCGAAGGGCCGGCCGGCGTAGGTCTGGGGCAGATGGGCCGCGTGCGGCGCGGCGGCCGGCCCGTGCGCCCCGGCGGCTTCGACCGCCTCGGCGTCGAGAGGGACGACGGGGCGCGCGACGAGCGTCTCCTCGTCGTCGAAGCGCGGGGAGACGAGCGTCGCCTCCTCGCCGGAGACGACGAGGGTCATCTCTTCGTCGGTCTGTAATGGCTGCTGCCGTTGGGGCTCTTTCATGTTCGTCCTGTAATAAAGGCCCGCGGCGCGTCCGCGCGGGAAGAAACGCCGCGCGCCGACCGAACCGCGGGCCGGAGTATGACGGTTTTTGGATGCCCCTGACTGTAGACCTGCTGCCCCGTCGAAAGATTACAAAACGGTTGCGGGCGGGTGCTTTTCGAGTTCGCCGAGCAGCCCGAGGATGGAGTCGTTGACGATGCGGCCGACGACGCGCGGCGAGAAGTGTTGCTCGACGTGTGCGTGCGCGTTCGAGGCGAGCCGCCGCCACAGCGCCTCGTCCCGGTAGAGGCGGACGACCGCCGAGGCGAAGTCGCGTGCGGTGTCGGCGATGAGCGCCTCCTCGCCGTCGCGCAGAGACATCCCCTCGGCGCCCACGTTCGTGGTGACGACGGGCAGCCCATAGGAGAGCGCGTCCCCGACCTTCCCCTTCATCCCCGCGCCGAAGCGCATCGGCGCGACGAAGACGCGCGCCCCCTCGAACAGCGGGGCGATCTCCGGCACGTAGCCGAGCACGCGCACGCCCCCGGCGCCTTCGCCCCCCAGCCCCGCCGGCGCGTTGTCGCCGACGACGAGCAGTTCGACTTCGGGCAGCGACTCCCTGACCAGCGGGAGCACCTCGCGCGCGAAGAAGCGCACGGCGTCGCCGTTCGGGCGGTGGCTGAAGTTGCCGACGAAGAGGAGGTCGCGGCGCGCGTCGAAGTCGGGGCCGCGCCCGCGCGGCGGGTGTACGGTCGGGACGACGGCCGAGGGGACGCCGGGCGCGACGCGCTCGAGCGCCTCGCGGTCGGCCGACGAGGCGAACCACACCAGGTCGCTCGCTCGCGCGAGTCGCGTCTCCGTCTTCCTGTACCGCTCGGCCTCGCGCGCGAGCGCCGCGTCGCCCGTCAGCTCGGCCTCGCGCCCGAGGCGCACGAAGTGCAGGTCAACCGTGTCGAAGACGACCTTCACGCGCGGGTCTGCGCGGCGGACGGAGTTGAGCAGAGCCTCGGCCACCTCGGGGCGGCTGACGACGGCCGCGCGGAAGCGGCGCTCGCGCATCAGCCGGCGGAAGTCGAGCGCCGGGGCCGTCTCGACGCCCTCCTCCCAGAGCCGGCGCTCGTACTCGGAACGAACCTGCTTGCTCGTCGTGATGAGTATGGGGTGGCACCACTCGGAGAGCGCGCGCAGGACGTGGAGCACGCGCGCGCTGCCGGCGTCGCGGTCGGGCGTCGGCACGCGGTCGTCGAAGACCGCGACCTGCGTGTCCCACCTGCGGTTGGCCGCGCGCTCGACCCGCGCGGGGTCTTCCCGGTGGTGCTCGCGCGCCAGCACGTCGCGCCACTTGGCGTAGAACTTTTCGCGGTTGATGACCTGGAAGCGCCTGAACCCCGTGTGCGTGTCGGTGCCGGCGGTCGCGCCCTCGAAGTGGTAGAGGCGCGAGGCGGGCTGGTAGACGACCCGACGCCCGAGCGAGCGGACGCCCATGCAGAGGTCCGTGTCCTCGTAGTAGGCGGGCGCGTAGCGCCGGTCGAAGCCGCCGAGCCCGTCGAACAGCTCGCGCCGGACGAGGAGCGAGGCGCCCGAGCAGTAGTCCACCTCGCGCGCGAACGTGAGGCGGCGGTCTTCCGAAGACTTGCCCCAGCCGTAGTGGAACGCCTCGCCGTTCGACCAGACGACGGCGCCGGCCTCCTGGACGCGCCCGTCCGGGTAGAGGAAGAGCGAGCCGACGGCGCCGACGCGCCCGTCCCTCTCGGCGGTCTCGACGAGCGCTTCGAGCCAGCCGGGCAGGACGACCGTGTCGTTGTTGAGGAAGACGAGGTAACGGCCTCGGGCGACCGCCGCGCCCTGGTTGCAGGCGTCGACGAAGCCGCGGTTCTCCTCGTTGCGGATGACGCGGACGAGCCCACGGAAGTGTGCGAGCAGCTCGGGCGTCTCGTCGGTCGAGGCGTTGTCGATGACGATGACCTCGGCGTCTGTGAAGTCCAGCTCGCGCACGAGCGAGCGCAGGCACTGGAAGGTGAACTCGGCCTTGTTGAAGACGGGGATGACGACGGAGGCCGTGACGCGCCGCTCGGGGTCTAAGCCCTCGGCGCCGCGCGCGAGGAAGAGGAGGTCGTTGACGCCGAAGGGGTGCGCGTAGGGCGCGCCGGGCCGCTGCCTCACGTCGAAGGCGCGGCCGAGGTCGAGCCCGTTGGCGGCGGCGCTCTCGCCCAGACGCCCGGCGAAGTTGTAGGCGCGGGCGGCGAGCCGCAGCGCCCAGCCCAGAGGCGCGAAGACGGCGCGCTTGAGCCGGAGCTTCTGTGCGAGCGTGAGCCTGTCGCGTAGTCTATCTTTCATCAGGGGAGGGGACGGCCGAACGGCGAAGCGCGGCTGAAGACTTCAAAGCGCGTCCGCGCGCGTGTCCCACTGGAGCAGCGGGCGGACGACGCCGGGCATCGGCCCGACGTAGTCGCCGCGCGCCGAGACGCCGCCCGGCTCGTCCAGCACTTGAAAGGCGACCGCGTTCTTGGCGCGCGCGTGCAGGATTGTAGACGGAAAGTGCGACATTATCGAGACGTGCGCGATGAGCGTCCCCTCGGCCAGAAGGTTGCCGGGGACGCGGACGGCGCTCGCGTAGCGCCCCGCCGGGCGCGGCCGCCTGCGCCACGCCTCGCCCGCGTCGTGCGTGGTGAAGACCCTCGTCCCCTCGTCGTTTAAGAATTCGAGGGCGGGCGTCAGCGCGTGCCCGTCTTCGAGCACGTCGTAAGTCACCTCGACGCTGAAGGGGCGGCGCACGTCCACGGCCGCCGCGGGCTCGCCCCGCTCGTCGAGCACGCGCGCGGCGCGCAGCCGCACGACCGCGTTGCCCGGCGCGTCGTCGCCCTCCCACACGCGCTCGGCCCCGGCCTTCCAGCTCCCGCTCAGGTAGCGGTTGACGACCTCCTGCGGCGACCCTTCGGCGACGAGGCGCCCGCCGTCGAGCAGCACGGCGCGCCTGCACAGGCGCGTGATGGCCGGCAGGTTGTGCGAGACGAAGAAGATGGTGCGCCCCTGCTGCCGCACCTCGTTCATCTTGTCGAGACACTTCTGCTGGAAGGCCATGTCGCCGACCGCCAGCACCTCGTCCATGATGAGGATTTCGGGTTCGAGGTGCGCCGCGACCGAGAAGGCGAGCCGGACGTACATCCCCGACGAGTAGAACTTGACCGGCGTCTCGACGAAGCGCTCGAGCTCGGAGAAGGCGACTATCTCGTCGAACTTCTCCTTGATCTCGGCCTTGCGCATCCCGAGGACGGCGCCGTTGAGGAAGATGTTCTCGCGCCCGGTCAGGTCGGGGTGAAAGCCCGTCCCGACTTCGAGGAGCGAGCCGACGCGGCCGTAGATTTCGACGCTCCCGCGGCTCGGGCGCGTGATGCGCGAGAGGATTTTGAGCAGCGTCGATTTGCCCGCGCCGTTGCGGCCGACGATGCCGAGAATCTCGCCGCGCCGGACTTCGAGGCTCACGCCGTCGAGCGCCCAGAGCGTGCTGCCGTCCTCGCCCGCGCCCCCGCGCCCGAGTCTCTTCAGGCGCGCCGCGACCGCGTCGAACACGGCCTCGCGGAAGGTCAGGTAGGCCGGGTGCAGCGCGCCGATGCGGTAGCGCTTGCTGACGTTCTCGACTCGGACGACGACGGGCTCCATCACTCTCTTCAGATGATGTCGGCGAAGGTGTCTTCCAGGCTGCGGAAGACGTAGAAGGCGACGGCGACGAGCACCGGCGCGGCCACGAGCGGCACGGCGACGAGCCCCCAGTCGAAGGCCGTCCCCGTGAGCGAGGCGCGGAAGCCTTCGAGCACGCCGGTCATCGGGTTGGCCGCCAGCGCCCAGCGCCAGCTCGGGGGCACGACGCCTACGGGGTAGATGACCGGCGAGGCGAACATCCAGAGTTGGAGCAGGAAGGGGAGCGCGTGACGCAGGTCGCGGTAGCGCACGGTGAGCGCCGACGTGACCATCCCCGCCGAGAGCGCCAGCAGCGCCGCGAGCCCCACGAAGGCGGGCACGAGCAGCAGCTTCGGCGTGACGCCCACGCCGTAGTAGGCCGCGAGCGGGACGAGCAGCACCGCGCCGACCGAGAGGTCCACCAGCCCCGCGCCGACCGCCGCCGCCGGGATGAAGACCCGCGGGAAGTAAACCTTGGTGACGAGGCTCGTGTTGCCGATGAGGCTGTTCATCCCCGACGAGACCGAGACCGAGAAGAACGTCCAGAGCAGGAGCCCCGAGTAGGCGAAGAGCGGGTAGGGTATCGCGCCCTCGCCCGAGCGGACGAAACGGTTGAAGACGAGCGTGAAGACGAGCATCAGCAGCAGCGGCTGGACGACGACCCAGGCGACGCCCATCAGCGTCTGCTTGTAGCGCACCTTGATGTCGCGCCAGGTGAGGAAGTAGAGCAGCTCGCGGTAGCCCCAGAGGTCGCCGAGGTTGAGCGGCACGCCCGCGCCCTCGGCGCTGATGAAGGCGTGCGGCAGCCCCGCGAGTGACGCGCGCGCTCTCTCGTCCTCCGCCGCCGCCGCGGGCGCGTGCGTCGCCTGTGTCGCGGCGAGACCGCCCTCGGTCGTTTCGCTCGTCTTGGAACTCATCGGGTCTTCTTCGTTAACATCCGGTCGGACTGGTAAGTCTGCCAGCCGTGCCACGGGGCGTCAAACCGCCCGAAGATTAGAAATTTGAAATTTTAAATTTGAAATCTGTACACTGGCCGTCTTGAGCGTCACACGCAAAATCAGGCGCGCCCTGCGTGGGGAGGTCGGCTTGCGCCCCGCTTTGCTCGAAGCCGGGCGGCGCACCCTCGTCGCGCTGCGCCGGCGTCGAGAGCGCGCCGCGCTGGGCGCGCTCTCGCGCGTCGAACGTGGGCCGGCGCGCGCACGGCTCGCGCCGGAGTTCGCGCGCCTGGGCGGCGCGGAGCTGCTCGAACACTTCCGCACGCGCACGACGCCGCGCCTGCCGGCCGGCTTCGAGGAGGCGGAGACCGGAAGCGCCGGCAGTTGTCTCGCGCGGAACGTCGAAGGAATTTTAAAGGAGGCGCGCGCGGTCGCGGCGCACCGCTGGCCGCTGCTCGGCTACGGCGTGCGCGAGTTCGGCGCGCGCGTGGACTGGCTGCGCGAGCCCGCGTCGGGCGTCGAGTGGCCGCTCGACTTTCACGCGGACGTTCAGCTCGTGCGCGGCGGCGGCTCGGACGTGCGCGTGCTGTGGGAGCTGAACCGGCTCGGGCACCTCGTCACGCTCGCGCGCGCGTACGCGGCGGGCGGCGGCGAGGGGCTGGCCGAGGAGTTCTTCGCGCAGGTCGAGACGTGGGCGGCGCGGGGCTACCACCGCTTCGCGCTCGAACTGTTCCTCTACACGTTCGTCCTCTGCCGCGAGAACGGCATCGAGATTGAGGAGCGACACTTTTTGCGTGTGCGCTCGATGCTCGAATACCTGCGCGCGTACCTGCGACCGGACGGGCGCGCGCCGCTCGTCGGCGACACGGACGGCGGGCGCTTCCTCCCGCTCGTCTGGCGGGCGGCCGACGACCACGCGTACCTGCTCGCCGTCGGCGCCGCAGTCTTCCGCGAGCCGCGCTTCAAACTCCCCGGCGGCGCGCCCGAAGAGGTCTTCTGGCTCACCGGCGCCGGGGGGCTTCAGACTTACGAGGGACTTGAGGCGGCGGCCCTCTCGTCCTCCGCCTCCGAAGTCTTCGAGCACGCCGGCGCGTGCGTGCTCCGCGAAGGCGACCTCTACCTCATGCTCAACGCGAGCGGCGCGGGGCTGGCGGGGCGGGGCGCGCACGGGCACAACGACGCGCTCTCCATCGAAGTCTCGGCCTGCGGCGTGAGCTTCATCTCGGACCCCGGCACGTACGTCTACACCGGCGACCCGCGCGCGCGACACGAGTTCCGCTCGACCGCGTACCACTCGACCGTCGGGGTGGACGGCGCGGAGCAGAACACGATTTCGGTGGACACGCCTTTCATCATCGGCGACGAGGCGCGCCCGCGCGTGCTCGCCTTCTACTCCGACGGCGGGCGCGCCACCACCTGCGCGGAGCACGTCGGCTACGAGCGACTCGCGGCCGGGCCGGTCACGCACCGCCGCTCCGTCCACTTCGACGGCCGCGGGCGCTTCTGGCTCGTCCGCGACTCGCTCATCGACGAGGGCGAGCACGAACACGAGCAGGAGTACGAGCACGGTCACGACTTCCGCTTCGTCTTCCACGCCGCGCCGGGGCGCCTGGTGAGGACGCTCGACGCGCGCGGGGCCGGGGTGCCCGACGGCTGCGCCGTCGAGGTGGCCGACGCCGCGACGGGCGCGAGGCTTCTCGTCGTCTCGCTCGAAGGGCTGGGGGGCGTCGCCGTCGAGCCGCGCTGGGCTTCGCGCGAGTACGGGTCGAGGGTCGAGACGGCGGCGGCGGTCTGGACGACGAGGGCGCCGGTGCCGCTCGTCGCGAGCTGGCTGCTCGTGCCCGTGTGCGCTGGCGAAGAGGCCGCCGCGCGTTTAGAGTTGGCGCTGAAGTCTGTGGCCGAGTTGATGGACGAGTCGGGCGAGTCCGGCGGTTAAGAGAGTATGTGCGGCATCTGCGGTGTCTGGGAGTACGGGGCGGCCGGGGGGCGCGTCGAGCTCGGCGTGGTCGAGCGGATGCGCGACCGGATGCCGCACCGCGGGCCGGATGACGTGGGCGCCGAACTCCTCGACGGCGGGCGGCTGGGCTTCGGCTTCCGACGCCTCTCCATCATCGACCTCTCGCCCGCCGGCCACCAGCCGATGCGCGGCTGCGAAGACGCGGGCGTCTGGCTCGTCTTCAACGGCGAGATTTACAACCACGCCGAGCTGCGCGAAGGACTCGAACGTCGCGGCCACCGTTACCGCTCGCGCACCGACAGCGAGACGATCATTCATCTCTACGAGGAGCGCGGGCTCGACTTCGTTAAAGAGATCGAGGGCGACTTCGCCGTCGCGCTCTGGGACGAGCGGCGCGAACGGCTCGTGCTCGCGCGCGACCGCGTCGGCGTCAAGCCGCTCTACTTCCGGCACGAGGGCGGGCGCCTCATCTTCGCCTCCGAGATAAAGGCCATCCTCGCGCACCCGTCGGTGTCGGCCGAGCTGGACGAGGAGACGCTCTACCACTACCTCTCC
>JAIVJI010000098.1 GCA_020200135.1 Acidobacteriota bacterium | reverse complement strand
GCGTCGGTGAGCGTGACAAGGTATTTCTTTTTCGGCATAGCTGGTCTGGCTCCTATGGGATAATGTAACCAGACTTTACCGATTCAAAGAACATTCATCAATTTCACCGTGACGGACTACTAGCGATATTTGCGTGGTTTGGGCCGCGCTCAACAACGACATGCACCCGACCGCCGACACGACGGTTCTCATACTCCGATAGTCGCTCGGGGCGGCGGGTGATATCGGGCGCTCGACCGTAGAGGTTCAAAACACACGAATACTACCCCGCCGGCGACGCGTCGCCGGCGGCGGCAGCCCGGAACGTTTTAACCGTAGGGGCGGGCATCAGTCCCCGGCCCGCGTGACTAGAGCATCACGCGGGCCACGGGACGGAGCGTCTCTCCCCCGCCCCTACACCGCGCCCTTACGCGCGGCCGACTCAAGGCGTGACTACAGCAATGCCAACACGCCCCGCACCAAATCCACCACGGCCCCCGCCAGCGTCACGTCGGCGCCCGCCTCCGTGGTGTGCATGTCGCCGTTGAGGGTCGTTGAGGTTTCACCCTGAGCCTCTACCGGCGTCGGGGTAGGCTGCGGCTCAAGTCCGGTATGGATGTCGCCCGCGAAGGTTGAAAGTGAAAGTGCAGAAGTCAACGCTAGTGCTGAGAAGAAATATCGCACGGTTTTCATGGGTTTCTCCTAGAGCGTGAAGTTGTGGGTTGTGACGTACGGCATGACAGGGTCCTTGCCAGGTAGTCGTGGAGAGTTGCGACAGCGCATCTTAACACCCTGGCGTGTCGAGATGACTCTCAGCCAGAATGCCGATGCTTCTCCTATCGGCTATATAGAAAGGTGCCTCACATGGTTTCGATAAACGAACTGCTTAATCAGATAGCTAACCCGAATCTCAGCCAAGACGAGCGAGCGCGATTACGATGCCGACTCGCCAAAGAATTGGAGGACACGGGTAACTATGAGGCGGCGCGTGAAGCAATGGGCGAGTTGTGGTCACGAGTGGGTCAATATCCAGCCCTAGACGGACTGGTCCCCGCGGTGGCGGCGGAGGTACTGTTGCGCAGCGGAGCCTTGACGGGATGGATTGGCAGCGTTAAGCAGATAGAAGGATCGCAGGAAGCAGCCAAGAATCTACTTAGCGTGAGTATTAATCGATTTGAAGCGCTTCAAGAAGAAAAGAAAATAGCCGAAGCACAAACTGAACTTGGTTATTGCTACTGGCGTGAAGGCGCCTTCAACGAGGCACGAGTCGTACTTGGGCAGGCGATATACCATCTTTCTGCCGAAGATAATGATCTCAGAGCTGTAGCTCTGTTGCGTCTAGCGATGGTTGAAGAAGTCACTTTTAGATTAAGCGATGCTCTGGGTCTTCTCACCGAAGCCGCGCCACTCTTTGGAAAGAGCAGTAAACACACTATCAAGGGAAGATTTCACAATGAGTTTGGTACGGTGCTGAAAAATCTCGGCGCGCTTGAACAGCGGAGCGATTACTTAGACCGTGCTCTTGGGTGTTGGAGCGGGGCGGGGAGCAGTCGCTGCTGGCGGAGGCGCTGACGACTTTGGGGACGGCGCTGGCGCGCGCGGGGAGGCGCGAGCAGGCGTCGGAGGTCTTGCTGAGGGCGGCGGACGTGGCCGAGGCGGCGGGCGACGCGGAGGGCGCGGGGGGGGCGGCGCTCACGCTCGTCGAGGAGTTGGCCGGCTGGCTCGCGCTGCCCGACCTGGAGGCCGCCTTCAAGCGCGCCGACGACCTGCTCGCGCGCTCGCGCCACCCCGGCAACAGGGAGCGGCTACTGGGCTGCGCGCGCCGCGTGCTCTCGCTCGTCGGCGTGCTGCCCGAGCCGCCCACTTGGGAGGGTTTCTCGTTCCGCGAGGCCGTCAGGCGCTACGAGGGGCGGCTCATCGAGGGCGCGCTACGCGACGCGGGGGGCGTCGTCTCGCGCGCGGCCCAGATGCTCGGGCTCACGCGCCAGAGCCTCGACTCGATGCTCCACCGCCGCCACCGGCGCCTGCTCCACCTGCGCACCCCCCCGGAGCCGCGCCGCAGCAGCCTCATGTTCCGCGAGCCCGACGACCCGGAGCGCCCGCGCGGCGTACACATCCTCCACGTCGAGGACGACGCACTGGTCGCCGCCGCCGTCCGCGAGACGCTGAGGGACGAGGGCTGGGGCGTCTCTACTTACACCGACGGGCTGGCGGCGCTCGCCGCGATAGAGGGCGGCACCGTCTACGACCTGATGATCATCGACAAGCAGTTGCCCGGCGCCGACGGGCTCGACCTCGTCTGCCGCGCGCGCGAGCTGCCGCACCGCCAGCAGGTGCCCGTCATCATGCTCTCGGCCGGCGACTTCGAGCGCGAGGCGCGCCGCGCCGGCGCCAGCGCCTTCCTGCGCAAGCCCGAGGACATGCACGCGCTCGCCGAGACCATCGCGCGCCTGCTCGCGCGCAAGCCGAAGCAGGGCTGAAGCGGCGTGAGAGGTGCGGCGGCCTGTTTGTGTGTGACTTGAAATGAAAAGGTTTGTTACCGGGGCGCCGTCAGGAGACGTGTCGCCCCGGCGCGTGCGGCCCGGCTGTGTCGGGTGCGGGCCGCGGCGCGGGGACGCCGGTACTGGCGGGTACTCGGCGTCCCATTTTTTTGTGGCCGAACTCGCGCGCGGCCGCCCGGCCTATTTGACGACGACCGGCGGAGGCGGCAGGCGCCAGAGCCCGCGCAGACGCGCGTACTCGGCCTCGGGCAGTTGCACCAGCAGCGGCGTCTTCGACGAATCGAGCCAGCGCAGGAGGGCTTCGAGGTTCGCCTGTCCCATCGCGGTGCAGCCGGCGGTGCCTTTACCGGGGCCGGCCCAGACGTGCAGGAAGATGCAGGAGCCGAGGCCGGGCGCGGGCGGCGCGGCGTTGTGCGCGACGACGAGTCCCCAGCGGTAGCCTTCGACCTCGCGCATCAGCTCCGAGCTGTTCCAGTCCACGGCCTTCAGCGCGTCCCCGTCCACGACGCGGTTGTAGTGGCGCGAGGCCGGGTCGTCCACGCACTCGGTCGTGGGCGCGAGAGGTTTATAGGGAAGTCTCAGCCGGGACGCCGCGCGCGCGGGCGCGAAGCCGAACGCGGGGCCTAGCCGGAAGACGCCCGCCGGCGCCTTGCCGTCGCCCTCACGCTTGCGCGGCCCGTCCGTCCCGACGGCCTCGATGAGGCCGACGCCCCACGCCAGTCCCGTCCGCCCGACGACCACCGGCACCTCCGCGCCGACCCGCGCCCACGCACCGCGCGCGCCCCTCCGCTCGAAGCGCCGCAAGACCCCCGCGACCCCGTCCCAGTCGCGCGTCGTCACCACGACTATCTGCCGCGAGCGGGAGAGCGGCGCGGGGACTTTGCCGGCCGCGACGTGCGGCCGCGCCCCCGCGCAGGCGAGCGACAGGAGGGCGAGCGCGAGCGGGGTCCTGTTACGCATCAACGTGTCGGCCCCCTTCTCAGGCCCCGCGCTTCAGGCGCGCGTCGAGCCAGTCGAGGACGTTCGCGTACCAGTAGAGCGAGTTGGCGGGCTTGAGAATCCAGTGCCCCTCGTCCGGGAAGACGACGAGCTTGGACTCGACGCCCTGCCGCTGGAGGTACGTGAAGAGCTGGAGCCCCTGGTCGATGGGGACGCGGTAGTCGAGCTCGCCGTGCGTGACGAGCGTCGGCGTCTTGAAGCGCGCGCCGAAGCGGTGCGGCGACCACTTCTCGTAGAGCAGGGGGTTATTCCAGGGCGCGCCCTTGAACTCCCACTCGACGAACCAAAGCTCCTCGGTCGCGCCGTACATGCTCGTCAGGTTGAAGACGCCCGCGTGCGAGACGAAGGTCTTGAAGCGCACGCGCGGGTGGTCGTTGTGGCCGAGCAGCCAGTTGACCATGTACCCGCCGTAAGAGGCGCCGGCCGCGCCGACGTTGTTCCCGTCCACGAACGGCATCGCGGCCACCTTCGCCACCCCGTTCATCAGGTCCGTGTAGACCTTGCCCGCCCAGTCGCCCGAAATCTCGTTGGTGAACTGCTGGCCGAAGCCGACCGAGCCGCGCGGGTTAGGCATGAAGACGACGTAGCCGCGCGCCGCGTAAATCTGCGGGTTCCACCGGTAGCCCCAACTGTTGTTCCAGACGCTCTGCGGCCCGCCGTGGATGAGCACAAGCAGCGGGTACTTCTTCGACGCGTCGAAGTCGGGCGGGCGGAAGAGCCAGCCCGAGACCTGACGGCCGGCCGCGCCGGCCCACGTCAGCTCCTCGGCCGGGCGCAGACGGTAGCGCGCCATCTGCTCGTCGTTGTGGCGCGTGAGCGGGGCGGCCTGGTTGCCGGCGCGCCCCAAGGGCACGACGCCGTCCATGCGCGCCGTGTATATCTCGGTCGGCCGCGCCGCGTCCGAGCGCGTGAAGACGAGGAAGCGGCCGTCCGCGGAGACTCGCACGTCGTCGTTAAAGCCGTCGAGGAGCTTGGCGGGCGGGGCGTTGCCTTCGAGCCCCGCGTTGAAGATGGGGTGCTCGCCGCGCTGCCCCGAGGCGAAGAAGACCGAGCGCGAGTCGGGGGAGAAGACGAAGCCCTCGACGTTGGCGTCGAAGCGCGGCAGCAGCTCGCGCGTCCGGCGCGTGTTTCGGTCGTAGAGCATCAGACGCCAGCGGTCGGCCTCGAACGTCGGGGTGGCCTGCGAGCGGTAGGCGAGGTAGCGGCCGTCCGGAGAGTAGACGGGCGTCGAGTCCGCGCCCTTGTTGTCGCCGGTCAGTCTTCGCGGCTCGCCGCCCGTGACGGCGACGACGAAGATGTCGCTGTTGGTCGAGGCCGCCTCCATCCGGTCGGTGTTGCGCGCGAAGGCCAGCTCCGCCGAGTCGGGCGAGAAGGCGTAGTCGGGCGGACCGCCCAGACTGAACGGCGGGGCGTCCCAGTCGCCGGGCGTCAGGTCGCGCTCCTGCCCGCCGCCCGCGGGGACGACGAAGACGTGCGTGCGCTTGTCGCCCTTCCAGGTCGTCCAGTGACGGTAGAGCAGGCGCCCGGCGACGTGCGCCTTGACCGGGTTCTTCGCCGCCTCTTCGTCGCGCCGCTTGTTGCAGGCGTCGTCGCGGCAGTCGGGGTAGACGTCCGAGACGAAGGCGATGAGCCTCCCGTCGGGCGACCAGACGGGGTCGGCCGCGCCGGTCGAGAGGTCCGTCACCTGCTCGCGGTCCGAGCCGTCGGGCTTCATCGTCCAGATTTGCCCGCCGGTCGTGAAGGCGAGGCGCCGGCCGTCGGGCGACCAGCGCGGCACGCTCGCGTTGGCCGCGCCGTCGGTGATGCGCCGGGGCTCGCCGCCCGACGCGGCGACGACGTAGATTTGCGTGCGGTTGCGGTTGGCGGCCACGTCCGGCGTCGTGACCTGGTAGGCGACGAGCCGGCCGTCGGGCGAGAGCTGCGGGTCCGCGACGCGTTGGAGCTTGAGCATCTCCTCGACGGTGAAGCGCGCGCCCTGCGCCTGCGCGCCGGCGGCGGCCGTGAGCGCGAGAACAAAAGCGCACGCGCGTGTGAAGAGAAGTTTCATCGGTTCCCTCCTGCGGAAAGTCTCGGCTCGAAAAAGTTGGAAGGTTCGACGGCGAAATTTAACACACGGACTTTCGGGAGTCGAAATCTCAAACTTGAAATTTGAATCCCGACTCCGGCGGGATGTCCGTGACGGCGGGCACCGGGCGCGCGTGACGGGTGCCGGATTTTGCGCGGCCGCGCGGGCGTAATATCTTCGCGGCGGGGCGCGCGTTGCGTTATCATCCGCCTGCCGACGCCCGACCGCCACCACCAACCCCGCGGAGTACTGCCGTGAGAAACCTCTTACTCAAGTTTTCGGCCGCGGCCGTCATGGCCCTCGCCGCCCTGACCGCGAGCGTCGCCACGGCGCAGGAGGCGACGCGCCCCGAGCTTCCCAAAATTCCGGAGTCCAAGACCATCGGCATCGGCTACGCGTCCGACGGCCGCGGGAAGGTCGTGGCCGCGGACAAGTACGGCAAAGTCCGCCAGTACCTGAACGTGTGGGAGAACCAGTCGAAGGAGCCCAACGTGGTGACCTACGTGCTGACCACCGAAGAGGGGCGGGGCTACAGCGCGACCTGGGGCGTGGGGCCGGTCAACCCCGCCGCCTTCGGCTGCAAGGCGCGCGAGGTTCCGCAGTTCGACGAGAAGGCGATGTGGGCGGCGACCGCCGAGGCCGGCGTGCTGACCTTCACCCCCGTAGACGACGACGACCTGCGCGGGCTCTTCCGAGACCTCAAGCGCGCGCGGCAGGACTACAACCGCGAAGTCAACTCGCAGCACCAGCGCTCGGCCGCGAACACGCCCGAGCAGAACATCCTCATCCTGCTCAAGGAGAAGAACCGTAAGAAGTGGCTCGAACGGGGCTGGCTCCGCCCGGCCACGACCTGCTTCCGCTTCTTCTGACCCGCCACCCCGAAGGTGAGCGCGCCGCTCGCCCTCGACCTCGCGCATGTCGACGGGGCGACGGCGCCCGGGGTCCCGGGGCCGAACCGCGCCCGTGACGAGGCCGTTACGGCGCGAGCGTGGCCAGCTCCTCGATGCGCGCGCGGACGACGCGTGTGAGCAGGCGCGTCTCGGCGGGCTTGTAGTTGGCGGCGCGGAAGATGGCCGCCAGCTGGCCGTCGGACAGGCGCGCGAGCCGCCCGCCGATCCAGCGCGCGTGCCCGACCTTGATCTTCTCGAAGAGCCGCTCGTTCTTCCCCGTGAAGTCGAAGTCCACGTAGCCGTCCTCGACGCGGTCGATGAACTTGGTGTCGGCGTAGTCCTCGGGCTCGCTGCGGCTGCGCGTGACGCGCCAGAAGAAGCCGGGGCCGCCCGACTTGCCGAAGGTCGCGCCGAGGTCGCTGATGGCGTAGCGCAGCTCGCCCGAGCCGGGCGTGTGGAGGATGACGTTGTTCTCGTCCTTCAGGTCCCAGTTGTTGACGAGCACCATCAGGACTTTGAGCCCGTCGAGCTCGCGCGTCCCCGCGAAGGGGTTCCGCTCCCACCCCCACTCGTCGAGCCGCTTGACGTTTCGGGGGCGCGCCTCGAAGCGCGCGTTGGTGAACGTCCCCTTGCCCGGGATGGTCACGCGCGGGAGGAGGTATGTGACCTCGGTCTCGTAGCCCGCGGCCCAGATGAGCCGCGTGGCGGCGGCCTCGGACTGCGCCTCCTTGCCGACCTTGACGACCCACTCGCGGCCCCGCGCGTCGCGCACGCGGTACTTCTTCGAGTAGCCGCCCTTCTCCTCCTTGAGGAAGGTGAGCCGGCGCGCGGCGGGGCGCATCGACGCGCCGCCCGGCCCCGACGCGAGGTCGAGCCTGGCCGGGTCGCGGTCGCGCCACAGCACGGGCGTGCCGCGCGGCAGCGCCTTCTTCTTCTCCTGCGCGGCGGCGGGCGAGACGAGGGCCGTCGCCGCCGACAGCACCAGCGCCGCGAGCGTGACGGCCTTCCGAGTCTTTCCGTTTTTTAAAAGCATCTCTTCCGGCGTGCAGGGCGGTCGTGCCGCGCCCCCGGCGCGCGCCGACTCGGCGCCGGGGCCGCTGGCCCTGCGCCTGTCCTCCTTTAAATTGATGCGGGGAAAGTCTGAAGAGATACTAGCAAGCAGCCGCCGGGTTTGGCTACGGAACAGGGCGCCGATACGGCGAGAGAAAAATTAACAGGGGTGGAAGGGTAGACAGGATGGGGAGCAAAAATTTCGGATTTGAAATTTCAAATCCCTAATTCTTCTCATCCCGTTCATCCCGTCCATCCCTGTTAATTACTGCTTGAGCCCCGGCCTGACGGCGCGCTCCTTCTGCGCCGCCTGCTCGTCGGGCGGGAGCAGCGACCAGAGCCAGCGCACCGCGTCTTCGAGCTTCCGGCGCTCGCCCGCACGCTGTGCCTCCTCGCCGCGCGCCACCCAGCGCGCGGCCTCCTCCTGGTTGAGGAACTGGCGGCCGGGGCGCGCGAGGTGTCGGAACCAGTCGCCCCAGAACCACTCCTGCGCGTAGAGCACCTCGGTGCGCAGCGCGCGCAGGGCGCCGGCGGCCTTCCTCACCCCGCGCACGTCGCCGCGCGCCGACGCCTCCGACAGCTCGCGCCTGAGCGCCGCCAGGCGAGCGCGCTGCGCCTCGGTGCCGTGTGCCGTGACGGTCTCGGCGGCCGAGTCGGCGAGCCGCGCCGCGTCCTCCGCGCTCGAACCCGTGGGCGCGAGACCCGCGCGCCGCTCAAGCGACGCGACGCGTGCGCGCGACTCGCGGACGCGCTCGACGACGCGCGCGGCGTGGTCCTGGTCTTCCATGTCGCCGGTCGCCTGGTAGGCTCCGATCTCGATGTCGAAGTCCTCAAGCTCGCGGCGCAGGCTCTCGGCCTCCACGCGGCGCGGGTCGGGCGCGTGCGACGCCGCGCGGCGCAGGTCGTCCACGAAGTCTTCGTCGTAGACGACCTCGGGGAAGTCGAAGTCGTCCTCGGCCTCGCGCGCGGCCGAGAGCATCAGGTGCGCCTCGACGCGCGTGAGCCGCACGAGGCAGTTCTCGATCTCCAGGTGCGCGCCGGCGAGCAGTTCGAGGTAGTCGGGCTCCTCCTCCTTCGGCATGTAGACGCGCTCTGTGAAGTGCTCGTTGAGGTGCGGGACGAAGACCTCGACCGTGATGAGGCGCGAGGCGTCCACCTTGATGTGGAGCTGCACCTCGGAGCCCTCGGGCACGGGGCGCCGGACGGCGTCGCTGCGGATGTGGAGGTTGCCGACCCAGTTGTTGGCCTGCGGGTCTGTGAGCGCCTCGCCCTCCCAGAGCTTGACGGCGAGCGAGGTCTCCGGCTCGCTGGGACGGAGCGTGTGCGCGGCGCGGTAGGTGACGGTGCGCTCGGCCGGCAGCAGCGTGCGGCGCGGGAAGACCGGGCTCAGCTCGGCGCGGCCGTCCCCGCCCGCGACCTCGACCGAGAGGGTGTGCGGCAGCGGCGGCGCGTCGAGCGCGAGCCCGTGGCGTATCTGGAACTCGTCGGGCTCGACGGCGAGCGCGCGCCCCTTCTCGTCGCGCACGCTCAGGGTGAAGCGGTTGAGCCGCCCCTCCTGCAAGACCAGACGCATCTCGAAGAAGCCCTCGCGCGCCGCGTGCCAGCCGCTCGTCCACAGGCCCCCCTCGGCGTCAACCTTCACTTCGAGCTGTTCGGCGCGCCCCGAGAGCTGTCCGGCGAGGCGCGCGCTCGGCTCCGCGCTCAGGGGGTCGAAGGCGAGGCGGACGCTCAGCCCGCCCGCGCCGGCCGTCTCCGCCTCCGCGGCCTTCGCCCCCGCGTCGCGCGCCTTTCGGCGCTCGACGGTCGAGGCGTAGACGGCCGCGCCGCGCGCGACCACCGTCATCGGGTCGAGCGAGAAGTCGACGGGCGCGCCGAGGTGCGCGGCCAGCGCCTCGCGCACGCGCGGCATTTGCGTCGGGCCGCCGACGAG
Organism: Acidobacteriota bacterium; assembly: GCA_020200135.1. Classification (GTDB taxonomy): domain Bacteria; phylum Acidobacteriota; class Blastocatellia; order Pyrinomonadales; family Pyrinomonadaceae; genus QHXN01. Next base: position 7,290 of record JAIVJI010000098.1, on the reverse strand, counting down.
CAGGACGCGGTCGAGGTCGGGCCCGCTCACGCGCGCGCCTTCGAGCGCCTCGTCCGTGAGCCGCAGGCAGCGCGCGACGAGCGGGGCCATCTCCTCTTCGAGACGCGCGCGCGTCAGGGGCAGCTCGGCCTCGATGAGATGGCCCTCGCGGTCACAGCCTACGTCGAGCAGGCCGACGAGAGTCTCTTCCGCGCTCGTCAGCTCTATCTTCGCGTACTCGGCGGCGAGCGTCAGCTTGCGCAGCAGGCGCGCCAGCTCGCGCGGCTCGTCCTCGGCGCGCGGCAGCGCGAACTGTTCGGAGAGGAAGGGCAGGAGGACGTTGTGGACGAGCGCGCGGTCGATGTCCTTGCCGCCGAGGTGATTGTCGCCCCGGTGTTCGAGGACGCCGAGGCGGCCGTCGCGCGTCGAGACCACCGCCACGTCGAGCGTGCCGCCGCCGAGGTCGAAGACGAGCCAGCGCTGGTCGCGCACGCCGGGCGCGGCGCCGTAGGCGATGGCCGCCGCGATGGGCTCCTGGAGCAGCGGGTACTCTTCGAGGCCCGCCAGCTCGGCCGCGCGCGCCGTCGCCTCGCACTGCAAGGCGGTGAAGGCGGCCGGGACGGTGACTACGCCAGCGCGCACCTCCTCATTCGTCCGGCGGCGCGCGTCCGCGAGGAGTGACTTCAAGACCTCGGCCGAAATCTCCTCGGGCGTCATCACGCGCCCCGACGCGGGGAAGGTCTTCGCGTAGCGCTGCCCCATCAAACGCTTGACCTCGTGCGCCACGTTGTCGGGGTCTTCCGCCAGCGCGCCCGAGGCGCGCCGCCCGACCAGCAGGCTCCCCGACTTGAGCACGCGGACGACCGAGGGCGTGACGTTCATCTGGTCGTTGTTCTGGATGACGTGCGTCTCGCCTTCGAGCGCGCGCGCGATGCACGAGTTGGTCGTGCCGAGGTCGATGCCGAAATCGATGTACTCGTTCATGGGGACGTGCGTTTAAGGATTCCTTCTGACGATGACCTGCCCGTGGCGGACGACCGCGCCGCGGAAGAGGACGACGGGCGCGACCGTCTCGTCGATGACCTCGGAGCCGGCGGGGAGCCGCGCGTCCTCGAAGGCGTCGAGCACTTCGACGGCGAGCCCCGGCTCGTAGGCGCGACCCGTCACGTCGAGGACTTCGACGCCGAGGTCGCCTAAGAATTTTCCCAGACGCCGCGCGACGTGGCGCGCCTGCGGCGACGAGTCGGCGCCCTCGGCGCCGCCCGCCCAGCGCCCGAGCCGCCACCACTCGACCGCCAGCTCGGCCAGCGACGCGAGCGACACGGGTAATGTCCGAGGTAGTTCGTCCGTCATCCGTCCTCTCTTTGCCGACTCAACATACAAGAATCCGCGCCGCAGGTGAAGGCGCTTCACTCGCGCGGCGTCGCGTTCGCGTTCCGCACACGCTCGACGGTCGGCGGCGGGACGGGGACTTCCTCGCGCCGCCGACGGCGCTTCCCCGTGCCCGGCTGGCGCGTGCCGCGCGGCGGCGGCTCGGTGTACGGGCGCAGGTTGAGCGGCGGCGGGATGGTGTAGTTCATGTTCGGGATGACGAAGTTCAGGTTCGGCCTGATGTTCATCGTCGGCGGCGGGCCCGTGGGCGTGCGCAACGGGCGCGTCTTGATGACGCCGCACCATTGCAAGCCGAAGCACGCGAGCACGAAGACCGCGTAGACGGCCGCGGTCGTCAGACAGCCGTGCGTGTCGCTCGCGTCCGAGACCGCCGCGACCGTCTTGTCGCCCTTGAGGTCGTCCCTGAACAGCTTCGAGGCCGAGCGCTCCGCCGACGCCTCGCCCGCGAGCGCTCCGGCGTACCCGCCCCAACTCGGGGCGCGCGACTCTTCGCCCGCGCCGAGCGCGACCAGCCTGGCCTCGACGGCGTGTGTCTCATCCGAGCCGGGCGGCGCGAGCGCGAGCGCCGTGCGGCAGACGAAGAGCGCCTCGGGTCTGCGCCCCGCCTCTTCGAAAGAGACGGCGAGGCGGAGGAGCTTCGACGCCGCCTGCTCGAAGACGCGCCGCGTGGCGTAAGAGTCCTCGCCCGCCAGCTCGACGAACTCCGCGAGCCGCGGCCGCAGCTTGTCGAACTTGCGCCAGGCTTCGTTGCAGTGGTTCCGCCGCGTGGCGTCCGTCCTGGCGCCGAAGCCCGGCCCTTCGACCCACGCGAACGCACCGGCCAGCTCCTCCGTGACGGCGTCCTCGGCCGGCCCGACCAGCTCGTTCTCGTACTCTCGCAGCAGCGCGACGGGCAGCCCCGCGCCGCGCAGGAGGCTCGCGGCGCGCGCCGCGACGCGCAGCCGGCCGCGCCGCGCGGCCTCGCCCCCGAACGCGGCGACGTGCGCGGAGACGACGCGCGGCGCGTCCTGCCGCAGCTCCTCCACCTCGCCGAAGGTCACGGGCTGCTCGTAGTCGCCCTTCAAATCCGCCGCCACCAGCAGCGACCAGAACTCCTCGCACGCGAACAGGCGCCGCCACAGCTCGAACGCGCGCCGCCACGCCTCCGGGTCGTGCAGCGTCGGGTCGAGCCGCAACAGTCCACACAGCGAGAGCAGCGCCGCGTCGTGCAGCGCCTCGGGCCCCTCGCCCGCGAGCAGCGCGTCGACCGCGCGCGCGAGTTCGGCGACGGTCCGGGCGGGCGCGTGCGGCGCGCGCGCGTGGAACCAGAAGAGCCGCTCGCGCGCGCGCTGCGCGGGCTCGGACAGGCGCCCGACCGCGTCGCGCACGTCCGACTCCCCGCGCGCCGCCGGCCCGAAGAGCCACGCCGCGTCCGCTTCGAACGTCTTCCGCACGCCGAGCTTGAGCGCGAGCCGCACCGCCGAGGCCGCGTCGAAGACCTCGCCCCGCGCGGCGGTCGCCGCGAGCCCCAGCGCGCGGAACGCGCCGCGCGCCGCCGGCCGAAAGACGCCCGGCGCCGGCCTCGCCTCGACGCGCTCCTTGAAGAGTTTGAGTAGCGCCACTTTGAAAAGCAGTAGACAGTAGTCAGTAGTCAGTAGGCTCCGCTTCACGGGCGTTGACGCTGCCTCTGGGCGGTTCGATGTAACGAAGGGTTTTCTACTGACTACTGTCTACTGTCTACTGTCTACTCTTCCTCACAGTCCCGCCATGTCCCACTTGCGCACGACCTCGTTGACGAGGGCGGCGACCTTGTCGTTGACCTTTCGGAAGTACTCGTCGGCCTTCTGCTGGTCGAACTTCGGGTAGCCCTGCCCCGGCTGGTAGAGGCCGATGGAGGACGGGAAGGGCGCGGCCGACCAGGTGCCCGGCGCGGGGTAGGCGGTGGCGAGGTCGTCCTTGTAGCGCTCGGGGTGGACGAGCGTGGGGTCCGCGGCCTGCACGTACGCGGTCTCGTTCCAGCCGGCGTGGCCGCCGTCCTCGCCGAAGACCTGTTTGGTCACGTCCGAGGCGAACGACCACCAGTTGACGACGAGCGTGCGCACCTTGCGCTCGGCCGCGACCTCGGCCGCGACCGAGTTGAGCACGGCGGTCTGCGGCCCGCCGTGGCCGTTGAGGACGATGATGTTGCGGAAGCCGTTCTTCGCCAGACCTTCGAGAATCTGCTTGACGAAGGGGCGGTAGGCCGACTCGGTGATCTGGAACGCGCCGGGGTACGCCTCCATGCTCCCCGTGATGCCGTAGGGCAGCGCGGGCGCGATCATGGCGTTGACGCGCGGCGCTATCTGGCGCGCCATCGCCACGGGCGCGGTGATGTCGGCGCCGTTGTTGGCGACGCCGTGCGGCTCGAGCGTCCCCGTCGGCAGCAGCACCGTCCGAACTTTCGACGGGACGACCTCCCTGAACTCCATCCAGTTGATGCGCTCAAGCTCGCGCGTCGAGACGGCGTCGCGCGGCGCGGGTGTGCGCGTCTGCGCCCCGGCGTGCGGCGCGGCGAGCGCCAGAAGCGCGAGCGCGGCGGCGGACACAAAAACTCTCATCACTCTTTTCCCTCCCCGAGTTTAAGAAACCGAAAACCGCGGGCGGCGCGATTGACTTTGGCTCGCATGAAAGTGTAGAAGCGTTGACGGCCGGGCCTCGAAAAGCATACTTCATCGGAACGCAAAAAAAGAACCGCCGCCGTGCGGGCGGCGGGGGAGAAGACCGATGCAACGGGAAGCGCAGCCGCAGCAGTGGGGCAAGGTACTCGACCAGACGCGCTGCATCGGCTGTCACGCCTGCACGACCGCCTGCAAGTCCGAGAACCTCGTCCCCGTCGGCGTGACGCGCACCTACGTCAAGCACGTCGACGTCGGGCAGTGGCCGCAGGCGCGGCGCGCGCACCAGGTGACGCGCTGCAACCAGTGCGCGCACGCGCCGTGCGTCGCGGCCTGCCCGACCTCGGCGATGTTCAAGCGGCCGGACGGCATCGTCGATTTCGACAAGCGCATCTGCATCGGCTGCAAGGCGTGCATGGCCGCCTGCCCCTACGACGCCATCTTCATCAACCCCGAAGACCACTCGGCCGAGAAGTGCAACTTCTGCGCGCACCGCATCGACGCGGGGCTGGAGCCGGCCTGCGTCGTCGTCTGCCCCACCGAGGCCATCCTCGTCGGCGACATGAACGACCCGAACTCGCGCGTCGGCGCTTACGTCGGCCGCGAGGCTTTAGACGTGCGGCGCCCCGAGAAGGAGACGCTCCCCAAAGTCTTCTACAAGGGCGCGCACCAGGCGACGCTCGACCCGCTCGCCGCGCGCAGGCCCGGCGGCGGCCTCTTCATGTGGAGCGAGCAGAAGGCGGGCCCCGACACGGTCAACTCGGGCAACCCTGTGTTTCAGAACTCTTCGGCGGCGGCGCTGCTCGCCTACGACGTGCCGCACTCGCTCCCGTGGGACTGGCGCGTCAGCCTCTACACCTGGACGAAGGGCATCGCGGCGGGCGCGTACCTCGTCATGGCGCTGCTCGCCCTTTTGAGCGTTGTTCACTTCGGGCCGGGCAACTTCTGGGGGGTCGAGAGCTTCGGCGCCGCCGACGCCCTTACGTTCGTCGGCGAGACCGCTTTGTGGCGGTGGGTCGCGCCCGTCTTGTCGGGCGTATTTCTCGCCGTCACGGGCGGGCTGCTCATCTGGGACCTGGAGCACCCGGCGCGCTTCTACATGATCTTCACGCGGCCGCAGTGGCGGAGCTGGCTGGTCAAGGGCGCGTTCATCATCGCGGGCTACTCGCTCGTGCTCGCGCTCCACTTCGCGGCGAGCCTCGCCGGGAGCACGACCGCGCAACTCTGGCTGATGCTGCCGGGACTTCCGCTCGGCGTGATGACGGCGGTCTACACGGCGTATCTTTTCGCGCAGGCCAAGGCGCGCGACCTCTGGCAGAGCGCGCTGCTCCCGCCGCACCTGCTCGTGCAATCGCTGCTCGCCGGGTCGGCGGCGCTGCTGCCGTTCGCGATCTGGCTCGACCCCGCGCTCGATAACGCCGTCGCGTGGATTCTCGGCGCGTCGAGCCTCGTCCACCTCCTGATGGTCTGGGGCGAAGTCTCGCTCACGCACCCGACGGCGCACGCGCGCCTCGCGGTGTGGGAGATGACGCGCGGCCGCTACGCGGCCTTCTTCTGGGCGGGCGTCGCGCTGACGCTGGTCGCGGTCTTCGCGCCGTGGCTCGGGCCGCTGGCCGCGCCGCCCGCGCTCCTCGGCCTCGCGCTCCACGAGCACGCATACGTCCAGGCGGGTCAGGCCGTCCCGCTCGCGTGAGCGGTTTTGAGGGTTGACGCGAAGTCCTCTTGAAAGGGGAGAGCCGTATGGCGACGAAGAAGGCGGCGGCGAAACGGTCCGGCGCGACGGGCGCCCAGAAGAAGGCCGGCGCGAAGGCGTCGAAGAAGTCGGCGGCGAAGAAGTCGGCGGCGAAGTCGCCGGTCAAGCGCTTCCGCGCGCTCGTCGAGCGCGGCGAGGGCAGCGCGGTCTGCGCCATCCACTTCCCCTTCGACGTGGAGCAGACCTTCGGCGCGCGCGGCCACGTCCCCGTGCGCGGCACGCTCAACGGCGCGCCCTTCCGCGCCTCCATCTTCAAGATGGGCGGCCGGCACTTCATGGTCGTCAACCGCAGGCTCCGCGAGGCGTCGGGCGTCAGCGGCGGCGAGACCGTCCCCGTCCGCCTGGAGCGCGACACAGAGCCGCGCACCATCGACCCGCCCGCGGACTTCGCGCGCGCCCTCAAAGGCGACGAGGAGGCCCGGGCCACCTGGGACGTCTTGAGCTACACGCACCGGCGCGAGCACGTCGAGCACATCGAAGACGCCAAGCGGCCCGAGACGCGGCAGCGCCGCATCGAAAAATCCGTCGCCCTGCTCGCCGCCGGCGCGAAGGGGCCGCGCGGCTGAGGCGCTTCCCGCCTCTGTCACCGGCCAGGATTTAAGGGCATGCTGACCATCGACGTTGACGAACCCCCGGCGACGACGCGCTGCGAGTGCTGCGGGGGGACGACGACGCGGCTGACCCGCTTCGTCAATAGAGACGGCGACGCCTTCGCCGTCTACTACGCGATGTTTTCGGACGACCACCCCGAGCGCGAAATCCTGCTCGCCGTCGGCCTGGGCGACTGGGACGACGAAGCCCCGCCCGAAGACAGGCGCGCCTTCGCGCTCGTCATGCGCTCGGGCGAAGAGGCATACGAGGTGACGGTCGTGGACGCGGCCGAGTCGCCGTGGCGCGACTCGGCCATCCTCGGGCGCATGCTCGACCGCGACGAGGCGCTCGCGCACCCCTGGATCGAAGACGTGTTTCACATCACCGACCACATGGTGAAAGACGACCCGGCGATCAAGTCCTACTTCGAGGACGCCCGCTGGTCAGCTCCGAAGGGAATTAAACTGGGCGTAAGAAGCGGATGAACCTCAAAGAACTGAACGAGCGCGTGAGCGCGGCGCGGAGGGAGACCGAGGCGCGGGGGGAGACCTTCTACCCGGGGCCGAGCCGCGTGCACCTGGCGGCGTTCCCGCCGAAGGAGCGTTGGGACGACTGGGTCGAGCTGGAGTCGAGGGCGTGGCCGGAGCGGGTCGAGCGCCGGTACATGCTCGTGCCGACGACCTGCTTTAACTGCGAGGCGGCGTGCGGGCTCCTCGCCTACGTCGATAAAGAGACGCTGGGCGTGCGGAAGTTCGAGGGGAACCCGGAGCACCCTGGGAGCCGCGGGCGCAACTGCGCGAAGGGGCCGGCGACGCTCAACCAGGTGACCGACCCCGACCGCATCCCCTACCCGCTCAAGCGCGCCGGCGGGCGCGGCGAAGGGCGTTGGGCGCAGGTCGGCTGGGACGAAGTTCTCGAAGACCTCGCCGGGCGCATCAGGAA
>JAIVJI010000057.1 GCA_020200135.1 Acidobacteriota bacterium | reverse complement strand
CGCGAACAGATGACACGCAGAGAGACCACGACGAAGAAGACGGCCGCGCACGACGCCGGCGGCGGCGAGCCGGCGGACGCCAGCCGCGCGTGGCTCGCGGCCATCGTCGAGTCGTCCGAGGACGCCATCGTCTCGAAGACGCTCGAGGGCGTCATCACGAGCTTCAACGCGGCGGCCGAGCGGCTCTACGGCTACCGGGCCGAGGAGGTCCTGGGCCAACACATCTCGACAATCGTCCCGCCGGAGCTGCACCAGGAACTGGACGAAATCGACGCCACCCTGCGACGCGGCGAGAAGGTGAGCCACCTCGAAACCGTGCGCCTGCGCAAGGACGGCACGCGCGTCGAGGTCGCCGTCAGCATCTCGCCCGTCCGCGACTCGAAGGGACGCACGGTCGGCGCCGCCGACATCGCGCGCGACATCACCGCGCGCCGCCGCCGCGACGCGGAGCTGGCGCGGCGCATCCACCAGGCGGCGCTCGGCGCCGAGGTGGGCGCCGCGCTGGCCGAGGGCGGCGGCGAGCTGCGGCGGGTCTTGCAGGACTGCGCCGAGTCGGTCGTCCGCCACCTCGACGCCGCCTTCGCGCGCGTCTGGACGATAGAGCGCGGCTCGGACGTGCTCGAACTACAGGCGAGCGCCGGGATGTACACGCACACGGACGGCGCGCACGGGCGCGTCCCCGTCGGCATGTACAAGATCGGGCTCATCGCGGCCGAGCGCCGCCCGCACCTGACGAACTCGGTGGTCGGCGACCCGCGCGTCGGCGACCAGGAGTGGGCCAAGGCAGAGGGGATGGTCGCGTTCGCCGGCTACCCGCTGCTGGTCGGGGACAGGCTGGTGGGCGTGGTGGCGATGTTCGCGCGCAGCGCGCTCCCCGAAGACACGCTCGAAGCCCTGTCGTCGGTGGCGAACGTCATCGCGCAGGGCGTCGAGCGCCGCCGCGCCGAGGAGGCGCTCGCCGCGCTGCTGCACGAGCGCGAGCAGACCATCGAGGAGGTCTCGACGCCGGTCGTGCCCGTGCTCGACGGCGTGCTGGTCCTGCCGCTCATCGGCTCGCTCGACTCCCGCCGGACGGCGCGCGCGACGCGCGCGGCGCTCACCGAGGTGACGCGGCAGGGCGCGCGCGTCTGCATCATCGACATCACCGGCGCGCGGCTCGTGGACTCGAACGCGGTGGCGAACCTGACGAACCTCGTGCAGGCTTTGAAGCTCGTCGGCGCCGAGGCGTGCGTCACCGGCGTCGGCGCGCAGGTCGCTCAGACGCTCGTCGGCCTCGGGTTGGACATGCGCGGCCTTCGCACCTACCGCACGCTCGCGCAGGCGCTCGCCGCGCTGCTCGAAGGCGGCCGGCGCGCGGGCTGAACCCGACACGGCTCGGGAAAGACAAAACAAGGGGACGAGGTTTAAGAGTAATGGCACTACCCAGGACACTCGGCGAACTCAGAAGCCAGGGCTACCGCACGCGCCCCGTCAAGGACGAGATGCGCGCCAACCTCCTCGACAGGCTGCGGCGCGGCGAGCGCGTCTTCCCCGGCATCGTCGGCTACGACGAGACGGTCATCCCGCAGATAGTCAACGCGGTGCTCGCCCGCCACAACGTCATCCTTTTGGGCTTGCGCGGGCAGGCCAAGAGCCGCATCATCCGGCAGCTCGTTAATCTTTTGGACGAGCGCGTCCCCGTCATCGCCGGCTCGGAGGTGAACGACGACCCGTTGGGCCCCATCTCGGCCTACGGCCGCCAGACAATCGAGCGCGAGGGCGACGAGACGCCCGTCGCCTGGGTCGAGCGAGACGCGCGCTTCGTCGAAAAACTCGCCACGCCCGACGTGACCGTCGCCGACATCATCGGCGACGTCGACCCCATCAAGGCCGCGCGCGGCGGGCACCTCCTCTCGGACGAGCTGACCATCCACTACGGGCTGCTGCCGCGCGCCAACCGCGGGCTGTTCGCCATCAACGAGCTGCCCGACCTCGCCGGCAAAATTCAGGTCGGCCTCTTCAACATCATGCAGGAGGGCGACGTGCAGATTAAGGGCTACCCCGTGCGCCTGCCCCTCGACGTGATGCTCGTCTTCTCGGCCAACCCCGAGGACTACACCGCGCGCGGCAAGATCATCACGCCGCTCAAGGACCGCATCGGCTCGGAGGTGACGACGCACTACCCCACGGACTTGCAGCTCGGCGTCGAGATCACGCGGCAGGAGGCGTGGGTCGAGCGCGAGGGCGTCGGGGGCAAGTTGCGCTTCCCCGACTTCCTGCGCGAGCTCGTCGAGCAGATAGCCTTCGAGGCGCGCGACGACCAGCGCATCGACAAGCGCTCGGGCGTCTCGCAGCGGATGCCCATCACGGTCACCGAGTCGGTCGTCTCGAACGCGGAGCGGCGCGCGGTCCTGACGGGCGAGGAGGAGATCGTGCCGCGCGTCTCGGACGTGTACGCGGCTGTGCCGTCGATGACGGGGAAGATGGAGCTGGAGTACGAGGGCGAGCAGGTCGGCGCCGCCAAGATTGCGCGCGACCTCATCAAGCGCGCGGCGGGCGAAATCTTCGAGGGCTACTTCGTCGGCTTCGACTTCGGGGCGGCCGTCCGCTGGTTCGACTCGGGCAACAACCTCAAGCTCTCCGACAACGCGCCCGCGGACGAGTGCGTCCGCCTGCTCGAAGCCGTCCCCGAACTGATCGACAACGCGCTCGTCCCCTTCGACTTCGGCCGCGGCGACGCGGGGCAGCTCGTCTCGGCCTGCGAGTTCGTCCTCGAAGGGCTCTACGCCCAGAACAAGATCAGCCGCAACGAGGAGGGCGGCTACACCGCCGCCACCAAGGCGCGCAAAGACCGCCGCGGCATGATCTACGATGACCTCACCGAGTCCGGCCGCTATAGCTGAGGAGAAACGTCATGGACTTAACCCTGAACGCCGTCTATCTCAAAGTGCCCGAAGGCTACATCGGGTTCGTCGAAGAACTGCCCGGCGCGAACACGCAAGGGGCGACGCTCGAAGAGGCGAGAGAAAATCTAAAGGAAGCGGTCGCGCTAGTTATTGATGCGAACCGCTCGCTCGCTGAAGACGCCGCACAGGGCGAGGAAGTCATCAGAGAGCCGCTTTTCAGGTAGTGAGTGAAATTGTCCGTATACGATAATTTCGCGCTCAACTTGTCGGGACATGGGGAATTAACTCATGTCATATTCGCCCCATGAAGCGTGTTGACCTTATCCGCTATGTAGAAAAGCACGGTTGCGAGTTTCTACGTGAAGGACGCAGCCATACGGTTTATGTGAATCGCGCAGCACAAAGGTCTTCGACGGTTCCGCGTCACCGAGAGATAAATGACTCTCTCGCGCGCAAAATCTGCCGCGACCTGCAAGTGCCGGAGCCGGCGGGGAAGAAGTAAATGAAGTTCATACGCTATTCGAGGTTCAAGGGCTTCGACGTGTCGGGGCTGAGTCTGGGCGATTTGATGGGGCTGTTGCAGGACTCTCTGCTGTCGTCGGGGTACGACGAGGACTACTACTGGACGCGGCAGCGGCAGGAGCCCGACAAGTCGCTCGACGCGCTGAGGCAGGCGCTCCTCGAAGCGCTGCTGGAGATGGGCGAGCTGTCGCCGCGCGACGTCGAGGAGATGCTCGCCGAGAACGCCGGGCAGTTCAAGGGCTCGCAGTTGGAGGAGCTTTTGAACCGGCTCATCGAGCGGCTGGTCGAAGAGGGCTATTTTAAGCTGAGCGAGATACAAGACGCTGCGGAGCCTGCTCGGGAGCCTCGGCAAGTCCTCGGTCGGCCGCCACGACACGCCGCACCTCTCGACCGGCGTCGAGGCCTCGCAGTCGCCGAAGCCCTACGAGTTCGGCGACACCATCAACCTCGACGTCAACACGACGCTGCTCTCGGCCATCAAGCGCGAGGGGCTGAGTGTCCCGCTCAACCTCGAATACCGGGACCTCCACGTGCACCAGCAGGACTACCAGTCGTCGTGCGCCACGGTGGTCATGCTCGACTGCTCGCACTCGATGATCCTCTACGGCGAGGACCGCTTCACGCCCGCCAAGAAGGTCGCGCTCGCGCTCGCGCACCTGATACGCACGCAGTACCCCGGCGACTCGCTGAAGGTCGTCCTCTTCCACGACGGCGCGGAGGAGCTGCCGCTGGCGCGTCTGGCCGCGACGCAGGTCGGGCCCTACCACACGAACACGGCCGAGGGGCTGAAGCTGGCGCGCCGGCTCTTGCAGGCGCAGCGCAAGGAGATGAAGCAGATCGTGATGGTGACCGACGGCAAGCCGACGGCCTGCTTCCTCGACGCGGAGTCGGACCGCGCGCTTCCGGCGGGGGGCGGCCGTGGCCGGCGGGGGCTCTCGGCGTTGGGCGAGCTGTCGGCGGGGCGCAGGCTCTACAAGAACTCGATGGGCGGGGACCCGGTCGTGATGGAGGCGACCTTCCGCGAGGTGCAGGCGTGCCGCAAGGCCGGCATTCAGGTCAACACCTTCATGCTCGCCTCGGACCCCTACCTCGTCGAGTTCGTCAAGCAGATGTCGGCGATGACCTCGGGCAAAGCCTACTTCGCCACGCCCGGCAACCTCACGCAATTCGTCCTCATCGACTTTCTCCGCCGCAAGAAGAGCCGCGTCCGCTAGCGCGCCGCGCGCTCGGCGGCGCGTTGACAGCGGCCCCCGCCCTGGCATATCGTCTCGGCTCGCACTCCCCGGCGCCCGTATCGCCGGCCGGGGGCGCCGCCTTGAACCCCGGGCCGAACACCCGGTCCGTGCGGCCGCGCGCCGCCGCGGCCCCGCTCACAAAACCCGCGCCTCCGCGCGGCTCCGCAAGGGAAGCCTCATATGAAATCCACG
>JAIVJI010000097.1 GCA_020200135.1 Acidobacteriota bacterium | reverse complement strand
CCCGAGCCGATTTCGCGCTCAAGGTTGCGCACGCCCGCCTCGCGCGTGTAGTGGCGGACGATTTCGAGGATGCCTTCGTCGGTGAACTCGACCTGCTCGGGGCGGAGTCCCGCGCCCTCGGCCTGCTTGCGGACGAGGTGGCGGCGGGCGATCTCCAACTTCTCGCGCTCGGTGTAGCCCGACAGGCGCAGAATCTCAAGGCGGTCCTGCAGCGGCGGCGGGATGGTGTGCAGCACGTTCGCCGTCGCGATGAAGAAGACCTTCGAGAGGTCGTACTCCACGTCGAGGTAGTGGTCCTGGAACGAGTTGTTCTGCTCGGGGTCTAAGACTTCCAACAGCGCCGCCGACGGGTCGCCGCGGAAGTCGGCGCCGAGCTTGTCCACCTCGTCGAGGAGGATGCAGGGGTTGACGGTGCCGGCCTTCTTCATCATCTGGATGATCTGGCCGGGGAGCGCGCCGATGTAGGTGCGGCGGTGCCCGCGCACCTCGGCCTCGTCGCGCACGCCGCCCAGGCTAAGCCGGACGAACTTGCGCCCCGTGGCGCGCGCGATGGACTTCCCCAGGGAGGTCTTGCCGACCCCCGGCGGGCCGACGAAGCAGAGGATGGAGCCCTTCGGGCTCTTCACCAACTGCCGGACGGCGAGGTGTTCGAGGATGCGGTCTTTAACCTTCTCGAGCCCGTAGTGGTCTTCGTTCAAGACCTCCTCGGCCTTCGAGATGTCGCGAATCTCCTTCGACTTCTGCTTCCAGGGCACGCTCAGGAGCCAGTCGATGTAGGTGCGCGAGACCGTCCCCTCGGCCGACATCGGCGGCATGGCCTCGAGGCGGTGCAGCTCTTGCAGAGCCTTCTCCTTCGCCTCGTCGGTCATGCCCGCCTCCTCGATGCGCTTGCGGAGGTCTTCCATCTCGGCCTTCTCGTCCTTGCGGCCGAGCTCCTTGTGGATGGCCTTGATCTGCTCGTTGAGGTAGTACTCCTTCTGCGCCTTCTCCATCTGCCGCTTGACGCGCGCCTGGATGGTGCGGTCGAGCTGGCGCTTGTCCACCTCGACTTCCAGCAGCTCGACGAGCCGCTGCAACCGCCCGTGCGTGGAGAAGATTTCGAGCAGCCCCTGCTTGTCCTCGACCGAGATTTTGATCTGCGAGGCCAGCGCGTCGGCGAGGTGCGAGGGGTCCGTGTTGCGCAGCGCGGTCTGGAGCGCGTCGGTCTGCATCTCGGGCGCGAGCCGGACGTGCTGCTCGACGAGCTGGCCGACGCGCTGCATGAGCGCGTCCACGCGCGGCCCCGACTCGGGGGCGACGGGCGCGCGGCGCACGGTCGCGGTGAAGGCGCCGTTGTCGTTGTCGACGCGGATGGTCGTGGCGCGCTCGCGCCCCTCGACGACGACCTTGGTCTGGCCGTTCTCCTGGCGCTGCGCCTGGAGGATGCGCGCGACGGTGCCGACCGAATAGATCTGTTCGGGCGTCGGCTCGTCGATGGAGGCGTCGTGCTGCGTGGCGAGGAAGATCGTGCGGTCGGTGGCGAGCGCCTCCTCTAGCGCGCGCACCGAGCCGGCCCGGCCGATCTTGAAGGCGACCTTGGTGAAAGGGAAGATGACGACATCGCGGATGGGCACCATGGGCAGCCGGACGATGTCTGCGGGTGTGCGGTCAGAATATTCTTCCATAAATCAAAAAAAGCTTTGGCCGAGCCGTAAAGGGCACAAAGGGCGAGCCGCACGAACGCCCGCTCGCCCACCTGCTGTTGGGTTCGATTCTAAAACATTTCACCCGACGTTGCCACTGGCTCGGAAAAACTAGCGAACTATCTCGAAGTCTATCCACCGGGTCGTCGCGCGGCGGTCGCCCGGGGCGAGCAGGTCCGTGACGACGACCTGGAGTGTGTACTGGCCGGGCGCGGCCGCGCGGCTGAGCTTGACGGCGCCGCCGGCGACGAGCCGCTTGAGGTCGCCCCGCTGCGTCGTCTCGAAGGCCGCGAGCTTCCCCTCGTAGGCCGCCTGACCCTCGCGGAAGAGGCGCACCTGCACCCGCAATTTGGGCCGCCCCGTCGCCGGGTCGAGCCGCGCGTTGTAGATGTGGAAGTCGTAGCGCAGCTCCATCCCCGCGCGCAGGCGGCGCACCGAAGGGTCGGCCTCCATCTCAGCCTGCGACGCGGGGGCCGGGCCGTTCAGGGGCGGCGCCGCGTCGAGGGGCGCGACGTCCGCGAGCCTGCCGCTGAGGACGATGCCGGAGAGTGCGAGGCGTCCGGCGTCGAAGTCGGGCACCTCGACCAGCTCGTTCGCGGAGCCGACCTGCTCGGTCGCCTCGTCGATGACGGCGACGCGGAGCTGGTAGGCGCCGGGCGACTTGACCGGGACTTTGAGCGTGTACCGGAGGCCGCTCGCGAGGAGCCGCTCGTAGTCAGCGGCGGCGACGCGGATGGTCTCGACGCCGTTGGCCGAGTCGAGCGGCCTGCCGCTCTCGCCGAGCGTGACGGCGAGCACCTCGACCGAGGCTTTGCGGAACCCGCCCGGCTCCTCCGTGAACTTGAGAGAGCGCGCGTCCACGTGGATGAGCGCGCGGAGGTAGGAGCCGGTCTGCGCGTCGTTGCCGAAGAGCGGCGTCAGGCTGAGCCCGATAGAGCCGGAGGCGAGCGGCGAGGTGAGCGCGCGCAGGAGACGGCCGGGGCGCGTCGCGGGGCGGGCCGACGCCGACCTCGCGTCGGCCGCCGGGTAGAAGCCCGTGCGGTGGCGCACGCGCAGCCCCGCGCGCTTCACGCGCAGCGTGATGTTGTGGAACTTGCGGCCGGCGCGCTGCGCGTCGAAGACTTCGGCGTCGGGGCGGTAGCCGATGAGGTAGTAGCCCCTCTGGTCTTCGAGCACGCGCTCGACGCCGAAGACCTGCGCGCCGCCGGTCTGCTTCGACAGGTAGCGCAGCGCCTCCTTCGTCTCGTAGCGCGCGCGGTCGCCGCCGAAGGCGCCGGCGCTGCGCACCATCTCGGCCAGACCCGTGTTGGCCGCGGCGCCGGGGACGGCCGCGCCCGGCGAGACCGGCCCCGGCTGACCGCCGGGGCCGCTACTGCCCCCGCTGCTCGTCTGCGAAGGCGCGGAGGAGGGGGCGGTGACGAGGCCGGCCGAGCTGCCGAGCCTGCCCGGCGTGAGGTCGGACGCGTCCAGCTCGTAGACGCTCGCCGAGGCGCGGCTGGCGAGGTCGGCCATGCGTTGCAGGTACTCGCGCACGTCCGCGCCGCGCGCGCCGAGGCGGAAGACGCCCGCCGCCTCCGAGATGAGGACGACGGACTTGCGCCCCGGCATTTCGGCCGCGCCGCGCAGTACGTAGTTGAGCGCGCCGAGCGTGCCGACCGTGAAGAGCGAGTCGCGTTCGGGCGCGGCAGCCTCCGGGTTCTCGCCGCCCGCATCTTTCTTCTCGCCCGCACGGGCCTGGCCCGAATCATCCCGGGCGCCGGCGTCCTTCGGTTGCTCGGCGGGCGCGGCGAACGAGCCCGTGGGGGCGCGGAAGCCGGGGCGGAAGCGTATGAGTTCGACGGCGCGCTCGACGAGACGCGGGTCGCCGGTGAACTGCTGTAGCGCGCCGACGCCCGCGCTCGTGCGGACGACGGCGACGAGGTCGCCCGGCCTCATCTTCTTCCGCGCGAAGTCCTTCAGGAAGTTGCGCACGTAGGCGGTCGCCTGGAACGAGAGCCCGAGGTCGTCCACGACGAAGGCGATGCGGCGGCGCGCCGCCTCGGGCCGCACGCGCGCGGGCGGGAGGGGGACTGCGCCCTTCGAGGCGTCCGCGGCCGGCTTCGACGACGACGCCGCGCCGCCGGGCGAGGTGTCAACGTAGGAGAAGTTCGTGATGGACTGGGCGCGGCCGTCCTCGCTCAGCTGGAAGTCTTCGGCGGTGAGGTCGGTCACCTGTTGCCCTCCGGCGTCGAGGACGACCGCGTCAACCTGTATGAGGTTCGAGGTGATGCGCACCACCTCCTCATCCTCATCCCGCGCGGCGGGCGCGGGATGCTGCTGTTGCGCCACGGCCAGCGCCGCGAGCGCGAAGGCTAGCGCGAGCGCCGCGACTCTTCTGACCAGACCCGGCTCGTTCATTCGCGCCCCCTCGTCTTCGTGCTCCATCCGGGCGCAATCTTAGATACGCCGGCGGCGGCGGACGTGTCCAAATTTTTTAGCGCGTGAGTGAAGCGTCGGGGAGACTCGAAAGCCGCGGCCCGTCGAGTGCGCGGGCCGCGGCTTTCGCGGTGTCCTATCTTGAGGGCGCGGCTTTAGGCGGCCTCGTCCACCCCGGTCAGAATCTCGCCGGGGACGGCGCGGCGGCGCTCGACCATCTCGCGCGTGATGGCGAACTCCTTGACGCGCTTCTGCGAGGGGAGCGTGTACATCGCGTCGAGCAGCAGCTCCTCCATGATCATCATCAGGCCGCGGGCGCCGACCTTGCGCTCGACCGCCTGGTGCGCGATGGCCTTCAGGGCGTCCTCGGTGAAGCGGAGCTTGACGTTGTCGTACTCGAACTTCTTCTGGTACTGCTTGATGAGCGCGTTCTTCGGCTCGGTCAGGATGCGGATGAGCGCCGCCTCGTCCAGCTCGTGCAGCGCGCCGGTCACGGGGAGGCGGCCGACGAACTCGGGGATGAGCCCGTACTTGACGAGGTCTTCGGGCTGGACGGAGGAGAGCGCCTCCGAGTAGCGGTTGCCCGCGGACTTGACCTGCGCGTGGAAGCCGAGCGACTTGTTCCGCATCCGCCGCTCGACGACCTTCTCAAGGCCGACGAAGGCGCCGCCGCAGATGAAGAGGATGTTCGTGGTGTCGACGGGGAAGAACTCCTGGTGCGGGTGCTTCCGGCCGCCCTGCGGCGGGACGTTGGCGACGGTGCCTTCCAGAATCTTGAGGAGCGCCTGCTGGACGCCCTCGCCCGACACGTCGCGCGTGATGGACGGGTTCTCGTCCTTGCGGCAAATCTTATCGACCTCGTCGATGTAAATGATGCCCTGCTGCGCGCGCTCCACGTCGCCGTTGGCGGCCTGGAGGAGCTTGAGGATGATGTTCTCGACGTCCTCGCCGACGTAGCCCGCCTCGGTGAGCGTCGTCGCGTCCACGATGGTGAAGGGGACCGAGAGCATCCGCGCGAGCGTCTGCGCCAGAAGCGTCTTGCCCGTGCCCGTGGGGCCGATGAGCAGGATGTTCGACTTCTGTATCTCGACGTCGCTACGCCTGCGCGCCAGTTCGATCCGCTTGTAGTGCTGGTAGACGGCGACCGCGAGGCGCTTCTTCGTCTCCTCCTGCCCGATGACGTACTCGTCGAGGAAGGACTTGATCTCGTGGGGCTTGGGGAGCGGCGGCCGGCTGGCGACGGCCTCGGCCTGCTGGTCGTCGGTGATGATCTCGTTGCAGATGTCGATGCACTCGTTGCAGATGTAGACGGTGGGGCCGGCTATCAGCTTCTTGACCTCGTTCTGCGACTTGCCGCAGAAGGAGCAGCGCAACGTGTCGTCGGTTCGGCGTACCATATAGTTTCGAGGGCGAACGGTTCTACCTGAGTGAAACCCGGGGGGGTACGAAGGCGCGGCCGGCGTCGTGGCGGCGCGCCGCAAGTCTTCTAGACGATTACGCGGGGGATGTCAACGCCCGGCGCGCGCCGGGGCGGCGGCCGGAAACCACTTCCGTAATGTATCACAGAACGGGCGCGGGCGCGTGCCGCGGATTGTCGAGGGGGACTTGGGGGCAGTTGCCGCCCGGGGCGGACGCCCGAGACGGCGTCGGAACTCGGGGGGCGGGAGACGGCGAGAGTCTCCCGCCCCGGCTTTCGGTAACGCGTCCGCGCGGGGCGTCGTGCGCGGGCGCCCTGGCGCTCTACTGGCGGTGCGTGATGACCTCGTCGATGAGGCCGTACTCCTTGGCCTGCATCGCCGACATGATGCGGTCGCGCTCCACGTCCTTCTCTATCATCTCGTAGCTCTGCCCCGTGTGCTTGGCGAGGATTTGCGAGGTGACCTCGCGCATGCGCAGAATCTCTTCGGCCTGGATGCGGATGTCCGTCGCCTGGCCGCCGATGCCGGAGACCGACGGCTGGTGGATGAGGATGCGCGAGTTCGGGAGCGCGAAGCGCTTGGCCTTCGTCCCGGCGGCCAGCAGCATCGCGCCCATCGAGGCGCACTGGCCCAGGCAGATCGTCACCACGTCGGGGCGGATGAACTGCATCGTGTCGTAGATGGCCATGCCGGCGGTGATCGAGCCGCCGGGGCTGTTGATGTAGAGGTTGATGTCCTTCTCCGGGTCTTCCGCCTCGAGGAAGAGCAACTGCGCGATGATGAGGTTCGCCACCGTGTCGTCTATCGGCGTGCCGAGAAAGACGATGTTGTCGCGCAGCAGGCGCGAGTAGACGTCCGAGTAGCGCTCGCCGCGCGGCGTCTGCTCGAAGACCGTCGGGTTGGGAATGTACTGACTCATCTTTGAACTCTCCGTACTGCTCTCGCTTAGACTTCGGCCCGCCGGCGGCCGTGGGCCTTCCCCAAAACGAAGCCGGAGACCTGAAACTCCAAAACTAGCCTTGGAAATTTCAAATCTCCGGGTTTTAAACTCCCGCCGCGGCCGGGGCCTTCAGGCGCCCTCTCCGGCTTCGGCCGGCGCTTCGCCCGCGCCCGCCGCCGCCGGCTTCTCCCCGGCCTCTTCGCGCCATTCTTCGTCGCGGACGACGGCGTGCTGGACGAGGAAGTCGAGCGCCTTGCGGTTGCGCAATCTGTCGGCGATGCTACGTTCGCCCCCCTGCTTTGTCAAGGCGGCTCGCACCTGCTCGACCGACTGCCGCGAGCCCTCCGCCATCGACTGAATCTCGGCCTCGACCTCCTCGTCCGAGACCTCTATGTTCTCGGCCTCGGCGACCCTTTCGAGCAGCATCGAGCCGCGCACGTCGTCGCCCGCGCGGTCGCGCACGAGGTCGCGCATGGCCTCCCAGTTGATCTCCTGCGAGCGCGGGTCCACGCCCCGCTGCATCATGTCGCGGACCATCGACTGGAGTATCTGGTTGGCCTGGTAGGAGACGATGGTCTCGGGCACCTCGAAGCGGTGCTGCTCGATGAGCCGGCCCAGCACCTCGTCGCGCAGGCGGTGCTCCGACTCGTGCTCGGCGTTCTTCGAGAGGTTCTCGCGGACGCGCGCGCGCAACTGCTCGACCGTCTCGACCTCCTCCTCGCCGAGCGACTTGACCCACTCGTCGTCGAGCGCGGGCACCTCCTTGCGCCGGACGGCCGTGACGGCGGCGGTGTACTCGATGGTCTTGCCGGCGAGCCCGATGCGCTCGCTGCCGTCGTCGGCGCGCCCGCCGGGGCCGAAGTCTTCCGGGTACTTGACGACGAAGGTCTTGACCTCGTCGGGGCGCGTGCCCGTCAGGTTCTCGTTGAATTCGTGCAGCACGCCCTCGCCGCCGAGCTGGATGTCCACGTCCGAGACGTTGATGTCCTCGTCCTCCTCCGGCTCGACGTAGCGCCCCCGTATGTCCGCGGTGACGGTGTCGCCCTCTTCAGAGGCGCGGTCTTCGACGGGCTGGAGCGAGGCCGAAGCCTCGCGCAGGTTCTCGATGACGCGCTCGACGTCTTCGTCTCCCACGGGGCGCGTGCGGCGCGCCGCCTCAAGCCCGCGGTACTCGCCGAGCGAAAGCTCAGGCATCACCTCGACGTGCGCGTGGAGCGTGACGGGCCCCTGGCCGAACTTGTCGAGCCCCTCGTTGTCGAGGTGGACGTCGGGCTGGCCGATGACCTGGAGGCCGGCCTCGTCGATGGCCTGCTCGACGGCCTCCGGGACGAGCCGCTTGAGCACGTCGCCCTGGATGTCCTTCTTGTAGCGCGTGCGCACGACGCCCGCGGGGGCGTGCCCCTTGCGGAAGCCGGGCACGGTGACGGCGCGCGAGTACTCGGCCGTCACGCGGTCGAACTCGGCGCGCACGTCCGCCTCCTCGATCTCGATCTTCAACTCCTTGCGCGTCGCGGAAACGTCAACCACCTCAGTCTTCATAAACACGAATCCCGCCGACTCCCCTCAAATCCACGAAGGCGCGGAGGGCGCGGGCGTCCTTCCTCAGTGAAATTACGCTTGCTTTGATTCCAATGCGAAAGGGGGGACTCGAACCCCCACGCCTTGCGGCGCCAGATCCTAAGTCTGGTGCGTCTGCCGATTCCGCCACTTTCGCGCGCGTCTGTCGGAACAAGTGAGATTAAAAGATTGAAGGGTGAAAAGTCTAGCGGGTGGGGAGAACGGAACCACGGGCGAGAGTGAGCGGGTCAACGCCCCGAGTTACAAACATAACTCGGGGCGTTGACCCGCTCGCCACCGCACGGGAATGTTTAGAGCGTGCGCCGTCTGCGCTGCCAGACGAAGGCGGCGGGGATGATGAGGCCGAGGCCGAGCCAGCCGAGGCCGAAGAACTTCGAGAGCGTGCCCAGCCAGGACGTCTGCGCCGTCTTGCCGGCGGCGGGCCGGCCGGGCTCGTCGGTGACGGTGTAGAGCTTGCCGTCGCGCAGGTACATCCGGCGCTGCTCTTCGAGGTTGAAGGGGCGCGCGCCGCGCCGGCCGAAGACGGCTATCTGGTTGCCGCTCTCGTCCACCGCGCGGTCGCGGCGGTAGCCCTCGGAGACCTGAACGGCCGCCCCCTTCGTCGGGTAGTAGGCGACGACGCGGGGCGCGGGGCGCGGGCTGTAGCCGAGGTTTCCCGGCACCGAGTTCGGGTTGGTCAGCTCGACTACCTTCAGGCCGTTGCGGCCGTCGGCGACGAAGGCGAAGAGGCTCGCGTAGACCATCCCGACCTTCACGTCGCGCGCGTCTGAAAGTTTGCCCCCGTCGTTGAAGAGCTGGTCGAGTTTGGGCTGCTCCGGCCTTTGAATGTCGATGACGGCGAGGCCGTCCGCGCCCGCGCCGACGTAGGCGTACTCGCGCGCGAGGTAGACTCCGCGCGCGTCGCGCAAGGGGACCGTCGCCCCGGTGACCGCACGCGGACGTTCGAGGTCGGTCACGTCCAGGACCTTCAGGCCGTCGGCGTCGGTGACGAAGCAGTAGCGGAACTGCACGCCGAGCGAGCGCGGGTCGCGCAAGGGGCTCGTGACCTCGCTCACCCAGCGCGGGCTCAGGGGGTCGCTGATGTTGACGACTTGGAGCGCGCGGTCTGTCAGAAGGTAAGCGTAGTTGCCGACGACCCAGACGCCGCGCGCGTTCGACAGGCGCCCCTCGGGGTTGAAGGTGGCGCCGCGTTTGAGGTGGTTGTTGGTGTTGACGCCGTCGACGAGCGTCGTGATGTCTACGGTGACCAGTCCCTCCTGCCGGTCGGCGACGAAGGCGTAGCCGAAGAGCGGCGCGACGGGCTGCTCCTCGTTCAGCTCGAGCCACTTCCTCTGGTCGGCGGTCTGCCCAGGGTTGCGCCTCGGGTCGAGCGGCGCGGGCGAGCCGACGGCTATCCCGACGGCGTCCTTCGTCCGCACGTAGAGCCGCTGCCCGACCTTCGAGAAGGGCGAATCGACGATGCGCTGGCTGAAGTCCTTGTCGGCGACGTTCGCCACGTCGTAGACGACGAACCCGCCGCCGCCGGCGGCCGCCAGAAGGTATTCGCCGTACATCTGCACCTGATTAACGTCCGCGCCGCGGTGCGCGTAGTTGTCGCGCAGCTTCATCCCGCGCGTTTGATGACGCGCGTACCAGTCGGGGTACGCGATCTGGTGGAGGTGGCCGCCGAAGACGGCCTGCGGCTCGGTCAGCTCGGCCACCTCGGTCGCGGAGAGCCCTTCGCCCCCTTCGGCGACGTAGACGTAGCGCCCCATGAAGTTGACCTGGTTCGAGCCCTGCATCAGGACTGAGCCGACCCACGCGTTGTTGTCGTTCTCTTTGGAGACGTGGCAGTCGGTGCACTGCTTGGTCTCGGTCCCGCGCACGGTGTGCGGCGGGTGCGTGTTGAAGGCGTTGCCGTTGTAGCCGGCGCTGGAGATGGTCGGCGCGTGGTTGACGACCGTGCGGCGCGCGGCGTCCGTGACGGAGACCGTCACCGCGCTCGAAGAGCGGACGGGCATCACCTTGTGCCCCTGCACCGAGCCGTCGATGCCGAGCATGTAGCCGTCCGTGCGCAGGACCTGCGGGTTGTAGGACGGGTAGACCTGCGTCACGTCCCCCTCCTCGTGCAGCGCCGGCTTGCGCGTGTTGACCGAGGCCGAGAGGTGACAGCCCCAGCAGTTCGTCGTCCAGGAGGAGTGGCACGAGACGCACGAGACCTTCGCGCTGTCGTGCGCGAGCTGCTTCGAGTCCGAGGGGACGGCGCCCCACGTCTCGTTGTCTTTCAGAAGGGTTTTGGCGCGCGCCGACTTCGCGTTGTAGCGCGGGCTCTTCGGGTCTACGCTGTCGGCGACCTGCGGCACCTCCCACTCTTTCGCCTTCCCGGTCGCGGGGTCGTTCTGCTCGACCATCGAGCGCTGGAAGAGTTTGCCCTCGCGCTGGACGAAGCGCGCGCGGTTGAAGGGGCGCCCCCTGTTCGGGAGCATGCGCGAGCGGCCGCCCTCGGTCGGGCCGAAGCCGGAGGTCTTGAGCGTCGAGGCCGTCACCTTCTGGTTGACGGTGCCGTGACAGTCCTCGCACGAGATTTCAATGACGGCGCGGCGGTCGCCGTAGATTTTTCCCGTCCCGTGGTTGTCCTGCGTGTAGTGGCAGTCAACGCAGTGCATCCCGCGCTCGAGGTGTATGTCCTTGAGGTGGACGGCCTTGCCCGGTTTGCCCTCACTCTCGTAAAGCTCGGGGTCGTCGTAGGGGATGGCCTTGCCGTCCTTATCCAGATACTGCCCCTTCCTGTCCATCTTGTAGGCGCGGCGGAAGACCCAGCCGTGGCCGTGGTAGTCCGAGACCTGCATCTTGCGCATCTGCTTGTTGAGCTCGCTCATCTCGAAGAGGAACTCAGGCGTGCCCCACTTGCCCCGCGCGGCGGCCTCCTCGGGGTTGAACATGCCCGCCTTGTCCAGCTCCTCGGGGCTGGGGTTCTTCTGCTTCTTCGGGTAGAGGAACTCGCCGTCGGTCTGCTCGTCCCACCACATGTAGCCGAGGTACGTGTTGATGAAGCCGTTGCCGTTGTGGACGTGGCAGGTGATGCACTGGCTCGAAGGGATGGACTTGGTGAACTTGTGCTCGATGGGGTGACCCTTCTCACCCTTCGGGATGTTCGGGTCGGGGTTGTCGGGCGCGGTGCGGCCGGAGTTGCCGAACTTCGCGTAAGGCCCCGAGTTGTAGAGCGAGCGGTCGTTGGCGTAGACGACGTGGCAGGCGGCGCAGCCCGACTGGCGGTAGTCGCCCGGCGCGTTGTTCGTCCCCATGAAGGACATCACGGGGTCGTTGAGCCTGACCTTATGCGCGCCGAGGATGACGGGGTCGACGCGCGCCTGCGTGCCGTAGCCGCGGTTCGACAGGGTCACGTCGGGCTGTCCGGGCACGTCCTCGCGGTTGGGGTTGCCGAGTTCGGACTTCGGGCCGCCGCCGCGCTCGACGGGGCGCCAGAAGGCGACTGAGAGGGGCTGGCCTATCTCGAAGCGCGGGAAGGGGAGGAGGAAGGGGAGGATGCCTTCTTTGCGCGTCTCCTCCTCGGTCGGCGGCGGGATGGTGCGCGCTATCTGCGGCTCGCCCGAGGGGCTGTAGTTCTCGCCGATGATGGCGTACTTGGTCGGCAGGCTCCCGTTGTTGTAGAGCGCGGTCGAGTAGACCTGCGGGCTGTTGGTCATCGCGCTCTTCTGGAGCCGCTTGATGTAGTCGCCGTGGCACGTGCCGCCGCAGGAGATTTCCGCCACGCGCAAATCCGAAGGGTTGACGAAGCGCACCCAGTCCTTGTTCTCCTTGTTAAGGAGCGTAAAGCTCTCCTCGGGGTTGGCCGAGCCGTGCCACTTCGAGGGGTACTTGGGCCGGGCGGTGTGCGCCTGCTCCTTGAGCGTCGCGGTGCCGTTGCCGCCGTGGCAGTCGACGCACGAGGGGCCGTTGTTAATTTTGGTCTGGTGCGGGTCGCCGACGCCGGTGTGACACTTCACGCAGCCGTCGGACGGCGCGGGCGGCTTCCTCTCCTGCGGCGCCGCGGCCGGCTCGCCACCAGCGTCGCCGGCCGTCTCCCCGCCGGGGGCTTCGGCGGCCGCGCCGGACCTGGACGCGACGCCGGCCGACTGGACGGGGAAGAACACGGCGAAGGCCGCGAGGCCGAAGACTGCGAGCACCGCGAGGAGGCTGAAAAACTGCTGACGCTTCGTGCGCGAATGATTGCCGGAGGTCTTCATGTTTGCCGTCTGGGTCTGTGCGGACTTAAAAAGCCACCTGGAACGCGAAGGTCGGCGAGACGAGCGGGCGCGTGCTGCCGATCATGCGCGCGTAGCCGCCGTGCGGGAAGAGGACGGCCGCGCCGGTGACGAGAAAAAGGTTCTCGTTCTCGAACGGGCGGAACTTCGCGCCGAAGCTCACGTCCGTCCCGACGCCGCCGCCGAGCCCCGGGTCGGAAGTTATCTGCCGGAGCAGCCCCGCGCGCGCGAACCTTAAATAGGAGAGGTTCGTCACGACCTTCAGCTTCGGGGTGACGCGGAAGTCGCCGCCGAAGTTCCACATCAGCAGGCCGGGGTTGACGAAGTTCGAGCGCTCGTTGAACTTGTTCCGCAGGTTCGGCAGGAGCGAGAACTTGTTCTTCAAAGTCCCGACCGCGCCGCCCACCAGCGTCGTCTGCTGCGTCCAGAACTGGAACGGCCCGCCCGCGAAGTTCGGGTTGTCCTGAATCATGTCGAAGCCCGTCGCGCGTTCGTCGGTCGCGTCGCCGTCGCCCGACGCGTAGAAGAAGGAAGCACGCCAGCGCGTCCAGTCCCTGTCGACCGACCCCTCGAACGCGGCCATCTGCGCGTTGACCGTCTGCGCGCGCCCCGCGAGGCGGTTGAAGCGGTCGCGGCCGAAGGCCCAGTAGAAGGCGTGAGAGACGTTGAGCTTCCCCCACTTGCCGTCGCCGTGGAATCCGGCGTAGGCGACGTTCAAGGTCGCGCGGTCGCCCGTGACGCGCCCCCGGTCGTGGTTGTGGGCGAAGTTGAAGAGCGCGGTGTAGCCTCGCGTCCCGAAGTCCTGGCGGAACCAGTTGGCGAGGAAGACTGTCTGGCGGCGGCTGTCGAAGCTGTGGAGCTGCGAGACCTCGTCGCGCTGGCGCATCGAGAAGTAGGCGATGTTATAGGTGTCGCGCTGCGAGTTGAGGGTGCCGAAGAGGCGCGCGCCGAGCTGGTTGTCGGCGAAGAGGAAGCCGCGGAAGTCGGAGTTGAAGTTCTGCATCCCGACGCGCAAGCTCAGGAAGTCGAAGTTGGGGCCGACGACCTTCAGGCGCTTCTCGAAGAAGGCCTCCTCGACGGCGAGGCGCGAGTTGCCGCGCCGCGAGTCGAAGGGGTTGAGCGTGTTGTTGGCGAGGAAGTTGAAGTTGGCGACCGTGGTGACGCGCAGGGCCCAGCGCTTGGGCTCGAACGCTCCGGTGCCGCCGAACAGCTCGGCCCCCATGACGAGGTTCTGGTTGGTGAAGAACTGGTTGCGGCGTCCGCCGGCGGCGACGACGCGCGGGTTGATGGTCGAGGCGCTCTGGAGGTTGAGGTTGAGGAACGTGTGGTTGCCGTGGACGGGATAGTCGCCCTTCAGCACGTTCTGGTTGTACGGGTCGAACGTGCTGCCCTCGACCCAGGGCGACTCCTGCACCTTCGGGTCGAAGCGCTTGTAGCGCGGCCAGGGGAAGCGCCAGCGGTCGGGCATCGGGATGAACTCCTCGCTGGCCTTGTCCTTCGACTCGACCGTCTTCGGCCCGGCGCTGCCCAGCGGCGACCAGCCGGGCAGAAGCGGATACTGCAAGGGCTTCGACTCGTCCTTCCTGCCCTCGTCCGTCCCGGCGGCCGGCGTCGGCGTCGGCGTCGGCGCGGGTGTGGCGGCGGGCGTCGGCGTCGCCGCGGGCGCGGCGGCCGGCGTCTGTTGCCGCGGTCGCGTCGGCGCGTAGAAGAAGTCCAGGAGCGACTCCAGAAGCGTCTCGGCCTGCTCCGCGCGCGACGGCGGGGCGTCCGACTCGCCGTCGGCGGCGTAGGCCCCGAGCGGCGCGGCCTGTGCGGTCAGGAGGAGCGCGAGCGCGAGGCAGGCGGACGCGCGAGCACGGCGGCGGCGACCCCTGTTGCCTTCTTGCGAGCGTGTCATCAGAAACGTCCCCGTCGAAGAACCAGCGAAGATTGCGAATTGCTTTTTCAGAACACACGCCGCGCAAGTGGCGCGCGCGACTTCGGCGAGAGGGCGGCGGCCGGCGCGTCTTCGCGCCTCTTTAAAGCCCGAAGCCCCGGCCGGGGCTTTCAAAGACTGAGCGGGCGTTTAAAAAAGCGCGCCCGGCTCCCGAGTTGTCAGCGAGTGGAAAGCGCTAATGAAAATAGGTCAGGGGGGCGGGCGAGTCAAGAAAATTCTTCCGGCCGGCGCGCGCCCGCCTCAGCCGAACGACTCGGGGGCGGTGGCCGTCTCGAAGACGCGGTCGCGCGTGTCGCGCTCGACGCGCGCGAGCGGCCAGACGTCCACCTTCAGCTCCTCAGCGTAGTGGAGGAGCGGGGCGTCGGCGGGCGGCACTAGCCCGAGCGCCTCGAGCATCGTCGAGTCGTGCGCGGAGACTTCGGCCGAGCTGAGCGGCCAGGGGTCGTGGAAGACGCGGCAGCGGTAGAGCTGCTCCCTGTAGGCCGAGTAGAGGCAGTAGCGCTCGGTGAGGAAGAAGTCGAGCGAGTCGGGCTCGGCCTGCGGCAGCCTCTCGCCGATGCTCCACCCGGCGCGGAACGAGGCGTCGGGCGCGTCGCCCGCGAGCCGCTCGGAGGCGTAGTCGATAGAGCCGCCCGTCTGCCGCAAGCTCATCTCGGCGCTGTGGTAGGGGAGGAAGAAGAACTGCCGGCCGCCCCAGCGCGCGACGGGGCTGTTGATGTCTAAGGAGAGGAACCAGACGCCGGGGACGCCCCGGTGCTGGACGTAGGTGCGGACGTTCAGCTCGAGGAAGGAGTTCAGGCCCGGCACGGGCGGCGTGAAGTAGGGGCGGACGCCCCACATCTTGAAGGGGACGACGCCGACCCACGCCTGGGGCGGTCGGGGGTTCGGCTGGACATCCCAGGGTCTTGTCGGTCCG
The DNA here is from genome assembly GCA_020200135.1 of Acidobacteriota bacterium. Taxonomy (GTDB): domain Bacteria; phylum Acidobacteriota; class Blastocatellia; order Pyrinomonadales; family Pyrinomonadaceae; genus QHXN01. Next base: position 40,868 of record JAIVJI010000097.1, on the reverse strand, counting down.
GCGCCTTCGGGGCGCGGGCGCCTGCGAAGGGGTGTGGTTTGACAACGCGTCCGGCCGAGTCGAATAATGCCCGCGGCCCCGGCCGCCGTCGGGCCGGTCTTCAGGCCCGATTTCGCGACCGCTTTTTTACCATCAATTCACGCCCTTGAACAGCGCCCGTTGACCCGAAGCCGGATGAGACTCCTGACCCCGCTCGCACTCATACTGCTGCTCCTCCTGACCTACGCCCCGGCGCAGGTCAGGAAGGAGTCCCCGCGCCCGTCAAAGAAAGTCTCGAAAGTCTCGAAGGCCGCCGGGGCCGCGCCGGAAGCCCCGTCCGAGGCGCCCCCGGCCGGCGCGCGCGCGGTCGTCTGCATCGACCCCGGCCACCCGTCGGAGGTGGCGTCCGGCCAGAACATCCAGAACGGGACGAGCGAGACCTACGCCAACTGGGCCGTCGCCGCGAAGCTGCGCGAGGCTCTGGAGGCGCGCGGCTACGAGGTCGTGATGACGAAGTCTTCGGAGGGCGAGCTGGTCAGGAACAAGGACCGCGCGCTCATCGCCAACCGCGCGCGCGCCGCGCTGATGCTCCGCCTCCACTGCGACGCGAGCGCCGAGCGCGGCTTCGCCGTCTACTACCCCGACCGGCGCGGGCGCGCGAAGGACGGAACGGCCGGCCCCGGCCCCGACGTTATAGAGGAGAGCCGCCGCGCCGCCCGCGCCGTCCACGCCGGGCTGTCCGAAGGCTTGAAGGGCGCGCTCACCGACAACGGCGTGCGCACCGACTACCAGACGAAGGTCGGCCGCGAGCAGGGCGGGGCGCTGACCGGCTCGATCTTCTCGGAGGTGCCGGTCGTGACCATCGAGATGGTCACGCTCTCCGACCCCGGCGACGCAGAGTTCATCAAGACCGAGGAGGGGCAGCGCCGGATGGCCGAGTCAATCGCCGACGGCGTCGCGCTCTACGTCGCGCCGACGAGGGCGGCGGCCCGCAAAAAGTAGTTTTCAGTCAACCTTAAGGACGCGCATCAAAGGAGCGTTCCCCCGATGACAGTCACACCCCAAAAACTCAAACGCACGGCGGCCGCGCTCGCGGTCGTCGTGCTCGCGGCCGCCGCGTGCCCGGCGCAGGGCGCGAAGCCGACCGCCGAAGAAGAGAAGAAGCTGAAGGAGGTGGTTGACAGGGTCGAGGCCCTCGTACGCGCCTCGGGTCAGAATCTCAACGCCTTCGAGAAGCTCGAACGGTTCGACTTCGCGAAGCAGAAGGTCACGCGCGAGCAGTTGGAAGACCTCGACCTGTGGGACCTGAAGAAGGTGCGCGGCATCGTCTTCGGACGCCACGGCCGCGTCTTCACCGACCGCGACATCCAGGGCTACCTGAAGGAGCAGGCGTGGTACAAGCCCGACCCCGACTTCAGCAACTCTCGCCTGAACGCGAACGAGCGCGCCGGCCTCGACCTGATACGCGAGCTTGAGGCCGAGAAGCACGACTATATCGAGCCGGGCGATCTGCGCTGGTGGCAGTCGAAGCCGATGACCGAGGAGAAGCTCGGGACGCACTCGGCCGGCGAGTGGCGCATCCTGCGCGCCGAGGTCGAGGCCGTGCGCGGCAAGCGCTTTAACGACGACCCGTGGCTCCAGCAGTACTTCGAGGAGCGCTACTGGTACAAGGCCGACCCCTCGTACAGCGCGCGCTCGCTCACGCCGGTCGAGCGCGGGAACCTGGCGGCCATCGACGCCGCGCAGCGCAAGCAGCGGCGCGCGGCCGTCTCGCCCGGCGACATGGAGCACTTCGAGAAGCGCCCCCTGACCGAGGAGATGTTGAAGGGCCTCAGCCTCCACGAGCTGCGGCTGCTCCGCAACGAAGTCTACGCGCGGCGCGGCCGGCAGTTCCGCACCGAGTGGCTCTCGCAGTACTTCTGGAGCCAGCCCTGGTACGAGGCGCGCGAGGACAACTCGGAGCCCGCCCTCTCGGAGACCGAGCAGAAGAACATCGAGACCATCGTCGCCTACGAGCGCAAGGTCAGAGAGGGCTTGAGCACGACGCCCGTCACGAACGCGCTGCTCGAAGGCATGTTCCTCGAAGACGCGCGCAAGCTGCGCAACGAGATTTACGCGCGCCACGGCAAGGTCTTCAAGGACAGGTGGCTCCAGGGCTACTTCAAGAGCTTCGACTGGTACAAGCCCAACCCCCGCTACACCGACGCCGCGCTGACGGCGGTCGAGCGCCAGAACGTCGCCGCCATCGCGGCCTACGAGAAGAAGGCGACGAGCGTCCTCGACGCCGTCGAGGGTTGATAAGGCACCTTTGAGTCCCGCGTGACGGGACTAGAAAACCGAAGTGATGAGTGGTGAGCGCCAGGTGATGAGGAAGAGGCACGCCGTCTTCTCTTAGCACCTGGCACTCACCACTCATCACTAGCTTTATGAACTGCCCGAACTGTCATGAGCCGCTGCGCGAGGGGGCGCTGTTCTGCACGCGCTGCGGGGCGAAGACCGCGTACGGCGGCGCGACGACCGAGTCGGTCGAGACGGCCGGGCGTAAGGTCGGGGTGACGACGAGCGGCGGCGACCCGGCGGCGGCCGACCCGCTCGTGGGGCGCGTACTCGACGGCAAGTACGAGATCGTCTCGCCACTGGGGACGGGCGGGATGGGCGCGGTCTACCGCGCGCGCCGGGTTCACATCGGCGACGAGGTCGCCGTCAAAATTCTCCACCAGCGGCTGACGAGCGACGAGAAGCTGGTCGAGCGCTTCCGGCGCGAGGCGCGCGCCGCCGCGCAGCTGCACCACCCGCAGGTGGTCACCATCCACGACTACGGCGAGGGGCGCGGCGCCGACGGCTTCGCCTACATCGTGATGGAGCTGGTGCGCGGCGAGTCCCTGCGCGAGCTGCTCAGGCGCGAGGGGCGGCTCGACGCGCGGCGCGCCGTCTCGCTGATGCGCGACGTGTGCGCGGGCGTCGGCGCCGCGCACCGGCGCGGCATCGTCCACCGCGACATCAAGCCCGACAACATCATCGTCACCCCGGCCGACGAGGACCGGCCGGCCGAGAGCGTCAAGGTGGTTGACTTCGGCATCGCCAAGCTGCGCGACATGGCCGCCGAGACCTCGACGCTCACGGAGGCCGGCACGATGGTCGGCACGCTCTTCTACATGTCGCCCGAGCAGTGCAAGGGCGAGCCGCTCGACTCGCGCGCGGACGTCTACTCGCTCGGCGCGATGCTCCACGAGATGCTCGCCGGCGCGCCGCCCTTCACCGCGTCGAGCATGACGAGCCTCGTCATCAAGCACGTCAGCGCGCCGCCGCCGCCCCTGCCCGCCGACGTGGACGTGCCGCCCGCGCTGCGCGCGGCGGTCACGCGCGCCCTCGCCAAGGAGCCGGACGAGCGCCCGCGCGACGCCACGGAGTTCGCGCGCGAGATACAGGCCGCGCTCGCCTCCGACCCGGCGGCGCCGGACGGCGCGACTCGTGCGGGCGGCGCCTCGCAGCAGCCGCCCGCGCCCTTCTTCCCCGCGACGGCGAGACCCGCGCACGTCACGCCGACGCACCCCGCGCCCCCGACCCCGACCGACCCCGCGCGCGAGGAGGAGACCGTCGTCCACGCCGCCGCCGGGACGCACGCCACCCCGCCCCCGCGCCACGCCCCCGCGCCGCGGCAACAACAACAGCCGCCGCCCGGCGCGTACCCGCCGCCCGCGCGCCGCTCGCGCAAAGGCTATGTCGTCGGCCTGCTCGCCGTGCTGCTCGTCGGGCTGGCCGGGCTGGGCGTGGTGGGGCTGCTTTTCTACATGAACCGGGGCGCGGGCAAGACGACCGTCAACACACGCCCAACGCCGCGCGCCAACGCGAACACGAACGCGAACGCGAACGCGAACGCGAGCCCGACGCCCACGCCGCTGCCCGAGGCCGTGCAGCTCGCCGAGGTGAAGATTCTCGGCGGCTCTCTGCTCTCGCCCGCGGACCTGTCGGGCGTGTCGCCCGCCTACCTGAACCGTCTGCGGAACACGACCTACGCGCGCCACGGCCGCACGTTTCAGGACGACGACCTGCGCGTCCACTTCCAGTCGCGCCCCTGGTACCGACCGCGCCCCGACTTCGACGAGCGCAGGCTCACGACCAACGACCGCGCCAACGCAGACCTGCTCAAAGCCTTCGAGGATAACGACGGCGCGGCCCCGAGGGCCGACGTCGAGCGCGTCGAGCGCGATGTCAAAGACGCCCTCGAAGATTGGGCCGAGTCGACGCGCGGGCGCGACCTCGACGCACACATGAGCCGCTACGCCGACACGCTTGAGACCTTTTACCGGCGGCAGAACGTCGCGGGCACCATCGTCCGCGCCGAGCGCTCGCGCGCCTTCGTCCGCTACGACGACATGGACGTGAAGATAGAGAACGTCCGGGTCACGCCCGACCCGACGGGGCTGCGCGCCACGGTCGTCTTTGACAAGACCTGGGATTTCGACTCGCCCGACAAGAACTCCAGGGGCTCCGTCCGCCAGCAGCTCACGCTCATCCGCGCCGCCGGCCGCTGGCTCATCAACGGCGAGAAAGACCTACAGGTCTACTACGCGAACAGCGATGACTACTGAGGGGCGCAAAGCCGGGAGCCGCGGGGCTGGGGCGAAATGAGACTGGTTGTCACCGAGAAGCCTTCGATGGGGCGGGACGTGGCGGCGGCGCTGGGGGCGACGCGGCGGGGCGAGGGCTTTATCTCGGGCGAGTCGGACATCGTGACGTGGTGCGTGGGGCACCTGGTCGAGCTCGACGACCCGCAGGCGTACGACCCGAGGTTCGAGCGTTGGCGGGTCGAGGACCTGCCCATCCTGCCGGACGAGTTTAAGTATCACCCCTCGGAGCGGACGCAGGAACAGTTCAACGTCATCCGCGCGCTGCTCGGGCGCGGGGACGTGACCTCTGTCGTCAACGCGGCCGACGCGGGGCGCGAGGGCGAGCTCATCTTCGACCTCGTCTACGCGCTCGCGGGCTGCCGCAAGCCGGTCGAGCGCCTGTGGATTTCGTCGCTCACGCGCGAGGCCATCCTCGAAGGCTTTCGGAACCTGAAGCCCGCCGAGGAGTACGGGGGCCTGCGCGACTCGGCGCACGCGCGCCAGCGCGCCGACTGGCTCGTCGGCATCAACGCCACGCGCGCCCAGACGGTGCGCGCGCGCCGCGCCGGCCACCAGGGCGTCTTCTCGCTCGGCCGCGTCCAGACGCCCACGCTCGCGCTCATCGTCGAGCGCGACCGCGAGATAGCCGAGTTCGTCCCCAAAGACTACTTCGAGGTCGTCGCCACGTTCCGCGCGCCCGACGGCGAGTACCGCGGGCGCTGGTTCGGCAAAGACGGCAGCCGCTTCGACAGGAAGGAGGACGCCGACCGGGTCGTCTCCAAAGTCGAGGGCAGGCGGGGCGTCGTCCAGTCGGTCGAGAAGAAGGCCGCGCGCGAGAAGCCGCCCCTGCTCCACGACCTGACCTCTTTGCAGCGCGCGGCCAACGTCCGCTACGCCTTCACGGCGGCGAAGACGCTGGAGCTGGCGCAGACGCTCTACGAGAAGAAGTTCGTCACCTACCCGCGCACCTCCTCGCGCCACCTCTCGAAGGCGGTGGCCGAGGAGATAGAGGCGCACGTCCGCGCCGCCTCTGTGGGCCCCTACGTCCCCTTCATCGAGAAGATTCTCGCGGGCGGCAAGCCCAGGCTCACGAGCCGCCACGTGGACGACAAGAAGGTGACAGACCACCACGCCGTCATCCCCACCAAGCAGAAGATAAACGCCGCCGCGCTCTCGCCCGACGAGAAGAGGATTTACGACCTCGTCGCGCGGCGCTTCCTCGCCGCCTTCTTCCCCGACGCCGAGCTTGAGCGCACGACGGTCGTCACCGAGGCCGAGGGCGAGCGCTTCATCACGCGCGGGACGGTGGTCTTGAAGGCCGGCTGGCGCGAGGTCGAGCCGCCCGGTCGCGGGGGCAGGTCGGGTGACGAAGCGAAGAAGTCGGGCGAGGAAGAGGACGAGGAGTCGGCCGAGTTGCCGCCGCTCAAGGCGAAGGACCCGGCGGAGGTTCTAAACGCCGAGGCGGTGGAGAAGCAGACGAAGGCGCCGCCGCGCTACTCGGAGTCGAGCCTTCTGGGCGCGATGGAGACGGCGGGGAAGAAGGTCGAGGACGAGGAGCTGCGGCTGGCGATGAAGGAGGCGGGCTTAGGGACGCCCGCGACGCGCGCGTCTATCATCGAGACGCTGCTGAAGCGCGAGTACGTCGTGCGCGAGAAGAAGGCGCTGGTCGCGACGGCGAAGGGCGCGGCGCTCATCAAGATGCTCCCGAGCCCGCTCCTGAAGTCGGCCGAGCTGACCGGCCGCTGGGAGCATAAGCTCTCGCGGATGGCGCGGCGCGAGTACGAGCTCGACGCCTTCATGGTCGAGGTGCGCGGGATGGTCACGGAGCTTGTCGGGCAGATCGCCGGCTCGGAGGTCGAGCGCCCGGCCGAAGGCTCGTCGGCCGCCGCGCCGGCGCGACAGGTGCCGCGACCCGAAGGCGCGCTCGACTGTCCGAAGTGCAGGAAGGAGGAGCGCGCCGGGTTCCTGGTCGAGCGCGAGGGCGCGGCCGGAAAATTCCTCGCGTGCTCTCTGGGGCGCGAGGCGTGCGGCTACCTGAGCGACACGCCGAAGAACGCGAAGCAGCGCAAGGCGCTTTTGCAGACGGCGTGTCAGGCGTGCGGCGGCGCGATGCGTCTGCGGCTGCCGAAGGAGAAGGGCAAGCACGCCTTCCTCTCCTGCGTGCGCTTCCCCGAATGCCGCGGCGCGCGCTGGTTCGACGAGCGAGGCGCGCTCGAAGAGCCGCGCCCCGCGCCCGAAACGGGCCCGCCCTGCGCGCTCTGCGACACGCCCACCCTCAAACGCGGCCCCACCTCCTCCGGCAGCTACTTCTGGTCCTGCCCGCGCTGGCGCAGCGACGGAACGGGCTGCAACTCAAAACCCGTCTGGATAAACGAGCGCTGAGTTAAACGTCTTCGAGCGTGAGCGGGCGAGGCCGTTTGCCGTCGATGTCGGTGAAGCCGTACTCGTCGGCGAGCGCGGCGGCGACGAGCGCCCGGCCCGATTTGTTTAGCACGTCGGGGTCGGAGGCGAGCGCGGCGACCGCCCGGCCGAGGAACTGTGGCGACTCGGAGTTGCTGAGGTCGAGGAAGGCCGCGGCCTCCATGACCTTCTCCGTCCTGACGAGTCCGGGGTAGAGCGAGACGGCGGCGACGCCGTGCGCGCGCAGCTCCGAGGCCATGTCGGCCGTCAGCTTGTCGGTTGCGGCCTTCGACGCGCCGTAGGCGACGTTGCCGACGTACTTCCGCGCCGCCCAGAAGGAGATGTTGACGACGAGTCCCGACCCCGCGGCGACCATCGCGCGCGCGGCGTGCTGGCTCGCGACGTAGGCCGCGCGGACGCCCGCCGCGAACATCGCGTCCCAGCGCCACGCGGGCTGCTCCCAGAACGGGCGCGGCCAGGTGAACTCGCCGCCCTCGACCATCCGCTCGTAACCGCCCCACGCGCTGTTGACCAAAACGTCGAGCCGCCCCTGCTCCTGTGCCACGCGTCCGAACAGAGCCTCGGTCTCGCCGTCGTCCGTGTGGTCGCAGCGCGCGGGGGCGATTCGCCCGCCGGCGTTTGGGGAGTCCGCGAAGCAGTCTTCCGAGACCGTGCGCCCCGTGGCGTAGACGGTCGCCCCGGCTTCGGCCAGCCCGAGCGCCACGCCCTTCCCGACGCCCCTGCTCGCGCCGGTCACGACCGCGACCTTACCCTTCAAGTCAGGCATCCCGCCCCCTATCTTTCGGAGTTGACCGCCGCGTGGAGCGAGCGCCAAGAGCCGTGCAGCAGCTCGTCAATCCGGCGCCAGTCCTCCTCGGTGACGCCGCCCTCGTCGGCCTTCGCGTCACGGATGGCCATCGCCTCGGCGCGCAGCCGCGCGTGCTCCGAGAGGCGTTCGGCGGGGAGGCGGTAGAGCTCGGCCTGTAGGTCGGCGAGCGCGCGTTCGAGGTCGCCGGGGGCGTGCCGGCGTCGCTCGCGGTGGACTATCCACCATTCGAGTTCGAGCCGCGCGGCGCGCCCGACATCGAAGTCGGTGTCGGAGACCGCGCGGATAGAGTTGTAGAAGCTTTCGAGGTCGGGCAGCGCGCGCTCGTAGTCGGCGCGGCCGCGCCCGTCCTTGAAGACGAAGGCCGCCTTCGCCGCGCGGTAGGCGACGGCGTTCGAGCGCCAGAAGGGGAGCCGGTACTGCGTGCGCAAAAGCTCCGACAACTGCCTGAAGAGTTTCACGCGCTCACGCCCGTAATACGAGCGCCACATCGCCGTCTCGAGCCGCGCCACCTCGTCGGCGTCGAACTCGCGCATCGAGGTGCGGCGCGGCACGTAGAGGTCGAAGGCGACCCACGCGAGCAGCGCGACGAGGAGCGCCGAGCCGTACTTGAGCACGCGCCCGAGCCACGGCCTGCGGCGTCGCGGGCTCGCGGTAGTGACCTGGGGCAGGGTGGTCGCCGGGGTCGTCATACTCTCATGTCCTTTTCACGCGCCAGAGTTCAAAGCGTTCGTCGTCGAAGCCCTTGAGCCGCGCCTCCGAAGGCTCGGCCGCGAGGCCGGAAGCCGGGTCTCCGAGCAGCGCGGAGACTTCGGGGTCGCGGCGCACCTCCCCCGTGATGACGCAGTCCGCGCCGGTCGAGAGCGGTTCGAGCCGCGCGGCGATGTTGACGTTCGAGCCGAAGTAGTCGAGCCGCCCGTTGAGCGTGACGGCGATGCACGCGCCCGAGTGGAGACCCGCCTTGAGCGTGAGCGGGCGCGCGCCGGCGGGCGGCGCGGCGAGCCTGCCTTGCGCGTTGATGATGGCGCGCAGCGCCGGCGCGGGGCGCGGGAAGACCGCCATCACCGCGTCGCCCAGCGTCTTGACGATGGAGCCGCCCGAGGCCGCTATCTCCTCGCGCAGCACGTCGAAGTGGCTCATCACCGCGCCGAAGGCGACCGCGTCGCCTATCTCGCGGTAGAGGCGCGTCGAGTCACGCAGGTCAGTGAAGAGGATGGCCATCTGCCCGACGTTGATGCGGTCGCCGGGGCGGAGCGCCTCCGAAGCGAAGAGGTCGCGGAAGAGCTGGAGCGCGGTGACCGCGGCGGCGGTCGCGGCCTGACCGCCCCAGGCCGCGCGCTCGACGACGAAGAGCTGCTCGCCATCGGTGTCGTTGAAGAGCGTCACGGCGGGGCGCGTCGAGGCGCGCTGCTCCCCGACGCCGAGGCCGCCGCCTTCGGCGCGCAGCGTCAGCGTGTCGCCGCCTTCGCGCGAGACGAGGAAGGACACGCCCTCCGCGTGCGCGTGCGTGCGGAAGCGGTGGCGCCCCTCTTCGAGCTGCGGGCGGACGGTGCGGCTCTCGCCGGCGGGCACGAGTTGTTGGACGACGACGTGCGGCGTGACCTGCGGCCCGCCGACGCAGAACTCGCGCGCCTCGACGGCCCGGACGGAAGCGTTCGGGCGGAAGACGACCTCGACCGAGCGGTCGAAGTCCACCTCGAAGTCGATCATGCAGGAGTCGCAGTGTTGGCCGGCGCGCACGTCGCTCAAGGTCTCGGCCGTCTGCTGCGGGCCGCGACAGAGCGGGCACAGAAGCTCCCAGCGAAGGTCGAGCAGCCCGGCCCGCGTCGCCCTGAGGAAGAGTTCGAGCACGTCGCGTCGCGTCGCGCCCCAAGCGTCGGCGAGCGCGTAGGGGCGCATCCGCGAGAGCGTGAGGTCGTCACCACGCGCTATCGTCTCGCGGAGTCGCGCGACCAGCTCGGCGTCTTCGCCGCCCGCGACGAGCCTGCCGCTGAGCGCTTCGAGCAACGCGCGCTCGGACGCGCCGAGCGGCGAAGCGACCGCGCCCGCGTCGCCGCCCGCCGCCGCGCCTTCGAGCGCGAGCGCGTCATAGCGCCGGAAGACCTCCGCGAACTTGCGCGCGCTGACACGCCCGACCTGCACGGGGATGACCGCGCGGCCGAGCGCGCCGCGCGGCCGCGCCGTCACGTCGTAGACGAGGCGCGTTCCGCCGCCCACGCGCTCCGTCAGCTCGGCCGAGACGCGCGCCTCCGCGACCGGCCCCGTGCGGTAGCGGCGCACGACGCCGAAGCGGAAGGGGCGCACCCACTCGAAGGGCTCCTCGTCCCACTCGACGCCGACGCCGAGCTTCGACAGGCGGAGCCTGCGCTGTGGCGCGCGCCCCGGTTCCGCGTCGGCGGCCCGGCGCGCCACGTCCGGCAGCCCCGCGTCGCGGTTGAAGCGGTTGGTGTCGGAGACGAGCGGCCACAGGGCGCGCGGGTCCGCGCGCAGGTCGTACTCCCAGCGGTAGTGGAACTCTTTTTCGCTCACGCCGCCTCGGAAGGGAAGTGTTCGGCGAAGACTCAAGGCGTAGCGGCGCGCACGGCCGCGCGCCGGCGGCGCCCTATTCTTTACACGTCGGCGCGGCGAGTCAACAAAATCCGCGCGCCGCGTGTCTGATTTACGACCCGCCACGCGGCGGCGGATTTTTTGCGCGGCGCGCGAGCGAAAAGTTGATGACAGCCGCGCCGTCATTTGCTACGTTGTGACACGAGGTTTTCAATCCATCGGTTGACAGAGGAGAAAAGGGAAATGGCTTCAAAGAAGTCCTCGAAGAAGTCGTCTAAGAAGGGCGGCGCCAAAGGCGGGGCCAAAGGCGGCGCGAAGAAGTCGGCCGGCGGCAAGGGCGGCGCGAAGAAGGCCGGCGGCGCGAAGAAGGGCGGCGCGAAGAAGGGCGGCGCGAAGAAGGGCGGCGCCAAGGGCGGCGGCGCTAAGGGCGGAGCCAAAAAAGGCGGCGGCTCGAAGAAGGGCGGCGCGTCCAAAGGCGGCAGCAAGAAAGGTGGAGCTAAGAAGGGCGGCGCCAAAAAGGGCGGCGCTAAGAAAGGCGGCTCGAAGAAGGGCGGCGGTAAGTCGCTCTTCACCCAGGCCAGAGATGTCGCGGGCGACATCCTCGTCGGCGCGGGCGTGGGCGCACTAGTCGGCGCGATCAAAGGCGGCGTCGAGAAGATTGATGAAAAGGCCGCCGGCGTCGAGGACGAGCTACAGCCCCCCGGCTCTCAGGGCGGGAAGAAGTAGCTAAGGCAAAAGCCAAAGGGCAAAAGGCAAAGGTGAAGACGGCCCGACGGCGCGGCCCTCGTCTTCCACTTTTGCCTTTTGCCCTTTGGCTTCCGCCGCAGGCGGCGGGCCTTCTTCAATTCGGCCGGCGCTTGAAGAAGATGGCGGTGGGCACGCCGGTGGTCGGGCCGGGGCGGACGACGGGTAAGACTTCGAGCGGGCCTTCACCGACCATCTCCCAGCCCTCTTCGCCGAGCCGCGCGACGGCCTTCCCGAAGGAGTTGCCGCCGAGGCCCGCCTCGACCGGCTCGCTCCTCACACCCTCGGCCCTGAAATAGTTAATCCAGTAAATCTGCCGGCGCGGGTCGCCCGTCTGCGCCTTCACCACCGCGCAATATTCCCACTCCGAAGCCCTCGGCGCGCGCGCCTCCGCCGGGCGCGGCGCCGCCAGCCCGCCGCTGACGGCGTGCCCGGCGAACCCCGCCATCAACGACAGTGCGGCCGTTAAAAGGTAGTGACCTCTCTTCATCTGACCTCCTCCGCGGGTGCCGCGCGCGCGCGTCGCAGCGTTACACGCGCCCCACGTCCCGACGCCCCGTTTAAAATCGCTTGTCGAAATGTGCGGGACAGACTCTAACCCGCGGGGTCGGAAAGTCAAGAGGGTTATCGGCGTTAAGTCAGGGAAGGGAGGGCGCGTGCGAGGCTTGCGCGAGAGGCGTGCGTGCGGGCGGGGCGGCGGTCGTCTCGGCTTAGAGACGCGTCGTGTTCCCCTTGTCGCGCGCGAGGAGCTTGGCTATCAGGTTGCGCAGGCGGTCGAAGTCGATGGGCTTGGTCAGGTAGCCGTTGAAGCCGGCGTCGAAGGCCGCCTGGCGGAAGCCGTCGGTGTCGAAGGCCGTGAGCGCGACGACGGGCACGTCCTTAAACTCGGCCTCCTCGCGGATGCGGCGCGTGGCGGCGAGTCCGTCCTGCTGCGGCATGGCGATGTCCATCAGGATGAGGTCGGGGCGCGCCAGCTTCGCCACGTTGAAGGCGTCCGCGCCGTTGGTCGCCGTGACGACGCGGTAACCCATGTCCTGTAGTGAGAGGCTGATCAGGATGATGTTGTCGCTCATGTCGTCAACGACCAGGACGGTCTGGCCGGTCTCGTTTTTTTCGGGCGCCTCTTCACTCATGCCGTGCATTATCCCCCACCCGCTCGGAAAGACCCAACCCCCGCGCGCTGCCAAAAAAAGCTGAGGCCCGGCTGCGCTCTCCCCTTCGCAGCCGGGCCCCGACTTTGTGGTTGCCGGCACATCGGCACCGTAACCAGCCTCGTTTCCGAGACGCCATAAAGCTAAACAAGCGGCGTGCCAACGGCGCGGCCCCGGCGTCCGGGAAACGCGCGGGAGTTTTCGGTTGTTTTCGACAGGGCCGGGGAAGAAAGGTTTTGACGGCCGACCCCACGGGTAACGAAATGGTTGATGACGCTAAACCATATCGGCGGTGGGGCGACGCGGGAGGAATACAACTCTGACGGACGCGTCAAAATTCTTGCGGGAAGGGGCGGTGAGTTCGTACGCGGCGGGCTAGAGGATGTACGTCCAGCTCTCCTCGCCGTTGAGCACGACGACGATGCGGACGCCCACGGCCTTGAGCGCGCCGCGCAGACGCCCGTTGCCGAGTATCTGGTTGCCGGCCCCGCGCGTCAGCGTCGCGCCCGTGAGCGAGAGCGTCGCCGTCTGAGAGTCGCCGCTCAGCGCGGCGTGAACCCTGTGCCCCCTCGACGCGAGGACGCGCGTCACCTCGGCGACCGCCTCGGCGCGCGCCTGACCGGGCGACTTCGCGGGCGGGGCGGCGGGCGGGGCGCCGGCGGTCGCGGGCGCGACGGCCGGGCCGGAAGTGCCCGTCGCCTGCTGCGCCGTGGTGGCCGGCGTGGGGCCGGTCGGCGGGACTTGCGGCGGCGGCCAGCCCGTCGAAAGGTTGTCGGCGCGCGCTCCCCCCGGCACCTGTCCCGGCTGGTTCGAGAGGCTGCCGACCAGCGCCGAGCGCGTCTGCGCGGACGTGTTCGACTGCGCCTGCGCGTTCAGACGCGCGTCGGCCGACTGCCGCGCGGCGCCTTGCTCGGGCTCGACGAGCGCCTTCGGCCTCGAAGACTCTGCCGCGACGCGCCCCACCTGTCCGGACTCGGCGGCCGGGCTCAGCTCGGCCCTGTAGAACTCGTACGAGATGCCGCCGACCATCCAGAGGCAGAGGAAGGTCGCCAGCCCGGCCAGCGCCCAGACGGTCGAGACGTGGAGACGCCCGACCACCGGAATCTCATAAAAGACGCGGACGGCGCGGCCGCGCACGTGCTGTCGGTCGCGTGCGCGCCTGCGGTCGGAGACGTAGATAAAGACGAGCGTCCCGAGTATCCCGAGGGGGCCGCACACGGCGCCGAGCAGCAGCCCCGGCAGAAAGCTCCGCCCGCGCTCGCCGAGCATCCAGCCCGTGATGAGGCCGGGCACGACCGCCCAGAAGAAGATGATCAGCAGAGCCCAGGCCAGCATCGGAGACTTACAAACTCCACATTTTTCAGGGAAAATCGCGTTTCTTCGGAAAACCGCGTCTTCAGGGAAAACAACGATACACGCCACTTTTGCTATTTCTTCGGTTAGGCGCTTCGGTCTTCGCGTGGGCTCACAACCGGCATGAGGTCCAATGCATCTGAGGGGCGTGTCCGCGGTTTGAACCTCCCTTTTTGAGTCGCCAGAGCGGCGGCGGCGTGAGTACAACTGGCAAACTGCGGTCAGCATCTAATGTCACCCGTATCAAAGGGTTAGTCCTGTACGGGGTGGGGCGGCTCGGGCGGCGCGCGAGAAACATAAATGTCCGAAGCCACGTATGAGACGCTTTCCGCGGCTAAAGCGTCTGGACGGGGGGCGACGATTTGAGCGAGAAGATGAAGAAGCAGGGGCTTGATCTGTTGGAAACGGGCGGCGAAAAGTTCTACGAAGGCTACGGCGAGGTCGTCTCCGGCGACCCGGTCTCGGACCGCGACATTGACGACGTCCTCCAGAAGCTCGAAGCGGCGACCATCGGGGCCGTCGAGTCGGATGAGGAGTTGATCTCCGAGGTCGCCTCGCTCGCGACCGACGTCGAAGAGGAGGGGACGCTCGACGAGGTCGACGACCTCGACCTCTCGGCGGGCGAGGACGAGAAGTCGGCCGACCCCGTCCGCGTCTACCTGCGCCAGATGGGCACCGTGCCGCTTTTGACGCGCGAGCAGGAAGTCTCCATCTCGCAGCGCATCGAGCGCGGCCAGATCAAGACGCACAAGGCCATCTCGCGCTCGCCCATCGCGGTCAAGGAACTCATCCGCATCGGCGACGAGTTACACTCCGGCCGCCTGAGCATCCGCGACATCGTCAACTTCTCCGACCAGGCCGACGTGTCCGAGGCCGAGGACAAGGCGGACGAGTACCTCCAGTGGACGCTCGAAGGCGTCGAGAACATCCGCAAGCACTTCAAAGAGGGCTTGAAGGAGTGGGAGAAGCTCGCCGCCGAGCAGAAGCTGACGCGCGGCAAGCCGACCAAGAAGCTCCTCCGTCTCAAGCGCAAGGTGGCGCGCACGCGCCTGGAAATCTCGCAGGAGATCAAGAACCTCAACCTGAAGGAGTCGGCGCGGCTGCGCCTGATCGAGGCCATCGCGTCGGCGCACCGGGCTCCAGTTCCTCGACCTGATCCAGGAGGGGAACATCGGCTTGATGAAGGCGGTGGACAAGTTCGAGTGGCGCCGGGGCTACAAGTTCTCGACCTACGCGACGTGGTGGATCCGGCAGGCGGTGACGCGCGCCATCGCCGACCAGGCGCGCACGATCCGCATCCCCGTCCACATGATCGAGACCATCAACAAGCTCATCCGCACCAGCCGCGCGCTCGTCCAGGAGCTGGGGCGCGAGCCGACGACCGAGGAGATCGCGGCGAAGGTGGACATGCCGGTGCCGAAGGTGCGCAGCGTCTTCAAGCTGGCGCAGCAGCCCATCTCTCTGGAGACGCCCATCGGCGAGGAGGAGGACTCGCACCTCGGCGACTTCATCGAGGACAAGTCGCGTGTGAGCCCTGCGGACTCGGTCGTCACGACTAACTTGCGGCAGGTGACGGACGCGGTGCTGGCGACCTTGAGCCCGCGCGAGGAGGTCGTCATCAAGCTCCGCTACGGGCTGGGGCCCGCGGGCGAGGAGCACACGCTCGAAGAGGTCGGCAAGAACTTCGACGTGACGCGCGAGCGCATCCGCCAGATAGAGGCCAAGGCGCTCAGAAAGCTCCGCCACCCGTCGCGCGCGCGCCTGCTCAAGGCGTTCACCGACAGCTTGCAGTAGTTCGGCCTGAACTTAAACGAACACGAGAGGCTTGCCCGGTCTCCCCTCTTCGACGGAAGGGGAATCGGGGCAAGCCTCTTAACCTTTTGCGCGGGCTTGACGGGGGAGTGATAAACGTACATCCTTCCCTGGCGTCTTAAACATCCCCAGAATCTTTTCGGCGGAACGGAACACATGATCGACTCCATGTCGGCGTTCGAGCGCGTGAAGCTGGCGCGACACCTCGAACGCCCCTACACGCTCGACTTCGTCGAGAGGCTCTTCGAGGACTTCGTCGAGGTCAAGGGCGACCGCCGCTACGCCGAAGACCCGGCCATCGTCTGCGGGTTCGCGCGCTACCACGGCGCCCCGGTCGCCGTCGTCGGCCAGCAGAAGGGGCGCGACGCCAAGCAGCGCCGCTACCGCAACTTCGGCATGACCAAGCCCGAGGGCTACCGCAAGGCGCTCCGCGTGATGCAGCTCGCCGAGAAGTTCGGCCGCCCCGTCCTCACCTTCATCGACACGCAGGGCGCCTACCCCGGCATCGACGCCGAGGAGCGCGGGCAGGCCGAGGCCATCGCGCGCAACCTCTTCGAGATGTCGCGCCTGAACGTCCCGGTCGTCGCCGTCGTCATCGGCGAGGGCGGCTCGGGCGGCGCGCTCGCCATCGGGGTCGCCGACCGCGTGCTGATGCTTGAGAACGCCGTCTACTCGGTCATCACGCCCGAGGGCTGCGCCGCCATCCTCTTCAAGGACTCGGCGCAGGCGCCGCGCGCCGCCGAGTACCTGCGCCTGACCGCGCCCGAGCTGAGCGCCGCCGGCATCGTCGACGTCGTCGTCCCCGAGCCCGAGGGCGGCGCGCAGCTCGACCACGACGGGTCGGCGCGCCTGCTCGATGTGGCGCTCGGCGAGGCGCTCCAGAGTGCGGCCGCGCTCGCGCCCGAGGACCGGCTGGAGCGCCGCTACCGCAAGCTCCGCGCCCTGGGGCGCTGGGACACGCTGGCGCAGTGAGGCGACGCTCTCCCGGCGCGTCTGTTTCCCATTTGAGGAAAATTGATGGATAATCGAGGAAATTTTAATAAGGAATGAATAAGAAGTGACTGTAGCAGAGGTAGACAGACCGCAGGATTCCGATTTCGAGCTGGCCCAGAAGGCCGCCGCGGGCGACGGGAAGGCGTTCGAGGAGTTGTACCGCCGCCACTACCGGCGCGTCTACGCGCTCACGCTGCGCATGATGAGCAACCCCACCGAGGCCGAGGACATGACGCAGGACGTCTTCGTCCAGCTCTTTAACAAGGTCGGGATGTTCCGCGGCGAGTCGGCGTTTACGACCTGGCTCCACCGCATGACGGTCAACCAGGTGCTGATGCACTTCCGCAAGAAGAGCACGCGCTCGGAACTCCTGACCGACGAGGGCGAGACGCCCGTCCAGATCGTCAAGGGCACCGAGAACCCGGGGACGATGCCCGTCATCGACCGCATCTCGCTGGAGAAGGCGCTCAAGCAGCTCCCGCCCGGCTACCGCACGGTCTTCGTCCTCCACGACGTGGAGGGGTACGAGCACTACGAGATTTCCGGGATGCTCGGCATCGCCGAGGGCACCTCGAAATCACAATTACACAAAGCGCGGCTCAAGCTGAGGCAATTAATTCGGGAGCAGGCGGCATCAAAGTAATCTCCCGCCCCAAGACGGGAGGCCGGAACGAGACTCCACCCCAAAGGAACGGCCAATGGACTGCGCCAAAAGTATCGAACTGCTCAGCGATTTCAGCGCCGGCTCGCTCGGCGACCAAGACAGCATTTTCGTCAGGACCCACCTGAGCGCCTGTGTCGACTGCGACGGCGTCTTCCGGGACCTGAAGCTCATCGTCGAGACCGCGCTCGCCATGCGCTCCGAGAACGGCATCGCCTACCCGGAAGAGGAAGTCCTCTGGCAGCGCCTGAGCGCCAGCCGCATCGTTCACTAAAGCCCCGGCACAAGATTCTCCGACGGGCGCCCCGGCCTTAACCCCCGGCGCCCGCCGCGAGCATTTCCCGTGCCTCCCCGAGCGCCTTCCGCTCGCCCTTGAAGGCGAGCATCCCTTCCGCATCTTCCAACGAAACCCAGCGCGCCTCGTTCACCTCGTCGTCGTGCCCCGACACGTCGCCCGAGACGTAGCGCATCAGGTAGAAGTGTACGAACTTGTGGAAGCGCACGCGCCGCGCCGCGCCCTTCGAGAAGTACCAGTACTCGACCCGCTCCAGCTCCGTGACGACCTCGCACGCGAGCCCCGTCTCCTCCTCGACCTCGCGCAGCGCGGCCTCGACGGGCGACTCGCCGCGCCCGACCAGACCCTTGGGAAGCTGCCAGCGCCGCTCGCCGCCGACCGAGATGAGCGCCACCTCGAAGCTCGCGCCCCGGCGCCTGTAGACGACCCCGCCCGCCGAAGTCTGCTCCTTCGTCTCGAAAGTGCTCATGACACGGCGAGCCTACGGCAAAAACACGAAGGCGCAAAGCGTCGGGTGTCGGGCCCCGTGCGGCTTCGCGCCTTCGTGGCTTGAGGGGTGAGGTGTCGAGGTCGAACGCTTCAGGCCGCCTTGCGGCGGGGCGCGCGCGCGGCGGGCCGCAGCCCGAGCCGCTCGCGCAAGCCCTCGCAGGCGTCCAACTCGGCCGCCGGGATGCAGTGGGCGCAGACCCACTTGCCGTCCGAGTCGCGCAGGTGGAGCGTCTCGGACGCCGCGCGGCAGGCTTCGCACTTGAACATTTTGCTGCTCATCGTCTCATCAACTCCCGAGAGGTCAGGCGACGCGCGACATCTGGCGCCGCGGGTCGTACTCGTACCGGAGGTACTGCCGCGCGATGAACTTGAGCACGGCCGCGACGTGCTTGCACTCGTAGCCGGGCTCGGCGTTGCCGCGGAAGATGAAGTCGGCGCAGGTGCAGGCGAGCGCGCGCGTCTCGGGGTCGCGGAAGAGGTGGTAGCCGCGCTCCACCCCCGACTGGGACTGCGCGATCCAGCCGTAGGGCTCGGCCTCGAAGACCTTGACCCGGTCGGCGCGCGCCGAGCGCTGCTCGGCCGGCGTGAACTGCTCGACCCTGGCGCCCCGCTTTTTCTCCGGCGTTTTCATGCCGAGCATTGTAGCACAAAATCCGCGAGGGTGAAACAGTATTTCACCGGTGAAACAAAATAATCTCTCCGCCCCGCGTCCGACGGCGGCACGGGGCGAACCCGGCTTGACCATTCTCGGAGTGGTTAACTAGGATGAGGCTATATGAGTAATGAGCCGAGGGGAGCGGGGTTGGCCGATCCGCCCGCGGAAGCCGGGGGCGTGCGCGCGCGCCCCGCGGGGCGGGACGGCGGCGGAGCTGCCGCGGGGCGCGCCGAGTCGCGCATGAAGCAGGTGCGGCCGCACAGCGTGCCGCGCGAGTACTTCGAGTCGCTGGTCGTCACCGCCGTGATGGCGCTCTTCGGCATGACCTTCGTCGTGCAGGCGGTCAAGGTGCCGACCGGCTCGATGCAGAACACGATCCACATCGGCGACCACCTGCTGGTCAACAAGTTCATCTTCGCGCCGGGGCCGGTCCTCCCGTTCCTCCCGCAGCGCGAGATACGGCGCGGCGACATCATCGTCTTCAAGTACCCGGGCAAGTACCAGGACGACCCGAGGTTCCGCGACAACCCCGAGGTGAACGACGCGACCCCCGACAACACGCCCTACAAGACCAACTACGTCAAGCGCGTCATCGGCCTGCCGGGCGACGTGCTCGAGCTGCGCGGGACGGACGTCTACATCAACGGCCAGCCGCTGCCCGAGCACAAGGTCGCGGCCGTCAACCCGCCGGGCGACGACGACGGCGACCTCCTCAACGGCGACGAGCGCGGCGCGCCGCTCAAGGACGAGCAGGGGACGCCGCTCGTCGGCGCGAACACGCCCCGGCCGGGGCCGGAGAGCGAGTACAACGTCTTCTGGCGGCCCGACCGCCTGCTCGGCACGCGGCGCGGGTCGGCCGAGGGCGAGAGGTTCATCGTCCCCGAGGGGCACTACTTCGCGATGGGCGACAACCGCGACAACAGCCTCGACAGCCGCTTCTGGGGCTACGTCCCGCGCCGCGCCATCATCGGCCGCGCGATGTTCATCTACTGGTCCTACGACGAGAGCGCCCCGCGCAGCTCCGCGGTGTTCCCGCTCAACGTCGCCTCCGACTTCGTCTACAACACGCGGTGGGCGCGCACCGGCACCCTCGTCAAATAGCCCTTCCCGCTCAAGCCGCGGCGCCGACCGTCTTCGCCCCGAGGGCCGGGCGGCCCGGCGCGCCGCCGCGCGCCTCGACACGTCACGCCAGCCGAGGAGGAGCGACGGGACGAAGCAGGCCGCCGCGACGAAGCTCCAGACTACCGAGACGACGCCGACCTCGCCCAGCTCCTTCACCGCCGGGATGGCCATTACGGCGCGGGCCAGGACGAAGACCATCGCGAAGGGGTAGCTGCGCGTCATCCACTCCTGGTGCTGCCGTATGTCGCCCGCGCGGACGCAGTAGACGGCAATGGCCGTGGTCAAGACCCAGCCGGAGGACTGTATGACGGCGGCCATCACCAGCGAGGGCGGCCCCAAAATAACCGCCACGGGAATCGCGAGCGGCGCGGAGATGACCGCGCCGGCCACGTAGAGCCGGCCCAGCACGCGGTGCGCGTGCGGGCTGCGCCGGCGCAGCCTGGCGGAGAACTGGAACGGCGCGAGCAGGAGGGCGACCGCCCCGGCCGCCGCGTGCGGCAGCAGCAGCCACTTCACCGGCTCGACGCGCTGCCAGACGGGCGAGTTCGGGTCGAGAAACGGCGTCTCGTAGACGTAGAAGACGAAGAGCGTCAGAAGGCCGAAGACGGCGAACGACACGTGCCTGGGACGGACTGACATCATAAACCTCCTCTCGGCGGAGGCCGCGACGACCTCACGCGCCGCGGCGCGAAACATTCCCCCGGCTGTATACGCGGAGGGCGGCGGCGAAAGGGATCAGCCGGGGGCGCCCCGCGTCGCCGAGCCGGAGTGGTCACCCCGTAGACAACTCTTGAAGAAATCGTGATGCTTTCGCCTTCCGCCGCGTCGAAACTGTGCGCCACCGGAAGGGAGGACGGGAGAATGTTCAAGTCGATGACGCTCGGGGGGCTGAGCTGGGCGGAGCTGGGCAAGCGCGTCTACGCGGAGGTGATGGACGACGACGTGCTGGGGCGCGCGGCGCAGCTCTCCTACTACTTCCTGCTCGCGCTCTTCCCGGCGCTGCTCTTCCTGACCTCACTTTTGGGTTACATGGCGGGCGAGGACAGCCAGCTCCGTCAGGGTCTCTTCAACTCGCTGGCCGCGGTGCTGCCGGGCGACGCCTCGCAGCTCATCTCCAAGACCGTGACCGACGTGACGCAGTCGAGCGGCGGCGGCAAGCTCTCGTTCGGCATCCTGGCGACGCTGTGGGCGGCGTCGAACGGGATGGGCGCCATCAGCGAGTCTCTGAACGCGGCCTACGACCTGAAGGAGACGAGGCCGTGGTGGAAGGTGCGCCTGACGGCCGTCGGGCTGACGCTGGCGCTGACGCTGCTCATCGTGAGCGCGCTGGTGCTCGTGCTCTACGGCCACGACCTCGCGGACGCGGTGGCCGGGAAGTTCGGGCTGGGGGAGGCGTTCGCGACCGCGTGGAAGGTCGTGCAGTGGCCGCTCGTGCTCGTCTTCGTGCTGCTGGCCTTCGCGCTCATCTACTACTTCGGGCCCGACGCGCACCAGCAGCACTGGGTCTGGATCACGCCCGGCGCGGTCGTCGGCGTCGCGCTCTGGCTGCTCATCTCTTTCGCCTTCAAGACCTACCTCGAATTCTTCAACTCTTACAGCGCGACCTACGGCTCGCTCGGCGCGGTCATCATCCTGATGCTCTGGTTCTACTTCACGGGTACGGCCATCCTCGTCGGCGGCGAGATGAACTCGGAGATAGAGAACGAGGTGGCGAAGCAGGGAGCGCCCGGCGCGAAGGAGAAGGGCGAGAAGGCGCCGGGGCGGAAGGAGCGCGTCGGCAAGGACAACGCGGCCGGCGAGGGGCGGCGCGGCGGCGTCGGCACCGGCGAAGGGAACCGAGAAGCTTCGCGCGCCTCGTCTTCAACTTCGTCTTCCCCGGGGGCGGTGACGACGCGCCCGGCGCGCGGCCGCGTCACGCGCGTCAAGAACTACGAAGAGGGCTTCAGCCTCGGCAAGGTCGCGGTGGTGGCCGCCGCGTGGGCGCTCTCGAAAGTCGGCCTGGGGCGGACGACGGATAAGCGAGACCGCTGAAACGGCTAGCGGCTAAGTTGCGCCATCGCGACGCCGAGCGCGAGGACTTTCTGGATGCCCTTGTAGAGCGGCTCGATCTCGCAGTTCTCGGTGAGCGCGTGCGCGTCGCGGCAGGGGCCGGCGCCGGTCGAGATGGCCGAGATGCCCGCGAGCAGCGCGACGTTGCCGTTGTTCGAGCCGGTGACGGTGATCGGCGGCCGGAAGCCCATCGCGTAGTGGACGGCCTCGGCCGTCTTGACGAGCCGGGAGTCGCGGTGCCCCGGAATCTGCGCGGCGGGCGTCGAGGAGAGCAGCTCCGTCCTCACGGTCATGCGCTCGCGCTCGGCCTCCTCCTTCACGATTGCCGCGATCTTCTTCTCGAGGTCGGCGATGACCTCGTTGCTCGTCGAGCGCAAATCCACCGTGAACCAGGCGTCGGCGGCCTTGGCGTTGACCACGTCCGCGCCGCCGAGCATCCCGATGTTCAAGTTGGCCGGCACGTCGCGCGGGAGCTGGAGCCGGTAGATACGCTCGATGGCGCGCGCCGCGGGGAGCGTCGCGGAGTAGGGCGGGGTCTGCGAGCGCGTGTGGCCGCCGGGGCCGATGAAGTGATGCTTGTACCAGTTGATGCCGATGCCGCCGTAGGTGAAGCCCTCGTAGCCGCCGTCGAGCGCGATGTAGTGGTCGATGCGCCCCTTGTTCTCTTTGACGAACTCCTCGACGCCGCGGAAGCTCGTCTCCTCCTCGACGGTGAAGAGGAAGACGAGGTCGCCCTTCGTCTTCACGCCCGCCGCGTCGAGCGCGCGGGCGGTGGCGAGCATCGCCTCGACGTTGCGCGTGTCGTCGCCGACGCCGGGCGCGTAGACGCGGCCGTCGCGCACCTCGGCCTTGATCTTCAAGCCGTCCTGAAAGACCGTGTCCATGTGCGCGTCGATGACGACGCGGGGGCCGCCCCCCGTGCCGCGCCGCGTGGCGACGACGTTGCCGGCGCCGTCGCGCCGCACCTCCAGAGACTTGTAGCTTTGCAGCAGCCGCTCGATGAGGTCGGCGCGCGCGCCTTCTTTGCCAGAGGGCGCGTTGACCTCGGTGATGGCTATCCATTCTTTGAGGATGGCGTCGCGGTGGCGCTCGACGTGCGCGAAGGCGGCGCGGACTTCGGGGCTCGCGAGCAGCGCCCGCGCCTGCTCGTCGTAAGGCCGGCCGGCGCCGGTCTGCGCGCGCGCGGGCGCGCCGCAGCAGAGCGCGAGGCACAGCGCGAGCAGCGACGTGTGGAGTGACTTTTTCATCGGCCTTAGCCCCGGCGGAGTTCTTTGATCTTGGGGGCGAGCATGTGGAAGGGGACGTGGACGGCCTGGCGGCCGGTGCGGCGCAGCAGCTCGACCATGCGGAGCGCGCCGTCGGCGTTGCGCGTGTGGACGATGATGGTGGCGGCGGCGAGCTTCGACGGGCTCTCGGCGAGCCAGCGCGCGACCGCGTAGCCGCTGCGCTCGTCGTCGAACTCCTCGGCGTAGTAGTGCTCTGGCAGCAGGTCGTGGTCGAGGAAGATGACGTCGTAGTAGTTCGACGAGAGCAGCTCGACGGCGCGCTCGGGGTCGACGGCCACGTCGAGGCGGTCGCTCTTGAACTGTTTGGCGAACCACTCGTGCCGCAGCGTGTCGTCGTCCAGCAGGAAGACCCGCACGGGGCGGCGGCCGCGCGCCTCCCCCATCCCGAACTTGTTCAGAAGACCTTGCAGGATACTCATCGCCGTTTGGTCAAATATAACAGCGAGCGCGCCGCGCGGCTAGCCGTGCGCCCTGATGAACTCGACAGTCCGCCTGACGATCTCGCGCGGGCGCTCGTCGTCGTCCTCGACGTCGAAGCCGTGTGTGTGTGCATCATAACAATTCCCGCAGCCGCGTTTGAATAAACCTCGGCCCCGCGCCCCGCCGGACTTGAAAGGCGGGCGGACTCGTGGCATGTTGGCTCCCGGCCCTCGCCGCCCTTGTTTACGATGGCAAAATGTCCCTACTGCGCCAGGCCACTCCGGATGGGCGGCCTCAAGTGTCGAACCTGTCGCCGCTTCGTGCTGCGGCGCTCGCACGTCATTCTCCTCGTCCTCGTCGCCGTCGCCGCCGTCGTCGGCCTGCTCGAACTGGTGTCGCATCTGACGCCGCCGCCCATCAAGACTTACTGAAGTGCTTGCCGCCCGCGGGTCGCGCGGGCTTAGAGGGAAGATGAAGACGAAAACCCCTCGGGCGGCGTTCGCCCTCTCGCTCCTCCTGACGGCCCACGCCGCGCCGGCCGCGCGGCGGCAGCCGCTTGAGGGCGCGAACGATTTTCCACACTGTGGAAATTCTCAAACGCTAAAGACCGTCTTGCAATCCCTCCGCGCGATGCTATAATCCGCTCGCCCTCGGCCGGGAGCGCAAATTTTTTTTGCCCGGTCGTCGCTCCGGCACGCGAGCGCAAGACTTCGCCCCCCGCGCGGTCTGAAAAGTAGAGAGAGAATTCCGGCTCCCCGAATGCCCTCGGACAACCGCAAAAAGAACTTCCCACTCTTCCCCGTCCCTAACAGGGAGGCGGAGGCGGACGACTCTTACCCTCAATCCGAGGAGAAGCCCGCGCGCAGGAGGAGGGTCGAGGCTCCGGCGGTCTGCCAGCGCTGCTTCGGCACCGCCGCTACCGCGAGGCCGCGCCGCCGCGCCGCGAAGCCTGCACGCTCCAGAACTTCTACCCGGCGCCCAACAACGGCTCGCAGCTCAAGGCGTTCAACTACGCCTTCCGGCTGGTGCGCGAGTACCCGGTCGTGGAGCGCGGCCTGTTGCTGATGGGCCCGGTCGGCGTCGGGAAGACGCACCTCGCGGTCGCCATCCTGCAAGGGCTGATGGAGAAGGGCGTGCCGTGTCTGTTCTACGAGTTCGGCGCGCTCCTGAAAGAGATACAGGACTCCTACAACAAGGTCTCGAACACCTCGGAGATGAGCGTGCTGGCGCCGGTCTACCAGGCCGAGGTGCTGGTTTTGGACGAGCTGGGCGCGTCGAAGCCGACCGACTGGGTGCGCGACACGATGATGAACATCATCGGCAAGCGCTACAACGACAAGCGGCTGACCATCTTCACCACCAACTACATGGACGCCCGCCGCAACCCCGCCGAGGAGACGCTCGAAGACCGCGTCGGCGTCCGCCTCCGCTCCCGCCTCTACGAGATGTGCCGCACCGTCGAGCTCGACGGCGACGATTACCGCAAGCAGCTCGACGGCGGCAAGGTCTAAAGCCCCCGCGCCCGGTTCTTCAAAGCTCTTCTAAAAAGGGAAGGCCGCGCTGAGCTGGCGCGGCCTTTAGCTTTGAGGTTGTTCCCGCGTCGCGCGGGCGGGGCTCACTTCCGCCGCTTCATCTCTTGCAGGTACTTCTCGAAGGACGCCTTCAGGCTCGGGTCGATTCTAATCGCCATGTTGATGTCCTGCTCGGCCGCCTTGAGGTCGCCCCGTTGCAGGCGCAGCAGGCCGCGGTTGGAGAGCGCGATGGCGTCGGCGGGGTTGAGCCGGATGGCGAGATCGAAGTCGGCGAGCGCGCCCGCCGCGTCCTTCTTCCCCAGGCGCAGCACGCCGCGCTGCGTGTAGGCTTCCGACGCCTGCGGGTTCAGCGCGATGACGCGCTCGAAGTCGGCGACCGCGCTCTCCGCGTCGCCGAGCGCCTGGTGCGTGATGCCGCGGTTAAAGCGCACCTCTGCGTCGTCCGGCGCAAGCTCCACGGCCCTGTCGAAATCCGCCAGCGCGGCGCGCGGGTCGCCCTTCTTGCGGCGCACGACGCCGCGGTTGTTGTACCCCTGCGCGAACCGCGGCGAGATTTCGAGCGCGCGGTCGAAGTCCGCGAGCGCCGCGTCCAACTCGCCCCCCTGCTGGCGCAGCGTCCCGCGGTTGTAGAAGGCCATCGAGGACTGCGGCGCCAGCTCGACCGCCTTGTTGTAGTCGGCGAGCGCCCCTTCCAGATCGCCCTTCGCCTGCCTGGCGTTGCCGCGGTTGTTGTAGAGCATCGAGAGCTTCGGGTTGAGTCGGATGGCGGCGTCGAAGTCCGCGACGGCCGGGTCGTAGCTGCCCGCGTTGAGGTGCGCGACGCCGCGGTTGTAGTAGCCCATGAAGTCTGCCGGGTTGAGCTCGATAACTTTGGCGTAGTCGGCGAAGGCGCCCGCCGTGTCGCCCTTCTGGAGCCGCACGTTGGCGCGGTTGTTGTAGGCGTCGTGCATCCGCGGGTCGCGCTTGAGCGCCTCCTCGTAGTCGGCCAGCGCGCCGTCGAGGTCGCCGGCGGCCTGACGCTGGAGGCCGCGATTGTAGAAATCTTCGGCCCTGCGCGGCGCCTGTGCCGCGGCGGCCTGCGCGAAGAGCAGTAGGGCGGCGAGGATAAAAAGACGGGGCTGCTTCAAGAACGTCTCCTCCGGGTCGTGAGTCGGGTAGGGTTTTAGGCCGGAAGATAGATGAATTCGGCCTTTAAACAGTTGCCGGAGGGTCGAAGCTAACACCCTGATAGATTTCGCTCAGCGGCAGGTCGCAGCCGAGCGAGTCGAGCGTGAGAATCGCCGTCAGCTCGCTCGCCTCGGTGTGAATCCACTTCCCGTCGTCCTGCTTGTAGAGGCGCGTGACGTGCGGCCGGTGCTGCGCGACGAGCAGGTACTCGCGCAGCGCCGGGATGGACTTGTAGTGTGTGAACTTCTCGCCGCGGTCGTAGGCTTCGGTCGAAGGGGAAAGGACTTCTACAATAAGCTGCGGGTTGGTCAGTGCGTCAACCCCGCCAATCTCTTCAAACCGTGCCTCGCCGCACAACGCCGAAACGTCCGGGTAGCGATAGGGCGGGGCTGTCGGCACCTTGACTCGCACGTTGGCAGGGAAGATGCGGCAGCCGCGCCCCCGCAGCAGCGGCTTCAAGAATGCCAGCAGGTTTGTTTCAATCTCGGCGTGCTCTTCGCTGACGCCGCTCATGCAGAAGACTTCGCCGTCCCAGAACTCCAAACGCTCTTCGGAGGTTCTGTCCAGCTCCAGATACTCTTCCAGCGTGTAGCGACGCTCGGGGTTCGCGGCCATGACGGTGTTCCTTTCCACGGCGCTCTTAAAGTACGCCGACTGCTCGCGGTTTTCAAACGTTTCGGCGAGTGTGTCGGCTCTCGTCCGGCGGGTTCGTGGCGGGTCGGCGGGCGTGTATAATGCCACGAATTTACGCGCGCAGGAAGGAACTTCCGCCGGAGTCCGGCAGCCCACAGTCAGATGCCCAGACGCACAGACATCAGCAAGATTTTAATCATCGGCTCGGGCCCCATCGTCATCGGGCAGGGGTGCGAGTTCGACTACTCCGGGACGCAGGCGTGCAAGGCGCTGCGCGCCGAGGGCTTCGAGGTCGTGCTCGTCAACTCCAACCCCGCGACCATCATGACCGACCCCGAGACCGCCGACCGCACCTACGTCGAGCCGCTCACGGTCGAGTCGGTCTCGGCCATCATCCGGCGCGAGCGCCCCGACGCGCTGCTGCCGACCGTGGGCGGGCAGACCGCGCTCAACCTCGCGATGGCGCTCGACGACGCGGGCGTACTCAGTGAGTGCGGCGTCGAGATGATCGGCGCCAAGCGCGAGGCCATCAGCGTCGCCGAAGACCGCGAGCTCTTCAAGCGCGCGATGGAGGAGGAGGGCTTGCCGATGCCGCGCGGCGGCTTCGCGCACTCGTGGGCCGAGGCGGAAAGCATCGTCGAGGAGACGGGCTACCCCGCCATCATCCGCCCGAGCTTCACGCTCGGCGGAACGGGCGGCGGCACCGCCTACAACCCCGAAGAGTTCGAGGAGATAGTCCGCGGGGGCTTAGCCGCCTCGCCCGTCAGCCAGGTGCTCATCGAGGAGTCGATACTCGGCTGGAAAGAGTTCGAGCTGGAGGTGATGCGCGACATCAGTGACAACGTGGTCATCATCTGCTCGATCGAGAACTTCGACCCGATGGGCGTCCACACCGGCGACTCCATCACGGTCGCGCCGGCGCAGACCCTGACCGACGTCGAGTATCAGGCCTTGCGCGACATGGCGATTCGGGTCATACGCAAGGTCGGCGTGGAGACCGGCGGCTCGAACATACAGTTCGCCGTCAGCCCCGAGAACGGCGACGTGCGCGTCATCGAGATGAACCCGCGCGTCTCGCGCTCGTCGGCGCTGGCGTCCAAGGCCACGGGCTTCCCCATCGCCAAGATCGCGGCCAAGCTCGCGGTCGGCTACACGCTCGACGAGATCGCGAACGACATCACCAGGAAGACGCCCGCCAGCTTCGAGCCGACCATCGACTACGTCGTCGC
This sequence comes from Acidobacteriota bacterium, assembly GCA_020200135.1. Lineage (GTDB taxonomy): Bacteria > Acidobacteriota > Blastocatellia > Pyrinomonadales > Pyrinomonadaceae > QHXN01. The sequence continues at coordinate 12,915 of JAIVJI010000097.1, read as the reverse complement.
CAAGATTCCGAAGTGGAACTTCGAGAAGTTCCGCGACACGGAGGACGTTTTGGGGACGCAGATGAAGTCGGTCGGCGAGGTGATGGCCATCGGCCGCACTTTCAAGGAGGCGCTCTTCAAGGGGCTGCGCTCGCTCGAAGCCGTCAAGCCCTTGCGCCTTCAGGACGTGCCGCACGACGAGTTGCAGCGCAAGCTCGCGCGCCCGAACTCGCAACGCTTCTCCTACGTCACCTACGCGCTCCAGCAGGGCTGGTCGCTCGAAGAGATTTACCGCCTCTCGCGCATCGACCCGTGGTTCCTCGAACAGCTCCGGCAGGTGATGGAAATTCAGAAGGGGGTCGAGGGGCGCAGGCTCGAAGAGATTCCCGCCGACCTGCTGCGCGAGTTCAAGGAGGTGGGCTTGTCCGACCGCCGGCTCGCCTACCTCACGGGGCGCACCGAGCTTGAGGTGCGCGCGCACCGCAAGGCGACGGGGCTCGCGCCCGTCTACAAGCGCGTGGACACCTGCGGCGCGGAGTTCGAGTCTTTCACGCCCTACCTCTACTCGACTTACGAGGAAGAGGACGAGTCCGCCCCGACCGACCGCCGCAAGATGATGATTCTCGGCTCGGGGCCGAACCGCATCGGGCAGGGCATCGAGTTCGACTACTGCTGCTGCCACGCGAGTTTCGCGCTGCGCGAGGCCGGGTTCGAGACCATCATGGTCAACTGCAACCCCGAGACGGTCTCGACCGACTACGACACCTCCGACCGCCTCTACTTCGAGCCTTTGACGTTCGAGGACGTGATGAACATCGTGGACGTTGAAAGGCCCGAGGGCATCATCGTCCAGTTCGGCGGCCAGACGCCCCTGAACCTCGCCGTGCGCCTGCACGAAGCGGGCGCGCCCATCATCGGCACCTCGCCCGACTCCATCGACCTCGCCGAAGACCGCAAGCGCTTCGGCGCGCTCTTGCAGAAGTTCGGCATCCCGCAGCCCGAGCACGGCACGGCCACCTCGTTCGAGGAGGCGAAGCAGGTGGCCGACTCGATAGGCTACCCCGTGATGGTGCGCCCCTCGTTCGTCCTCGGCGGCCGCGCGATGGCCATCGTCTACGACGAGCGGAGCCTCGACGAGTACATGCGCACGGCCGTCGACGCCTCGCCCGAGAAGCCCGTGCTGATCGACAAGTTCCTCGAGCGCGCCGCCGAGTTCGACGTGGACGCGCTCGCCGACGAGACGGCCTGCGTCGTCGCCGGGATACAGGAGCACATCGAGGAGGCCGGGATACACTCCGGCGACTCGTCCTCCGTCCTCCCGCCCTTCAAGATAGCCGAGGAGCACCTCGACACGATGCGCCACTACACGCGCGCGCTCGCGTCGGCCCTCAAGGTGCGCGGCCTCATCAACATCCAGTTCGCCATCAAGGACGACCGCGTCTACGTTTTGGAAGTGAACCCGCGCGCGTCGCGCACCGTGCCCTTCGTCTCGAAGGCGACGGGGGTGCCGCTGGCGCGCATCGCCTCGCTCGTCATGGCGGGCCGTCCGCTCGCGGAGTTCAACCTCCCCGAAGACCTCACGGGTCGGCTCGACCGCTTCTACATCAAGTCGCCCGTCTTCCCGTTCAAGAAGTTCCCGGGCGTGGACCCCGTCCTCAGCCCCGAGATGCACTCGACGGGCGAGGTGATGGGCGTCGGCCGCACGTTCGGCGAGGCGTACTCGAAGGCGATGACCAGCTCGGGCATCGAGCTCCCGCTCGAAGGCACGGCCTTCATCAGCGTCAACGACTCGGACAAGGGGCAGGCGGTCGTGCTCGCGCGCCGGCTCGCGCGGCTCGGCTTCAAACTGACGGCGACGGTGGGGACGGCCGCGCGCCTGCGCGAGGTGGGACTGGACGCCGAGGCGGTCTTCAAGGTCAACGAGGGGCGGCCCAACATCGCCGACAAGATACGGCTCGGGGAAATCTCCCTCGTCATCAACACGCCGCTCGGCCGCGCGTCGCACTACGACGAGCGCGCCATCCGCCGCGCCGCGCTCCAGTTCAACGTCCCCTGCGTCACGACCATGACCGGCGCGCAGGCGGTCGTCGAGGCCATCACCTCCCGCAAAGACGCCGCCGCCTTCCAGGTCTACTCGCTCCAGGAACTCCACGAAGTCGCGCAGGCCGCCGGCTGAAGGGGGTGAAGGCGTTGGAGATACGTGCGGCGGTGTTGACGGTGAGTGACCGGAGCGCGCGGGGCGAGCGCGCGGACGAGTCGGGCGCCGTGCTGGCGGGGCTGTTGCGCGAGGCCGGGGCGTTGGTCGTCGCGCGCGAGGTCGTGTCGGACGAGTTGGAGCCGCTCGCCGCGCGCCTGCGCGAGCTGGCCGACAGGGAGGACGTGAATCTCGTGGTGACGACCGGCGGGACGGGTTTGAGCCCGCGCGACAACACGCCCGAGGCGACGCGCGCGGTCGTCGAGAGGGAAGTGCCCGGAATCAGTGAGGCGATGCGCGCGGAGACTCTGAGATTGACGCCGACGGCGATGCTCTCGCGCGCGGTGTGCGGCGTGCGCTCGGGCGCGCTCGTCGTCAACCTGCCCGGCTCGCCGAAGGGCGTGCGCGAGTGCTTCGCCGTCATCCGCCCCGTGCTCACGCACGCCGTCGCCGTCATCGCCGGCGGCGCGCACGAGACATCCCCCTGACCAAGACTCAGGCTCGCCGAAGCGCCCAGATGACCATCACCCCCGTACTCATCTGCATAGACGTGGAGCCGGACGTGCGCGAGGTTGACGTGGACGCGCGCGCCGACTGGGAGGGGTTTGAAGAGTCCTTCCGCCTGTTCGAGCGCCTGAGGCCGCGCGCGGAGACGGCCGCGGGGGCCGCGGCCCGCTTCAACTGGTTTCTACGCATGGACCCGCAGGTCGCGCTCGCCTACGGCTCGGCCGGGTGGGCGGCGGAGCGCTACGGCGCGCGGCTCGAAACGCTTCGCGGGGCGGGCGACGAGATCGGCCTCCACACGCACGCGTGGCGGAGCGTGGGCGGCCGTTGGGTCACAGACCACGGCGACCAGGAGTGGGTCAACCACTGCGTCAGCCTCTCCTTCGAGTCCTACGAGCGGGCGTTCGGCCGCCCCTGCTCGTCCTTCCGCTTCGGCGACCACTGGATGAACAACGAGACCCTGGAGCTGGTCGAGAGGCTGGGGGGGCGCTACGACCTGACGCTCGAACCGGGGCAGCGTGCCGCGTCGAGCCTGCCGAACGGCGGGACTTACAACGGCGCGTTCCCGGATTGCGCGCGCGTCCCGCGCGCGCCCTACCGCCCGTCGCGACGGGACTTCAGGCGGCCGTGCGCGGGCGACGGGGGGCGCGGCCTCTGGGCGATTCCCGTCAGCACCGCGCAGCTGCCGCCGTGGCCTGCGGCCACGCTCTTCCGGCGCGCCTTCTGGCGCGTGAAGTACGGGCGCAGGGACTACGCGCACCTCTCGCTCGCGCTCGACCCGCCGCACTTCAGACAATCAGTCGGGGAAGTCATCGACGGGGTGGCGTCCCCATACCTGTGCGTGGTGATGAGGACCGATATGGCCGCGCGGGGCGAGACGGCGCTGCGCCTGCGCGCGAACGTCGAGTTCTTACTAACACTCCTGGCGGCGGGGCGTGTGGAGTTGACGACGCCCGAAGGGCTCGCCGCCGGCCTGTCGTGAGGGCCCGGGCGGGTGTGGGCCGCCGCCGCGCACAAGTGAGACGACTCCTTTCAAACTCGACCCTCTCCTTCACGCTCTGCGCGCTGCTGCTCGCGGCGGCGGCCTGCGTCCGCACGACGCCGGAGGGTCCCGCGCCGGGCGCGGGCCAGGGGAGTGTGCCGGACGTTCTCACCCCGCAAGACCGCGCGGAGATTTTTCGGCAGGTGTGGGAGACCATCGACGAGCATTATTACGACCCGAACTTTCGCGGCGTCGACTGGCGCGCGGTGGGCGAGCGCTACCGGCCGCCGGCCGAGTCCGCGCGAAGCGACGCGGAGTTCTACGGCGTCTTCGAGCTGATGCTCGCGGAGCTGCGCGACGGCCACACGGTCTTCGTCTGGCCGCGCCCGCCCGGCGAGAAGGACGAAGGCGGCGGCGGCGGGGGCCTCGGGCTCAAGCTCGGCGAGGTCGAGGGGCGCGTCGCGGTGGTCGAGGTCGAGCCGGGCTCGGCGGCCGGGCGCGCGGGCGTGCGTGCGGGGCAGTTGCTCCGCGAGGTGAACGGCCGAGCGGTCGAGGAGCACTTCGCCTTCCTCCGCACGCTCATCGCGGGCTCGTCCACCGAGCGCCTGTTCAAGTCGAAGCTGCGCGCGGCGCTGCTGCGGGGCGGCTTCCTCACCATGCCGCGCAGGCTCGGCCTGACCGACCACGACGGGCGCGAGTTCGCGGTCGAGCTGTCGCCCGAAGACTCGCCCGAGCCGCCCGACGTGACCGCGCGCCGCCTGGGCGGGGGCGCCGGCTACATCAAACTTCGCCGCTGGATAGCGCCCGCGCACGAGGAGTTCGCGCGGGCGCTGGCGACCCTGCGCGACGCGCCCTCGCTCGTCATCGACATACGCGGCAACGGCGGCGGCGAGACCCGCGTGCTGCTCGACATCGCGGGCCACTTCTTCGAGCGCCCGACCTACTACGGCGGCTTCCGCAACCGCGCGGGCGAGGTGCAGAAGTACCACACGCGGTCGGGCCCTGAAGCCTACCGCCGCCCCGTAGTCATCCTCGTCGACGAGGAGTCGGCGAGCGCGTCCGAGACCTTCGCGGCCTTCATGCAAGAGGCCGGGCGGGCGCGCGTCGTGGGGCGGCCGACCGCCGGCTCGACGCTCAACCAGGGCGGCCGGCGCCGGTTTAAGGGCGGCGGTGAGCTGCGCTACAGCACGCGGAGCTTCCTGTCGCCCTCGGGGCGCGAGCTGGAAGGCGTGGGCGTCGCGCCCGACCTGGAGGTCGCGCTGACGCTCGCGGATTTGCGCGCGGGGCGCGACGCGGCGCTCGAAGCGGCCGAGGCGCTGCCGTCGGGCGGCGGCGGCGCGAGGCGTTAGTGTGGCGCGCGGGCGAAGTTGTTGACATCGACAGACGCGCGCCCTAGAATCCGCACGGTTCTTCACTTCGCCAAACGCAAGAGCGCACCCAACCGAAGGCGAGACTAAAGGATGCTGAGCGCGTTACTCCTGCAAGCGAACGCCGCGGCCGCGACGGCCGGGCCGGGCAGCACGCTGACGGCCTACTGGCCGGTGATGATCTTCTTCGCCGTGGCGGCCGTCTTCCCCGTCCTGCCCGTCGTCCTCGGCCGCTTCGTGCGGCCGAACCTGTACGGCAAGGCGAAGATGCGGCCCTACGAGTGCGGCATCGACCCCGTCACCGAGGCGCACGACCGCTTCACGGTGCGCTACTACATCGTGGCGATGCTGTTCCTCATCTTCGACGTGGAGACCATCTTCCTGCTCCCCTGGGCGATCATCTTCATGGGCGACGAGTTCTCGTTCACCAAGTTCGCGCTCATCGAAATGTTCGTCTTCATCGGCATCCTCATCGTCGGCTACTACTACGCCTGGCGCAAGGGCGCGCTGGAGTGGGCTTAAGATGGCTGAGCACCAGGAAGGTATCGTCCTGACGACGGTCGATTCGATCTTCAACTCGCTGCGGCGGAACGTGGCCGCGCCGGTGATGGGGGCGAAGCCCGTGCGGGGCCTCGTCAACTGGGGGCGCAAGTCCGCGCTGTGGCCGATGACGTTCGGGCTCGCCTGCTGCGCCATCGAGATGATCGCCGCCGGCTCGTCGCGCTTCGACATCGACCGCTTCGGCGCGGGCGTCTTCCGCCCCTCGCCCCGGCAGAGCGACCTCATCATCGTCGCCGGGACGGTGACGCTCAAGATGGGCCCCGTGGTGAGGCGCGTCTACGACCAGATGCCCGAGCCGAAGTGGGCCATCGCGATGGGCGCGTGCGCCTCGACGGGCGGGCCCTTCGACTCCTACTCGACGATGCAGGGCGTCGACCGCGTCATCCCCGTGGATGTGTACATCCCCGGCTGCCCGCCGCGCCCCGAGGCGCTGCTCTACGGCCTGATGTGCCTGCAAGAGGTCATCATGCGCGAGGCGCCCGCCGCCGATGAGAGCCGTGCCGCTTCTCATCCCCCTCTCGCCTTCTTACCGCCGGCTTAGACGAGGCCGATGAGGTGGCGCGTGTCGTTGAACGCGGAGACGCGGACGAAGCCGTCGGAGCGTAGCTCGAAGCGCGTGATGCCGCAGTTGGAGGAGGAGAGCCAGACCGGCTTGAGCGCCGGCGCGTCGAGGGCGCCCATGAGGTGGAGGGCGAGGATGCCGATGGTGCCGGCGTGCGAGAAGACCGCGACGGTGCCGCCGCGGTTCTCTTCGGCGGCGCGGTCGAGCTCGGCGGCGGCGCGGTCGAGGAGCTGGCGGTAGCTCTCGCCGCCCGCGAGCACGTGCTCGAAGTCGCCCCGGAGCAGCGCGGCGTACTCTTCGGGGTGCGCGGCGGCCGCCTCCTCGAAGGTGAGCCCCTCCATCAGGCCGACGCTGCGCTCGCGCAGGGCGGCGGTCTGTCTGACCTCGAGCCCGGTGGCGCGCGGCAGCGGCTCGGCGGTCTCGACGGCGCGCAGCAGGTCGCTCGAATAGACGGCCGTCACGCCCTCGGCGGCGAGCGCGCGCGCGGTGGCTTCGGCCTGGCGGTGCCCCAGCTCGCTCAGCGGCGTCGGCGTGTGGCCGCCGAAGCGCCGCTCGGCATTGCCCCGCGACTGGCCGTGTCGGACGAGTAGGACACGCGTCGTTTCCATAAGTAAGTGGCGTGAGCCGAAAACCGTGAACCGTGTCGAGAGGGAATCTTCTCGACACGGTTCACGGTTTTCGGCTCGCGGCTCCTAGGCCGCGACCGTCTCGGCCTTGAGCTTCTCGGCCTGGTAGTGCGCGACGAGGGCGTTGATGAACTCGTCGAGCGCGCCCTCCATGACGAGGTCGAGCTGGTGGATGGTCAGCCCGATGCGGTGGTCTGAGACGCGGTTCTCCTTAAAGTTGTAGGTGCGAATCTTTTCGGAGCGGTCGCCCGAGCCCACCATCGAACGGCGCTCGCTCGCCTGCGCCTCGTGCTGCTTCTGCTCCTCCAGCTCCTGGAGGCGCGCGCGCAGCACCCGCATCGCCTTCTCGCGGTTCTTGATCTGCGACTTCTCGTCCTGCATCGAGACGACGACGCCCGTCGGCGTGTGCGTGATGCGCACGGCCGAGTAGGTCGTGTTGACCGACTGGCCGCCCGGCCCCGACGAGCAGAAGGTGTCGATGCGGAGGTCGTTCTGGTTGATCTTGACGTCGACCTCTTCGGCCTCTGGCAGCACGGCGACGGTGACGGCGGAGGTGTGGATGCGCCCGGAGGTCTCGGTCTGCGGGACGCGCTGGACGCGGTGGACGCCCGACTCGTGCTTGAGCTTGGAGTAGACCTTGTCGCCGGAGATTTCGGCGATGGCCTCCTTCAAGCCGCCGATGCCCGACTCGGACTGGTCGAGGACTTCCATCTTCCAGCCATGGCGCTCGGCGTAGCGGCCGTACATGCGGAGCATCTCGGCGGCGAAGAGCGTCGCCTCGTCGCCGCCGGTGCCGGCGCGGATTTCGAGGATGACGTTCTTCTCGTCGTTCGGGTCGCGCGGGAGCAGCAGCACGCGCAGGTCTTCCCCGACCTTTTCGAGACGCTCTTCCAGCGTCGTCATCTCGGCGCGCGCCATCTCCCGCATCTCCTCGTCGTCCGAGAGGTCGGAGAGCTCCTTCGCGCCCGAAAGCTCTTCCCTGAGCTGCTTCCACTCGCGGTACTTCTTCACCACCTCGCCCAAAGAGCGGTGCTGCTTGTTGAGCTTCGCGTAGTTGGCCGGGTCGGAGTAGACCTCGGGCGAGGACAGCTCCCCCGTCAGCGCCTCGTAGCGGGCTTCTATCTGTTCGAGTTTGTCTAGCATGGCGTCACCTTACGAGAGCGGCGCCGGCGCGGCCCCCGCCGGCTGCGGCTCGAGCTTCAGGGATTCTTTGAGCGCGACGATGGCGACTTCGAGCTGTCGGTCGTCGGGCTCCTTGGTCGTGATGTTCTGGAGCCAGACGCCGGGGAGCGTGATGAGCTTGAAGAAGGCGCCGCCCTCTTTCTTCGCCGAGAGCCGGATGATCTCGTAGCTCAGGCCGGCGACGATGGGGATGAACGCGACGCGCACCGCGATGTTGTAGGCGAACGAGCTGAAGGCGACGACCGAGAAGAGCACGATGGAGACGAGCATCACGACCATCAGGAAGCTCGTCCCGCAGCGCGGGTGCTGGCGCGGCTGGACGCGCGCGTTCTCGACCGAGAGCGGGAGCCCCGACTCCCAGTTGAAGACCGTCTTGTGCTCCGCCCCGTGGTACTCGAAGACGCGCCGGATGTCCTTCGACAGCGAGAAGCTGGAGATCATCAGGATGAAGAGCGCCATCCGGATGACGCCGTCGATGAGGTTGAACGACACGGTCGGCTTCACGGGCTTCAGGTAGCCGCGCGTCGTCTCGTAAGCGCGGGTGTACCACGGCGCGTCGGCCGCCTGAGCGCCCGCCCGAGTCGCGCCGTCGGTCGCGGCCTGCCCGGCGGCGGCGGTCTGCGTCTGCTGCGCGGCGGTCGTGTCCGTCGCTTTGGCGTCGGCCCAGCCCATGCCGATGAAGAGCGCGTTGGTCAGGACGAGCGGCGCGACGACGAAGAGCAGGACGTTGAAGACCAGCGCGAAGGCTATCGACCCGAAGGCGGCGGCCGAGCCGCCCTTCAGCTCATCCTCCGGCCGCTTCCTGGTCGGGACGGGGAAGAGGCCGGGGACGCCGCCGGTGATGCCCGCGAAGTCGCCCTCGCCCTCGACCACGGCCGGCGTCAGGACGACCTCCTTCGCCTCCTGCTCATCCGCCTCGAACGCTTCGGCGGCCGAGTAGTTGAGCGCCTTGATGCCGAGCGCCATCGACTGCACCAGCACGGCCGCGCCGCGCAGCACAGGGAACCGCAGCGCCGGGTACTTGTCGCTCCACTTCGGCAGGCGCGCGCCCGTGTGCGTGATGGTGCCGTCGGGGCGGCGCACCGCGACGGCGTAGGCCGAGGGCGTGCGCATCATCACGCCTTCGATGACGGCCTGGCCGCCGACAATCAGGTCTTTTTCGCTGGCGCTCACGGGTGAATCCTTTCAGGGAAAGCAAAAGGAAAGTAAAACGCCGACCTGCTTGTGCGGCGGCGGCTGTCGTCGTCCCTCGCGTGGAGAAAGACTTCTGGCCGCGGGCGCTGGCGGTCGGCGTCCGGGTTCCGGGTAGCTAATACTGGCGGCGTCGGATAGGTGTCATGCGCGCTGCCGGTTCGGGAGACTCAGGCGTTCGCGCCTTCGGTCGCGGCCTCGGCCTCGGCCTTCTTGCCGTAGCGCTTGTTGAAGCGGTCGACGCGGCCGGCCGTGTCGATCAGCTTCTGCTTGCCCGTGAAGAACGGGTGGCACTCCGAGCAGATTTCGATGTGGAGGTCGTCCTTTTTGGTCGAGCGCGTGTGGAACTCGTTGCCGCAGGCGCAGTGGACCAGAATCTCGTGGTAGTCGGGGTGAATTCCTTGCTTCATTTCAACATCCTCTCTGATAGCGGGCGGCGGGCGCCCTCGGGCAAAGTCTCATCTTACCGGCGGCCGTCGCGCATCGTCAAGTTGTGCAAGGACTTGGATGCGCGCGGGGGCGCTCCCGATTGCCCGCGCCACGGGGCGTGGCGGGGGCGGACTTTAGTTTGTTGACAGGCGTACAAACCGCGTGTTAAAAACGCGCTGAACACACCTTAGAAGCTTTTCCGTAAGAGTACCTTGAAAGTTATACAAAAGCCGCACTCATGAGCGTGTAGGGACACGGGCAGTTCACCGACCTACGTCCTGACACGGGAAGTCGAACCTTAGGACGCGATGACGGACGAACCCAAAAACCCTCCGGAATCAAACTCATCCTCAACGCCCGAAAGCGACGAAGCACGCCGCGCGGAAGACAGTCCCCAGACGACCGACGCCGACAAGGCACCCGGCTCGCCTCGGGCCGCCGGCGAAGACGCGGGCACGCTCCCGCCGCCGCCCGACGCCGACGCCCCGCGCCCGACCCCCGAGAGCCAGGCCGCGCTGACCGGGAAAGCGCCGTCGGGCAGTTCGACCTCCGGGACGACCGTCCCAGCCTCCTCCGGCGAAGCGTCACAGCCCCCGGCCGCCAAGCCCAGGCCCGCCGCCCCGCCCTCGGACGAGACACCCGAAGAGAAGAAGGCGCGACTCGAACGCATCATCGCCGAGGCGAAGGCGCGGAAGGAGGCCGCCGCCGCGGCAGCCGCGCAGGCCGAAGGCGGTGCGCCGCCGCCGGCCGGGGCCGGGGAGGCGCCGCCGCCCGGCGGCAAGTCGCCCGAAGTCGGCGACCCTTTGAAGAGTCCCTCGCAGGCCGACCTCGAACGCGCGGCCAAGATAGCGGAGGCGAAGGCGCGCGCCGCCGCCATGAAGGAGGCCGCCGCCGCGAAGACGCCCGCCGCCGCGCCCGGCGCCGAGAAGCCCGCCGCCCCCGGCGCCGAGAAGCCCGCCGCCCCCGGCGCCGCGAAACCCGGCGCGCCGGCCGCGGCCGCCGGCGCCGGCGTCCCGAAAGCGCCGGTCAAGAAGAAGGACGAGGGGCCGAAGCCGGTCGAGTCGCCCGACCACCCGCTCTTCAAACGCCTGCGCGAGCGCTTCGGCGACGCGGTCGAGGGCGCGTTCACCTTCCTCGGCCAGCTCTCCGTCCACGTCCGCGCCGACTCGATCGTCGAGGTCTGCAAGGCTTTGCGCGACGACGCCGAGACGCCTTTCAACTACCTCTCCGACCTCACCTGCGTCCACTGGCCCGAGGGCGACGAGGAGCCGTACGAGGTCGTCTACAACCTCTACTCCATCTCGAAGAACGTGCGCGTGCGCTTGAAGGCTTTCGCGGGCGAGGGGGGGATCGAGAGCGTCACGACGGTCTGGCCGGCGGCCAACTGGATGGAGCGCGAGGCGTTCGACCTCTTCGGCGTGACATTCAGGAACCACCCGGACCTGCGCCGCATCCTCCTGCCCAAGGACTGGGACGGTCACCCCCTGCGGAAGGACTACCCGCTGGAGTTCATGGAGAACCGCTGGACGACGCGACACCTGCCGGAGTTTACGGAGGTGCAGCAGGAGCAGCTTGAGCAGCGCCGCGCCTACGGCCTCGAAATCCTCCAGACGCCCGACGAGCGGCGCTTCCGCGAAATCTTCCGCGACGGGCGCGACCCGCTGCCGAAGGAGCACAAGTAACGGGATGCACCCCAAAGACCTCGCCGCCAAGTACGACGTAAAGGTCTTCGACAGCCCCTCGGCCGCCGAGGCCGCCGGCTTCCAGTTGGGACAGCGCATGAGCCCGCGCAACCTCTGGAACCGCGACTCCGCGGCCTCCGCCGTCCTCTTCGACCTGCTCCGCAAGAAGAAGAGCGGCGAGGTGTCCGAGATCGCGCTAGTCCTTGAGACGGCCAGCGTGGCGGGAGCATTTAAGAAAGAAGAAGACAGTAGCCAGTAGAGGGTAGGGCTCCGCCTCGCTGACGCTCTGACGTTAAAGCTCCGAGGTTTTTTCTACTGTCTACTGACTACTGACTACTCAAAGTTATGCACCAGGTAGAAGTCGCGACAACGCAGGAGACCCTACTCGACAACCCCGAGATGGTCTTGAACATGGGGCCGCAGCACCCTTGTCGTCGACCTCGACTGCGACATCGGGTTCCTGCACCGCGGGATGGAGAAGATAGCGGAGAACCGCCTCTACCCGATGATCGCGCCCTACTGGGATCGGCTCGACTACATCGCCGCCGTCTCGAACGGCCTCGTCTGGGTCGAGACGGTCGAGCAGATGATGGGCCTCGAAGTCCCGCCGCGCGCGCACTACATCCGCACGATTCTGACCGAGCTGAACCGCATCTCGTCGCACCTGCTCTGGCTCGCCACGCACGCGCTCGACATCGGCGCCTTCACGGTGCTGCTCCACGCCCTGCGCGAGCGCGAGGAGATTCTCAAGATTTTCGAGCAGCAGTTCGGCGCGCGCCTCACCTGCCACGCGTGGCGCATCGGCGGGATGCCGAACGACGCCTACGAGGGTTTCACCGGGGACGTGCAGCAGTTCGTGGACAACTTCCCGAAGCGGCTCGACGAGTACGAGACGCTTCTGTCGGAGAACCGCATCTGGCTCGGCCGCACGGTCGGCATCGGCATCATCTCGGCCGAGGACGCCATCGCCATCGGGCTCTCGGGCCCCGCCCTGCGCGGCTCGGGCGTCGCGTGGGACATACGCAAGGCGCGGCCTTACGCGGCCTACGCCGACCTCGACTTCGACATCCCCGTCGGCGAGAACGGCGACACCTACGACCGCTACCTCGTCCGGCTCGAAGAGATGCGCCAGTCTCGCCGCATCGTCCAGCAGGCTTTGAAGCAGATGCCCGGCGGCCCCGTCAACGCCAAGATTCCGAAGGTCATCAAGCCGCCCGCCGGCGACTACTACCACTCCATCGAAGGGCCGAAGGGCGAGATCGGCTGTTACCTGGTCTCGGACGGCACGAGCCGCCCGTACCGCGTCCGCGTCCGCCCGCCGTGCTTCATCAACCTCCAGGCGCTGCGGCAGATGTGCGTCGGCCACCTCGTCGCCGACGTGGTCGCCATCATCGGCACGCTCGACATCGTGCTCGGGGAAATCGACCGTTGAAAAGTCTGGAGTCTGAAGTCAAGAATGATAAAAGCCACGCTCCCTTGACTCCAGGCTCCGGACTCCAGACTCCGACTTATGAACGTCATCCGGCTGCCAGTCCAGAAGATGACGCGCGAGGCTTTCGCGCCGTACGGGATCGTGCTCGACCGGCGCGGGTCGATCGACGTTGACATCGGGATGGGCGTGCCGAGCATCACGGGCGCGACCGCCGACCCGCGCCC
>JAIVJI010000002.1 GCA_020200135.1 Acidobacteriota bacterium | reverse complement strand
GAAGATGGGGTCGAGGTCGAAGACCGAGCCGAGGGTCTTCGACATCTCGTAGAGCAGCGCGAGGATGCGCGCCTTGCCGCGCAGCTCTTCCAGCTCGGCGTTCTGCGCGGCGGCGGCCGAGACGGCGGCGCGCTCGTTCGTCGAGGGCGCGGGCGTCGAGCGCGCGCCGAGCGCGGCGCGGATGACGTCGTTGGCCGAGACGAGGAGCTGCGTGTGGCCGAGCGGCTTGTCCTCGAAGCGCGCCTCGGGCTCGGCGGTCTTCGGCTCGTCGGAGAGGTCGAGGCGCAGCCGGCTCGCGCCGATCTGCACGAGGTCGCCGTCGCGCAGGGGGTGTTCGAGCCGCTGCTCGCCGTTGACGAAGACGTGGTTGGCCGAGAGCTTGCCCTCGACGCTGCCGTCGACGAGGACGTAGGAGCCGCCGCGGTGCCTGACGTGCGCGTGGTAGCGCGAGGCGCGCGGGTCGTTGAGGACGATGCGGTTGTCCGGCGCGCGCCCGATGGTGCAGACGCCCTGCGGCGAGAGTGGCAGCTGCCACGCGCGCCCGCCCGCGTCCGTGATGTGCAGAAGAGCCATACGCTCCCGAAACCCTTTTGAAGAGGAGAACCCTGAGGCGAAATTCTACATGCAAAGCTCGACGGGTGACAACGGGGGGAGTGGAGGGGGAGGGGCCAAAGGTCGGAGGCAATTTGTTAAGACCGGCGTAACCTCGGATTCAGAAATATGTGGTATAGGGTTCATGGCGCGCGACAGCCGCCGCCCCTTCCCGATGAACGTTCGCACTCAGACGGCGGTCTTCGCCGAAAGGACTACCTACATGCGCCAGATGATTCTCCGCGCGGCCGCGCTGTGCGCGCTCGTCGCCGCGCACGCCGCCACCGCCCGAGCGCAGACGCCTGCCCCCGGCCCCGAACCTCCCGCGCGGGCGGTCGCACCCGCGCCGTCGCCCGAGCAGTTCAAGCCGGGCGGCGGGCTCTTCGCGCTCGAAGACGTGCGGCGGCAGTTGCGCGAGCAGCGCGAGGAGTTGGAGCAGTTACGCGCCGCCGTCCGCGAGCAGTCGCGCCTCATCGGCGAGCTGCGCTCGCGCGTCGAGGAGGCCGAGCGCGCCACATCTACTCTCGCGTCGCGCGCGGGCGGCGGTGCCGTCGTGCGCGACGCGGCCTACGCGCACGGCGGCGCCGGCGCGCACCTGCCGGCGGCGCAGGACGCGCCGGGCCGGGACGCGGCGCAGGGCTTCGAGGGGCGCGTCGCGCGCGCCGAGGAGCAGGCGAAGAAGGCGGGCGAGGCCGTCAACAAACAGCTCGGCAACATGACCTTCGGCGGCGACCTGCGCCTGCGCTACGAGTCGCTCGTCGGCCAGCAGAACGCCGCCGCGAACCCCGACAACCCCGGCGCCTTCGGCAACGCGCTCACCTCTCGCCACCGGATGCGTCTGCGCGCGCGCTTCGGCGTGAGGGGGAGAATCAACGAAGAGTTCGAGTGGGGGCTGCGCTTCTCGTCGGGCAGTTTCGCCGACGTCAACTCGACCAACCAGACGCTCACCGACCTCTACTCGCGCAAGCCCTTCATGCTCGACCACGCGTACGTCACCTACAGACCCAGGCGGCTCCCCGGCCTCTCCGTGCAGGGCGGCAAGTTCGACGCCTCGTGGACGCGCACCGAGATGACGTGGGACAACGACGTGGCGGCCGAGGGGCTGATGGAGACCTACGAGCGCGAGTTCAAGAAGTCGGCCTTCAAGAGCTTCGCGCTCCAGGCGTGGCAGCTCCCCGCGCTCGACCGCAACGCCGCCTTCGTCCTCGGCGCGGACGGCCGCGTAGACCTCGAAGCCTCGGGGCGCGCGGGGCGCGACCTCGCGCTCTTCGGCGCGCAGGCGCGCACCGAGTTCGCGCCGTGGAAGCGGGCCTCGCTCCAGCTCTCGGCCTCCGACCTCTACTGGATGGGGACGCAGTTCATCACGCCCGCGCAGGTCTTCGGGCCCAACGTCTCGTTCCCCGTCGCCGTCGTCATCCCGGCCTCGGGGACTAGTCCTGCGCGCACCGTCACCACGCAGGTCTCCATCCCGCGCGACATGCTCGTCACGGGCAACGCCAACCTCGGCTTCTCCACCGCCACCTCGAACGCTATCAACCGCGACGGCCGCCTCTCGTCGGGCTTCAACATGGTGGACCTCATCGCGCGGCTCGACCTGACGCACAGCGCGCGCTGGCCCGTGATGCTGCTCTTCGACTTCGTGACGAACACGCGGACGCGCGACGTGGTGACGGCCGGCCCCGGCGGCGCGGACCTTCTGCTGCGGAACAACGAGGGGCAGGGTTACTGGGTCGAAGGGCAGGTCGGCAAGGACGTCCTGCGGCTCGGCGTGGACAAGGTCGCGCGCGGCGACGCGGTCTTCAACTACACCTTCATGCGCATCGAGAAGGACGCCGTCCTCACCCCGTTCAACTTCAGCGACGTCGGGCAGCAGTCGGACGTGCGCGCGCACCGCTTCACCGCGGCCTACGCCGTGGACCCGCGCGTGACGCTCTCGCTCACGGGGCTCTTCACGCAGCGGCCCAACGGCCTGCTCGGCGTCTTCGGACAGACGCCTCCCGGCTCGCTCAACCGCACGCTGACGCGCATCCAGCTCGACACCATCCTCCGCTTCTGAAGGTCAGTGCCGCGGAGCGTTGTCTTCGGCCGGGGGGCGCGGCGGTGCGGCGCGCCCCCCGGCCTTCTCGTCCGGCGTCGCATCCATCCAGGAGGTGAGCGAGGTCAGCTCGCGGTCGTTGACCTTCCGGCCGAGGCTCCGCTCCATCCGGCGCTTGTAGACGAGTTTGTGGACGAAGAGGAAGAGCGAGACGAGGGCCATGAAGGCGAGGACGTAGAACAACACGGGGCGGTCTCCTTTTGAGTTAGTTGCCCGGCGGGCGCTCGGGCCGGCGGGACTCTATCACCGCCGGCCGCGGTCCGACAATAACGCGACGCGAGTGTCTTTAAAATACTGCGCTGTCGGCCGCGACGAATAGAGGTAGAATTCATACCCGCCCGAAAGGAGGCCCGGAGATGTTGAACAGGACGATTCTCTCCCTCGCCCTTCTGCTACCGACCGCGCCGCCGCTCCGCGCCGGCCAGTCGCCCGCGCCGCAGAGACCCGTCGAGAAGCTCGAAGAAGTCGCCCCACAAAAGGATGCCGCCGACGCACAGGATGCCGCCGAGGCCGAGGCCGCGCAACGCCGCGAGACGCTGCTCGCGGAGTTGCGCGCGCTCGAATCCGAGTCCGGGGAACTCCTGAAGCCGACAGACGCGGCCGCCGCGCGCGCCGAGGTCGCCGCCGCCGCGTGGACGCTCGAACGTGAGTGGGCCAAGTCTCTCCTGCGCGAGGCGCTCGCGCTCACCTTCCCCGCCGAGGTCGACCGCGCGCGCCTGCGCGACCGCCCCATCGGCGCGGCGCTCCGGCCCGGCCCGGCCGAGGACGGCGCGCGCGGGCGAGTCCGCCGCCGCGTCTTCCAGATCGCCGCGCGCGACCGCGAGTTCGCGCGCGAGTTGGGCGAGACGGCGGCGCGCGAGCTGGGCCGTGTCGAGGGGGCGGAGCGCTCCGCCGCGATGGCCGCGGCCGCGGCCGACGAGGGGCGGCTCGAAGAGGCCGAGACACTCATCATGCGCTCGGCCGAGGAGGAGCCGACGCTCATCAACGTGGGCGAAGCCATCAACCACGTCGCCGCGCGCGACCGCGCCGCCGCCGACCGGCTCATCCTCGCCTACATCGAGCGTCTGCGTCAGCTTCCGCTCTCGGTCTTCACCGAACGCAACCACACCTCCCTGCGCGTGCCGCTCAGCTTCGCGTGGATGCTTCAACCCCAGCGCCACCCCTTCCCCGGCGCCGTGACGCCGCCGCCCCCGGCGGGGCGCGAGGTCGTCCGCGCCTACGTCGCGTTCATCATCGACACGATGACGCGCATCGAGCAGTCGGGCGGCGACCCCTCCGAGATGCACGGCTTCGTCACCATCGTCTGGCCGCACATGCTCCTGCACGCGCCCGAGTACGCCGCGCAGCTCGCCGTGCTCGAGCGCGCGTCGCGCCGCCCCGGCCAGAAGCCGCCGCCGCTGCGCAGCTTCGTCGAGATAGGCGCCTTCTACGGCGCGCGCCGGGAGGAGCGTCTGAAGCTGGCGCGGCAGACGAAGGACCCGCTCGACCTTGAGATGGCGGCCTCGTCGGCGATGGGCCGGAAGGATTTCGAGGAGGCGCGCAAGCTCGTCGGGATGCTGAAGGACGGCGAGCTGAAGTCGCAGCTTACTGAGCAGGTCAACACGCGCGAGTCGCTCCACCTGCTCGGCGCGGGCGACCTCGCCGGCGCGGAGAGGCTGGCGCGGCAGCTGAACAACGTCTCTTCCATCCAGCAGGCCTACCCGCCGCTCGTCCGGCGGCTGGCGAAGCAGACTGACGCGGGGCGCGCCGCCCTGCTCGCCGACGAGGCCGCGCGCCGGCTGCTCGCCTCTGCCGAGAAGAACCCCGCCAACGACACTTTCACCCCGACACTGCTCGCGCCCGTCGCGGGCTCCATCCGCATCTACAAGCAGACGCGCGCGCTCGAAGCCATGAGCGAGCTGGCGCTCGCCGTCGAGCCGGCCGCGCCGCAGGTGGCGCTCGACCTGCTCGACGCGCTCGTCGAGACCGCACGGAAGGCGCGCGTCACCTCCGAGCACGGCAACCCGAACTTCAACCCGGAAGCCTTCGCGCGCCTGTCGGCGGCCGGCGCGGGGCGCGTGCGCTCGGCCGCCGCGCGGCTCGAAGACCGCCTGCAAAGACTCTCCGCGCTCGCGGCCGTCTGCCGCGGCGAGGCCGAGCGGCTCGCGCAAAAGACCGAGGGCGCGGCGCGGCGGTGAACGCGCGGCGGACGGTTTTTGCGCGGGGGGTGATGATTTCCGTTGCAATTTCGACAAGAAATTTCTCCTGTCTTTGGGCGCGAATCCTGAACCTTGACCCGCGCCGGGGCGGCTTGTTACACTTTCGTTAGATTTTACTGAACCGTCGAGCCGCGGCGCTAAATCCCCTCAAGGGAGCCCCAACCCGACCTTGCGACGCGGCCTTGTTTGTTTGCCAACAGGAGGTGTGTGGTGGGTTTCAAAGTCGGCCAGAAAGTTGTCTACCCCAATCATGGCATCGGCACCATCGAACGCATAGAACAGAAACAGATCGGAGCGACCAGCCTTCCCTTCTATACGCTCCGCCTCGCTTCGACCAACTCCGTCGTCCTCGTCCCCGTCGCCAATGCCGGCGAAGTGGGACTGCGTTCCCCCATCAGCTCGGGCGAGTGCGAGATGCTCCTCAAGCACCTCTCGGACGACTTCCGGGGCGCCGCCAACGACTGGAAGGACCGCTTCAAGGACTTCTCCGACAGGATGCGCACGGGCGACGTCTTCGAGGTCGCCGAGGTCCTGAAGAACCTGACCTACCTCAGCCACTCGAAGCCGCTCTCCTTCCGCGAGCAGCGGATGCTCGAGCGCGCCCGCTACCTCGTCATCTCCGAGCTCGCCGCCGTCTGCCGCCAGCCCGAGTGCAACGTCGAGCCCCGCGTCACGGAGGCCCTCGCCCGCGCCTGCGCGCGTCACGAGCGCCGCCCCGCGCGCGCGCGCGTCGCCGCCGGCGCCGTCGCCGGCCACTAAGCCGAACCAACAGCCAGAACACACGAACAAAGCCCGCGTCGCTCCCCTACGCGGCGGGACTGTCTCTTCGTGTCCGTAACGGGAAGGCAGTAGGCGGTAGAATCAAAAGGCGGCGCGTCCGGTTTAAATAACCGCGGCGCGCCGCCTTTGTCTCCCCCTGCTGTCTACTGCCTTACCAGACCTGGCAGCGCTCCTTCTCGGGGCGCACCATCTGGTCGCCGGCCTTGCACCGGAAGGCGGCGGCGAACTGCGGCATGTTCGAGAGCGGGCCGTTGACGCGGAAGCGCCCCAGCGGGTGCGGGTCGGACTGCGTGACGAGCCGCGCGAACTCGGGCGTGTCCTTCGACGCCCAGACCTGCGCCCACCCGAGGAAGAAGCGCTGCTCGGGCGTAAAGCCGTCGATGTTGGCCGGGCGCGGCTTGCCCTGGAGCGACTTCTGGAAGGCCTCGTAGGCGACGCTCAGCCCGCCGAGGTCGGCGATACTCTCGCCCGAGACGAGCTTGCCCTGGACGTTCAGGCCCGGCTCGACCTGGAAGGCCGAGAACTGGTTGACGACGCACTCGCCGCGCGTCTGGAAGTTCTTCAGGTCGGCCTCCGTCCACCAGTTCTTCATGTTCCCCTGCATGTCGAAGCGCGCGCCCGAGTCGTCGAAGCCGTGCGTGACCTCGTGGCCGATGACCGCGCCGATGCTGCCGTAGTTGATGGCGTCGTCGGCCTCGGGGTTGAAGAAGGGCGGCTGGAGGATGCCGGCCGGGAAGGCGATCTCGTTGTAGAGCGGGTGGTAGTAGGCGTTGACCGTGGGCGGCGTCATGCCCCACTCGGTGAGGTCGACGGGCTTGCCGATCTTGGCCAGGTTGCGCGCCTGCGCGAACTCGCTCGAACGGATGATGTTCGCCGCGTAGGAGTCGCGCTTGACGTCGAGGCGCGTGTAGTCGATCCACTTGTCGGGGTAGCCGATCTTCTGCTTGAAGGTGCCGAGCTTGGCGAGCGCGGCCCTGCGCGTCTCGTCGCCCATCCAGTCGGCGCGCTCGACGCGTTCGCGGAAGGCGGCGAGCAGGTTCGTGATCATCGTCTGCATCCGCGCCTTCGACTCGGGCGTGAACGCGCGCGCGACGTAGACCTGCCCCAGCGCCTCGCCGAGGTTGGCGTCGGCCGAGGACGTGCAGCGCCGCCACCTCGGGTGCTGCTCCTTGCGGCCCGACAGGGTCTTGCCGAAGAAGTTGAAGTTCTCGGTCTCGAACTTCGACGACAGCGCGTCGGCCGCGGCGTGGACGAGGTTCCAGCGCAGGTAGGTCTTCCAGTCGGCGACGGGCACCTCGACGAGCATCTTGTCGGCGGCCTGGAAGAACTCGGGGTGCGCGACGTTGATCCGCAAGTCCTTCGAGAGGCCGAGGCCCGCGAAGTAGTCGCCCCACGAGAAGTTCGGCGTCAGCCTGGCGAGGTCGGCCGGGCCCATGATGTGGTACTGCTTGGTCAGGTCGCGCAGCTCGACGGGGCCGCGCGAGCTGGCCGCGAGCCGCGTCTCGACGGCCATCACGGTCTGCGCGTTCTTCGCCGCCTGCTCGGGCGTGTCGCCGAGGAGCTGGAACATGTTCGACACGTGCTGGGCGAAGTCGGCGCGCGTCTTGACCGACTTCTCGTCGGTCTTCTCGTAGTACTCCTTGCTCGGGAGGCTCAGCCCGCCCTGCCCTGCGAAGCCGATGACCATCGTGCTGTTCTTGAGGTCGGGCAGCGCACCGAAGCCGAAGAGTGCGGGCATCCCAGCCTTGTGGAACTCGGTGATGAGCGACTGAAGGCCCCTGGCGTCGGAGACCTTGTCGATCCGCGCGAGGTACGGGGTGAGCGGCTTCGCGCCCAGCGACTCGCGCGCGGTCTCGTCCATGCAGGTGGCGTAGAAGTCGCCGACCTTCTGCTCGACCGAGCCGGGCCTGGCGCCGGTCTTCTTCGCCGACTCGTCCAGAATCTCGCGGAGCGTCTTGCGGTTGTTCTCGGCGAGCATGACGAAGCTGCCCCAGGTCGGGTAGGCGCCGGGGATTTCGGTCGTCTTCAGCCAGTTGCCGTTGGCGTACTGGTAGAAGTCGTTGCAGGCGGCGCCCGTCTCGTCCATGCGCGCCTTGTCGAAGCCGCGCCCGTTCTTGCCGCCGGTCTGCGCGAAGGCTGCAAGCGCCAGCAGGCACGCGGCGAGTGGGACGGTCGCGGCGCGGAAGTTAAAAAAACGCATATGTGGGCTCCTTCTCTCTAAAGCTTGAAGTCGAGGGGGACTATTCCGGTTGACGGTTTAAGTCAGATTAATACGCGCCGGGCGCGTGTTGTCAAACGCGGGGCTGCGTGCCTACCCGACCCGCGCGAGGCCGTCGGGCGCTTTGCCGGTCTCGACCGCGCCGGCGGCGGCGGGCGTTTCGAGGTCGACGGCCGCGACCTTGCCCGCCGCTATCGAGGCGACGAAGGCACGCCGCGAGGGCGCGCGTAAACTCTCCAGGGGCGTTCGGTCATCGATGTCGCCTCCGTGTTGCGAGTTTCGGGGTGGCCGGGCAGGGCGTCGGAGGCCGCCGGCTGTGCGAGTCTTTACGGGGGAGTCTGGCGGACGGTTTCGGCGCCGCGGGGGATTTGTGACGAGCCGCTTGATTCCGATGCCGAGCGGGACGAAAGGAAGGGTGAAGGCGGAAGGATGAAAGTCGCGCCGTCGGGCGGCGCCCTCTTCACACTTCCGCCTTCACCCTCTCACTTGCCGTGCAGCTTCTTCCACGCCTCGACGTAGCGCGCGGCCTTCGGGTTCTGCTCGTCCCAGCGCGGCTCCCGCGCCGAGTCGGCGATGAGGAGCGCGGCGCGGCCGACCGCGCGCACGACCCGCGCCATGTTGGCGTAGTCGATCTTATCCCAGTGGTCGCCGACCGCGTGGTAGTCGGGGAACTCGAAGGCGACGCCCGCCGTGTGGGCGGGGACGCCCGC
This sequence comes from Acidobacteriota bacterium, assembly GCA_020200135.1. Taxonomy (GTDB): domain Bacteria; phylum Acidobacteriota; class Blastocatellia; order Pyrinomonadales; family Pyrinomonadaceae; genus QHXN01. The sequence goes on along the minus strand of JAIVJI010000002.1, from coordinate 95,177 downwards.
GTCTGCGAGCGACTGGTTGTCGCTGCGCGAGAAGTAAGAGTCGGACTTCGTCGGGTGCCTGTAGACGCGCACGCCCTCCGACTCGCCCGCGCGGCGGAGGAAGTCGCCGACCTCCGAGAAGTCGAAGCCGGTGACGGCGAGCGTCCCCACCTGCGGCCCCTCGCCGTCGTCGGTGCGCCCGATCTGCTCCATGTTCACCTGCGCGACCGTCTTCCCGAGCGGCACCAGCGGGTGGCGGCCGTAGTAGCGCGAGCCGACGAGCCCCAGCTCCTCGCCGAAGAAGGTCAGGAAGAGGATGGAACGTTTCGGGCGCCTGGCGAGCTTCGAGAGCGCCGACGCCAGCTCGATGACGCCGACGGTGCCCGAGCCGTCGTCGTTGGCGCCGTTGTTGACGCAGTCCTCTCTGGACGAGTCGCAGTTCTCGCGCACGCCGATGTGGTCGTAGTGCGCCGAGACGACGACGTAGGTGTCCCTGAGCGCGGGGTCGGAGCCGCGCAGCACGCCGGCGACGTTGCGCACCTTCATCTCGCCCGCTTCGGGCGTGAGCCGCGCACGCGCGCGCTCCGAGGTGGCCACGTCCGCGAGCTTCGCGGTCTGGAAGTAGCCCTCGTCGCCCACGGGTTCCAACCCCGCGCGGCGGAACTGCGCGGCGATGTACTCGGCGGCGATGTCGAGGCCCCGCGAAGGCGTCCTGCGCCCTTCGAGCGCGTCCGAGGCGAGAAAGGAAAGGTGCCCCTTCATGCTCTCGGCCGAGACAGCTTCGAGCGCGGCGCGCCACGCCGGCGGCCCGGCCTGCGCGCGCGCGCCGCCCGCCCGCGTAGCCGAACCGGGCGCGCGCCGCTGCCGGGCGGACGACCCGCCGCGCGTCTGCGCCGACGACGGGACGGGGCCCGGCGCGAAGCACGTCGCGACGAACAGGAGGACGAACGCCAGCGCGACTCTCGCCACGCCTTCACTCTTCAGACTCTTCACACTCAAGCGCCTCGCCCTCACTCGACCCTCACGCCGCGCCAGAAGGCGACGCGGTCTTTAATCTGCTTCGCCGCGTCCGACGGCTCCGGGTAGTACCACGCCGCGTCCCCGTTCACCTCGCCGCCCACGACCACGTCGTAATAACTCGCCGTCCCCTTCCACGGGCAGACCGTGTGCGTCCCGCTCTCGCGGAAGTGCTCGCGTTTAATCGACTCGGCCGGGAAGTAATGATTCCCTTCGACGACCACCGTCTCGTCGCTCTCCGCCAACACCGCGTCCTTCCAGGTCGCTCTCATGTCCTGACCTCCTTCCAACTTCTTCACCCGCGCGTGAGCTGGCGGTACTTGATGCGGTGGGGCTGGGTGGCGTCCTCGCCGAGGCGCGCGCGCTTGTCCTCCTCGTACTCGGTGAAGTTGCCCTCGAACCAGTAGACGCGGCTGTCGCCCTCGAAGGCGAGGATGTGTGTACTGATGCGGTCGAGGAACCAGCGGTCGTGGCTGATGACGACGGCGCAGCCGGGGAAGTTCTCCAGCGCCTCTTCCAGGGCGCGCATGGTGTTGACGTCGAGGTCGTTGGTCGGCTCGTCGAGCAGAAGGACGTTCGCGCCCTCCTTCAACATCTTGGCGAGGTGGACGCGGTTGCGCTCGCCGCCCGAGAGCGCGCCGACCTTCTTCTGCTGGTCGGAGCCGGAGAAGTTGAAGCGGCCGACGTAGGCGCGCGAGTTGACCTCGCGCGCGCCGAGCTTGATGGTGTCGGAGCCGCCCGAAATCTCCTCCCAGATGCTCTTCTCCGGGTCGAGCGTGCGCGACTGGTCGACGTAGCCGAGATGGACGGTCTCGCCGACGCGGAGGGTGCCCGCGTCGGGCTGCTCCTCGCCCGTGACCATGCGGAAGAGCGTGGTCTTGCCCGCGCCGTTCGGGCCGATGACGCCGACGATGCCGCCCGGCGGAAGCCGAAAGGTCATCCCCTCGACCAGCAGGCGGTCGCCGTAACCCTTCGAGACGCCCTCGGCCTCGATGACGACCGAGCCGAGGCGCGGCCCCGGCGGGACGTAAATCTCGAGTTCGCGCGCGCGCTGCTCGTTCTGCTGCGAGAGCAAAGCCTCGTAGGAGTTGATGCGCGCCTTCGACTTGGCGTGGCGCGCCTTGGGCGCCATGCGTATCCACTCCAGCTCGCGCTCCAGAGTCTTCTGCCGCTCGGTCTCCTGCTTCTCCTCGCGCCGCAGCCGCTCCTGCTTCTGTTCGAGCCACGAGGTGTAGTTGCCCTTCCACGGGATGCCCTCGCCGCGGTCTAGTTCGAGAATCCAGCCGGCCACGTTGTCGAGGAAGTAGCGGTCGTGCGTGACGGCGATGACGGTGCCGGCGTACTGCTGAAGGTGCTGTTCGAGCCACCCGACCGACTCGGCGTCGAGGTGGTTGGTCGGCTCGTCGAGCAGCAGGATGTCGGGCTTCCGGAGGAGCAGGCGGCAGAGCGCGACGCGGCGGCGCTCGCCGCCCGAGAGCACCTTGACGGGCGTCTCGCCCGGCGGGCACCTGAGCGCGTCCATCGCCATCTCGAGCCGCGAGTCCAAATCCCACGCGTCGAGCGCGTCGAGGCGCTCCTGCACCTCGCCCTGTCGCTCAAGCAGCTTGTTCATTCGGTCGTCCGACATCTCCTCGCCGAACCGGGCGTTGATCTCGTCGAACTCTTTCAGAAGGCTCACCGTCTCGGCGACCGCCTCCTCGATGGTCTCGCGGACGGTCTTCGACTCGTCGAGCCGCGGCTCCTGTTCGAGGTAGCCGATGGCGTAGCCGGGCGAGAGCATGGTCTCGCCGGTGTAGCCCTTGTCCGCGCCCGCGATGACGCGCAGGAGCGTCGACTTGCCGGAGCCGTTGAGGCCGATGACGCCGATCTTCGCGCCGTAGAAGTAAGAGAGGTAGATGTCTTTCAGGACGGGGCGCTTGTCGTAATGCCGGCTGACGCCGACCATCGAGTAGATGATTTTGTTGGGCTGTGTGCTCATGCCGATAGATTTTACACAGAGTAGCCAGTAGACAGTAGTCAGTAGCCAGTAAGTTAAAACAAGAGGCGGCGCGTTCGGTCAACAGCCGGGCGCGCCGCCTGTCTTTTTACTGACTACTGACTACTGTCTACTGGCTACTTGACTTCGAGGACGTTGTTGACGTTGCCGGCCTCGTCCTGGGCCGTTTCGGGGTTGGAGGGGTCGAGGAGCCAGTCGCCGTCGACGACGAACTTGTACTGGTAGACGCCGGGGTCGAGGTCGACGCGGCAGACCCAGTCGCCGCCCTCGCGGCCGAAGACGAGCTGCGACTGGTGCCAGTTGTTGAAGGAGCCTGTGAGGACGACGACCGACGCGCCGTCGTAGCCCTTGAGCCGGAAGGTCGTGTTGCCCTTGAGGCTCGGCGGGGGCAGCTCCACGCGGCGCGCCGTGTAAGGCTCGCCCTCGTAGAAGAAGGTGAGTGTCGTGACGCGCCCCTCGTCGTCGCGGCCGAAGCCGACGGGCCGGCCCTCCAGCTCGTCGGTGAAGGCGGCCTTGCGCGCGCGCGACAGCTTGCGCTTCTTCGCCTGCGAAGGCTTCATCCAAAGCTCGCCGCCCTCGACCGTCACGTCGAGCGTCGAGACGGGGATGAGCCCCACCTCCAGCTCGTAACGACCAACGTACTCCCTCAACGCCGGCACGTTCGCCTTCGGCTTCTCCTGTGGCTTCGCGCCCGCCTGCGCCGCGCCGGACGCGCACGCGGCGGCGACGTGGAGCGCGAACACGGCGGCGAGCGCCCGGCGAGAGAGAGTCTTTAACACGGCCTTCAGTACTGCCAGTTGACGTTGACGAAGCCGGTGCCGGTGGTCGGGACGGTGTAGGTGTGGTTGGCGCCGGCCTCCCACGTGACCGCGCCGTTCGCGGCGATCTTGATGAACTTGAACTGGAGCGTCTGTCCGGCCGGGACGCTGGCGTTGATGAACCAGTTCGGGTAGTTGGGCGTCAGCATCGGCCCCACCGCGCCGTCCCACGTCGTAGACCAGTTGCCCAGCTCGACCGTGTTGCCCGTCAGGAAGATGTAGTCGCCCACCTGCGTCGGGCTCGCGTTGTAGACGGTGAAGGTGACCGGGATGAGCTTCGCCGCGAGCACCGTGAACTGGATGCCGTTCGAGACCTGGCTCGACGAGTTCGTCACCGTCACCTGGTAGTTGCCGTTCGTCACCGCCGGGACGGTGGCGACGATCCTGGTCGAAGACCAGGAGTTGACGGTCGCCGTCGTCGTCCCGAACTTCACCGTCCCTTGCGTCGTCCCGAAGTTCTTCCCGCCGATGGTCACCTTGACGCCGGGCTGCCCCACGGTCGGGCCGACCGAGCCGACCTGCGGGAACCCGCCCGTCTCGGTCGCCTGCCAGACGGCGACCGAATTCGCGGGGAGCGAGAAGGCCGCGACGGGGTTGTTGCCCCCCGAGCCGGAGGTGACGTTGATGTTGACGCCCGAGAGCAAGCCCGTCAGGTAATCGTTGTACGTGCCGACGGGCAGGGACGTGTTGAGCCCCGTGATGTTCGCCGCCGCGGCGCCCTTGTTGATGGCGACGAGGACGACGTTGCCGTAGAACTTGCGCTCGTAGACGTAGACGTCGTTGTTCATCCAGCGCTGCTGGTGCGTGCCGTAGGGGACGGCCGTGTTGTTGCGCCTGAGCGTCGAGAGCCGGTTGGTGAGCGTGTAGGCCGTCGTCGTGGTGTTGAAGGAGTTCATCATCGGGCGGTTGTAGGGGTCGCCGCCGCCCGAGGTGTTGTTGACGAGGTACTGCTCGGTGCCGTAGTAGATGCAGGGGATGCCGCGCTGCGTGAGGATGAAGGCGAGCGCCTGGTGGAGGCGCGTCTGGCTGCTGTTGACCGTGGGGAAGCGCGTCATGTCGTGGTTGTCGATGAAGGTGACGAGGTCTTCGTCCCACGTGAAGTTGGCGGCCTCGGCGAGGAGGACGTTCTCTATCTCGCTGAAGTTGGCGTTCGAGCCGAAGACGTTACGGATCGCCGTGTTGAGCGGGAAGTCGAGCATCGAGATGCCGCTCTTGTTGGCGTACTTGTAGGAGTCGCGGTAGAGCGGGTCGGACGTGCCGGTCTGATACCACTCGCCGAAGAGGAAGCTGTCCTTGTGGGTGTAGATGGAGTTCGCCAGAGAGTACTGCCAGCCCCAGTTGAGGTGCTTGATGGCGTCGATGCGGAAGCCGTCCACGCCGTGGTCCTGGAAGAGCTTGGCCGCGGCCTTCATGTAGGCGTCCACGGTCGGGTTCGCCTGGTTGAGGTCGGCGAGGTTGAAGAGCGTGAAGTACTGCACCTGGTAGCGGTCGTCCCAGTTCTGGATGTTGCCGTTGTGGTGGAAGTAGCCGTTGGTGTCGTTGGTGTAGTTGCCGACGAAGGTGCCGTTGTCGTAGAAGGCGCCGAACTCGCCGGCGTTGTCCTGCGTCGTGTGGTTGGGCGCGAAGTCCACGATGACCTTGATGCCGTTCTGGTGCGCGGCCGTCACGAGGTTGTCGAAGGCCGTCCACGCGTTCGACGCGTCGCCCGAGTGCTCCTCGACGCGCTTGAAGTCGCGCCCCTGGTAGCCGTGATACGAGGCGGTCGGGTTGCCGCCCCCGTCGGGGATGTTGGCGTTCAGGTTATCCACGGGCGGCGAAATCCAGATGGCGGTCACCCCGAGTCCGGCGAGGTAGGACATCTTCTGCTGGACGCCCTGGAGGTCGCCGCCCCAGTAGGCGCGCCAGTTGGTCTTGGTCGCGTCGTAGAGGCCGGAGGACTGCGGCGGGTTGTTGTTGTCCGTCGAGCCGTCGAAGAAGCGGTCGGTGATGATCTGGTAGACGACCTCGCGCCTGAAGTCGGCGCCGAGCGCGCGGGGCGCGTGCGCGAACGTGGCGAGCGTGAAGAGCGTCGTGAAGAGGGCGGCTGTCTTCCTCAATGGCAGTCTGGGCATGGCGGGACGAAACCTCCTGGCTGTGGAGAAAGGGACACGGGGGCGGCACCGGCTTGCGGGCGGCGACGCGCGGCGAGGCTCTCTGTTTACAAAACCCGACGGGGCGGACGGGTGAAGCTTTATCGGCGGGCGGGAGTATAGCGCGGGGGGCGACAAAGGGGAAGGGAGTGTAGACGGTAGCCAGTGGTCGGTAGAAAGAAACGGGCGGCGCGTCTTCGGTCATCAGCCGGGACGCGCCGCCCTAAGTTTTTCTACCGACCACTTTCTTCCCCTACTGCGCCGGCTTCTTGTACTTGTCGATGAACTGCTGGAGGCCGTCGGTCGAGTTCTTGTGGCGGTACTTGTAGTAGCTCTCCAGCCCCTCGCGGAAGAAGGCGTTGGCCCTCGCCAGCTCGGGCTTCCCGTCGGAGACGGCGACGGCGCGGGCGTAGGCTTCGATGACCTTGTCGAGCGCGGCCTCGGCCTTACTCATCGCGGCCGCCCGCTCGGCGGGCGCGGCCACCTGGTACTCCTTCGCACTCGTTTCGTAGATTTCGTTGACGAGCTGGGCGACGATGAAGTAGATGTTGGGGTCGGGCGTGTTGAGCAGGACGGCCTTCTCTAAGAGCGGGAGCGCCGCCCGGTTGTCGCCCGTGATGTGCGCGAGCACGCCCGCCTCGCGGTAGAGCCCGACGAGCGTTTTCTGCTTGAACTCGGGCCAGCGCGCGGCGTCGTAGCCCTGCGGCATCTTGTCGGCCTCGATCAGCTCGATGGCCTTCGCGGTGTACTGGCGGCCCTGCGCGACGTAGGCGGGGTTCTTCTTGTTGATGGCCTCGGCCGAGGCGAGGATGGCCAGGTTCTGCATCGTCGCGATGTCGTCCGGGTGCTGCGCGAGCCACGCGGCGCCCGCCTTCATCGCCTCCTCGACCTGCCCGGTGTTGATGTAGCCGCTGAGGAGCGTGGCGCTGACCTGCCGCTGCTCGTCGGGGAGGTTGAAGATGTCCGCGTAGGTCTGCGCCAGCGAGAGCGAGGTCTGCGCGTCGGTCGTGGCGGCGACCTCGCGCGCGAGCGCCTCGGCGAGCCCTTTGCGCAGGGAGCTTTGCGGGTACTTCTTGACGAAGGCGGCGGCGGCCTGGAGCCGGGCCTCGATGCCCTTGGCCTTCTCGACCTTCGCCGCCGCGTCGCGCTCGCCGCCCGAGACCTTGACCTCGGCCTGCTTGGCCGCCTCCTGCGCCGCGACCCCGAGCGCCAGCGCGCAGACGAGCGCGCACGCCGAAAGAATTCTGAACTTCATCTCCTCGCTCCCTCCCCGAAGATTACTGATTTCGATTGGACGACTTTGCCGTCAGGTTACACCAGAACGAAACATTGATGAAGCCGCCGCGGCCAAGGATGCGCCGCCGTCAGGCGCGCCCCGCGACCTCGCCGGTCTGCGTGTTGACGCGGACGCGCTCGCCCTCTTTGATGAAGAGCGGGACGCGCACCTGGAGGCCGGTCTGGAGCGTGGCCGGCTTGAGGTCGCGCCCGGCGGCGGTGTCGCCTTTGACGGCGGGCTCGGTCTCGGCGACGGTGAGTTCGACGAACTGCGGGAGTTCGATCGCGACCGCCTCGCCGTTGTACTTCAGCACCTGCACGACCAGCCCGTCGGTCAGGTACCCGCGGTCTTCGCCGACCTGCCCGGCCGGGAGCTGGAACTGCTCGTAGGTCTCCTCGTCCATGAAGTTGAAGCCGTCCGCGTCCGCGTACATGAAGGAGGCGCCCGCGTAGGCCACGTCCGGCTCCTCGAACTTCTCGCTCGTCTTAAAGCTCTTCTCCAGCACCGCGCCCGTCAGCAGGTGGCGCAGGCGCGTCCGCACCATCGTCGAGGCGCCGCGCGCCGACGGCGACGCGAACGTCACGTCCACGACCGCGTAAGGCTCGCCCTCCACCTTGATCATCATCCGCCGCTTCAGCTCGTTCGCACCCGTCAGCGCCACCTCGAATCTCCTCCGCTCTCCTTAAAATCTCCCCGACCCTCACGGAACGCGCGCGCAGCAGGTGTCGGAACTTTCCTGCGCCGCGCGCCCTCCCGACCCCCAAAACCCGCGTTTTACCACCTCTTCCCGGCGGAACGCGCGTTGCCATTGGAAGGGGTGGGTCACCCCGCCCGCCGGACTAATTGACGTAAGCAAGAAAGGCTATCATGAGGAACAGAGTCTTCGCACTCACGCTCGCGCTCCTCTTCGCACTCGCGCAGTCGGCGGCCGCCCTCGCCGCGACGCCGCGGGCGGCCGCCGACTGGTCGGTCGTCCGGGCTCTTTCGCCCGGCGAGAAGGTGGCCGTCAGCACGAAGGACGGCGACCGCCTCAAGGGGCGCTTCGGCTCCGCCTCGGAGACCGACATCAACTTTACGCACGACGGCCGGGCGGTCACGCTCAGGCGCGACCATATCAGGCGCGTCGAGGTCGGCCACAAGAATCGCTGGAAGGGCGCGCTGCTCGGCGCAGGGATAGGCGGCGGCGCGGGCACGGGCGGCGGCGCGGGCCTCATCGGCGCCAGCGACCACTTCGAGCCCTCGATCGTCCCGACAGGGATGGTCGTCGGCGCCGGGATAGGCGCCGGGATAGGCGCGGCCGTCGGCCTCGGCACCGATTACGACGCGGTCTACGAATCCCTCTAAACGCAAACGGAGGTTAGACGTGACACACAGACTCCTGGCACTCGGGCTCGCGCTCGCCTTCGCGCTGGCGCAAGGCCCCGCCGTAGCGGCGCAGCAGAGCCGCGCGAGGGCGCTCGACGACTGGTCGGCCGTCCAGACGCTCTCGGCCGGCCAGAAGATCGTCGTCCGCACGAAGGACGGCGACCGCCTGACGGGACGCTTCGACTCGGCGTCAGACCTGCGTTACACGGCGCTGCCTCCTTCGCGGGCTGCTTCTGCGCCGCGGGGTTCGCCGCGGGGTTCGCCGCCGGCTCCATCTTCTATTTCCCGTACCGGGACGACATGGTCGGCGCGACCGTCCCCGCCTCGACGGCGCTGGGGATGGCGATAGGCGCCGGCATCGGCGCCGCCACCGGCAAGGGCAACAAGAACGAGACCATCTACGAAGCCCCATGACGGACAGGGTGAAGGATGAAGTGAAAGCCTGACGGCTTTCACTTCATCCTTCACCCGTTCACTTCGTCGTAGTCGTATTTGAGCGGCGCGGCCGAGGGGCGGACGGAGATGACCACCGACTTGGAGGCGGGCGTGTTGCTCTTGTCTGCGACGCTGCGGACGGGGACGAGGACGTTGGCCTCGGGGAAGTAGGCGGCGGCCGAGCGGCGCGGGACGGGGTAGGGCACGACGAGGAAGCGGCGCGCGGTGCGCTCCTCGCCCTCGAAGTGGCTGACGAGGTCTACGACCTGGCCGGCCGAGAGACCCTGCTCCCTCATGTCTTCGGCGTTGAGGAAGACGACGCGGCGCTCGTTGTAGACGCCCCGGTAGCGGTCGTCGAGCCCGTAGATGGTCGTGTTGAACTGGTCGTGGCTGCGCACGGTCATCAGAAGGAGCTGGCCCGGTGCCAGCTCGATGCGCGGCAGCTCGTGGACGGTGAAGTTGGCGCGCCCCGTCGAAGTCTTGAAGACGCCCTCGCGCGCGAGGTTCGGCAGGTAGAAGCCGCCGGCCCTGCGCACACGCCGGTTGTAATCTTCAAATCCGGGGATGACCCGCCCTATCAAATCCCGCACGCGGTCGTAGTCTGCGGCCAGCCCCTCCCAGTCCAGCGCGCTCTTCCCGCCCAGCGTCTCGCGCGCGAGCCGGGCGACGATCGCCGGCTCGCTCAGCAAGTGTTCCGACGCCGGGTCGAGTCCCCCGCGCGAGGAGTGGACGACGCCCATCGAGTTCTCGACGCTGACGAACTGCTCGCCCGAGCTTTGCGCGTCGCGCTCGGTGCGGCCGAGGCAGGGCAGGATGAGCGCCTGCCCGCCGGTGACGAGGTGCGAGCGGTTGAGCTTGGTCGAGACGTGCGCGGTCAGCCGGCAGCGGGCGAGCGCGCGCGCGGTGAACTCGGTGTCGGGCGTCGCGGAGAGAAAGTTGCCGCCGAGCGCGAAGAAGACTTTGACCCGCGCGGAGTGCATCGCCTTGATGGTCTCGACGGTGTCGAGGCCGTGGCGGCGCGGCGGCTCGAAGTCGAACTCGCGGGCGAGCGCGTCGAGGAAGGTGTCGGCCGGGCGCTCCCAGATGCCCATCGTGCGGTCGCCCTGCACGTTGGAGTGGCCGCGCACGGGGCACGCGCCCGCGCCGGGGCGGCCGAGGTTTCCGCGCAGCAGCAGCAGGTTGACTATCTCCTGTATGTTGGCGACCGCGTTCTTGTGCTGCGTCAGCCCCATCGCCCAGCAGACGATTGTGCGCTCGGACCTGACGTAAATCTCGGCCGCCTCGCGCATCGACTCGCGCGCGACGCCGCTCTGCTCGACCAGCTCGTCCCAGCTCGCCTCTTCGAGCGCGCGCGCGAACTCGTCGAAGCCGTGCGTCTTCTCCTCGATAAACTTCCGGTCGAGGACTTCGCCCGGCCTGCGCTTCTCTTCTTCCAGCACCTCCTTCATCAAGCCTTTGAGGAGCGCCACGTCGCCGTTGACGCGGACTTGCAGGAAGAGGTCGGAAAGCTCCGTGCCGCCGCCGAGCAGGTCGGCCGGGTGCTGCGGGTGCTTGAAGCGCGCGAGCCCCGCTTCGGGGAGCGGGTTGACGTGGACGATGCGGCAGCCGCGCCGCTTCGCCTCGCGCAGCGTCGAGAGCATGCGCGGGTGGTTCGTCCCCGGATTCTGCCCGATGACGAAGACGCAGTCGGCGAGGCGGAAGTCGTCGAGCGTGACGGTGCCCTTGCCGACGCCGATGGTCTCGGTGAGCGCGCGCCCCGAGGACTCGTGGCACATGTTCGAGCAGTCGGGCAGGTTGTTCGTCCCGAACTGCCGCACGAAGAGCTGGTAGAGGAACGCCGCCTCGTTCGACGTGCGCCCCGAGGTGTAGAAGGCCGCCTCGTCGGGCGACGCGAGGGCGTTCAGCTCGGCGGCGACGAGCTTGAAAGCCTCGCCCCATTCAATCGGCTCGTAGTGCGTCGCGCCTGCGCGCAGGACGACGGGGTGCGTGAGGCGGCCCTGCTTGCCGAGCCAGTAGTCGGACTTGCGTGAGAGGTCGGCGACCGACCACTCACGGAAGAAGTCGGGCGTGACGCGCCGCGTCGTCGCCTCCTCGGCGACGGCCTTCGCGCCGTTCTCGCAGAACTCGGCGTGCGAGCGACGCCCGTCGGGGTCGGGCCACGCGCAGCCCGGACAGTCGAACCCGTCCTTCTGGTTAACCTTCAGGAGCGTGCGCGCGCCGCGCACCAAGCCCGCCTCGCGCGCGATGTGCTTCGTCGCGGACCACACGGCCGCGAGCCCGCCCGAGACCTCGGACGCGCCCTCGAACTCGCCGCCCGTGAACTCCTCGGGCGGCTGCGCGCGGACGCGCGGGTGCGCCGGCGCGTCCTCGCCGGGCGCCGCGGTCGGCGCGTCGGCGCGCGCCGGCTCCTCCGCCTCCATGCGCGAGTGGTAGTGCGTCGGCTGGACGGCCGCCGACTCCTCCGCCGCCTCGCCGCGCGCGGCCGCCGTGTCCGGCGTGATGTTCTTCTCCGTCGCCATCGGCCTCTTCCAGAAGCTTTGAGTTTACTACAGCGCGGCGAGAATCCGTTGTAACGGTCGGGTCGCCGTGTTAGATTCTGCGCGCCGACAGAGTCATCAGGCGCACGCGCCTGCCCGCCTTACGTCACTCCTCTTTTGAAAGGTGAAGCCGATGAGACTGAAACGGAAACTACTCCTGACCGCCCTGTCCGTCGTGTCGGCGTGCGTCTTCCACACGCCGGCGCTCGGCGCGAAGAGGCCGACGCGCGCGCCGCGTAAACCCAGACCCGCACAGTCCACCCCGTTCAAGCCCGCCTGCGTGAAGCCCAACTTCCCTTCGCCGCCGCCGGCCGCGAAACCCGCCATCGACTCGCAGTGCGGCCTGACCGGCGCCGGCGCCGGCCCCGAGGGCGTGCAGGACAGCGTCAAGAATAACTTCTGCGCGACGGGCGCGCCGAAGGCCGTCACCGTCGCCTCGCTGACCGGCCTCCAGGCGCAGGTCGAGAAGAACCCGGCCATCAACTTCGGCAACGAGAACAAGGGGACGCGTCAGAAGGGCCCGACCACAGACCGCGCGCCGCTCAGGAAGCTCGGCGAGGGGAAGCTCGTGACCCTGCGCGCCTACGTGCTCATCGCGCGGCAGGAGGGCGGCGAGAGCGTCAACTGCGGGAAGAACGTCCCCGACCAGCCGGGCTTCCACGACATACACATCTCGCTGGTCGCCTCGCCCGGCGTGACCGAGGAGTGCGCGGGCGTCGTGGCCGAGATGAGCCCGCACCACCGCCCCGACTCGTGGACGCACGCCAACGTCCAGAAGGTGGCGAACGCGAAGCTGCCGGTGCGCGTCACGGGGCAGCTCTACTTCGACTCGAGCCACTTCCCCTGCGCGGGCGGACAGCCCGCCGGCGCGGGCAACCCCAAGCGCGTCTCGCTCTGGGAAATCCACCCCATCTACAAGTTCGAGGTCTGCACGGCGGGCTGCAACGGCCGGGGCACCTGGGTCGCGCTCGACCAGTGGGCGAAGCAGCAGCAGTAGCGACGGGGGCCGGCGAAAGCCCGCCCCTGCCCCCCTTGCTGTCCAATGGCACCGGGATTGAATGCTAACCGGCATCAGCACTTTTCACGTACGGTTATAGTTCAACGGGTGTGGCACAACCACAGACAGGAGGGGGAACACATGAACGCTTTTCAACTGCTCAAGGAAGACCACCAGAAGGTCTCGGGCATCTTCCAGCAGCTCGAACCGACGACCGAGCGCGCCGAGAAGACGCGCACCGAGCTGTTCGCGCGACTCAAAGAGGAACTGGACGTCCACGCGCGCGTCGAGGAGACGATCTTTTACCCGGCCATCAAGCAGGAGGCCGAGACGCGCGAGATAGTGCTCGAAGGCTTCGAGGAGCACCACGTCATCAAGATGCTGCTCAAGGAGCTGGACTCGATGCCGGTGGACACCGAGCAGTGGACGGCCAAGCTCAAGGTGTTGCAGGAGAACGTCGAGCACCACGTCGAGGAGGAGGAGGGCGAGATGTTCCAGAAGGCCCGCCAGGTCCTCAGCGAGGACGACATCAACCGGCTCGGCGCGCAGATGGAAGAGGAGAAGAAGCGCCTCAAGGAGCAGTCCAGGTCGGCCGGCGCGTAGGCGGCCCGCCGCGTCCGCGCCGGTGATTCTTTCTCTTAACGCCCGCCCGACTCGCCCGCGAGCAGCCGGCTCGCCTTCAGAATCAGCGTGCACGAGATGCCCTGCGTGACGCGGCCGTCCAACACCATCTGGACGGCCTCCTCGAATTCGACCTTGACGGTCTGCAAGTCTTCGGTGCTCTCCCTCTCGGTCTCGCCGAAGCTCAGCCCCCGCGCGAGGAAGATTTGCGCGGGCGAGTAGACCTGCGAGGTGACGGCGTCCACGAGCCCGAGGTCTATCAGCTCCGAAGCCTCCGCGCCCAGCTCCTCCTTCAGCTCTCGGCGCGCGGCTTCCGAAGACTCCTCGCCCTCCTCCACCCCGCCCTGCACCACCTCGACGCACTCCTTGCCGACCGCGTAGCGGAACGTCCGCACCAGATGCGCGAAGCCCTCGCCGTCCAGCGCGAGCACGGCCACGCCCGGCTTCATCCTCATCGTCACGCGCCGCGACGGCTCGGCGCCCGGCTTCGACACCTCGTCCACCCACACCTCAGCGAACTCGTCGGCGTACAGGCGCTCCGAAGACTTCAACGTCCAGGGCCCGTGCTTTCGCCCCATGAGACCTCCCGCCTACTCTTTTTCCGCGAGCCCCGCCAGCGCGACGCCCGTGGTCGCGCCCCAGACGACGTGCGCGGCTATCATCAAGGCGTTGCGGCGCGGCGGGTGCTCGGTCGCCGGCCGGGTGATGCCGGCGGCGGGCAGCCAGCCCAGGTAGCTCCCGGCCCAGACCGCGACGCCGAAGCCCACGCCCGCGAGCACCGGGTGATTGTCCACGCGTTCGCCGGAGAGCGCGCCGTAGAGCGCGCCGCACGCCGCGCCGTAAGCGAAGTGCGACGCCCACGTCGCGGCCTCACGTTCCTCTTCGTCGAGGTGCTCGTTGACGCCCGCCTTTTCCGCCACGCCCTCGGTCACCTGACGCGGCGGCAGAGGGTACTGCTCCCCACGCGGGAGTTGTTCGTGCATCACCTTCATCGCCAGCGTCATCGGCGCGGTCGCGGCCAGCCCCGCGAGCGCCCCCAGAAGGATTCTGTTCATCACGCCTCCGCGCGGGGGACTCGGCGCGCCCCCGCATTTCGAGATTCTTAAGAATTCGTTTGCCGACAATCATACAGCTTCGTGGCTTCTTTGTTCGTCCGTTTGCCGACCCCGCGCCGGCGCGGCTAAACTCGGGCGCGATGGACACACGACGGGCGATCGTCGTCGAGGACGCGCCCGCCGGCACCGAGGCCGCGCGCCGCGCCGGGATGCGCTGCGTCGGCGTCCTCTCCTCGCAACCGGAGCTGCGCGCGGATATCGTCGTCCGCACGCTCGCGGAACTCACCGACGAAGCGTTCGACGAACTGCTCGGACAACCGGAGACGACAGGATGAGACTAAAGGCCGCACTCTTAACCGCGTCGCTACTGCTCCCGGTCACGGGCTGCGCGAAGACGACCGGCGCCGACTCGACGCGCGCGGCGTCACCCCAAACCGCCGACGCGCGGACGCAAGGCACGCCGGCGCGCGAGCCGGCGTCCGCCGACCTCGAACCTTTCTTCAAACAGTTCCCCGACGGCGCCTTCGTCCTCTACGACCTGAAGCGCGGACGCCACCTGCGCTACAACGAGGCGCGCTGCCGCGAGCGCTTCTCGCCCTTCTCGACCTTCAAGATTCCGAATTCGCTCATCGGCCTCGACGCCGGCGTCATCCCCGACGCCGAGTTCGTCATCAAGTGGGACGGGAAGAAGTACCCGGCGCACAGCCGGGACACGCCGCCCTTCAGCGCGTGGTGGCAGGACCAGACTTTGCGCACCGCCTTCAAGCGCTCGGTCGTCTGGTGCTACCGCGAGCTGGCGCTGAAGGTCGGCGAGAAGCGGATGCGCGAGTACGTGCGGAAGCTCCACTACGGCAACGAGGACGCCTCGGGCCCGGTCAACAACTTCTGGCTCAACAGCTCGCTCAAGATTTCGGCCGACGAGCAGGTCGATTTCCTCAAGCGTTTTTATAATGAGGAGCTGCCCGTCTCGAAGCGCTCGGCGGCAATCCTCAAGGAGATAATGACGCTCGAAGAGACGCCCGACTACCGCTTGAGCGGCAAGACCGGCGGCGGCCCGCTCGGCGAGGGGCGCTTCCTCGGCTGGTTCGTCGGCTACGTCGAGACCAGGGACAACACATACTTCTTCGCCACCGAGATCGAAGGCCCCACCTACCTCTCCATCCGCGACGAGCGCATCGCCCTCACCAAACGCGTCCTCGCCGGCCTCGGCCACATCAAGAACTGAATTCACCCTTTCGCGACACGAACCGCGCGCTCGCGCTCGCGGTTCGGTTTCTCTTTTGGTAGATTCTCTCTGAACACCAAACCCAAAATTTTTCGAGGAGCGGCCGCACCGATGAGCCTGATCGATTCCGTACACGCGCGCGAGATTCTGGACTCGCGCGGCAACCCGACCGTCGAGGCCGAGGTCTTTCTTGTCAGCGGCGAGGTCGGCCGCGCGGCCGTCCCCTCCGGGGCTTCAACCGGCGAGCACGAGGCCGTCGAGCTGCGCGACGGCGACAGGCGGCGCTACCTCGGCAAGGGCGTGAGGCGCGCGGTCGAGAACGTCAACGACCTCATCGCGCGCGAGGTCGAGGGGCTCGACTCGCTCGACCAGGCCGAGGTGGACTCGGTGCTCATCGCGCTCGACGGGACGAAGAACAAGTCGAAGCTCGGCGCCAACGCCACGCTCGCCGTCTCGCTCGCCGCGGCGCGCGCGGCCGCCGCCTACCTCGAGCTGCCGCTCTACCGCTACATCGGCGGCGCGAACGCGCGGACGCTCCCGCTCCCGATGATGAACATCCTCAACGGCGGCGCGCACGCCGACAACAACGTGGACTTTCAGGAGTTCATGGTGATGCCCGTCGCCGCCGAGAGCTTCGCCGAGGCGCTGCGCACGGGCGCCGAGATTTTCCACTCGCTCAAGGGCGTCCTCAAAAAACGCGGCTACTCGACCGGCGTCGGCGACGAGGGCGGCTTCGCGCCCGACCTGCGCTCGAACGAGGAGGCCGTCGAGACGATTCTGGAGGCCGTCACGCAGGCGGGCTACAACGCGGGCACGAACGTCATGCTCGCCCTGGACCCGGCGGCCAGCGAGTTCTACGACGGCAAGGCTTACGCCTTCAAGAAGTCGGACGGGCGCCGCCTCTCGTCCGAGGAGATGGTCGCCTACTGGAAATCTTGGGCGGGGCAGTACCCCATCATCTCCATCGAGGACGGGATGGCGGAGAACGACTGGGCGGGCTGGAAGCTGATGACCGACGAGATGGGCGCGCGCGTCCAGCTCGTCGGCGACGACCTCTTCGTCACCAACACCGAGTTCCTGCGGCGCGGCATCGAGCTGGGCGTCGCCAACTCGATCCTCATCAAGGTCAACCAGATCGGCACGCTGACCGAGACTTTGGACGCCATCGAGCTCGCGCGCACGCACCGCCGCACCGCCGTCATCTCGCACCGCTCGGGCGAGACCGAGGACACCTTCATCGCCGATCTCGCCGTCGCCACCAACGCCGGCCAGATCAAGACCGGCTCGCTCTCGCGCACCGACCGCATCGCCAAGTACAACCAGCTCCTCCGCATCGAGGAAGACCTCCGCGACGCCGCGCGCTTCCCCGGCCTCTCCGCCTTCTACCAGCTCGAACGCCCCGCGCAGAGGGGCGGCAAAAGCAGCGGTGCGAAAAAAGCCAGGGCAGCCAATGAGCCGAAGCCGTTAGACCTCGCGGTGCAGGCTGTCGCTTGCCCATTCTGCGGGGCGGAGAAGGGCAAGAATTGCCTCGGCCCGAAGAAGAAAGGTGAAAAGGATCGGAAGGTTGTGAGCATCCCGCACGCCGAGCGCCGGGCTAAGGCAGCACAAACAGTACAGAAGTAAGAGTGCGGTTAAAAATTCTTCGAGGTGTACAAGCAATTGTTGTCTAACCAGAAAGGCCCGCTCGCACTCATCATCCTCGACGGCTTCGGGCACAGCGACGCGCGCGAGGGCAACGCCGTCGCGCTCGCCGAGACGCCCTTCTACGACGAGGCGCGCGAGAAGTACCCGCACACGCTCATCGAAGCCTCGGGCACCTGCGTCGGCCTGCCCGCGGGGATTATGGGCAACTCCGAGGTCGGCCACCTCAACATGGGCGCGGGCCGGGTCATCATGACGGACATCCGCCGCATCGACTACTCGGTCGAGACCGGCGAGTTCTTCCGCAACGAGACGTTCACGGGCGCGTTGGACGCAGCCCGTGCGCGCGGCGGCGCCGTCCACCTGATGGGGCTGCTCTCGGACGGGCTGGTTCACTCCTCGCAGGAGCACCTCTACGCGCTCGTCCGCATGGCGAAGGAGCGCGGGCTCCGCGACGCGTACGTCCACTGCTTCCTCGACGGCCGCGACACGCCGCCCTCGTCCTCGCACCTCTACGTCAAGGCGTTGCAGAACAGGATTGCAGACATCGGCTTCGGCGAGATAGCCAGCCTCTGCGGCCGCTACTACGCGATGGACAGGGACAACCGCTGGGAGCGTACGAAGCGCGCCTACGACCTGCTCGTCTCGGGCGCGGGCGAGCCGGCGGAAGACCCACTCGCGGCGGTCCGGCGCTCGTACGAGCGCGGCGTCACCGACGAGTTCGTCGAGCCCGTCGTCATCACCCGAGGGACGGGCGGCCCGCCCGTGGCGACCATCAGGGACGGCGACGCCGTCATCTTCTTCAACTTCCGCGCCGACCGCGCGCGCCAGCTCACGCGCTCGCTCGCGGTCGGGGACTTCGACGGCTTCGCGGCGCCCGACCGCCCCGTGGTTGACTACGTCTGCTTTACGCTCTACGACCAGACGTTCGGCCTGCCCATCGCCTTCCCGCAGCTCCGGCACAAGAACATCCTCGCCGAGGTCTTCGCCGCCGTCGGCGTCCGCAACTACCGCCTCGCCGAGACCGAGAAGTACGCGCACGTCACCTACTTCTTCAACGGCGGCACCGAGCGCGAGCTGCCCCACGAGCGCCGGCTCCTCGTCCCCTCGCCCAAGGTGGCGACCTACGACCTGATGCCGGAGATGTCCGCCTTCAAGGTCACCGACAAAATCCTGCGCGGCATCGACGAGCGCGAAACCGACGTCTTCATCGTCAACTTCGCCAACCCCGACATGGTCGGCCACACCGGAAACCTAAGTAAGACCATCGAGGCCGTCCAATACATCGACACCTGTCTCGGCTGGATAACCAAAGCGCTCAGGACCGCCAAAGGCCGCTGCCTCATCACCGCCGACCACGGCAACTGCGAACAGATGCTCGACCCCACGACGGGCCAGCCCCACACCGCCCACACCACCAACCCCGTCCCCTTCCACTTGATTGACCCCGACTCCCTCGGCGTCAAGCTGCGTTCGGACGGCGCCCTCGAAGACGTCGCCCCCACGATTCTAAGCCTCCTCGGTCTCGACAAACCCGCCGACATGACCGGCCGCGATTTACGCGAAACGTCCTGAGCGACCCGCGCGTTCTACTTCCGTGATGAATTTCGAGCCGCGCAACATTCTGGTCATCGATTTCGGGCAGTTGGGGGACGTGATTCTGAGTCTGCCGGCGCTCGGGGCCGTGCGCCACAGGTTCCCGAGGGCGCGCGTGACGGTGGCCGTGGGGGGCGCGGCCGCCGCCGTGGTCGAGATGGCGGGCGTGGCCGACGAGGCGCTCGCGGTCGACCGCGTGGGACTGCGCGACGGGCCGAAGCACCTCTCGGTGTGGCAGATCGGCAAGCTCGTCCTCGACGTGCGTAAGCGCAAGTTCGACTTCGTCATCGACCTGCACAGTCTCTCGGAGACGAACCTGCTCGGGTTCCTCTCGGGCGCCGGGCAGAGGCTCTACGCGCGCCGCCCCGGCCGCTCGCTCGACTACCTCGCCAACTTCCGCCCCGCGCCCGCGCCGGAAGACCGCTCAAAACACGCCATCGAACGTTACCTCGACGTGGTCGCGCCGCTCGGCGTGGGCGAGGTCTCGCGCGTGCCGCGCCTCTCGGTGCGCGAGGAGGACGGCCGCGCCGTCGAGGAGTTGCTGCGCAGGGCGACGCAGGGTGGCAAGACGTGGCGCGGCGCAAAGCAGACCGGCGGCGGCGGCGCGTCCGACGCCCCGCTCGTCGGCATCTTCCCCGGCGCGGGACACCCGAGCCGGCGCTGGCCCGTCGAGCGCTTCGCCGAGCTGGCCTGGATGCTCGAGCGCAACGACTCCGTCCGCTCCGTCCTCTTCGCAGGGCCGGAGGAGCGCCGGCTCGTGCGCGAGGCGCGGCCGCAGTTCCCGCCCTCGACGATAGTCCTGGACAAACTGACCGTGCCGCAACTGGCGGCGGCCGCCGCACGCCTCTCCGTCTTCGTCTCGAACGACACGGGGCCGATGCACATCGCGGCGGCGGTCGGCACGCCCGTCGTCATCCTGATGCAGCACCACCCGATGTTTAACTGCTACATCCCGCCCGGCGAACGCCACCGCGTCGTCGCGGCGCGCACCATCGGGGAGATCGGCACCGACCTGGCTTACGCCGCCGCCCGCGCCGCGTTTACGACCGAGCGCGCCTCCTCACTCTTCGACGCCTAAAAACTTCAGAAAAACGCTTGCCAAGATCATTCCGGCCGGGACTCTGTTTGGCCAATGTTTTATATGGACAAACAATGTTCGGTATGTATAATATATCCATCGCACGCGGTCTGCGGCGTGCGGCGAGCGCCCGGCGGTGCTTTCCCCTCCGGGGGTTCGCGGTAGGAGCGCGGAAGGGACTTAAAAAGTCGCGGCTTCTACGGCTTATTGGTCAGACTGACACTCACGCCCCGAGTCCTTCAAAGGACACCGAAAGCCTCGAAACCTCACCGGCCAGACCCTTTTCGGGGCGTCCGCCAGAGAGCCCGCGCCCCGCGTACGGGCTGACCTACAGCCGGCCTCGCACGAGAGTCCGCCCGCGCCCCCCCGCACACGTCGGCCCCGACCGCCTCCGCAAACCTTTACACACCTATCTCAGGAGTGACCGTCATGTCGAAACGCTTGAACCTGGCGCTGCTGCCTCTGGTTCTCCTACTCTCCCACGCCGCCGGCTCCGCCGCGACCGTCCACACGCCCGCCTCCTTCCGCCTCCGCGCCGCGAGCGCCCCGCTCCGCGCGGCGACGAACGAGCGCCAGCAGGACGGGCTGGCCGGCCCGGTCCGCCGCGTCCGAACCGAGACGGCCAAGATCACCGTCAAGAACGGCAAGCCCGTCGAGGGCGCGCGCCAGGTTCTGGAGACGACGACCTACGACCAGAAGGGCAACCGCGTCGACAACGCATACTTCCTCGCCGCCGGCGGCTCGCTCACCGGCAAAGAGGTCTACAAGTACGACGCGCGCGGCAACATCGTCGAGATGACGCTGCACAACGACGACGGGACGCTGCTGGCGAAGGAGGTCTACACCTACGAGTTCGACTCGGTCGGCAACTGGGTCAAGATGACGACCTCGGTGGCGGTGATGGAGGGCGGCACTGTCAGCTTCGAGCCGTCCGAGGTCACCTACCGCATGATCTCCTACTTCCTCGACGAGTCGATGCTGGCGAAGATGCAGCCCGCCTCCGCGCAGTCTCCGGCGCCCGCGTCCGCCGCCCCCGTCGCGGCGAGCGCGCAGCCGCAGCCCGCCGCGTCGAACGCGCAGGCGAACTCCGCGGCGGCGCAGCCCAAGCCTTCGCCCGCCGCGGCGAACGCC
Organism: Acidobacteriota bacterium; assembly: GCA_020200135.1. Taxonomy (GTDB): domain Bacteria; phylum Acidobacteriota; class Blastocatellia; order Pyrinomonadales; family Pyrinomonadaceae; genus QHXN01. The sequence goes on along the minus strand of JAIVJI010000002.1, from coordinate 74,281 downwards.
GCGGCGAACCCCGCGGCGCAGAAGCAGCCCGCGAAGGAGGCAGCGCCGCGTAACGCGGCGCTGCTCGTCGCGTCGCTCGACAAGGGCGCCGCGCCCGCGCCCGCGCCCGGCGCCGCCTCGAACCAGACGGCGGCGGGCGGCCCGGCCGTCAAGGCCGAGGGCGACGCGCCGGCGCCGGCCGTCCCCTTCCGCAGCGGCCCGCTCCGCCCCATCTCGGGCGGCATCCTCAACGGCAAGGCCATCAACCTGCCCATGCCCAACTACCCCGACGCGGCCAAGCGCGCGCGCGTCTCGGGCGTGGTCGAGGTCGAGGTGGTGATTGACATCAACGGCAAGGTCATCTCGGCGAAGGCCCTGCGCGGCCCCGGCATGCTGCTACAGGCGGCGGAGACGTCCGCGCGGCTGGCGCGCTTTACGCCGACGCTCCTCTCGGGTCAGCCGATGAAGGTCGTGGGCGTCATCACTTACAACTTCACGCTTCAGCAGTAACGGCCGCCGGCCGGAGGGGGCGTGCGACGAGAGCGCGGCCCCCTCCCGTCGCCCTCCCGCTCCCCCGCCGGCCTACGAACCACACCCGAAGCCCCCACATCAAACCGAGGAATCATCCATGGCACTTACCGGACAGTTGAGCGACATGTCGCTGGCCGAGCTGATCGAGTTCTTCTGCAACCAGCGCAAGACGGGCCGGCTCAAGATCGACTACCAGCGCGGACACAGCGTCTTCTTCATCAAGGAGGGCGAGCTCGTCGACGCCAAGGTCGGCGCGCTCTCCGGCGTCGAGGCCGTCTACTTCTCGCTGACTTTGCCGAACGCGGCCTTCGACTTCAGCCCCGACGTGCAGGCCACCCGCCGCACCATCGACCAGGCGTGGACGCAGGTCGTGCTCGAAGGCTTGCGCCGTCTCGACGAGGGGCTCTCGCCGACCGAGGCCGACGCCTTCGGCGCGTGGTCGCCGAGCGAGTCGGAGCTGGCGCAGATGTTCGACCAGGTCGAGCACCTCGACACGGCCCAGCAGCAGCGCGGGAAGAAGCGTCGTGCTCGCCTGCGCCGTCGTCGCCGTCCCGCTCATGAGCAGCCCCGCCGCGAAGCCCGCCGCCGCCGAGGCGGCCGCGTCGCCCGCCGAAGCGCGGCCCGCCGCGCCCGCCCTGGCCGAGCCACAGCCCGCCGAAGCCAGCGCCGACGCGAGCGCCGCCCCGGCCGCGGAGGCCGACCCCAACGCCGCCGCCGAAGCCGCGCGCCGCGAGGAGCGCGAGCGCCGCGAACGCGAGCGCCGCGAGCGCGAGCGCCGCGAGGCGGCGGCCGCGAAGAAGGAAGACGCGGCCCTCAACACGGGGGCCGAAGCCGCCGCCGCGCCCAAGCCGGCCGCGCCCTCGGGGCCGAAGTCGGTCAGGGTCTCGGTCTCGTACGACGAGGCGGGTCGCGTCACGCAGGCTTCGGTCGCCGGCTCGACGCCCGGCGCGGAAGCCTACGGCTCGACCGCCGTCCGCATCGCGCGCGGCAAACGCTTCCCCGCCGGCAAGGCGGGCTCGACCGTGGTCACGATCCCGGTCAACTGACCCGCCGGGGGGAAGAACAGCCAGTCAGACGGCGAGGGCCGCCGCGTTCGCGCCACACGCAAGTGCCGCGCGCGCGGCGGCCTTCCCTTCATTCGGAGTTGGAAAAACTGACGGGGCACGCGATCCCGAAGTGGGCGTTCGAGAGCGACGGCCGCGCGCGCGAGTTCTTCGAGGCGGCGCGCGAGTTTCAGAGGCGCGCCGAGTTCTCGTAAAACCCGACCAACCCGACGACGCCGAGTGCGACGAGGAGCGCGCGCTTGAGGCCGAGGTCGCGCCCCGCCGGGTCGTACCACTCGTCGAGCGTGTGCGTGTTGCCGGAGGCGCCGCCCGCGCCGATGGTGACGGCCGGCAGCCCGCGCGAGATGGCGATGTTCGAGTCAGTAGAAGAACAGTCCAGGTAAGGACGCGAGCCGAGCGCGCGCGTCGCCTCGACGGCGAGGCGGACGAGCGGCTGCTCGGGCGCGGTCGTGCCGCCCGGCCGGTCGCCGATGAGCTTGACTTCGATTTCGAGCGGGGGCGCGCCCGCGCGGCGCGCGGCGTTCTCGTCCTCGGCGGCCTCGCGCGCGGCGCGGCGGAAGAAGGCGTCGAGGCGGCCCAGCTCCACGGGTGATTCCGAGCGCAGGTCAACGTCCATGCGCGCGTCGCGCGGGATGACGTTGACGCCCGAGCCGCCCTCGAAGCGCCCGACGTTGAAGGTCGTCCGGGGGCGCTTCGGCGCGGGGTAGGCCGAGAGGCGCGCGACCGCGCGGCCCAGCGCGTGGACCGGGTTCGGCACGCCGAAGTCGCCCCACGAGTGGCCGCCCGCGCCGCGACAGGTGACGCGGTAGCGGCGCGAGGCGAGCGCGGCGTGCGTGACGCGCTCCAGCCCCGGGCCGTCGATGCTGACGAAGGCGTCGGCCCTGCCCGCCCACTCGCCCGCGCCCAGCAGGTGACGGACGCCGCGCAGGTCGCCCTCGCCCTCCTCGCCCACCGTGCCGACGAAGAGTATCGAGCCTTCTGTCTCGATGCCGCACCCGGCGAGCGCGCGCGCTATCGCCAGCAGCGCCGCCAGTCCGCAGCCGTCGTCCGCGACGCCCGGCGCGCGCATGAGCCCCGTGGGCTCGCGCCGCACCTCGCAGTCGGTCCCCTCGGGGAACACGGTGTCGAGGTGCGCGCTCAGGACGAGCAGCGGCGAGGCGGCGCGCCCGCGCCTCAAGGCCACGCAGTTCCCTTCGGCGTCTATCCGCGCGCCTTCGAGCCCGCACGCCTCGAACTTCTCGCGCATCAGCTCGGCGCGCGCTCGCTCGCCGAACGGCGGCGCGGGGACTGAGACGATGGCCGCGTGCTCGGCGTCGAACTCGGCGGCGCCCGCCTCGAAGAAGCCGAACGCGCGGCGCACGCGCTCCGCCCCGAGCAGGACGCGCACGGCCTCCTCCGGCGTGACGGTGGTGGTGGCGGGGAATGACATAAGAGAATCGTGAACCGTGAACCGTAAACCGTGACAAGAAGAACCCGCTTCCTCTTGTCACGGTTTACGGTTCACGGTTCACGGCTTTTAAACCAGCCGCCTGACTTCCTCTTCGCTGAGCACGCCGCGGGCGCTCTTGGCGCTGTCGTAGATGCGCTGGACGCGCTCGTCGGTGGCTTCGAGGCCGCGCGATTCGAGCCAGTAGACGACGTTCGACTTGCCGCTCATCGGGCCGACCTCTATCTGCTGGCGCATGCCGAAGAGCCCCGCCGGGACGCCCGAGTAGACGAGGTCGGCCAGCTCCTCGTCGCCCTTGCGGAAGCACTTGATGACGGCCGCCGCGTGGACGCCGGTCGCCGTGCGGAAGGCGTCGCGGCCGAAGACGGGGTAGTTGAGCGGTATCGTCCAGCCGCAACTTTCGGCCGCCTTCTCGCAGTAGTCGCGCAGGCGCGAGAGGTCGTTGTCTATCCAGCCCAGCAGCTTGAGGTTGACGAGGAGCTGATCCATCGGCGTGTTGCCGACGCGCTCGCCGACGCCGAGCGCGGAGCCGTGGACCTGGTCGGCGCCGCCCTCGATGGCCGCGATGGAGTTGATGACGCCGAGGCCCCGGTCCTGGTGCCCGTGCCAGTCGAGGCGGACGCCGCCCCCCTGCTCCTCGATGATGCCCTTGACGAAGCGGACGACCGCGCGCGCGCCGTCGGGCGTGGCGTGGCCGACGGTGTCGCAGACGCAGACGGCGCGCGCCCCCGAGCGTATCGCCGTCGTGTAGAGCGCGCGGATGGTCTCGGGGTCGGCGCGCGTCGTGTCCTCGGTGACGAACATCACGGGCAGACCTTCGGAGACGGCGAAGGACACCGCCTCTTCGGTCAGTCGCAGGAGCTTGTCGAGCGTCCAGCCCTCGGCGAAGAAGCGGACGAAGGAGGAGCCGAGGAAGGTGCAGGCTTCGATGGGGATGCCGGCGCGCTGCGAGATTTCGGCGATGGGGCGGATGTCGTTCTGGTGCGTGCGCGCGGCGCAGTTGGGCCGGATTTGTAACTTCTGCTCGACGATCTCGCGCGCGAGCCGCTCGACGCCCTCGGCGTGCGTGCCGCCGGCGCCGGGCAGGCCGATGTCGGCGGTGTCGATCCCGAGGTCGTTCATCAGGTGGAGCAGTTCCAGCTTGCGCTCGACCGAGGGCTCGCGGACAGAGGGCGATTGCAGCCCGTCGCGCAGCGTCTCGTCGTCGAAGCTGACGCGCCGGCCGGGCGCCGGGTGGCTCGGCTCGACGCGGTTCCAGTCGTAGATTAACTCACTCGCCGGCACCTGCACTCACCTCCGTCGTCCTGGCGCGATTGGCTTCTCACTTCGGCGTGTTTCGAGGAGGGTTCGATTACAGCAAGCGCCACGCGCACTGTCAAGCGGGGGGCTGGCTACCGTCCGCCCGCCTGTGCTACCGTGCGTGCGAACCGAACCCGTATGAAAACTTTGAGCAAGCTCTTCGACAGCAACCGCGCGTGGGCCGAGGAGATTCGGGCGCGCGAGCCCGAGTTCTTCCGCGAGCTGGCGCGGCAGCAGACGCCGCAGTACCTCTGGATCGGGTGCTCGGACTCGCGCGTGCCTTCGACGCAGCTCGTCGCGCTCACGCCGGGCGAGATGTTCGTCCACCGCAACGTCGCCAACCTCGTCGTCCACACCGACCTCAACTGCCTCTCGGTGATGCAGTACGCGGTCGACGCGCTCCGCGTCAAGCACATCATCGTCTGCGGCCACTACGGCTGCGGCGGCGTGCAGGCGGCGCTCGCGGGCGCGCGGCTCGGGCTCATCGACAACTGGCTGCGCCACGTCCAGGACGTGGCCGAGAAGTACGCGCCGGAGCTGGCGCGCGCCGACGACGACGAGTCGCGCCTCCGGCTGCTCTGCGAGCTGAACGTGCGCGAGCAGGTCCTGAACGTCAGCCGCACCACGGTCGTGCAGGCGGCCTGGGAGCGCGGGCAGGAGCTGTCCGTGCACGGCTGGATTTACGCGCTCGAAGACGGGCTGCTGCGCGACCTCGGGGTCTGCGTCACCTGCCCGGCGGACTTGGCGGTGGCGGGCGCGGCGGAGAAGCTTGAGACGGCTTCGTGAAAGCCGCAGCACGCGCCGCGCTGTATAGGAGAAGGGCTTCGAGGCCGTCATCCTCGTCGACAGCCTCTCAAGTACGACATCGCCGACCAGCTCGACGCGGTCGTCGTCACCGACGACCGCTACAAGGACTACGCCGACCAGCACCCCTGGATACCCGAGCGCCGCCTCCCCTACATGATCGTCAAGGGCGAGGTCGTGCTCTACGACGAACAGCAGCCGTAAGACAAAAGACGCAGCGGGCGACGGGTGACGAGTAGGGGGCTGTCCTCGGCTCGCCACCCGTCGCGGCTTTTCGCCCTTTGCCTTTTTACTTTTGCCTTCCCTTTGTTGTAGCCTCGTCGCGCCCCGCGCCCACCGCCGACGCTCCCCCCGGCCGGCCCCGCGCGCCGAAGGTTAAAAGAATGCTCATCGCACTCGGGTCGGCACGCTCGGCCAAGATCATGGCGCTGCGCGCCGCCTGCGCGCGCGTCGCCGAGGCCGACCCGCGCTGGAGCCGGGCCGAGCTGGTCGCGCGCCCGGTCGAGACGGGCGTCGCGCGGATGCCGCTCTCGGACATGCAGCTCATGCGAGGCGCGCGCAACCGCGCCGAGGCCGTGCGCGAGCTGCTCGCCTCGGAGGGGCAACGCGCGGACTTCTACGTCGGGCTCGAAGGCGGCTTCCACTCGATCACCTTCGACGGCGAGCGGCGGACGTTCCTCCACGGCTGCGCCTACGCGACCGACGGCGCGCGCGGCTACTTCGGCCACGCGCCGGCCGTCACGATGCCCCCGTCGATCGTCGCGCGCGTCGAGGGGACGGGGCGCGAGCTGGGCGAGGTCATCGACGAGGTGGCCGGCGAGCGTGACGTGCGGAGCCGGCAGGGCGCGTGGGGCGTGCTCTCGCGCGGCCTGCTCACGCGCGCGATGAGCTTCGAGACGGCGCTCGTCGCCGCCTTCGCGCCCTTCTACAACGCGCGGCTCTACCGTTGAGATTCGGAAGACGAAGTCTGAGAGGTGAGTTCAGAATAGATGGTCGAGAGACTCATGGCGGAAGGTAACGACGAGCACCTGGCGAAGGTCGGGCACGACGCGCCCGGCTGGATCGAGGTCATCGCCGGCTCGATGTTCTCGGGCAAGTCCGAGGAGCTGATACGGCGACTGCGCCGCGCCCGGATCGCGCGCCTCAGGGTGCAGGTCTTCAAGCCCGAGATCGACCTGCGCTACTCGCGCGACCACATCGTCTCGCACTCCGAGATGCGCCACGAGTCGAGCGCCGTCCGCACCGCCGGCGAGATACTCGAACTCGTCCAGCCCGCCACCGAGGTCGTCGGCATCGACGAGGGGCAGTTCTTCGACAACGACCTCGTCGAGGTGGCCAACACGCTCGCCGCGCGCGGCGTCCGCGTCATCATCGCCGGGCTCGACCAGGACTACACCGGCCGCCCCTTCGAGCCGATGCCGCAGCTCCTCGCGGTCGCCGAGTACATCACCAAGACTCACGCCATCTGCGTCCGCTGCGGCCAGCCCGCCAACTACTCGCAGCGCATCGTCGAGGTCGAAGGGCGCGTCGTCGTCGGCGCCTCCGAAACCTACGAGGCGCGCTGCCGCCGCTGCTTCATCCCCCACGCCGACACCCCGACCCGCTACCCGGAAGAGCCCTAGCCCCGCGTCAACGGCCTCCCCGTCGCAGCCCGGTCGCGCCGTGAAGCATCCGACATGTTTTAGATAACCTTGTAGTATCCGGAATGCGTCATTTGCAGCGTGCGGAGCAAAGGATATTGCTCTGATATGGCGTTGCGGCACATTGGGCCGCGCTCTATAACTTTGGCTCTGATCTCGCGCATGAGCTCGTCAATCGAGACGAGTATGCCGCCCGCAATCTCATTCTTCTCACGTGGCCGGGAGATAAAAACCGCCACCTGCTTAAGTGGCGTTTCGGGTGGGAGCCAGGAAAAGACTTCTGTAAAGATATATGTCCTGCCGGCCTGAAACTTCTTCAAATAACGTGCCTTTCGCTTCTCCCAGCTAAGGGCGTCAATCGACGGCTCGTAATGGATGACCGTGTTTGACGCGGGGTGGTAGCCGACAATGTCCAGCTCCATCTCCCACCCGCCATGACTTAGACGTCCGACCTTAATATTTCGCCGGACGACATAGCCCTGCCAGTCAAGGTATTCGGCGATGAGAGATTCCAGATGCGACATGGCAGCCTGACTATTTTAATCGGCCTCGGGCGTGACGGGGCTCGCGGGCGCGGGCGGCGGGTCTAACTCTTCGGCGAGGCGCGTCCAGACCTGGGCGAACTTTTCCACGTCGGCGCGTGTGTGTTCGAGGACGCGGCGGCTGTCGAGGTAGGCCGCCCAGTGGGGCGTGTTGACGAGCGCCTCCTGCGTCTCCTCGCCGATGACCTGCGCCATCAGCGCGACGAGGTCCTGCGTGACGCGCGTGTGTTCCAGGAGCGCCTGGATGATGGTGTAGGCGAGCCGCGCCTGTTCGTACGCGAGACTCTGCTGTTGTTGCGGCCGCGCTTCCGCGCCCGCGCCGCCCGCGCCGCCCTCGTCGCCGCCGCTTGTCACACGGAACCTCCGGCCGAATCTTCCGCGTGCCAGCTCCCGCGCACGAGCGGCAGCTCGGCGACGCGCGCGGCGCAGACCTCCGCGTCGCCGTCGAAGACTTTCAGCTCGGTGCCCGGCGCGAGAAAGTCGTACTTGACGAGCGCGAGCCCGACGCGGGCGTGCAGGCGCGGCGAGTAGACTGTGGAAGTGACGCGCCCGGCCTCGCGCCCCCCCTCGCCGCGCCGCGCCGGCCGCGCCGACGAAGATGTCGAAGCCGTCTTCGGCCGTGTGCGTCGCGCGGATGACGAGCGGCGGCTCTCCGCCCCGGCCCTCGTTCACGCGCGCGACGCGGCCCCGCGCGAGGCGCGCGACCTCTTCACCGAGCGCGGCGCGCGCGACCGCGGGCGAGCGCGCGCCCTGCAACGAGACGAGCGTCGTCTCGCGCGTCAGGTCGCGCACGCGGAAGTCGCCCGCGAGCGTGAACCGTTCGAGCAGCTTGAGCATCGCGGCGCAGGTCGCGGGCTCGGTGTCGAAGACGAAGCCGTCGCCTTCGCGCAGCACGCGCACGGAGGCGAGCAGACGCCCCTGCGGGTTCGGGAAGGCCGCGTGCATCCACGCGCCGTCCGCGAGCCCCGCCACGTCGTTCGTCAACATGCCGTTGAGGAACATGACGGCCTCCGCGCCTGACACCTCGACGCGGCCGCGCGCCGAGAGGTCGAAGAGGCCGGCGCCGCCCCCGCGCACGGCCTCGTACTCGGCGGCCGCGTCGCCGAAGTCGGCCGCGACGACGACGCCGTCCTCTGCGCGCAACGAAGCGCCCGCGCTGGCGAGCGCCTCTTCGAGCGGCGACCGCCGCAACGGTACCTCTTTTTCTACCGCTTCAGCCATTTCATGAAAGAAGATTCAAACATGGATGGACAGGATTTACAGGATTTGAAATCTAAAATCTGAACTTCTCATCCTGCCCATCCTGTCCATCCATGTTAAATTTTCCGGCACCCGCCGCTTACTACTTCAGCTTCTCAAGCTCGGCGCGCAGCGCGTCGTAGTCCTTCTTGTCATTGGCCTTGAAGGCGAGGTTGACGTAGCGCACGACGCCTTCACGGTCGAGCAGGTAGACGGTGCGCTTGTTCATGCCGTACTGCTCCATGTAGCTGTCGTAAGCCTTCGCGACGCGGTGGTCGTGGTCGGAGAGGAGTGGGAACTGGAGGTTGTGGTGCTTGGCCCACTCGTGGTGCGAGAAGGCGTAGTCGCCGCTGATGCCGAGCACCACGGCGTTGAGCTTGCCGAACTCCATGAAGGTGTCGCGGAACGTGCAGACCTCGGTCGTGCAGCCGCCGGACCAGTCGGCCGGGTAGAAGGCGAGAATCACGTTCTTGCCGCGCAAGCTGGCGAGCGTCATCTGCTCGTCCGGCCGCATGAAAATCTTCTCCTTCGTCGCGTAGGGGAGCTTGAAGTCGGGCGCGGCCTCGCCGACCTTGGGCGCGGCGGGGGCCGGCGTGCTGGCGCTCGCTTTGGCGGCCGCCGAGGCGCCGGAGTACGCGCCGCCCGCGGGGTTGGTCTTCGGGACGGGCTGGCCGCCCGGGGCGGACTGCGCGGCGCACGCGGCCGCGAGGGCGAAGACGGCCGCGAGGGCGCGCACGCAGGCGCACGCTCGATTGAACTGTGTTCTGTTCGACATGGCTTTTTTACCTCTCAGGGTGCGGCGGCGCGCGCGCGTGCGTCGGCTTCGACGAGGGCGCGCGCGACCGACTTGTAGTCTTCGAGCTGCCGCGGCTCGCGGCGGTGCGAGGCGAGCACCTGCGGGCTCGGGTGGTAGAGCGGCACGAGCAGCCGCCCGTTCCAGCTCCGAATCTGTCCGACGTTCTCCTTGAGCGTGAACGGATGATACTCGACCGCTTTGAGTGCGGCAAGCGACACCGCCCCGAGCGTGACGACGACCCGCGGCGCGACCGCCTCTATCTGCCGGCGCAGGAACCCCGAGCAGTTCGAGACCTCTTCGCGCGTCGGCCTGCGGTTCGCGCCGGTCTCGCTCCGGGGGTTGCACAACGCCGCGTTGGTGATGAAGACCTCCTCGCGCGCCAGATTGATGGACGCGAGGTAGCGCGTGAAGTTCCGCCCCGACTGGTCGCCCGAGAACGGCACGCGCGTGCGGTCGCCGCCCTGACGGCCCGGCGCCTCGCCGACGAACATCACGCGCGCGCCGGCGCGCCCGTTCCTCTCGCTCAGCACGGCGCTGCGCCCGCACATCGCGGGACACCTGCGGCACGCCTCCGCCTCCGCGACGAGCGCCTCGAACTCCCCCTGCTTCCTACTCAGAAAATATTCCCCGTGCATGTCTTGGCGTCACAAAAATTAACATGGGTGGACGGGATGAACAGGATTTGGAATTTTAAGTCTTTATCCTGCTCATGCTGTCCACCCATGTTAATTCCTCGCCCCGCGTCAGTCACGCGGAGGTGCGGATGTCGGGGACTGCGAGGACGCGGAAGTTCCCGGCGGGGTCTTCGACGGCGCGGACGAGCGCGGCCGTCATCTCTTCGTGCGTGACGAAGCCGAGCCGCAGCGCCGTCTCGCGCGTGCGCGGCAGGCGTTCGCAGACGTAGTAGAAGGGCCGCAGCACGAGCGGCCAGCGGTGGCCGGGGCCGAGCACGTACCACGGGCGCAGGACGGTCGCGCGCAGGCCCGAGTCTTTGAGCAGCGACTCGACCTCGGCGCGCACGGCCTGGTAGGCCTTCATCACCGGCGCGGGCTGCGCCACGCTGACGTAGACGAAGTGGCGGACGCCCGCCGCGCGTGCCGCCGCGACCGAAGCGTGACCCGCGACAAGGTCTATCTCGCGGAACTGCCGCGCCTTCGCCGGCGACGGGCGGGGCACGCCGACGAGCTGGACGAAAGTCTCCGACGGCGGGACGGACGCGGCAAGGGTCGAATCGTCGAGCGGGTCGCCCGCGACGGCCTCGCACCCGCGCGGCAGCTTCCCCTCGGAGCCGCGCCGGACGAGCGCGCGCACCTCGTGCCCGCGCTCAAGGAGCCGCGCGACCAGAGCGCGCCCCAGATACCCCGTGCCGCCCGCGACGAAGACTCTCCGCCTCTCCATTCGCACCAGCCTCCTGAGGTCTCGCCGTTATTACGACCCCCGCCGGCGGCGCGGATTCGTCCGGACAGCCGAAGCCCCGCCGTGACGGACTCTCATCCGTCGCGGCGGGGCCTCTTCCTGCGTGCCGTCGGCGGGTTAGAGGATGCGTTCGCCGAAGCCGTACACGCGGACGCGCGGCGTGTTCGTGATGCGCGGCGTGACGAGCGTGCGCGGCGTCATCAGCGTGTGCGGTGTGACGAGGGAGGGGCTGTGTCTGGTCGCGCGCGGGAGCGTCATGGCGACCGGCGGCCGGACGAGTCGGAACGAGCCGGGGACGGCGCCCGCGCCCGGCGCCTGCCTGCGCTCGGGCGTGACGCGGACGGTGCGCCGGTTGCGGTCGCGCACGACCGTGAGCGTGACCTCGCCCTCCTGCTTCGCGCCGAGCGCGCGGATGAGGTCGTCGGGGTCTTCGACCTGCTTTCCGTCGGCCTCCGTCACCACGTCGCCGGCCTTGAGCCCAGCCTTCTCGGCCGGGCTGTTCGCCTCGACCGAGTTGATGAGGACGCCGTGCTGGACGCCGAAGAAGTCGGCGAGCTGCTTACCCAGAGAGCTGGTCGAGACGCCGATGCGGCGCGACGAGCCGAGCGAGAACAGCTCCGGGCTCTTGCGGCGCATCTCTTCGAGCCGCTCGCGCAGCTCGTCGCCCTTGAGCTGCCACAGCTCGGAGTGCTCGCCAAATCCCTCGCCGAGGTGCAGGTCGCCGCCCAGCCCCCGGACGAGCGGGCCGACCCCGGCGCCGATGAAGGGCCTGCGGCGCGCGAGCGTGGCGGTCAACTGCTGCTCGGAGCCGCCGCGCAGCACCGTGAGCCGCGCCGCCTGCCCGGGCGCCGCCTCCTCGATGAGCCGCGTCAGCTTGCGCACGCTCGTCACCTGCTCGCCGTCGAAGCGCATGATGACGTCGCCCACGCGCAGCCCCGCCTTCTCGGCCGGGCTGCCCTTGACGACCTCGCGCACGCCCACGCCGCGCGGCTCGCCCGACACGCCGTAGCGCGAGGCGTTCTCGCGCGTCACCTCCTCGGTGCGGACGCCGAGGAAGTTGCCCTCGAAAAAGAAGGTCGTGGCGGCGCCCGCCGGCGGCGCGGGCGTCTGCGGCGCGTCCGGCGACTGCGGCGGGGCGGGGGCAGAAGCGGCGACGACGGCCGCGTGCAGGGCCGCGACCGCGACGGGAGCCTGCGCCGCGGCGGCTATCGCGGGGGCTGGCTGCGCGACGGGTGCGACGGGCGCGGCCTGTGCCGGCGGCGCCGGCGGCGCGGCGGCCGTCTGCGCGAACGCCTGCGCCGACAACAGCGACAGGGCGGCAACACTCAACAGGGCTTTGAGTTTCACTTTAGAAAGACCTCCTGAGATAGTTTTTCACCAACTTTCCACGCCCCGCCCCGCCCGCCGGTTCCGAAAATTAACAAGCCCACGGCCGCCGCCCGAGACTTGTACGCGCGCGCGGGCGGCCGCTACACTCGCGGGCGCGCATGAAGATACTCGACATCGGGTGCGGCAAGCACAAGACGCCGGGGGCGGTGGGGATGGACAGCAACCCGCGCTCGGACGCAGACGTGCTGCACGACCTGGATCGGGTGCCCTACCCCTTCCCCGACGACGAGTTCGACCTCATCGTCGGCAACCAGGTCATCGAGCACGTGGACGACGTGCTCGCGGTCGTCGCCGAGCTCTACCGCGTCGCGCGACCGGGCGGCGTGATACGGCTCGACACGCCGCACTTCTCCGACATCGCCTCCTACACCGACCCGACGCACAAGCACCACCTCACGACAGAATCGTTCGCCTACTTCACCGGCGACCGCCCCGACTTCGACTTCTACAGCCACGTCCGCCTGCGCCCGCGCCTCGTCCGCGTGACGATGCTCAAGCTCTGGCGGCTGCTCGGCTTCGAGCTCGCGGTCAACGCCTGCAACCGCTACCCCGCGCTGCGCTTCCTCCGCCGCTTCTGGGAGCAGTACCTCTGCTTCGTCGTGCGCGGCAAGACAATATATTTTGAGTTTGAAGTGATAAAGTAGCCAACAACTCTTGCGACTAGCGACGCGTGAAAAGGGAGGGAGTGTGATGAGCAGCAAGCCTAAGAAGTCTCAGAAGTCTCAGGGCGCGGCGGGCGGCGCGCAGCCGTCCGCGCGCAGGTCACAAGCCAAGCCTTCGCGCAAGGACCAGATCATCTCGCTCTTCCTCTCGGGGCTGGGCGAGATAGAGGACATCGCCGTCATCACGGGCGCGCGCCCCTCTTACGTCGGCACGGTCCTGCAGGAGGCGGGGCTGCACCAGGGCTACTTCGACCTCTACACCTCGACGGGGGTGCCGCAGAACATCTACTCGAAGTTCTTCGCGAACAAGCTCGGCTTCAAGGACGTGGAGACGGCCGCCGCGTCGGTCGAGCTCATCGACCGGCTCTACCGGCAGTTCGAGTTCGCGGGCGACCGCGCCGGGCAGCACCACGCGCTCCAGATGGCGCTGACGATGTTCGACCGCGCGCGCTGGACGGGCAACGCGTGGGCCGACCTGTGGAGCTTCGTCGCGGCCGACCTCATTCACCCGCCGCTCTTCTACGCGCTGCTCAAGCTGTGGGTCGCGCTCGGGGGCGAGTCGCTTACGTGGCTGCGACTCTTCCCCGCGCTCGCGTCTATCGCGGCGGTTGCGCCCCTGCTCCTGCTCGCGCGCGAGCTGCGCCTGGGCGCGCGGGCGACCCGCCTCGCGCTGCTCCTGGCGGCGGCCAACGGCTACCTCATCAAGTACGCGCAGGAGGTCAGGATGTACGGCCTCCTGCTCCTGCTCACGCTCACGTCGCTGTGGCTCTTCGCGCGCCTGCTCAACCGTGCCGACGCCGCGCGCGGGCTCGTCTTCGCGCTCGCCCTCGTCAACCTGCTGCTCGTCTACACGCACTACTACGGCTGGCTGGTCGTCGCGTGTGAGGTCGTCTTCATCCTGCTGAAAGACAGGCGCAGGCTCACGCCGCTGCTGCTCGCGGCCGGCGGGCTCGTGCTCGCTTACGCGCCGTGGGCTCTGGCGTGCGCGCGCGCTTCCGGAGGGGGCGGCGGGCTGGCGCAGAACATCGGCTGGATCACCCGGCCGGGAGCGCGAGAGCTCGTCCATCTCTTCGCGCTCTTCAACGAGCCCTTCTACTCCCGACAGAGTTCCGCCGACCCCGTCTACGCGCGCGGCGGCGCGCCCCTCGGGCTGCTCCTCGTCGGCGTCCCCATCGCCGTGCTGCTCGTCGGCGCGTTGCGCGGGAGGCGCGCCGGTGCGGGGGACGTTGGGGGGGCGGGTCGGTCGGACGCGGTCGCGTTCCTGCTTCTCTTCACGTCGCTGCCGGTCGCGCTCGCCTTCGCGGCGAGCTACGCGCTGCCGCAGTCCGTGTGGGGCACGCGCCACCTCGTCGTCGCCTACGCGCCTTACGCGCTGCTCGCGGGTCTCGCGCTCGCGCGCCTGCGCCCGCACTGTTGGAGGGGCGCGGCGCTCGTGCTGCTCTGCTGCTGGCTTGCCGCCACGGCCGCGCTCACGCTCGTCGGCCGTAACGCCGCGCCCGTCTGGTGCGCCTGGGAGGGGCTCGCCTCCTCGGCCGCGCGCGACGAGCTACGCGGCGCGCCCGACGCGGGCGGCACGACGGTCGCGGTAGACGTGGGCGCGTCGGGCGCGCCGAACGTCTACGCCTTTGAAGACCTCGTCGCCTATCACCTCTGGTTCGCGCTCGAACGGGGTGAGACCGCCGGGCGCTTCCGCGTCGTCTCGGTCAAGGGCGCGCCCGGCGTCACCGAAGACCCCGCCTACTTCCTCCCGCGCGCCTTCGACGGAGTGAGCGTGACGAACACCGAAGCGCTCCGCGGCGAACGCTTCTGGCTCGCCTTCCGCGACGCCGGCTGGGACGAGACGCGCCAGCCCCTCAAACTCATCAGGGAGCGCGGCTACCGCGCCGCACGGGTCTACGAAACAACCGCGCAGGGCCAGCGCGCCTTCCTCGTCCTCTTCGAGCGCGCGGCCGAGTGACGTACGACGCGGCGCTCGCGCCCGGGCGCTTCCACTTTCGGCGCGCGCCTGTTTATTCTTTCCGGCGGAGGGGAGGGACACGGATTGTCTTCTGAAGCGAACGTGAGGGCGGGCGGCGGGCGTTGGAGCCTCGCGGGGAGGACGGCGCTCGTGACGGGCGCGACGCTGGGGATAGGGCTGGCGGTGGCCGAGGAGTTCCTCGCCTTCGGCGCGCGGCTGCTGGCGGTGGCGCGCGACGCCGCGCGGGTCGGGGCGCGGGTCGAAGCCTGGCGGCGCGCGGGCGCCGACGCGCACGGCCTCGCCGCAGACCTCTCGACGGCCGAGGGGCGCGCGCTCGTGCTCGGCCGCCTCGAAGGCTTCGGGCGGCTCGACGTGCTCGTCAACAACGTCGGGACGAACGTGCGGAAGGCCGCGACCGAGTACACGACCGAAGAGTACGAGCGCGTCATCTCGACCAACCTCACCTCGGCCTTCGAGCTGACGCGCGCGGCGCACCCGCTCCTGAAGGCCGCCGCCGACGAAGCCGGGGACGCGTCGGTCGTCAACGTCGCCTCGGTCTCCGGCCTGACGCACACGAGCACGGGCGCGCCCTACGCGATGAGCAAGGCGGCGCTCCTGCAAATGACGCGCAGCCTCGCCGTCGAGTGGGCGGCCGACCGCGTGCGCGTCAACGCCGTCGCGCCGTGGTACATCAGCACGCCGCTCGTCGAGACGGTCCTCTCCGACCGCGAGCGTCTGGCGCGCATCCTCTCGCGCACGCCGATGCGGCGCGTGGGCGAGCCGGCGGAGGTGGCCTCGGTCGTCGCCTTCCTCTCGATGCCGGCCGCCTCCTACGTTACGGGGCAGTGCGTCGCCGTCGACGGCGGCTTCACCGCCTACGGGATTTGAAGACTTACGCGGGCCGGTTCGCGGCGGGGGGCTTTGGATGGACGTCATCTGGGAGGAGTTGACCTCGGGGCTGGGCGACGTGAGACAGCTCGTACACGTGCTCGTGCGGCTTTTGGCGGCGACGCTGCTCGGCGCGGTCATCGGGATTCAGCGCGAGCGCGCGGGCAAGCCCGCCGGGCTGCGCACGCACATGCTGGTCACGCTCGGGACGGCCGTCTTCGTCCTCGCCTGCGCGGGCGTCGGGATGTCTTCGGACGGCCTGTCGCGCGTCATCCAGGGCATCATCACCGGCATCGGCTTCATCGGCGCGGGCTCCATCCTCAAGCTGAGCGAGGAGCGCGACGTGCGGGGGCTGACGACCGCCGCCGGCGTCTGGATGACTCTCTATGTTCTGTCCGAGATGCGGGACGGAGAACGGTTCGGCGCAAGGGTTCTGCCGGCGCTGCGGGCTGTCCCTGCCCGCCGTCAGGCTGGCGACCGTTGGGCGCGTGGACGAGGCGCTGGCCGGGGTCAGTAAAGGCTCGGGCAACCTGACGGGCGGCGCGCTGATCATCGTCATCGGGCTTTTGAACGCACTCATCAACGGCTACTTCGCCGCGTGGCCGGCGGCGCTCATCTGCGTGCTGGCGGGCACGGGAATCGGCGCGCCGCTCATGGCCGCCGGCATGTTGCGCGTCAGACGCGCGAAGCGGCTCCTCAACCCGAAGGAAGCGCCGGAGGCTCTGGGCGAGGCCGCCCCGACCGCCGCGCTCCCCGAGGCGCACGCCGACGCGGCGGAACCCCTCCCGGCGGCGCGCGAGTCGGTGACCGAGCACACGACTTTAAAGCTCGACTCGGCGCGCGCGCCGCGCCGCGATTAGGGAGCGCACGCGCCGGCTCGATCCATCACGCGAACGGCCCCGCCCGCGCCGGGCTACCCCGCGCCGCCGCGCGTTCCCTCTTGACAGCCGCGCGCGCGGCTCCCTAGTATCTTTGTAAGGCGACACGAAGCCCGCGGCGGCTCGTCATAATGCCACGTCGCCCTCGCACCGCAGCCCCACGCCGCACGCGCCTCAGCGCACGAGAACCAGCGCCCCGCCAGGATTTCAACGCCATGAAAAGGATTGTTACGCTTTGCTGCGTCTACCTGACGCTCGCGGCCGCCGTCTGCGCGCAGGAGGCCGGGCGCCGTCCCGCGCAGCCGCCCGCCCCGCTCCCGCTCAAACACGGCGGCAAGATAGAGTCGGCCTACGACGGGTTCGCCCGCGAGACGGTCTTCAAGCTCAAGAGGATGAGCGTCACCTGCGAGGCCGCGCGCGGGCTACAGGGCGCGCTCAAAGGTCTCTGCGTCAGCCTCCAGGTCTCGCTCCACTGCCCGGGCCGGCAGCTCGAATACGTCCGCCGCGCGACCGTCCGCCTCACCTTCGAGGCGAAGGACTGGGACGCGCGCCACCCCGTCGGCCAGCGCGACCTTTCAGCCGTCGCCGACGGCGAGACCGTCCGGCTCGGCCGGATGACGCTCGTCTCGCAGGGCGTCAGCGAGGGCTGGTTCGACGAGGATGCCAAGGAGACGCTCGAAGTCTCCCTCCCCTACGAGACCTTCCTCAAGCTGGCGCGCGCCGCATACGTCGAGATGTCGGTCGGCAAGACGACCTTCCCGCTCCGCGACAAAAACATCGCCGCGCTCCGCGACCTTAACAACCGCGTCCTCGTCACGCCCGGCGCCGCCGCGCAGCCCGGCGGCGGCAACTAGGCGCGGCGGTAGACTTCGCGGCCCTGACTGAGTTCGATGGCGAGCTTGCCTTCGGAGTGTGCGAGGTCGAGGTGCGCGACCGTCTCGGAGACGGCGAGGAAGCGGTGTACGTCCTCCGAGCCGGGGAAGAGTTCGACGGCCACGTCCCAGGCGGTCGCGCCCGTCTTGGGGATGAGGCGGACGACTTCCGCCTGACGTTCGTTGATGGCGCGGAGGTAGCGGTTGAAGAGTTCTTCGTAGTCTTCCACGGGGTCGCCGTGGCCGCCGTAGACGAGCGTGGGGTGGAGCGAGCGCAGGCGCGCGAGGCTGACGAGGTACTCGGCGAGCGAGCGGAAGCGGCGCGTCGGGTCGACGGGGTCGGGCGAGAGCACCGGGTTGGGCGTGATGCGCTTCAGCACGCAGTCGCCGGCGATGACGGTGCGGTCGGCCTCGCGCAGGAACGAGCACGACCCGGGCGTGTGGCCGGGCGTGTGGACGACGCGCAGGGCGCCCTTCTCGAACTTCAGCTCGTCTTCGTCCGCCAGCCCCGCGTGCTCGTGGTCTTCGAGCGCGTCGGCGAAGCGGCGCACGCCCTCGTACATCCGCCGCATCCCCTCGACCTCTCCGGCGGGGACGCCCGCGCGCTCGAGCAGCGCGCGGTTCTCGCCGTACTCCAGACGCCCCTTGCGGTGGCCGGTCTCCCAGCCGTGGACGAAGACCTCGGCGTCCTTCGCCTCGTCGCGCAAAGATTTCGCGAGCCCGCAGTGGTCTTCGTGCGCGTGCGTCAGCACGATGCGCCTGAGGTCAGAGACGCGCACGCGCTCGCGCCTCAGGCCCTCGCGCAGCGCCTCCAACGCCTCCTTCGTCTTCGGCCCCGTGTCGATGAGCGTCAGCGGCTCCTCGTGGATGAGGTAGACGTTCACGGGCCCCACGTAGAAGGGCGTCGGCACGGGGATGCGGATGATGCGCATGGTGAAAGCAGTAGTCAGTAGTCAGTAGTCAGTAGAAAAAGACAGTAGCCAGTGGTCGGTAGAAAGGCAACCGCAGGCGGTCGGTGCGCTTCGAGCGTCAACGTCCGACTGGCGGAGCCTACTGACTACTGTCTACTGTCTACTGTCTACTCCCTTAGTACACGTACTTGTTCGCCTTGATCATCGCGTCGGCGATGCGGCGGCGCGCGACGACGGTGTTCGTGGGCGTGTGCTTGGTGAAGCGCCTGAGGGCGGCGAGCAGCGTGCGCAGCTCGTCGCCGTCCGTGATGGCCGCGAGCGTGTTCTTGGCCTCGGCCTCGACGCGCTCGACCGCGTCGTTGCAGAAGACGCGCACCATGTCGAGGTACAGCGCGGCCGCCTCCTCACCTTGCGCGGCGGCGAGCTTCTGCGCGCGGAGGATGGCCGACTCCATCGCGAAGACGTCCATGATGATGTTCGACACGCCGATGAGGACTTCCTGCTCCTCCGCGAGCGCCGTCATGTACTTCTGCGCCGCCGTGCCCAGCACCATCAGCGCGACCTTCTTCGCGTTCTTCGCCAGCCGTGCCTCGGCCGCGAGCACCGCCTCGTCCTCGTCGAGCGAAGGCATTGAAGGAGACAGCACCTCGTCCATCAGCGCCTGCGCGGCGGGGAGCAGCGCCAGCTTGCCCGACATCGCGCGGCGCATGAGCATGCCGGGGATGAGCATCCGGTTGATCTCGTTCGTCCCCTCGAAGATGCGGTTGATACGCGCGTCGCGGTAGGCGGCCTCGGCCGGGTAGTCGGCCGAGTAGCCGTAGCCGCCGTAAATCTGCACCATCTCGTCGGTCACGTACTGGCAGTACTCGGAGAGCGAGACCTTGATGGCCGAACACTCGGCGGCGTACTCCTCGATGGCGCGCAGCTTCGACTCGGGGTCGGAGGCGTCGGCCGCCGCGTTGATGGCGCCCTCGATGAGCCCGAGCGTGCGGTAGGTCATCGCCTCGCCGACCCAGGTGCGGACGGCCATCTCGGCCAGCTTGTGTTTGATGGCGCCGAAAGAGGAGATGGGCTTGCCGAACTGGTGGCGCTCGTTGGCGTAGCGCACCGACTCCGCGGTCGCCAGCTTCATCCCGCCGAGACACATCGCGCCGAGCTTGAAGCGGCCGATGTTGAGGATGTTGAAGGCTATCTTGTGACCCTTGCCGACCTCGCCCAGCAGGTTCGAGACGGGCGTCTTGACGTCGTCGAGCACGAGCGCGGTGGTCGATGAGCCGTTGATGCCCATCTTGTGCTCCTCCGCCCCGTTCGACAGCCCCTCCTGCCGCTCGACGATGAAGCCGGTGAACTTGTCGCCGTCCACCTTGGCGAAGACCACGAACAGGTCGGCGAAGCCGCCGTTGGTGATCCACATCTTCTCGCCCTTGATGACGTAATGCGTGCCGTCCTCGGAGAGTTTCGCCGTCGCCTTCGCCGCGAGCGCGTCCGAGCCCGAGCCCGCCTCGGTCAGGGCGTAGGCGGTAATCAGCTCGCCCGTGACGACGCGCGGGATGTACTTCTGCTTGGCCTCCTCGGTGCCGTAGTAGACGATGGGCAGCAGCCCGATGCCGCCCTGCGCGCCCATCGTGGTGGCGAACGAGGCGGCGCGCCCCAAAGCCTCGCCGAGGATGGCGCCCGCCACCTGGTCGAGGCCGAGCCCGCCGTACTCCTCGGCCTCGGTCGCGCCGACGAACCCTATCTCGGCGCCCTTCCGGACGAGCTCGCGCGCCAGCCCCCAGTCCTTCTTCTCCAGCTCCGGGAGGCGCGGCCGCACCTCGTTGTCCATGAACTGCCGCGCGGTGTCGGCGATCATGCGGTGCTCCTCCGTGAAGTCCTCGGGCGTGAAGACCTCCTCGGGCGTCCGCTCCTCGATGAGGAAGCTCCCGCCCACGACTATCTTTTTATCTTCGGCCACGGCAGACATAGTTTGCTCCTTTCAGACGCTGTTGCTTTAGAGTCTCTCAAAAATTCCCGCGGCGCCCATGCCGCCGCCGACGCACATCGTCACCAGCCCGTAGCGGCCGCCGCGACGTTCGAGCTCGCGCAGGATGGTGGCCGTGAGCTTCGCGCCGGTGCAGCCGAGCGGGTGCCCGAGGGCGATGGCGCCGCCGTTGACGTTGACGCGCTCGGGGTCCAGGCCCAGCGCCCTGACGACGGCGACCGACTGCGCGGCGAACGCCTCGTTCAGCTCGATGACGTCGATGTCTTCGAGCTTGAGGCCGGCGACCTTCAAGACCTTCGGGATGGCGTGGACGGGGCCGATGCCCATCTCCTCGGGCGGGCAGCCGGCGGTGGCGTAGGCGACGAAGCGCGCCAGCGGTTTTAAATTCAACTGCCGCGCGCGCTCGTCCGACATGACGACCGCCGCCGCCGCGCCGTCCGACATCTGCGAAGAGTTGCCGGCCGTGATCGTCCCCTTCGCGTGGAAGGCTGGCCGCAGCTTCGCCAGCCCCTCTTCGGAGGTGTCGCGGCGGACGCCCTCGTCCTTCGTGAAGGTGACCTCGCGCGTCTTCTTCTTGCCGCGCTCGTCAAGCTCCTCGAACGCGACCTTGAGGGGGACTATCTCGTCGTCGAACTTGCCGGCGTCCTGCGCCTCGGCCGCGCGCCGGTGCGACCGGAAGGCGAAGGCGTCCTGCGCCTCGCGCGAGACCTCGTACTTGCGCGCGACGTTCTCGGTCGCCAGCCCCATGTTGAGGTAGAAGTCCGGGTAGTGCTCGACGAGGTACGGGTTCGGGCGGATGATGTGGCCGCCCATCGGGATGAGCGACATCGTCTCCAGCCCCCCGGCGACTATCACGTCCGCGCCGCCCGCGCGGATGCGGTCGGCCGCGATGGCGATGGACTGGAGCCCGGAGGAGCAGAAGCGGTTGATGGTCATCGCCGAGGTCTCGACGGGGAGCCCGGCGCGGATGGCGGCCGCGCGCGCGACGTTCATGCCCTGCTCGGCCTCGGGCATCGCGCAGCCCATCACCACGTCCTCTACCTCGGACTTCTCCAACCCCCCGGCGCGGCGCACGGCCTCTTCGATGACGGCCGCGCCCATCTCGTCGGGCCGCGTGTTCTTCAGAGTCCCCTTCGGGGCCTTGCCGACCGCCGTGCGCACGGCGGAAACGATGACTGCGTCTCTCATAATCACTCCGTTCAGTAGTCAGTAGTCAGTAGTCAGTAGAAGAACCTTCGTCAGTCGAATCATCTGCTTGTTAGAGTCAGCAACCGTTAGGCGGAAGCCCTACTGACTACTGACTACTGTCTACTGTCTACTCTTTTCCGATGGCGACCTCGACCCCTTCGACGTGCAGGACGTCGCGCAAGACCAGCGGGTCTATCGAGACGAGGAACCCGCGCTTGCCGCCGTTGATGTAAATCTTCGGCAGGTTGAAGATCGTCCGCTCGGCGTAGACGTGCAGCTTCGCCCTCGTGCCGAAGGGGCTGGTGCCGCCGACGAGGTAGCCCGTGTGCTTCTGCGCCTCGGCGAAGTCGCACGGGTGGACGCTCTTGACGCCCAAATGTCGCGCGAGCTGCTTGGTCGAGACTTCGCGGTCGCCGTGCATCAGGACTATCAAAGGCTTCTTCGCGTCGGTCTCCATCACGAGCGTCTTGACGACCGCGTGCTCGTCCACGCCCAGCGCCTCGGCGGAGTGCTCCGTCCCGCCGTGCTCGACGTAGTCGTAGAGGTGCGGCTCGAACTCGACCTTATGCTCACGCAGCAGCCTCACGGCCGGCGTCACGGGGTAGTCCATAAATTCACACTCCGGGGAACCCTTCCGACCGCGTCACGCGCCGCGCCTGCTCGAAGTGCTTGCGCCCGTGCGCGACGAAGATGCGGTAGACGTCGAGCAGGCTGTAGGTGACGAGCCCCATGGCGGGCGACGTGAGGATGGTGCGGCCGAGGTCTACGCCCTCGGTCGCGCGCATCCGGGCGGCCGCCTCCGACAGGTTTCGCTCGAACCGCCCGATGACGTCCGCGTCCACGTCGCTCGACGTCGGGAGGAAGGCGCGCGGCGCCTTGATCTTCCGCCCCTTCTCCGGGTCGAGCGCGCCCAGGATGAACCGCCCGAAGAAACCCGAGAGCGGCGAGACGCGCGCCCACGCGCCGTTCCTGTGCTTCCCCGCAGCCACCCGCTCCATGTCGGGGAAGAAGGAGGTGTTGGTCGTAATCAGGTGGTCGAAGCACTGGCCGACGCTCCACTCCTCGGTCGAGGGCTTCCAGTTGAGCTGCGCCGGGGTCAGACGGCCGAAGACCTTCCGCGCGTCCTCGGCTATCGCCCGCAACTCCGCGACGAACCCGTCCACCTCGCCGCCGCTCCGACTCACGGTCTGACTCACGCTCATCGCACGCTCCTTTTAATTGCGCAGCGGCTTGCCTGTCTTAAGCATGTGCGCGATGCGCTCCTGCGTCTGCCGCTGTCCGCACAGGCTAAGGAACGCCTCGCGCTCCAGGTCCAGGAGGTACTGCTCGGAGACGCGCGTCTCGTGGTTGAGGTCGCCGCCCGTCAGAATCCGCGCCAGCCGCACGCCCAGCAGCGCGTCGTAGTCCGAGATGAACCCGCCGCGCTTGAGCTGGTGGATGCCGAGCTTGATGGTCGAGAGCGCCGAGTTGCCGAGCGCGAGCACGTCCGCGCGCCGCTGCGGCTGGGTGTAGCCGGCGGCGGCCAGCGCCAGCACCTCCTGCTTGGCGTCGGCGACGAGGCGGTCGGCGTTCATCGAGAACGAGTCCTCCTCGCGCAGGAAGCCGAGCGACTTCGCCTCGGCGGCCGAGGTCGCCACCTTCGCCGTCGCGATGGTCTCGAACGCGCGGCGGACGAACGGGAACGGGTCGGCCTCCGAGACGCCGGGCGGGATGGAGTCGAGCGCGCGCACGAGCATCTCCTTCGTCCCGCCGCCCGCCGGGATTAAGCCCACCCCGACCTCGACCAGCCCGATGTAGGTCTCGGCCGCGGCGCGCGCGCGGTCGGCGTGCAGGGTCATCTCGCACCCGCCGCCGAAGGTCATCTGGAACGGCGCGACGACCACGGGCTTGGGCGAGTAGCGCAGGCTCATCGTCGCCTGCTGGAAGGCGCGGATGCCGAGGTCTATCTCGTCCCACTCCTCCTCCTGCGCGCCGAGCAGCACCAGCATCAGGTTCGCGCCGACCGAGAAGTTCTGACCCTGGTTGGCGACTACCAGGCCGACGAAGTTCTTCCCCACTTCCGCCAGCGCCGTCTTCACCATCTGGAGCGTGTCGCCGCCGATGGAGTTCATCTTCGAGTGGAACTCCAGACACGCCACGCCGTCGCCGAGGTCTACGAGCGACGCGGCGGCGTTGCGCTTGACGACGCCCGTGCGGTCTTTGAGAGACTTCAGCACGACGACGCCCGGCTGCCCCGCCGCCGGCTCGTACTCTTCGGACGCGAAGTCGAAGTAGAACTCCTGCCCGCCCTCCGCCTTGTAGAAAGAGTTCGCGCCCGCGTCGAGCATTTTTTGGACGTTCTCGGGGACGGCGCGCCCCTCCTCCTTCAGCTTCGCCACTACTTTCTCGACGCCGACGGCGTCCCACGCCTCGAAGACGCCCAGCTCCCAGCCGAAGCCCCACTTCATCGCGCGGTCGACCTCGACGACCGTGTCGGCGATTTCGGGGACGCGGTTGGCGGCGTAGGTGAAGACGCGCGAGGAGGTCTTCCACATGAACTCGGCCACGCGGTCCTTGCCCCAGAAGAGGGATTTGACGCGGGCGCGCGTGTCCTCGATGTTCTTCGCCGCCTCCAAAGCGGGCAGCTTCGCCTTCTGCGGCGGCCGGTAGTCGAGCGTCGCCACGTCGAGCGTCCAAATCTCCTTCTGCCCGCCCTCGCCCTTGCGCTTCTGGTAGAAGCCGCCCTGCGTCTTGTCGCCGAGCAGGCGGCGCTCGACCATCCGCTCGACGAACTCGGGGAGCTTGTAGGTCGCGCGGTCTTCGTCGTCGGGCACGGCCTCGTAGAGGTTGCGCGCGACGTGCGTCAGAACGTCTAAGCCGACGATGTCGAAGGTGCGGAAGGTGGCGGACTTCGGGCGCCCCGTGGCGGGCCCCGTGATCTTGTCCACCTCCTCGATGGTGTAGCCGTCCTCGGCGAGCGTCCTCAAAGTCACCAGCGCGCCGTAGGTGCCGATGCGGTTGGCGATGAAGTTCGGGCGGTCTTTCGCCACCACGACGCCCTTGCCGAGCCGGCGGTCGAGGAAGCCGTAGACGGCGCACGAGACCTCGGGCTTCGTCCACTCGGTGCGAATCAGCTCGACGAGGCGGAGGTAGCGCGGCGGGTTGAAGAAGTGCGTGCCCAAAAAGTGCGCGCGGAAGTCTTCCGAGAACCCTTCGGCTATCTGCCGGATGGGGATGCCGCTCGTGTTCGAGGCGACGACCGAGCCGGGCTTGCGGAACTTCTCGACGCGCTCGAAGAGTTGGCGCTTGATGTCGAGGTTTTCGACGACCGCCTCGATGACGATGTCGCAGTCCTTGATGCGCGGCAGGTCGTCGTCGAAGTTGCCCGTGGAGACGAGCGCGGCCGCTTCGGGCGTGAAGAACGCGGCGGGCTTGGCCTTCTTCGCCGCCCCGAGGCCGGCGCGCGCCACGCGGTCGCGCACCTCTTTCGATTCGAGGGTGAGCCCGCGCGCCTGCTCCTCGGCGGTCGGCTCCTTCGGCGCGATGTCGAGGAGGAGCGTGGGGATGCCCGCGTTGGCGAGGTGCGCGGCGATCTGCGCGCCCATCGTGCCCGCGCCGAGGACGGCGGCCTTGTCGAAACGAAGCATAGGGGGTTTTCTACTCCGAGCTTTCCGAGATTTCTCCGACCGGAGACGGCCTCATCATACTGAATGAGTATTCATTCAGGCAAGCCCCGCCGCGCGCCCCCGGCCCCCGCGCCGCGAGAGGGGCACTGTCGGTTCCATCAATTAGTGTGAATTGATACACCAATAAGTGAGAAAAATTCCTGCATTAAGTGTGAAAAGTGAGTATGTGTATAAGGCGTGGGGATGAGGCAGTTATTGGTCACAATCCCGAAGGGTATCTAATGCGACAACCTCAAGTTCCAATCACAGATCCGAGCAGAGTTTATAGCACTGGAATAATAAGAGCTAAAACATGCTCACCATTTCTGCACGCCTTAACAAGCACTTGCTGATCTGAAAGACTCGATCCGTCGCTCTTTTCCCACCAGCTAAGATTCTCAACGGCCTCACCTTGAGGGACAAACTCCCCGCTGAAGACCTGGTGGATTATAGAAGCTTTTGGTATCCGAATATTTTGTGGAATAAAAATTCCGGCCTGACGGGCCGAGTCATTCGCGTTGGCATGAAAAACACGAAGTTCTGCTGTTGGCTTCTCCAAGAAATCAAAAGCATTCTGTTCGAGTTTTCTGATCTCACTCTTCTTATAACCCAGTCCCGCTTCAACGAGAACGCACGGAGACGCCCACCTCTTAGTGAACCCTATGACAGACGATTGAAAACTAGCGTCTGAGCAAAGCAGTTCACGCAGTTCGCAAATCTTCTCGAAAGAGATTTCGCCCTGGGCGTGTCGGTCAACAAATTCCGGGAGAAAACTTATTTCTCCGGCGATAATCTCCATAAGCGCCTCTTCGGGATCGTTCTTGTTTTCCGTCGCATGGGTACGACAGAACTTGAAGCGCATCTGTTGTGTAAGTGTTAATAGGTGGGCTAACTCATGCCATTTAGAGAAGTAGGCGCGGAAGGCTTTGTCATCTCTGCAATCAATGATTGAGATGAATTGACGTTCGCCCCTTTTGGCCGTCAGCCGTCTAAATGTTACCGCATAAACCTTTGGCTTCAGTTCCTCGTCCAACAAAGCAAAAGCCGTCTCACCTTTGTTCAGGTACTCGCACTTGACTCCTTGGAGTTCTTCATCGCTGTGGATCTCCACGAATTTAGTGTCGAGTTTTGTAGCTGATGTTTCGAGTAGATCCGAAAGCGAATCGCACGGAAACTCTTTCAAGAAAGCCCGGACCTGCTGTAGACAGTAGTGGACGATCTCCTTAACGGGATCATCTTTTGGCTTCAGCCCTAGGTCCTTTGCTAGCTTCCAAATCTGAAAATCATCCTTTAGCTTCGTCGGCATCGGGAGGCACCGCCTTTTTAATTACTTTGTAAAGATGTTTCCACTCTTCCACTGTGGGGGGCTTCAGAGATTTACTACTCCTTCTAGCAATTATCGAATTGTAAGTATCTCGTAAAGTTAATGTTTCGCTGTAACTCAAATCCAAATCTTCAGCCGCCTTGGACAGTGCAACAGGAATCTGTATCGGTTCTCTGGTTTCCTGTTTCTTTTCCTCTCCCCGCATTAAATATTCTAGAGAGGCTCCCAAAGCGTTAGCTATCTTCAAAACATTTGTAGAACTGATGTCACGCTTATTGTTCTCAACGTCACTCAAAAATCCTTTGCTTAGTCCTGCTTCCTCAGCAAGTTTTTCCTGAGTCCACCCGAAGTCCTCGCGAATTTCCTTAATCCTATCGCCGATGGTCGGCATCTTCAGTTCTCCTCTAAAGGGGGATTGCGGCCATTTAGTATGCATGAAGTTTAGCCGCTATACAAGAAGAATATTCGCTTGACACTTGGTTCGCAGAGTGCCAATATTATACCTGTATAGCTAACTAGATTCGCCAAATAGTATCACTGGTGATGAAGCTCGGCTATACGTTCTTCCAACATTTTTGCGCGAGGAGAGAGAGGATGGCGAAGTTTTACATCTACAAGGACTCCCGTGGTGAGTATCGTTGGCGGTTCCGGGCGAACAACAACGAAATCATCGCGGACTCGGCCGAGGGGTACAAGGATAAAGATGACTGCAAGCGCGGCATCAACCTTGTGAAACAGCAATCTCCGACCGCCGAGGTCGAAGACCAGACCGCAGCCACTTCAAGCAGGTACTAGACACGGGTCTACCTGCCTTATGCGCAGGTGGGTCGGACGGTGGCAAGAGTCACTTGGCAAGATGGCTAGGGCTGCGGGTAACCCGCCACAGGCTTAAACCCCACGAAAGTTTGTATTCAAGTCGACTTATGCTTCGCGCTCTGGGGGGCCGTTGAGAATGCGTTATTTGCGGGCTCAATAACACTACTGTGATTAAAGTTGCTTGATTGTTGCTGAAAAGGCCGAATGGATGACCGACACCACTTCTAAAAAGAAGAAAGGTGGGGGGCGAGCTAAGTCTGACGCCTCACCTATCGTGCGTATACCTTCTCGCGCGATTAAAGATAAGACTAGACTTTTCCTTTGCGTGCGCGCAGGTGGACGCTGTGAGTTTGATGGCTGCAACACCTACCTGTTCCGGCACCACCTTACCCACGCCGAAGAAAACTTTTCCCAGATGGCGCACATCGTCGCCTTCAAGCCCGACGGGCCGCGCGGGGGTGCGGCCCCGCGCCCGAAAGACATCAACAACATCGACAACCTGATGCTTCTGTGCCCGCCCTGTCATCATTTGATTGACGAGCGACCCGCGGAATACCCCCGCGAAGTCCTAGAAAAGTACAAGAAAAATCACGAGGAGCGTATCCGCAGACTCACCGACATCAAGCCCGACAGCAAGACGACCGTGGTTCAGTTGAAATCGCGAGTGGGTAAACAGGTGGTCGCCATCCCGGCACCCGAAGTTTACAAGGCCATATCCCCTCGCTACGCCGAAGACCCCCAGGGCGTCGTCATCGACCTGACCAACATAGACGGGCAGGACGGGGCCTTCTACACGGCGGCGATGCGCACCATCGAGCGCAGGGTCGAGATGCTCTACGAGCCCGGGATGGAGGTGGACAAGACGCGCCACATCTCCCTGTTCGCCTTGGCGCCCATCCCGCTGCTCGTCTTTCTCGGCAGCAGGCTGAGCAACAAGGTGGCGGTCGAGCCGTACCAGCGCCACCGCGACACCGAGGACTGGGTCTGGAAGACGGACGGCGAGCCCGCCGAGTACAAGTTTCACAGGCTGCGGAAGGGCACGGACGATGGCAGCGTGGCGCTCCTGCTGTCGCTGAGCGGCTCGACTCACCTGTCCGACCTGCCGGCAGAGATAGGCGAAAGATTCTCGATCTACGAGATCACCCTTGCCGCCGACACTCCGCGCCCGGGTTATCTACGGATGCGTGAGGACTTGGCCCGTTTCAAAGACGTGTACGAGGAGGCACGCAGCTCCATCCGACGGGATCATGCCGGGTTCACGTCCCTGCACCTCTTCCCTGCGGTCCCGGCACCCGTCGCGGTGCTGTGCGGCCGCGAGCTATTACCTAAAGTCGATCCCGCTCTCGTCGTCTACGACCGCGACAAGAACAGCGGCGGCTTTCAACAGATATTGAAGGTGAACGAGTGATGAGCGACAAAAAATACCTTGAGGACATTCTGGAATCGCAGACGCTTGACCCCGACGGCCAGGAGATGAAGGACCTCCGGGCACACCGTGGGGATGTCGAGAGGCTCCTCCGCAGGAAATTCGAGGGGTGCTCCCTGACGATCAGGTACGGCGGCTCTAAGGCGAAGGGCACGATGATTAAAGAGGCGTACGACCTCGACATGACCTGCTACTTCGACCGTGACGAGACCGGGGCCGGGGACACTCTCCAGGAAATTTACGAGAACGTCGAGGGCGCGCTCGCCGGCGATTACCTAGTGACGCGGAAGCCTTCGGCGCTGCGCCTGAAGAGCAAGGACTTGAACCAGTGGGCGGCCGACTTTCACATCGACGTGGTGCCGGGGCGCTTCATCGACGAGGACAACGAAGACGTGTTCCTCTACCGGTCGTCGGGCGAGAAGGGGCGTCAGAAGACGAACCTCGACGTTCACATCGAGCACGTCAAAAACAGCGGCGTGACGAGCGCCATCCGCCTGCTGAAGCTCTGGCGGGCGCGTAACTTCCTCTCCGTCCGGCATTTCGTGCTCGAATTATTGACCATCGAGTTGCTGAAGGGCAAGAAGTCTCTTGACCTGCCCGAGCAGTTGAAGCACGTCTGGACAGAGCTGCGCGACAACGTCGAAGACATCAAGATCGAAGACCCGGCGAACCCGACCGGCAACGACCTTTCCGAGCTGTTCAACGCGACCGTCCGGCAAGAACTCTCGTCGAACGCTAGGAGGACATTGGAGCTGATTGAGAGGTCAGGCTGGGAGGCGGTTTTCGGAAAGGTGCCTGAGAAGTCTTCGAGGGTGAGTGCTGCGGCGGGATACACCGGGCGCTCGACCGGATCCTTCGGGGAGAAATAAAGGGTGGACGACGCCCCCCGGCTCGAAGCGAGCATAGAGGGGATGCGGGACTACTACCCCGCATTCTCCTTCTCGTTCTTAGAGACGGCTGCGGGTAGGCTGGGCGTTTGGACAGGAAGAGTCCAGCCCATCAGAACGACGGACAGGCTGGAAGATCTACTGGACGACATTCACCATGAACGGCCCTATTACATTCTGCCCGGCGGGGAGGTACTGCATCACCCTCTTTGTTCGGCCGTCCACGAGCACCACGGCTGGGCGGAAAAGTTAAGCAACCCGCACGCCGTCTACGAGTTGGAAGTCAGGTACGGCGGGGGAAAGCGGCACCCGAAGGCTTACGTGCGTGATCCCGCACTCCCGGAGGAGAAAAGGAGACATACATTCGGCGACGGCTCTATCTGCCCGTATGCGCCTTGGCATCAAGTCTGGAGGTGGGAGGAGCACACTGTTGTCGATTACATGGCGCACGCCCTTGGCTGGTTGATTAAGTGGGCTGTCTGGGATCAGGTGGGAGTCTGGATTGGCCCGGAGGTAGACCATGATCCCAGATTTCTGCTACGCAGCATCGGTCCTAACAAACCGTGCTGGTGCGGGTCGAATGACAAGTATAAGAAGTGCCACAGGCCGTCGGATGATGAAAGCGCGCGGGGCCGGCCCTAGCCCTTCAACAGTGAGACAAAGACTGAAGCAACCCACTTGAAAGGAGATTAGGAATGCGGCAACAACTGACTTGCGGCAGGTGCTCGACCGTAACACTTCTACCCGTGGGATACAGCCCGAAAGACGGTGACGTTTTGAGGTGTGGCGGGTGTGGGACTCGCTACGCAGCACACCTTTGCAATCATAATAACGGCCTATCCGCCCTACAGGCTGCCATAAAGGTGGAGCTGCTGGAGGTTCTAGTAAACGGAGTATCGAAAGCCTGTCCCGGATGCGGAGTCTGGTACAAGGTCGGAAAGGTCGTGGAGCGGTTTGACCCGCAGCTAGGTAAAGCCATCCAGAAGGCCGCGGTCGGTGCCGGCGTCATTGTCCTAGTCGCCGCCGCGATTAAATTCCTGAACGACCGGGAGTGAGCCGGCGATCCACCTTCATACGAGGGTAACGGCGTAAAAGCCCCGAGTGAGCCCAAAAATGGCGGCTTGCGGCGGCTCAGTTATCGCACGCGCAGGTGAATGCAGTAATGGTGGAGGATGTTGCTGATCCAGTCACAGCCCATGCCGAACGGCTTGAGGCCGACGTCGTCCTGACACCAGAAGGTCGTGCCGGCGTACTCGAATTTGCCCTTCCGAGTGCCGCTAAAGTCGTAATGACCGTGTCGGCAGATACGCTTAACCGAACCGGGCCGCATAAAATCAGCCCGCTTAAATCACTCAGCAATATTGTGGCTGAACAAGATATTCCCGCCGCAAAATTAAGGGCCTACAAAGCAGCCGGAATAGAGGTCTTGTGTGCATAGAGCGTAGGGGTCAGTAGAGTGGAAGAACGGGCATGCCAGCCTTGGGGGCGGCCTGCCCGTTCAGGTCCCTTACTGGTCGCTTCTCTTCCTCTTCTCTGAAGCGCTCCGCGAACTTTAGCAGTTCTTCGTGGTGAACTCTCCATGCGCGGCCCCGGCCAATGTGCCGCAGGCGCGGGGATTCACCGCGTGTTGCCTTTTCAAGCCATGCTAAGGGCCTACCTGTGATTTCTAGGGCCTGCTTGCGTGTAAGAAATATCGGGAGCCTCTGGACAGGCTTTAGGGCCTCCGCGAGCAGCTCCGCGAACTGGCGAGTAAACGCCTCGATCTCCTCCTTAGAGGCGAAAGTGAATGTAAGCAATAACGTCAACGCCCCAGCCTCGGCGTGCGGTAGGCTGAACCATTCCGTGCAGCCGTCACCGTTACCGAGGCGAACGCGATATGCCGCATACATCTGATGTAGCGCTTTTTCCTCTGCTCTGGCGTTCGGTACGTCGAACTCAGCGATGATGTCCACCGGGGCTTTAACAGCCCGCCAGATGTCTACCACGCGCTGTCTGGCCGCCCATGAGATACCGATTTTATAGTACGGCGTCCCGCGACAGTGCATGATGTAAAGCCGCTGCCGTAAAGGCATAAAATCCAAACTCCTTCGCCCGAAAGCGCGGGAGTAATAGGGCGCGAATCTTCACCCTCGATTACCGCATTCCTTTACTTAGTCATTAACTCTGAGAAGAAAAAGTCATTTACGCCTACCAAGGTTAGGTGTATCTACAACCAAATGCGCCGGAAGGTCAAGCTTGTCATCGATCAGAGTTTCGACTTGAACCTTGGCAGTCCGCGAATATTCAAGCAGCACCATGACTGGTGGTACTCGCACCCCTCTCTCGAAGGCGCTAACCTCCTCACGGACAAGCTCGCCGGTAAACCCTAATCTATCTATTAACTCATTCTGTGACAGTTGAAGGTGACGGCGAATGGCCGCGAGCTTTGCGCCTAATCGCTTCGGCTTGCGTAACTCCTTAGTGGTTCTTCTGCTCATCAGGAATGTAACCTCCCTGATGAGGACAGAATCCACACCGCCAACTTGATTTTTAGACGGTTAGGATTTATAAATCCTAACCGTCTACTGTATGCAGTTGCCACCGAGGAGCCTCTGCTGACCTCCCCGAGGGCGCACATCACTTTTGTTGATGTGGGGCCGCGTCGTTCATCGGCTGCTGCAAACAACCACTAAGTAGTAAGCGATTAAAAATACCAGAGAGGAAGGCACGCCGTCATTACCCAGAGATTCCGTGACGGGCCAATCTTTGGGTGATGCCGATTAAGGCAAGATTATTCGGGGCATCAAGCGGGGCATAAAGGTTTTAAGGCTGGGCTAATTCGCAATAACTTACTCATCCTTGCCGGCGCTTGTCTTCCCGCCAGACCCTCAATGGTTAGCCATTTGAAAAGGTCAGGTAGTGAAAGGGTGCCACTTACATGACCCATTTTGAGATGGAAGACGATTCCAGAACGCCTGATAAACATAAGATCGCGGTGCAACTTCCCGCAGAGTTGGCGGAGAAAGCGCGTAACGCGGTCTACTGGACGCCCGGCATGACTCTCAACCGGCTGGCCCAGATCGCCCTCTCGCACACTCTCGAATGCATGGAGTCACTCCGCGGGGTGCCGTTCCCGCCCCGCGGCGGGAATCTCCCAGCCGGGCGGCAGGTTCAATCAGGCGGCTAAGAAGATGGCTAAGATGGACATAACAAATATCCCCAGAAAAGCGGCGGCTTCCCTCTGCGCGGCTGTGCTCACGTATCTGACCTTAGCTTGTTCATCCTTACCGGGGGCAGGCGGCTCATCCGTCGATGCCGAGGCCCGCCGTGAGGCTGAGAAGTTCTGGGCGACGCAGATCACCAAGTGCGGCGACTCCTACTACCGCAAGGAGGTGCTCATCAAGAAGGACGGCTACGTGATCTACTACCAGATGAAAGACCCGAAGGTGGAGGTGCTGCCGCAGCCAGTGTCGGAGGCGGATCGCCTCAACGGCGTCGAGTGGAAGGGCTCGACCGCCTTCATCCCGACGGCGAGTCGCATCTGGAGCACAGAGAAGAAAGCTTGGTCCGAGTGGGGTAAGGGGGCGTGGGGAGTGCCAGAGTTGAACTACGGGATGAAGAAGGCAAAGGGCGCGTGGAGCGTTAATACGAAGAGGGACTGGACGCGCGAAGAGACTTCCAAGTACGAGCCGGTAGACTGCTCTCAAATACCTCAGTAACTATACCGGCGCGCCCCTAAACCCCTTTATAGTGTGTGAACTGTAGCAATTACTTACCCACCAGAATCAAGCTGCTAATGCGATCCCTCCTCTAAGTACCTCACCCAAGCTACTTAAAAGAGGTTAGTTATTCAGCCGGCGGCGTTTTAGCTGGAAGGGATAGTGCGCGTAAAAAAAAGTTGTAGATGGGCTGACTACCCCCTTGACGTGATGTGTCTTCTTCAAAAGTATCGAAGACGTAGAGCGCCTGCGCCGGGATCAGCCAACCGGACACAGAAATTTGTCCAAAAGGTAAGGATCGCATCCTGCTTTTATTCAAGTGAGGAGGTTAGTTGGTGCTAGCTAGAAAAATCAGTAATACGGGCACGAGGAACCTTATCGGCAAGTTCCCGAGCCTCAAGATGGGGCGGATAGTCTGGTACGAGTCCCTGCTGGAGCGTGACTACATGTACCTGCTTGAGATCGACTCCGACGTCATCTCTTACAGGGAGCAGCCCGGCCGGATTTATTACACCCTCGACGGTAGGCGTCGCCACTACACACCAGACCTCCTCGTCGAGAGGAGGCGCGAGAAGCACTTGGTCGAAGTTAAACCAAAGAAAAAAGCTGAAGAAGAAGAGTACCGCCGTCTCTTCCGCATTGCCACGGAGACCTGCCGCAGGGAGGGCTACGAGTTCAGAGTAGCAACGGACGAGATGATCAGGCTCCAGCCGCGGCTGAACGGAGCCAAGCTTCTCTACAAGTACGCCAGGACAGTGCTCCTTCCGCAGCACCAGATCGGCTGCCATGAATTCTTCACGGTGAGGCAGGAGGCACCTCTCGGCGAGGTGACGCGATTCTTCGCCTCCAGAGGTATAGGCCAACAAGTCGTGTACGCGCTCATTTTTCGCGGAGTGCTCTCGGTCGATCTGACGCGGCCGCTCACCCGGGACGCGGTCGTGCGGCTTCCGATTCCGGCGTACGCCGAGAGAAAGGTTTCGTAGAGATGTCAAGGCACAGATTTCAGAAAGCTATGCACCTCGAACTCCGGGGGCGTGAATGTGTGATTGAAGACCGTTTACCCAACGGCCACCTCCGACTAAAAGACGTGGCCCTCGGTGAGTCAAAATCCGTTGCCGAAGTAGACCTCGTGGACGCGCTATTTGACGGGCAGCTCGTACTCCTCGGCGACAGCAAAATCACCGTCGTGGAACGTAATGCCGCCAAGTTATTCATCGACGACCTCAACATGCTGGACGATGCCGACCCGAGGAAGAAAGAGGCGAAGCGGCGGTGGGCTTACGTGAAGGCAATCAGCAGTGGCAACCTGACCCAGTTGAATTCCACCACCCTGACCCCGTTAATCGGCCGGGTCCACAACGAGATTCGAGACCCTAACGAGGCCCCGCACTGGAGAACCGTTCTCTACCGTTGGTTTAAGTCTTATTTGGAGGCCGGGGAAGACCCGCGTGTACTCGTGCCGCAATTCAAGAAGCGGGGCAGCACCAGGCGCAGGTTCGCGAAGGGACGCAAATCAAAAAACCAGAATTTCTCTGAGAAGGAATTTGGCTTAGCCAGCGAAGTCGCGGACTTAGTTAAGGATGTAATCAACGAGGAGTACCTGAATCCGCAGCGTCTCAGCGTGCAAGAAACATGGGAGAGGCTCGACGCCAGAATCGCCGAGATAAACCAACTCAGGGCTCCCGACGACCAACTCCCGGTGCCTCATAAGAACAGCATATACAGGATTGTCAGCCAGCTTGACGGGTACGAGAAGGACCGGGCGCGGTTCGGGAAGCGCTACGCCGATCAAAAGTACAGGTGCAATAAGCAGTCTCCGCAGCCTACACGCCCCCTAGAGAGAGCGGAGATTGACCACACCAAGCTTGACCTCTTCGTCGTTGACGAGGAGACGCGGCTGCCGCTCGGCAGGCCGACCATGACTTCACTCGTTGACAGGTTTTCGCGGGAGTTGCTGGGTGTGAATGTCGGCTTCGATCCCCCCAGCTACCTCTCAGTAATGCAATGCCTCCATCACGCAATAAAGCCGAAGAGGTACGTCAAGGCTGAATTCCCAACCGTCGAGAACGAATGGGAGGCTTACGGGATACCCGAACTCATCGTCGTGGATAACGGGAAGGAATTCCGCAGCAGGGACTTTGAAGACGCCTGCCTCCAGCTCGGGATTGCAGTCATGTACAGCCCGCCGTATCAACCTCGGTTTAAGGCCGCCGTTGAGAGGTTTTTCGGTACACAGAACAAACGGTTGCTTCACCAGCAGTGCGGTACGACCTTCTCGAACATCTTCGAGCGGCACGGCTACGACCCGCTGAAAACGGCCGTAATCTCGTTCGACAAGTTCATGGAGATGTTGCATATCTGGATCGTAGACATCTACCACCAAAGCTACCACCGGGGGCTCAAAGACATACCCGCTCACGCATGGAGGAGAGAGATAGAAAATTATCCCCCGGCGTTACCGCGCCGTGTCGAGGACCTGCGGCTAATACTTGGGCACATTGAGCATAGGGTTATAGGGCCGTCAGGGGTCGAACTCTTCACGCTTTATTACAACTGCGAGGAGCTTGCCCTTCTCCGGCGTCGGCCGAACAGGGAGAAGGAGAAGTTCGCGGTTAAATACGACCCTTGCGACATTTCTACGATCTACGTCTACGACCGGCAGACGGACAAGTATATCCCCGTGCCCGCGCTGGATCAGGAATACGCCAAGGGGCTAAGCCTGTGGCAGCACAAGGTCATCCAGAGCTATGCGCAGCGGGATGCTCACGGGCGAGTCAACATGGCGGCGCTTCGGCGCGCTAAGAAGAAGATTCAGGAAATAGTTGAGGCGGAGATGGCTAAGCGCGGCAAGAGCGGCACGAGAGCGAAAGTCGCGCGCTGGCAGGGCGTTCGCCAGCCTAATTACGATGGGCATCTCGACATACAGCAAGAGGTCGAAAGCGACGAGAGGGGGAAACCGCAAGCGGACGTTTTAATAAACCCCGAGGCCGCACCCTTCGTGGGCATCTCTGCTGTTCAATCCGCGCCCGATGATGAAGCGCAGGGCGAAAACGCTCAGCCCGCCGGAGTGATTGACCTTGCCTCCGAGGTTAAGAAGCGCCCCAGGCGAAAGTCAACTCCGACAGTCCCTAAGAAAACAGGCGTTCCTGATCCTAAAGACTCCTCCTCGAAGGCTGCCGGGGGTTTCGATTCTGCCGTGACGACCGACGACGACCTTGACACGAGCGGCTTTGACGCTGGCTACAACCTGCCGAGGAGGGGGACGAAACATGATCGGAAAGCGTCCTGATTACTCGAAGATGACGAAAATGAAGCGGTGCGAATTAGCCGAGTCCATCTTTATTGAGCACCCCCGGCTGAAAGAATTGATTGCTCAGATCCGGCACGCCCAACTCTATTCCGAGATCTCCGCTGAGCCGGAATGCGTGTTTGTCGGGGGCCTTCCTGGAGCGGGCAAGACCACACTGACAGAGCACTACGAGCAGTTATTCCCTCGCGTCATCCACGAAGACAGGGTCGAAGTCCCTGTCCTCTGCGGCAGAGTTCCAAGTAAGGCGACGGACAAGAACCTCGCCACGGCACTGCTCCTGAAGCTCGAAGACCCCGCTGCGGATAAGGGGACGGCGTTCAACCGGACGATGCGCCTGTGCCGATTTATTAGGGTATGTGGAGTTCGGTTGATCATCTTAGATGAGTTTCAGCACTTCGTAGACAAAGACTCTTGGAGAGTGCTGAAGAATGTGTCTGACTGGTTGAAGAACCTGATCGACGAGACGGGAGTTCCCATCGTTCTGATCGGCATGCCTTACGCGGTCGAGATTCTCGACGCCCCGGGTAACGAGCAGTTACAGCGGCGATTCTCCGTGCGCAGTTCCATCGAGCCGTTTGGGTGGGACACGGATGAGGAGAGGAAGCAGTTCCGGGTGTTCCTGCGAAAGGTAGATGAAAAACTGCCTCTTAATGAGCCCTCATACCTTTCAGACCCCCTAACGGCGTTCCGCGTCTACTGCGCGACTAACGGTAGAGTCGGTAAGGTCATGAAGGTCGTACGAAGAGCTACTGAACTTGCACTCGATGATGGGCTCGAACGCCTGAGGCTCGACACGCTCGCCGCTGCCTATGACGAACGCCTGATGGCGGACCAGCCCGAGAGAGTTAACCCGTTTCGGTCGCGACAGGAGGACTTGAGGGTCGTACCTTTTGAAGAGCCGCAGATGAACTTCGCCGCGATGAGCAGACGCTCCAGGAGGAAGGCGAGGGAGGAGGCAATTTCGCACGTGTTGCGTGTATAGAGCGGCCGCGCCTAGCGACCGTGTATCAGTTCTGAGGAGGAGGTTATGACGGACGTCCACCCTCGACTGCTGGTGACGACACCACCTAAGCCCGACGAAAGCTTGACAGGTTACTTGGTGCGCCTGTCGGCCCTTAATCACTATGAGAAGCTGGTCTGGATACTGTCTATGGCGGGGCTAGGTAAGGGTAGTAGCAATTGGCGGTGGCCTGCCTTGGCGTTCTGTCCTACCGTCGAGTTGAAAAGGCTTAGTGAGTTGCTGGCCCTGGATTTACCAGCACTAGATGCGCTGCGGTATCCACCCGCGGAAACGACAGGGCATGGTATGGGGACTCACCTGTTTTTCGGCGCGCCCGTCCCCCGGAACGTGATCCAGCCTCAAACACCAAAGGCGTGCCCGGAGTGCCTAAAAGAGTCACAACACTGCCGGCGCATCTGGGATTTCAAACTTGTGACCTGCTGCCCAACGCACGGCTGCCTGCTCGTTGACCGATGCACTGATTGCGGAAAACAGCTCAAATGGTATCGGCCTGCGGCCAGCATGTGCGCCTGTGGCTTCGACTTGCGCAGGGCACCGCGGACGTCCATGAATGACGCGGCGTCACGGTTGTGCGACATGCTTTGCGGCGTCTGCGGATTCCCCGCCGTGCCGGAGGGTGAAGTCGCAAGAGGTGACAACCCGCTCGCGACTCTCAACTTGGAGCAATTCGTAACCGCAGTGCTGTTTATCTCCGGCAGAATGATAGTCCACGGGACCATGATGGGCGGCGGATTGCCATCTCTCAGCAACCGCGAAACGCACGACCTCATGCTTCGGACCGCCTCAATCTTCGAGGGATGGCCCGACCGGTTCTACGACTTTTTAGAGTACGAACGATCCCGCCCGCGCTGTCGAACTAGAGCCGGCATAATGGATAGCCAATTCGGCAATTTTTACGGCTCTCTCTTTGCGCATGCGAGGCTCTCCCACGCCAGCTTCGATTTCTTCAGGCTCGGGTTCGCTGGCTATCTGGAGTTGTGCGGTGAGGGGCACCACGTAAAAAGAATGAAGCTTAGCCTAAAGTACATCACCAGGTACGCTGCGTTAAGGCGACTCGGACTGGACCAGAAACGGCTAGGGCGGTTCATTTCCCAAGGCAGGCTAAAGATGGTCACGCTAAAGGGATGGCGCGGGGAGCGAGTATTAGTGGAAGCAGAGAGCGTAGAAAAGCTAAGAGAGGAGTTACGCCGGCTACTGGGCTCAAGCGAAGCGGCTAAATGTTTGGGCGTCCATCGTGGCGTCATATTAAAACTGGTTGCTGCCGGATGTCTGAAGGCGGTGCGGGGGCCGAGTATCGACGGTAGTAAGGGGCTGAAGTTCGACCCAAGAGATGTAGAAAATCTCATGAGGAGTATAACGAACCGCCTGCCTGAGTGCGACCCGCTGTTCAAACACTGCCCCGATCTCAGGACGGCCGTGAATAGATTCGGCCACCCGAAGTTGGGACTGGTCAGAAACATTAAGGCGATAGTGGCTGGCAAGCT
This sequence comes from Acidobacteriota bacterium, assembly GCA_020200135.1. Classification (GTDB taxonomy): domain Bacteria; phylum Acidobacteriota; class Blastocatellia; order Pyrinomonadales; family Pyrinomonadaceae; genus QHXN01. The sequence goes on along the minus strand of JAIVJI010000002.1, from coordinate 35,188 downwards.
CTTACCAATAGGCAGCTCACCAGAAGCACAATCTCACTCCCCGAGCTGAGAGGCTATACTTGGCTCATTGAAAGCGTACCTACCGAGACCGGGGCCTGAAAGGCCGCGCCAAAGTAAATAAACAAGAATTTAAGGGAGTCTACCTGCCGTTGGGATAACGTGATTTGAGGACGGTAGGGTTGCGAACAAGGGGATGGAGTTAAGCAGTGCCGCGAGGCTGTTGATAAGCGGGAAGCCTTATCCTCATGAGAGTTTCATGGGTTATTTCCTCCGCCTAACGGAGAAGAATGGCTACGACTCTCTTTCCTGGATATTTCAGATGGCTGATGTTAATCACGAGGGTACTCGTCCAGCTTACATATTAGCTTTTGAAGCACCTGAAAGATTAACCGGGCTAGCTCAGTTGGCTGGCATCAACTTGATCGAGTTAATCCAGCTTACCCATCAGCGCCTTCTTGGTAATCCTAGTACGCCTTTACATTATTTTTTTGGTCAGCCTGTAACTCAAGACTTGATTAGATCAAACAGGCCCAAAATCTGCCCTGACTGCCTATCAGAATCACCATACTGCCGTCGGGTGTGGGAGCTTTCTGCCTTAACTGCATGCCCTACCCATAGGCGTCTGCTGATTGACGAATGCCCGAAGTGCAAAAGACAAATATCATGGTCGAGGAAGATCGTGACGGTATGTTCCTGTAAATTTGACTGGCGAGAGTCACCAGCTTCGTCCGTGGTCGAACAGGGATTAAGGCTCACGCGTCACATCTATCAACTCTGCGGGCTGCCTGTTGCAGGGGAAGCCCAACCAAAGCTACCCGAGCCTATTTCAAAGCTTTCACTGAATGATCTGCTGCTGGCCTTATTCTTCGTTGCGGGCCAGCAGAGAGGTTTTTCGGCCGCTACGAGCAGGCATTTGGTAGCCGCAGGGAAGAGCAAAAACTTCCACAGGCTTCTCACCGAGGCTTACTCTGTCTTTGATAATTGGCCCGTTAATTACTTTAGATTTTTAGACCAGCGGAGGGCTCAAGAGAGAAAGGTTACTCGCACATACCAGCGTATGAAATCTACCTTGTACCGGGAGTTCGGCTCGTTTTATTCTGGCCTTCATAGCGTACTTTCAGGAAGCCAGTTTGATTTTATAAGAGGTGTTTTCGTCGAGTACCTCACCCAAAAGCGAATGCTTGATTGCCTCCCTGATACCATGAGTAATAATCCGATTGAAGATTCCCTAAAGAGTCGGTATGTATTGAAGTCGGATGCTCGGCGATTAACCGGAGCTGATTACGCATGGATCAATCACTGCATCAGGATAGGGAGACTCAGAACTATAGTGCGAAGCAAAGGGAAAAAGCGACTGATCTTCATAAAGGTAGAAGACGTCGCAAAACTAAGGAGTGAATACTGACTTGCTCGCTAAATTGCTTCTTTACATGTTTAGCTTCGATGTATAACATCTGTGCTGTGCAGATTGGGCACTGAGTTCTTGAGCATTGCTCGGATAATCTGTTTTCATAGTCTATGAGTAGCCTCACATTCCGTCCTTATTATTTTCATCATTCTTCCGGGGCTACGGGCTATGAACCTCAACAGTGAAGGCTATAGACGTGGTTTATATTGCATGTCATCAAGCAAGAGACTTGACTAAAGTCTAAGATAGCGACTCCTCATCTGCGTCTGTATGAACCTGGCTACAACAACTGATGGAAATCGTATTGCACGCCGTGTAAGTTCAAGCTCGGAGTTCTGACTCAGCTCGTATGAAATACTTTCTAAAAAAATACGGAATCGAATTATTGATAATCTTGCTCAGCCTTATACTAGGCTTAGTTGAAGCTCTCCTCATTAGAGACATCAACATACAGGTTGTCACTGTCGCAATTGGTTTACTGTTAGCCCTAACAACCTTAGCAATCCGACGTGAAATCTCTGACCAAATATCTGAGCAGTTTGAATTCTTTCGTCTCGTAAGAAAAATTAACGATGAGTATTGGCGTACTCAAGCCATGGAAGAGTTAGAAAGTGTTAGATATAAGCTCCAGCAATGGGCAGACGGTAATCGCCACATCTCTCTCAAAGAGAGTATTCCGTATCAGATTAATCTTTTGAGGCGTACCAAGCGCAGCATTGACGCAATACATGTAGGCTTGTCTGCCAAACCTTTATCACTCTGGAGTAAGCAACATGGGGCATTTAGCAGGCTTATTGAAGCGCATAAAGTTTTAGGTGGCAACCTTCGTAAGAGGAGAATTTTAATTTTTGACGACAAGCTATTAAATGCTCAACGCAAGATTGAAGATTCTACCGTTCTGGATATGTGTAAGTTGCAAGTTCGTCAAACCAGCGAAGGGGGGCTAGGAGTTGATTTACGAATTCTTTGGAGGTCAACTATTGATAGCACACGAAGTCACGTTCCTCCCGATTTGCTAATTGCTGATGATGCTGAAGCTGTAGTAATAACCGGAGGTGGTGAAGATTATGAAGAAGTCAAGGCAATGGAAGTTAAGGCAGTGATTAATAAAACTCAGGTCAGGATGTACGCTCGTCTTTTTGAGAGACATTGGGATATGGCAGAACCAGCCATTGACTATCTTGATTAATATTTAGAATGAGGACGAAATTTAAGCCGACGCGTAAATTGATGATAAGTCTGCGCTGGTCGCTCAGTGGTAGTTGCCAAGAATTTATCGGTACTGGTGTAGGAACTTAGACTATGCCTGAACAGAAAGAGATTGATCTCCGGGCCGCAATCAACGCTATCTCTGATGTCATAGAGAATCGCCCGCGGTCTTTACGTGAGTTCGATCAGATCTATATGAAGGCCGGGGATATGGTGCTTCAAAGTGAACTGGTCGCCCGATGGGCAGGAGGAAAACGTCTTGCCTTTATAGGAGATGGTGACGCTATCAGCGTATGTGTGGCTTACCTTCAAAAGCGAGAAATTATTAATCGCGGCCCTTCCGAAATCGTTGTGTTTGACTTCGACGAGCGAATTTGTTCGGCCGTCACGCGGTTCGCTGATAAGGAGGGCATCGAAAATCTTAGTGCTGTTCTATATAACTGCCTAGACCCATTTCCAGGGCCGACTGACTTTGATTGTTTCTATACAAATCCACCTTGGGGAGCGAGCAACGAGGGCGAAAGTGTCAAGGTGTTTATGCAGCGTGGCATGGAAGCTGTTGCATACGACGGAGAGGGGATGGTAGTCATCGCAGATGACCCGGAGTTAGAGTGGCCGAAACGTGTCCTCGCTAATGTTCAGGCGTTCGCCATATCTAACAATTTTTTTGTGCAAAAGATGATGTCTCAGCTACACTCTTATCATCTTGATGATGCGCCTAACCTTCGCTCTTGTAACCTGATCTTTAAATCATTACCTGGTTCCAAACATATTCTGGAGAGCTTACCAATCACTGACCCGGAGCAATTGAACCATTTTTATGGTAGAGACAACTCACCACGAGTACGGTACGTCCGAGAAAAAAAGCGATTGGACTATGGTAAAGCGCATGAGGACGAATATTCGCTAGAATTACTGGAGTCTGAGTAATGACTGACATAATAAGACCCGGACAGGGCGTGCTCTACATGAAGGTCGGGACACACGCTAAGGAAACGCTTGAGCATATTATCGAGCGGAAAACCCGTGAGATTGAGGAAGCTGGCTTTGGGCTGTGGGGTTATGGCGGGGGGACATGTCATCCCCAGACGATGGTTCAGCCGTTTGCCAAAGAGTATGTACAGCGTGGCTCTACAATATATCTATGTATGGAGCCAATGGAATCTCACCATTTCGCCGAGCCCATACGCGCAGATGAATATTCGGTGGATGGGTTGAAATGGCAGGAAATTCCTAAACCAATTAATGTGCTAGGCTCGCGCTATGCCCTGATGATTCAAAATCTTCGGAAGGCAGATTTTGAACTATCCTTGGAGAGAACGAAGGTAGCTTTGGGCAACAGCATGGGCGCTCCTGGAAGCAAATACATTAGCGGCCGTGTAGATAAAGCCTGTCTAGAAATTGCGAAAGAAAAAGCGCCCGGAGTTCCTGAAAAAAGGGTTCATATAGGGTTGGTGGCTGATCTCATTGAGCCCTACGCGGTATATGTCCGAAACCGCTAGCTCGCGAGGATTTGTGGTGAACTCTTGCGCAGGTCATTGATGTAACTGTTTAGGGCGTGGCTAATTTCTTCTAAAGATGTACCCTTGCTAGTACAACTGAAACAAATGGTAAGAGCTACGTCAGTTTCAGGTTCTGAACAGATGGCGGCTCGAAGTAGCGAAACGTTGGCTTCTGTGATTGATTGTAGTACTAACTGCTCAAGGCACTTGACCCTGTTACATATTGCCAGTAGCCTCGTATCAACCTCTAGCAATTCCTGCATCGCCTGAATAGCACGCTTATCTCCCGTGTACAATTGACGCACTGCGCGGAAAATGAGTACCGCGCACAACTGGCTTTCACCAGTATCTAATGCAACGCCAGCCCGTTGAGCAGCTAACTCGAAGTCAGCAGCCATGCGTTGCTCGTCAGCCGTTGGCTCCACGATAGTAATACTCTGAATAAAAGCCTCAAGACTCTTGACAGCCGTTTCCTTATCTCTCCTTAGCCCGCGTTTCCGAATTTTTTTTGCTACTACGAATCGAGTAGCACCAAGTATCCCTAGCAGATCGGTGGAAGAAACCGTTTGCGTAAGCAACTCATCGAGTAAACCGTAGCAGGCCCCCTTCATTAATATGTCATTGTCTACTAGGGCTTCCAACACTACGCGCTCTCTCCCATGACATTTTTGAGATAGCGGGCTGTATCATCTGGTAGTGATGTGAAAGAAAGTTGGCTCATCGCGATGCTGTTGACTTCACTCCAGACCGGTTTGGGGGATGTGTAAATGTAAGACAATGCACCTATTGCTATCGCCCAGTCTCCTGTTGAGTAGCCGAAACATAAAGCCAAAGTACCTGGTTCAATCTGTAAATCCTCGGCTGCGCTGAGTGCGGTTTCAGCAAGACTGCGTGCTCCCCCGCCGGGAATGGCGGGTAATACAATAGGCTGGGGAGTTCCAGTGAGCAGTTCGAGAGCAAAGGCATCGGCCTCAACCTCTTCTGGATCAGTAGGCCGCGTTATTTCGGAAGAGGTATGTGGTTCAAGATCAACTATCACTCCATCGTTCATTAAGTGATGGAGTGATATATGTCCAAGTTCATGAGCAAGATAAAAAGCGATCTGCGCCGGGTATAACGAGTCCTTGCCCAATAAAATTGCGCTCCTAGTTCCGATACGCGCACTCATTGCGGTCATGCGCTTCCGCCGCCAAGGAAATACGCGCAGATGTATGGTTGGAACACCCACTGACCAGCAAAGTGAGAGTAGGTCAACCAAACGAACATAAGGTTGGCGACCCAGAATTGCCGCGCGAAGCTCGCTGGCACTTCTCCCTTCCAGTGATGCTGACGCCTCCGTCCCAGACAGAAGCATGGAACCCAAAGCAGTTCCAAAGGAAGTAAGCATCAACTTTTGAATATCGGTTTCTCCGGTTAAGTGTTTAAAGTGGGCCGTATCCTTCCAGACGAATCGTGGTGCCTCGTCATCGTCGAGCAGTGAGTGCGGGTCTAATCCTAATTTTCGGGAGATGGAATAGCGCAGTTCGGCGCGTGCGGAAGGGGAAGCATCAGCGTCATCACTCCACCAATCAGGCCATGCGGCAGTGATGACCGAGTCACTTAGCCCCATGACCTGTAGACGCCTGCGAAATCTGGATGCGCTATCATCAAGCATTTAACGATCACCTCCTAAACGTCCTCCCGGAAGCAATCCACCTGAAGCACGGATTATCTTAGCAATAGCCGTCGCATGCTCCTCCGATCTATCCCATATACTCTCGAAAGCTTTTACCACCTTTTCCTTTCCCGTACCGCCCAATTCCTCACTTTGTAACTCTTGCTGAATGTAAGTGAATAATTTAGTTCTCGCACGCCCTCGCCGTTCGATACGTCCTCGTAATGCGCGCGACACCGTCGCTTGGCTTACTTTGGCGGCTTTTGCAATGCTTTCCTGAGTAAGATGCCTACTTTGGATGAGCGCAAGTAGGTCTTTCGCTAAGGAATCTTCTTGCATATTAGTGCATACTAATGCATAATGGCTTTTATGGAAAGCGAATTCTTATCAGGGCTACCAAATCTCTTCTGCTGGACAAGATTCGGGAGTGAGGCAGGTGAACAGATCGAGCATATTCTTTTTCGGAAGGAGCAGGAGCGTTTAGCTAACGGCGGACTATTTCTTTGGGGAATTGGAAACGCCGTGGGGCCTTCGATAAATGAGTTAACGCGTCAAACCGCCCGACCACGAGTTGTCTTTAGCCCAATAAAGACTGCCTCACGTCCAAAAGATATTGATCCACCAGCAGTTGTTATGTGGACTGAAGCCGAAGGATTAGATGGTAGCAACTTCACAATCCCCGCCAACTCCCTTGTGACCAGTAGATATGATCCGGAAACGCCGAGACCTTACCACTTTGCACTCGTCTGTTATAGTTCTAAACCTCTGATACCGCTAAGGCGTGAATATAGGATAGGTTTCAAACAATTGCGGAATTTACGGACGGGACGTCCCGTTGGTGCGTCTCAGGTGACGGCGGTTGTTCAGTGCACCGGAATGGGAACGGAGGAATCGCTTATGTACGACGTAGCAATTTTGGCAGAACTAGTTAATCCATATTTCGTCCGGCTGAGGAATGCATGCAAACTACAGGGCTCAGAGTCCAGTTCATGAGCTTGATGTTCAATATGCTCAAATACTGATCTGTATCAGGATCTTCCCTCCTCCTGGTTAAATCTTCGACTTGAGGAATTCTCATTATATGCACGAAAGGTGAGGGATTTTCGCGCTTTATGCACGAACAGTTTCTCACTTAATGAGCGAATCCCCTCCGTAAGTTGTTGATCTTACGTGGAGGGGATTCGCACTAATTGCCGGAACTGACAGGCACGGTTGTCAGTTCGGGCATAAACCCGAGACTGAACGCGAAAGCCCCGCTCACTAAGTGGGCGGGGCTTTCGTCTGTAACCGGACGGCGGCGGCTCAGTAGTTCGTCAGAATCCGCTCGGGCTCGAAGCCCATCTCGTGGAGGCGGTCGCGGGTCTGCTCTATCATCTCGCGCGAGCCGCAGACGAGCGCGACGGGGTCGGAGAGCGAGGGCAGCACGTTGTCTAAGAGCGACTGGACGTAGCCGGTCTGCCCCGACCACTCGTAGCCGTCGGGGCGCGAGATGACCTGGCGCAGCTCGACCCCGGCGGCCTGCCACGACCCGGTCTCGTCGCGGTAGCAGAAGTCCTCGGGCGTGCGCGCGCCGTAGAGGACGACTATCTGCCCGAAGCTCTCGGCGCGCGGCAGCACGGACCTGAGCGCCGAGCGCAGCGGCGCCACGCCCGTCCCCATCGCGACGAAGACGAGGTCGCGCCCCTCCTGCGCCGCGAGGTCGAAGCCGCGCCCGGCGATCTCGACCAGCCGCACGCTGTCGCCCGGCCCCATCTCGTAGAGGGCGCGCGCGGGCGGGTCGTTCGAGTTCTTGACGAGGAACTCAAGCTCGTCGTCCTCGGGCGCGCTGGCGATGGCGAAGTAGGCGCGCCCCGCGTCGCCGACTTCGAGCAGCGCCACCTGCCCCGGCGTGAAGGGCATCTCGTGACAGTCCGACGCGCCCTCGGGGAGCACGTCGAAGGCGCGTATGTCGCGCGCCTCCGCGTGGACGCGTCTGATGAAGAGGGTGCGAGCCCCCTCCCCTTCCGTTGGAGCCACCGACATTGAATTCTTCTCCCGTGATTTTTCTACCGGCCCCGAGTGTAGCGCAGCCGCCACGCCGTCGGCAAAAGCAGTGTTCACCGTGGCGCGGCGCTCGGGGGCTGTGCTAAAACTGTGGCCGTCGCCGCCGTCATCAAAAGTTCTGCACAATGAAGCGCTCTCCGCTGCTGGTCATCTTCGTCACGGTCTTCATCGACCTGGTGGGCTTCGGCATCGTCATCCCCGTGCTGCCGTTCTACGTCGAGGGGACGCAGTTCGACGCCAGCCCGCGCGCGGTCGGGCTGCTGTTTGCGTCCTACTCGGTCATGCAGCTCATCTTCTCGCCCGTCCTCGGGCGGCTCTCCGACCGCTACGGCCGCCGCCCCGTCCTCTTCTTCTCGCTGCTGGGGACGAGCCTCGGGTTCTTCATCATGGGGTTCGCGACGGCGCTGTGGATGCTCTTCGCCGGGCGCATCATCGACGGCATCACGGGCGGCAACATCTCGACCGCGCAGGCATACATCGCCGACGTGACGACCGAGGAGAACCGCGCGAAGGGGATGGGGCTCATCGGCGCGGCCTTCGGGCTGGGCTTCATCTTCGGGCCGGCCCTCGGCGGGGTCCTGTCGCGCTGGGGCGCGCACGTGCCCTTCCTCTTCGCGGGCGCGCTCGCGCTCGCCAACGCCGTCCTGCTCTACTTCGTGCTGCCCGAGACCGTGGGGCCGGGCCACCCCGCGCGCGCGCCGGCGGCGGCCGGGCGTTGGTCGCAGCTCGCCGGCGCGCTCCGCCGCCCTTCGCTCGCCTTCGTGCTCGCCGTCTACTTCCTGTTCGTGACGGCGTTCTCGGTGATGACCTCCTCGTTCGGGCTCTTCACGCTCTACCGCTTCGGGTTCGACGCGCACGACACCGGCTGGATATTCGCCTTCGTCGGGGTCGTCGGCGCGCTGGTGCAGGGGGGGCTGATTGGCAGGCTGGTGAGGGCTTTCGGCGAGCCGCCGCTGGTCATCGCGGGCGCGCTGATGTTCGCGGCGAGCCTCGTGCTCATCCCCCTGACGGGGCCGCACACGGGGACGGCGGCGCTGCTCTCCCTGGGCGCGCTCTTCGCGCTGGGGAACGGGCTGGCGACGCCCTCGCTCACCTCGCTCGCGTCGAAGAGCGCGGGCGCGGGCGAGCAGGGCGGCGTGCTCGGCGTGACGCAGTCGGTGGCGAGCCTCGCGCGCGCGGTGGGCCCGCTCGTCTCGGCCGCGCTCATCTACAGCGCCGTCGCCACCGTCGGCCGCGACGGGAGGCCGCACAACATGAGCGACCGGTCGGTGTCGCTCACCTTCTGGGCGGCGGCCGCCATCATGTTCGTCGCCTTCCTCCTCGCCGCGTACTTCGCGCGCGCGTACGCCCCCGCGCGCCGCGGCGGCGACGAGGTCGTCCACGCGGGCGGCGCCTGACGAAACTCGAGATGACGAGGGGTCAAATGACAAGACGCTTCATCCGCGCGGCCGCCGCGTCCGTGCTGCTCTGCCAGACTGCGTTCGCGCAGGCGGCCGGCCCGGTGCGCGACTACAGGCGCGCCAACGAGCACCGCATCCTGCGCGAGTTCGTTCAGCTACTCTCGCTCCCGAACGTCGCGTCGGACAACGAGGCGATACGCCGCAACGCCGCGCGCATCGTCGAGATGATGACGGCGCGGGGCCTGCGGCCCCGCCTGCTCGAAGCCGCGACGCCGAACGTTGCGCCCGCGGTCTACGGCGAGTGGCGCGCGCCGGGCGCGACGCGCACCGTCGTCCTCTACGCGCACTACGACGGCCAGCCCACCGACCCGCGCAAGTGGACGGGGACGCGGCCGTGGGAGCCGACGCTGCGCTCCGCGCCGTTCGAGAAGGGCGGCAAGATTCTCCCGATGCCCACCGGCGGCGAGGCCATCAACCCCGAGTGGCGGCTCTACGCGCGGTCGGCTTCGGACGACAAGGCCGGGGTGATGTCCATCCTGACGGCCTTCGACGCGCTGCGCGCGAAGGACATCGCGCCCACGGTCAACCTCAAGTTCTTCTTCGAGGGCGAGGAGGAGGCCGGCTCGCCGCACCTCGTCGAGATACTCTCGCGCCACAAGGAACTCCTCGCCTCCGACGCGTGGGTCATCTGCGACGGCCCCGTCCACCAGTCGGGGCGCAAGCAGGTCGTCTTCGGCGTGCGCGGCGACACGAACGTCGAGGTCACCGTCTACGGCCCCGTGCGCCCGCTCCACAGCGGCCACTACGGCAACTGGGCGCCCAACCCCGCGATGACCCTCGCGCGCCTCCTCGCCTCGATGAAGGACGACGCGGGGCGCGTCACCATCAAGGGCTGGTACGACGACGTGGTGCCGCTGGGCGAGGCCGAGCGGCGCGCGCTCGCCGAAGCGCCGGCCTACGACGAGGAGCTGAAGCGCGCGCTCGCCGTCCCCCGCCCCGACGGCGCGGGGCGCCCGCTGCTCGAACTCATCAACCAGCCGTCGCTCAACGTCAACGGGCTGTCGAGCGCCGAGACGGGCGCGCTCTCGCGCAACGTCATCCCCACGACGGCCGTCGCCGCGCTCGACCTCCGGCTCGTCCTCGGCACTGACCACCGCCGGCAGGTCGAGCGGCTCGTCGCGCACATACGCGCCCAGGGGTTCTTCGTCACCGACCGCGAGCCGACCGACGCCGAGCGCCTGGCGCACCCGCTCGTCGCGAAGGTCGAGGTCTCGCCGGGCGGCTACAACGCCGAACGCACGCCGATGGACTTGCCCGTCTCGCGCGCGGTCGTCGAGGCCGTGCAAAAGATATCCGAGCAGCCGGTCGTCCTCATGCCGACGCTCGGCGGCAGCCTCCCGCTCTCGCTCATCCGCGAGACCCTGGGCGCGCCCACCATCACCGTCCCCGTCGCCAACTACGACAACAACCAGCACGCCGAGAACGAGAACATACGCCTCCAGAACCTCTGGGACGGCATCGAGACCTACGCCGCGCTGATGACGATGAAGTTCTAAGACGGTGCGGTGAGCGGCGGCGGCTTGCTTAACGGAGGGAATAATTAACAGGGATGGACAGGATTAAGAATTTGACCTCTTATCCTGTTCATCCTGTCCATCCCTGTTAATTCGCAAGCGCGGACGGCCTCACCAGATGGAGGGGAGCGCGGACTCGTCCACTTCGAGCGCGTCGCCGTCGGGGAGGATGTGGATGAGGCGCGCGCCGCGCGCGCGCAGGGGGGGCGCGAGGAGGCCGACGCGGTGGCAGTTGGCGCGCGGCTGCCTGTGGCCGGTGAGCGGGCGCGACTCCGAGCACATCAGCGCGACGCGCGTGTCCGAGGCCAGCTCCATGATGCGCTCCAGGCCCCGGTTCAGCTCCTCGGTCGGCGCCACGACCTTCCCGCCGCACTCGGGCAGCCACTCGTAGCCGACGCCCGCCTCCCTCAGGTTCGCGGCCAGAACCTGCCCGTTGAACTGCGGCCAGCGCGAGCGCGCGGCGCTGCGCACGTCGCACAGCAGCTCTATCTCGTACTGCCGGAGCAGCGCGAGGAAGTCGGCCCACGCGTGGCGGCCGTGGCCGACGGTGTGGATGGTGACCGGGTTCGTCTGTTCGCTCATCTGGTCTCGCGGCCTCAGCCGCGGCGCGCGAGTTCGGCGCGCAGGTCTTCGGCGGTCAGCCCGACGAGGCGGCCGCCGGTGAACAGCTCGTCGCGCGTCACGTCGGCGTGAGCGAAGGCGGGAGCCGGGAAGGAGTCCGTCTCCTCGTCGGTCTCGAAGTCGGTCTCGGCGAGGACGAGGCCGCGCAAAGGGCCGAGGAAGACGTCGACAGAGTAGAGTCGCCCCTCGTCCTCGAAGGGGTAGCGGTTCTTGCGCAGCTCGTTGCCCTCGAAGACCGAAAGGACTTCGTACTCGTAGGGGCTCAGATACATGTTGGTGATGAGCGTGCGCGAGAAGTCCGTGGGCGACGGCGTGTGCTTCTGCGTGAGCTTGAGCGTCCACTCGTTGGTGCGGGGGTCGCGCACTTTTCGCAGCCGCAGGCGCGTGCCCGTCACGTAGTTGTCCGTTATCTGCGTGTGCGGGTCGGAGAGCTTGAGGCCGGGCGGCAGCCCGCGCAGCAGGTAACGGCGCTCGCGCTCGACGCGCGCGTACCGGCTTCCGCCGGGCGCGGCCAGTTTCATGTCAGCGGGGGAGACGACGCCCATCTTATTTTCGTCCGCCGGAAGTGAGCCGCGTCAGGCCCCGACGAGTTCGGCCTCCGGCTCTTTGAGGAACTCTTCCGGCTCGATGATGTGGCCCGCGACGGCCGAGGCCGCGACGACGTAAGGACTCGCGAGGTAGACCTTGCCGGGGCCGCTGCGTCCGGGGAAGTTGCGGTTCTGCGCGCTGACCGTGACCTGCTCGGGCGAGCGCGACGCGCCGGGGCCGGCGTTGATGCACGCGCCGCACGAGGGGTCTATCAGCTCAGCGCCCGCGCGCTCGAACAGCTCGATGTAGCCGCGCGAGCGCGCGTACTCCTTGATCTTCTGCGAGCCGAATTGCAGGTAGAGGTGGACGCCGGGCGCGACCCGCCTGCCCTGCTCGACCGCGCGGCTGAGCACGGCCGCGTACATGTCCATGTCGGCCATCTTGCCGCCGGTACACGACCCGCCGTAGGCGATGTCTATCCTGACGGGCTCGGGAAGCTCGGAGACGGGCAGGCCGTTGCGCGGGTCGCCCGGCGTGGCGACCATCGGGCGCACTTCCGCGAGGTCTATCTCGAAGCTGGCGGCGTATTCGGCGTCCGCGTCGCTCCTGAGGAAGCCGGCGCGAATCTCCTCCTCGGGGAGCCCGCGCGTCCTCTTCAAGTAGCGGAGCGTCACCTCGTCGGGCTCGATGATGCCCGTGAAGCCGCCGGCCTCGACCGCCATGTTGGTGAGCGTCGCGCGCTCGTCAATCGACCAGTCTTTCAGCCCCTCGCCCGCGAACTCGAGGACCTGGCCTATCCCGCGGCCCTCCTTCATGTAGTCGGTCGCGAGGATGACGAGCATCACGTCCTTCGCCGAAACGTCCGCGCGCTTCTCGCCCCGGAGGACGAAGCGGACGACCTCGGGCACGCGCACGCGAATGTCCTTGGTGTACCAGGCGTTGGCCATGTCGGTCGAGCCCACGCCGAAGGCGAAGCAGCCGAGCACGCCCGCCATGCACGTGTGCGAGTCGGTGCCGATGACGAGCTGACCGGGCAGCGCGATGTCTTCGACGACCGCGTTGTGGCAGATGGCCTCGGAGCCGCGCTCCTCGGTCCCGCCGTAGAGTCGTATCCCCTGCCGCTCCGTGAAGCTCTCCTGCGTGGTGGCGAGCCCGTCGGCGCGCTCCAGCAGTCCCATCTTCTTCTTGTCGTCCGACATCACGCGCCCGAGGAAGGTCAGGTGGTCTCGGAAGGCGTAGACCGACTCGGGTTGGGTCACGCGCGCGTCCTCACCTAAAGCATGCTTGAAGAGGCTCTCGGCCATCGGCGTCACGTACTCGTGCGAGAAGCGCACGTCCGTCGAGGCGAAGAGCGCGTCGCCGGGCTTGACGGCATCGACGCCGATCTCGCCGGCGCGGACGAAGGCGTGGCGCGCGACTATCTTCTCGACGATGTTCATCGGCCGCCGGGGGGTTTCGAGCGCGGGCGGCGTCACCTCGCCCGCGAGCCGCGCCTTGTTGTAGTTAAAGAGGCCGCCGTACTCGACGATCTGCCGCGAGATGGGGTCGAGCCCGCGCGTGAACTCTTCGAGCGGAATCTCCTCGCCGCTTCTGATCCTCTCTACCAGCCCGAAGTCGGTCGAGGTCAGCAGCCCGATGTTCTGACAGTTCTGCCCGTAAATCTTCTCGATAGTCTTGGCGATGACGAGCTGGAGCCCGGCGGCCTTCTCCGCGAACGGCGCGGTCTCGCGCGAGCTGCCGCACCCCTTCGACAGCCCCGAGACGACGACCGCGAACCCGCCGTTCTTAACTTCGTCCTTCTTGACCGCGCCCTCGCGCATGCCGACGTAGACGTACTCGCCCAACGTCTCGTCGTAGTAGAAGCAGACCCAGCCGGGCGTGATCTCGTCGGTCGAGATGTTGTTCATCAGCGGCCGCGCCGGGTCGAACTCCAAATCCTCGCCGGCCTCCAACTGCCGCCTCACCAGCGACACGTCCTCGGTCAAAAACAGCGCCCGCCCGTCGAACTTCAAACGCGCCGGGCGCTTCGTCGTCTTCTCAGCACTCATCTCCACTCCTCTGGATACTTGCGAATTATCTGATGATTACCAAACGGGGGATTATAAACGAAGGCCCCGGAAAGTCGCAGCCGCGCGGCCGAACGGCCGCGGCGCGCGGTAAGAAAACTGTTGAAATCCGAAGAAAGCAGATGCATCATCGGCGCGCATGACGCCTGAAACGTAGGAGCCGCCCGAGATGACGCGTAACACTTTTAATCGCCTCGGCATCGTCGTTACCCTGTTTGTGCTGGCGGCCGCCCTCATCCGCCCCGGCAGCGCGTGTGGTCAGGGCAGTATTACAAGGATGCCCGCGGACGGGTGGAAAGCCGAGCCAACTTTTTTCGCCTCCCGCAACGACGACGACCGGAGGAGAGCGATACTGCTCTGGTTCGAGTCCATTAAGTACGAGTCGTGGGAGGCGAGCCACCGCAGGACGGAGGTCCGTCACCCTGCCGGCACAATGGGCGAGATTCGCCAATACGCCGTGCCCGGGTTTTACGGAATCTTCGGGAAGCGTTTCGCTGACTTATCCAAGGACGACAAAAAACTTATAGCGAAGTGGCTGAAGAAATGTTCTAAAGAGACGTGGGTCACCTACGGGCTGGTTCAGCCGCTCACTCAGCCGGAGCACTACGCCCAAGTGAAAGAGTGGGCGGCCATGTTCGAGAGACAGAGGCCGCCGGCGCGCTCGCTGGGTCAGCTCGGCGCGGTGACCTACGTCGTCAACACGCGTAACGCGAAGGCGCTGGTTTACGCCCAGCCGAACGGCGTCTTCCGTATAGAGCTGCTGACCTCCGTTTACGGATTTACCAAGAGGCAGAGCACTTTCGAGACCACGAAGGTTTCCAGCGCCCTGATCGTCGCCGCCGAAGACGGCCAAGTCATCAAACAGGAGATGGGGTTGGCGACCGTGACCATCAGCGCCATGTCGCGCGACGGGGAGAAGATATCTCAAAACAGGAATTCCATCATCGTGGACACATACGCCGCGAAGGGGAAGGTGTATGTCTTCCTAAACGAACTATATTGTCGCTGGGGCGCGTGGATGACGACCCTCACGGAGCATGAGAATTGCGCCGAGGTGGGCGGGGGGAGAATCGGGCAGACGATAGACGGCATGGCCGGAAGGTTCGTCAATAACGAGCTACGAACCCTGCGGCGCGTCGAGGCCCCCGTTGGCCAGAAGATAGAACACGCGGGCTGGGTTGGCATCAGAATAAAATAAGCTTACCTGAGCCGCAGCGCTGCAATCACCGCGCAGTTCAATAAAGACCGTCAACCCTGACGAGAGGATTCATTCTCGTCAGGGTTGACGGTTCGCGCCTGAAGTTTTCCACAAAACGGGGATGAAATTTCCACCTGTGGAAATCGCCTGTTGATGAACTTTTCAGATGTCTTGAAAAGCGCGAAAACCCGGCGAAATTCGCTCGAAAATATTTTCGAAAAAAAGTCTTGACAGCCCCGAGACCCGTGCGTATAGTCCGGCTCCCGTCGCGGTTGTTACGGCAACCGTGACCGGCGAGGGGATCGGCAGGTTGGGGCGGAAACGCTTCGACCTGAGGACAGCGACAAGCGGCAAAAGTCGCTGCCACTGACGCCCCGGCCGAGGCCGAAAGGCCTGCGCAGGGAGAAGGCCGCCGGGCATCTCCCGAGCCTCGCGGATAAAAACGCGACGGCGCTCCGACGGAGTAATTAACCGACGGGGTAGCGAACGCCGCTCAACTTCGGTTGAGCCTCGTTGTCCAGAACGTAGACTGGAGGTGGAGGTAAAGCCACCAGAACAAAAACCAAGAGGCACCAGGTCTTCGGACCTGAGAGGTTGACGAAAGTTAGCCCGTGCCGACCGGGGGTGAGCCACCGCTGGCACACGCTTCGGGATACAAATCAGGCAGCCCGTCGCGTGTACATGCAAAGGCTGCCGTCCCCTGAATCGCTTCGGCGGTTCAAAGGGATTCGGGGTTGGGCTGTTGCTCCTCGTGGGCAGCAGCCCAACTTCTTTTTGCGCCCGACCTCATCCAACCGCAGCACCCCTGTAAGAGCCCGCGCTGGCGGCGGCCGCGCGCGTCGGGGCGCGGGCTTAAGTCACCGGCGCATACTCCCCACACAATTCACTGTGTTACCATCTGCGCCGCCTTCAACGTAGCCCGGCCCCGCGCGCCCCCAGCGTGCCCCTTGGGGCGCGGCCGCGGCCCGCGACGAAATCCATGCTGACCATCGCCGTCACAGTTTCAATCCTGCTGAGCCTCGCCGCGCTGTGGCTGGCGTTCACGCGCGGGCGCGCGTCGGCCGGGAGAGACGCGGACGCCGCGCGCGCACTGACGGAGTCGCGCGCGCGGTTCGAGCACGAGATGGGGGTGCTGCGCGAGTACTTCAACCTCGAACGCGAGAGGACGGGTCAGTTGGAGACGCGCCTCAACGCGGTGGTCTCCTCGCAGCGGATGACGAAGCGCGACATCAAGGCGGCGCGGAAGCTCGCGGCTGAGAAGAGGCTCGCCGAGTCAGGCGCGGGGTCAAGTCCCGCGAACGAAGGGCCGGGCGGCACGTTTGCGGGGCGGTCGGGGACGGGACTTTACTCGACGGCGGGGGCCGTAGTTGACGCCGAGTCGAACGACGTTATCGCGCTCGCGCGCAGCCTGGAACAGTACTTCAACGCGACGAGCAACCCGCGCGACCTGCTGGGGCACGTGACCTTCGAGCGCGCCGTCGGGCTGCTTCAGGGCGAGGAGTACACGACCCACTGGCTGCTCGCGTATGCGAAGGGGCACGAGCCCGTCCTGGCCTGCATGGTGCTCGAAGCGCTGGCGCGGCGCGCGGGCGACGACGAGGTCATCGTCGAGACCATCCTGCGCGAAATCAACACGTACTTCTTCTGGCCGTGCTTCTACGCGCTGCGCGCGCTCGGGGCGCACGCGGGAGAGCGCCGCGTCCTCGCGCGTCTGCTCGCGCGGCTCAACGCGACCTGGCGCAACGACACGCCGCTCGCGGCGCTGCGCGAGTTCGTCGCCGCGCGGGCCGCCGCCGGCGAGACGCCCGACCCGCACGAGCTGCTCGAAGAGGTCAAGGCGCAGGCGCTCGACGACGACCAGCTCTCGGACGTGGGGGCGACGCTTCAGGAGGTCGGCGTGCTCCTGCCGCCCGAGGTGGCGCTCGAAGTGGCGAACTGGGCGGGCTGGCGCGAGACGGCCGACTTCCTCAAGACGTTCGGGCGCGTGTGGGGGCCGGGGGTTGACGACGAGGTCTTCGTGCTCGACGCGGTGGCCGCGCGCGTCTCGGAGCTGGAGGCCGCGCTCGGGCGCGAGCCGGCGCGCTCGGTGCTGCTGGTCGGCGACTCGGGCACGGGCAAGACGGCGCTCGTGCGCGCTCTGGCCGCACGCCTGCGCCGGGACAACTGGCTCGTCTTCGAGGCCGGGGCCTCCGAGGTGATGGCCGGGCAGACCTACATCGGCCAGATAGAGGAGCGCGTGCAGTCCATCGTCCGGCAGCTCGAGGGCAAGCGCATCCTCTGGGTCATGCCGAACTTCCACGAGGCGATGTGGTCGGGGCGCCACCGCTACAGCCCGACGGGACTGCTCGACCTGCTACTGCCGTCCGTCGAGAGCGGCGCGGTCAAAATCGTCGGCGAACTCGCGCCCGAAGCCTACGAACAGCTTTTGCGCCTGCGCCCCAAACTGCGCACGGCGATGCAGGCGTGCCGCGTCGAGCCGCTCTCGGACAAAGACACACTGGAGCTGGGCCGCCGCTGGGCCGAGCGGCGCGGCAAGCACAAGCTCGGCTGGGAGGGCGCGCACGAACTCGTGGACACGTCCTACTTCCTGCCGCGCGCGTCCGGGCGGACGCTCGGCGAGGCCTTGCAGCTCGCCAAGCAGTACCTCGGTGACAAGGCCGCGCCCGGCAACCTCCTGCTCCTGCTCGACGCGGCTGACCGCCGCCTGCGCGCCGAAGGCGACGAGGCCGACGAGATAAAGCTCGACGACCTGCTCGTCACGCTCTCGCAGTTGACGGGGCTGCCCGTCCAGATACTCGACGAGCGCGTCGGGCTCGACCTCGCCGACCTGCGCGCCTTCTTCGAGCGCCGCGTGCTGGGCCAGCCCGAGGCCGTGGACTGTCTCGTCGAGCGCGTCGCGATGATAAAGGCGGGGCTGACCGACCCGACGCGCCCGCAGGGCGTCTTCCTCTTCGTCGGGCCGACGGGGACGGGCAAGACCGAGATCGCCAAGACGCTCGCCGAGTTCCTGTTCGGGTCGCCCGAGCGCATGATCCGGCTCGACATGAGCGAGCTACAGACCTGGGAGTCGCAGGGGAGAATACTCGGCGAGGCCGACGAAACGGAAGCGGGCGGCGCCCTCGTCAACCTCATCCGCAAACAGCCCTTCTCCGTCGTCCTCCTCGACGAGTTCGAGAAGGCGCACCCGTCCGTGTGGGACCTCTTCCTGCAGGTCTTCGACGACGGCCGTCTCACGGACCGGCGCGGCAACACGGCCGACTTCCGCCACTCGGTCATCATCCTCACCTCGAACCTCGGCGCGACGCTCCCGCACGGGGCGAGCGTGGGCTTCGCGCAGGAGCAGTCGCAGTTCGCCGCCGGCTCGGTCGAGCGCGCGGTGGGGCGCGCCTTCCGGCGAGAGTTCGTCAACCGCATCGACCGCGTCGTCGTCTTCCGCCCGCTCGGGCGCGGGGTGATGCGCGACCTGCTGCGCAAGGAGCTGAACGACGTGCTCACGCGGAGGGGCCTGCGCACGCGGCAGTGGGCGGTCGAGTGGGACGACTCGGCGGTCGAGTTCCTGCTGGAGAAGGGCTTCACCGCCGACCTCGGCGCGCGCCCCCTGAAGCGCGCGGTCGAGCGTTACCTGCTCTCGCCGCTGGCGATGACCATCGTCAACCACCAGTTCCCCGAGGGTGACCAGTTCCTCTTCGTGCGCTCGTCGGCCGACGGCCACGCGCTCGACGTGCAGTTCGTAGACCCCGACGCGCCCGAGCAGGGCGGGGCGCCCGAAGAGGCGCACGCCCCCGAGGACGAGGCGGCGGCGGGCGGCGAGCGCGAGCTGCGTCTCGAATCCATCGCGCTCGACCCGAGGGGCGAGCCCGGGGAGCTGCGCTTCCTGCAGGAGCGTTACGACGGGGTGGCCGCGCGCGTCGAGGCGGACGAGTGGCGGCGGCGCAAGGGGGAGGCGCTCGGCGAGATGCAGTCGGCCGACTTCTGGTCCTCGCCGCGACGCTTCGGCGTGCTCGGCGCGGTCGAGTACATGGATCGCATCGAGGCGGGGCTCGACACGGCCGGCTCGCTGCTCGCGCGCCTGCGCGGCGACCGCAAGCGTCTCCCGCCCGGGCTCGTCGCGCGGCTCGCCGAACAGCTCTACCTGCTCGACTCGGCCTGCCGCGGCCTGGACGAAGGCGAGCCGCGTGACGCCTTCGTCGCCATCGCGGCCGGCCGCGAGCCGGGCGCCGACCGCGCGCAGAGCGACGAGTTCGCGCGCGCGCTCACGCGCATGTACCGGCGCTGGGCCGAGCGGCGCCGGATGCGCTTCGAGCTGGTCGAGGAGCACGACGGCGCGGGCGCGAACGGCGCGGGCGCGGAGGAGTACCGCGCGGTCGCCGCCGTCTCGGGCTACGCGGCCTTCCCGATTCTCAGGCCCGAGGCCGGGCTCCACATCTTCGAGACGCCGCAGGACGAGAAGGCCGCCTTCAAACGCGCGACGGCCACCGTCCGCGTCGTCGCGCAGCCGGACGAGCCGGCGGGGCACGGCCCGCGCGCGCTCGCCGAACAGGCCGCACGCGCGCTCGCCTCCGAAACGGCCGCGCCCACGGCCATCGTCCGCCGCTACCGCGAAGAGCCCTCGCCGCTCGTCCGCGACTCCGCGCGCGGCTGGCGCACCGGCCGGCTCGAACGCGTCCTCGACGGCGACTTCGACCTCATCACTTAAAGAAGTCTACGGACTACCGACCACGGTCCACTTATTCCTTGCCTTTCCGCGCTGGGCGGGGTTAAGCTGCCGTCACCGGGCGGGGCCGCCAGAGGCCGTGGCGGCCGCCCCGGTGTTCTCACCTTTTACGCGCGACCGGCCGCGGCCGCCCCCGCTCAGGCGTGCGGGCCGCCCGAGGGCCGGAGTCGCTTTCGTCTTTCCTTATTCACGCCGGCCCCGGCCGGCCACAGAGAGCACAACGACGGTGGGCGGCGGACGCGCGCGGACTGCGCGCGACGCGCCGCGCCCGCCACAACCACCGAGACGGGGGCGCGCGCCGGTCTTGCCCCAAACAGTTCGCGGTGCGCGCTGGCCCTAGACTGAGAGAGGAGGGGTTAGTCCTCACATGGACTTTCTCGAACGTTCCCGAGCGGCCGCCGCCGACGCGGCCGCCGGAGGCCGCGTCTCACCCGACGAGGACGCGCTCAGGCGCTGCGATCTGTCAAAGTCTTACCTCGACGCGGGCGACTACGAGGCCGCGCGCGAGGCGTTGGGCGCGCTGTGGAGGGGGGCGGGCGCGCGGCCCGCGGTCGAGGGACTCGGCGCGCGCGCGGCCGCCGAAGTCACCCTGCAGGCCGGGCGGCTGACGGGCGCCATCGGCGGCGCGCGCCGGCTGGGGGGCGCGCAGGAGGCCGCCAAGAACCTCTTCACCGAATGCGCGCTCGTCTTCGAGCGGCTGGGCGACGCGCCGAAGGTCGCCGAGGCGCGCGCCGAGCTGGGGCTCTGCTACTGGCGCGAGGGCGCGTTCGACGAGGCGCGCGCGATGCTGCGCTCGGCGCTCGAAGCGCTCCCCGACGCGGACGGCGAGCGCAGGGGCGCCACCCTCGTCCGCCTCGCGGTCGTCGAGTTCTCCGCGCGCCGCTACGACGAGGTGCTCGAACTACTGGAGCAGGCCGCGCCGCACGTCGAGTCGAGCGCGAGCGACTACCTCAAGGGCTGCTTCCACAACCACCGCGCCGTCACCTTCCGCGCGCTCGCCGACTCGGGCGAGGACGCGCCGATGCGCGACCGCTCGCTCGTCGAGTACGCCGCCGCCAGCTACCACTTCGAGCAGGCCGGCCACACGCGCTACCACGCGCACACCGAGAACAACCTCGCCGTCCTCTTCAACAACATCGGCCGCCACGAGGAGGCGCACCGCCACCTCGAACGCGCGCGCCAGCTCTTCGCCGCGCTGAAGGACACGGCGAGCGTCGCGCAGTGCGACGACACGCTCGCGCGCGTCCTCACCGCCGAGGGGCGGCTCGAAGAGGCCGAGCGCATAGCCGCCTCGGCCGTGCGCGTGCTCCAGGAGGGCGACCGCCAGGCGCTCCTGGCCGAGGCGCTGACGACGCTCGGCGTGGCGCAGGCGCGGCTGGGCAACCACGAAGAGGCGAGGCGGAGCTTTAAGCGCGCCGAGGAGACGGCCGACGCGGCGGGCGACCGCGCGGGCGCGGGCGCGGCGTCGCTGGCGCTGGCCGAAGAGCTGGGCGAGCACCTGACCTCGGGCGAGCTGTGCGAGGCGTTCGCGCGCGCGCACGACCTGCTGGGCGGCACGCGCGACGCGGCGACGCTCGCGCGCCTGACGGCCTGCGCGCGCCGCGCCGTGGGCTCGCTCACCTCGCCGCGCGCCGAGGCCGTGGACGGCGGCGCCGCGCGGGCGCAGCCGGAGGAGCGTTGGAGCGGCTTCTCACTGAAGGCC
Source organism: Acidobacteriota bacterium (assembly GCA_020200135.1). GTDB lineage: Bacteria > Acidobacteriota > Blastocatellia > Pyrinomonadales > Pyrinomonadaceae > QHXN01. The sequence goes on along the minus strand of JAIVJI010000002.1, from coordinate 13,569 downwards.
GAGGTGCTGCGCTACGAGTCCGAGCTGATAGGCCGCGCGCTGCACGACGCCGACGGCATCGTCTCGCGCGCGGCGAAGCTGCTGGGCTTCAGGCACCACCAGACTTTCGTCGCGCTCCTGAACAACCGGCACAAGGACTTGCTCCACGCGCGCACGCCCATCGTCCCGCGCCGCCGCAGCCTCGTGCGTGCACGCGACCCGCGCCGCGCCGACTGACGGCGTGAGAGAAAAGTAAATCAACCGTAGAGGCAGTGGGGCGCGGCTTTCGGATGAAAGCCGCGCCCCACTGCCTCTACGGTTGATTCTTGTGACTAAAACACGACCTTCCGGCCGTCACCTCACGGAGAGCCGCGACCTGACGCGGCGGAACTCTTCCGACTCGTGCGGGCGCGCGGGCGCGTGCTTCAGCTCGGCGACGATCCTGCCGATGGCGGCGACGCGGCTCGCGGGGTCCGGGTGGTCGCCCGTCTCCTCGCGCGCGCGCTCGCCGCCGTGCGCGTAGAGCCTCTCGAAGAACTCGGCCATGTCGCGCGGGTCGTAGCCGGCGGCCGCCATCAGCCGCGCGCCCTCCGCGTCGGCCTGCGCCTCGGCGTCCCGGTTCGACTCCAGAAAGAACTTGTCGGCCCCGGCCAGCCCGACGACCGCCGCCACGCGGCCGACGTCGCCCTGCAAGGCGACCGACAACGCGCTGAGGACGTTCAGCCCGGTCTTCGCCAGGTACGCGCGCGACGCCTGCGTCGTCCCGTGGCGGAGCGAGACGTGCGCTATCTCGTGCGCGAGCACGCCCGCCAGCTCGCCCTCGCTGCGCGCCGCCTCTATCGCGCCCTCGTTGACGAAGACGTAGCCGCCCGGCAGCGCGAAGGCGTTGACCTCCGGCGAGGCGACGACGACGAACTTGTAAGGGAACCTGTAGCCCGGCGCCTGCGCCGCGAGCCGCTCGCCGAGTCGCTGCACGTACGCTTCGGCGCGCTCGTCGCGGACGACGACGAGCTGCCGCCGAATCTCCTCGGCCGAAGCCTCGCCCAGCTCGATGTCCTGCTCGGGGCTGAAGAGGTTGAAGCCCGTGCGCGGGCGCGTCTCCAGCGAGCGGCCGAGACCCGCGCCCGCCAGCAAGCCCCCGCACGCCGTCTGCAACGTCAGCAGGGCCAACACAACCCACCCCGTAACCTTGCGCGCACTCATCAAACCCCGGAACCTCCGCTCGTACTTCTTTCTTTTTAGCGCCCGCCGAACATGCCCGTGCGTGTGTGTACGCCGGCCGCCAGGCCCACTGACTCTGCAAACACCGGGCCGCGACGGCTCGCGCGGGCTTAAGCGCCGTAATCGGCTGAAGTTTACGCCGCGACGCGGCCGCGGCGTCCCGCGCGCCTTGTAGTCAAACAGAACACGCCGGGAGCCTGTGGCAATACGATAAGTGACACAGACGAGCGCGGGGCCGCGCGGCGCGTGCGTCTATCCTGCCGACGCCCGCGCCGCGCGAGCCTGAGCACTTCAGAGCAGGAGGCGTTTATGAATAACTTCAGTCCGACGAGCGCCGCGCCGCGCGCGCTCGCGCTTCTCTTCGCCGCCGCCCTCTTCGTCGCGGCGCACGGCGCACGGGTCGCCGCCTGTGCGCCGGCGCAGTCGGGCCGCGTGCCGCCGAAACTGCAACAGCCGACGCCGCAGCCGCGGCAGGCGAAGCCGGCGGAGGATGACGACGAAGAAGAGGAGGGTGAGAGTGAGAGCGCGGGCTCGGCCGCGGTGGTCGTGAAGCGGCCGCAGTCGGCCGACCCCGGAACGGTTCTGCGCAAGGCGCGCTACGTCTTCGTCCGCTCGGACTCGGCCTTCGTCAGCGGCCGCGAGGTCGAGGCGTCGCTGCAAAAGCGCAAGGAGTTCAAGGCGTGGGGCATGGTCGTCACGCGCGACGCGGCGCGGGCCGACCTCGTCATCGAGATCACGCGGCGGCCCCTGACGCGCCGCTTCACCTTCACGGTCATCGACCCGGCCTCGCTGGAGGTCGTCGCCAGCGGCAAGACCCGCTCGGTCCTCTTCGGCAAGAAGATTCCCAACAAGATCGCCGAGAAGTTCGCCAACCGCGTCAAGGTCTACCGCCCCTACCCGTAGACAGTAGACAGTAGTCAGTAGTCAGTAGCGCTCCGCGTCGCGGTCGTTGATGTTGGCACTCGTGCGACTCGACCACGGGAGTTTTCTACTGGCTACTGACTACTGTCTACTGTCTACTTCCCCCTCAGGCGCTCACCGACGGCGCGACCTTGCCGGAGAAGTCCGAGGGCGCGTCCCCGCCGGCGTCGCCTCCGGGCCGGGCCGCGAACTTCTCCGCCCACCGGACGCGCCCCGTGATCTGCATCACGACGAAGAGCGTCATGATGGAGCCGACGGTGACGGCGAGCCCGGTGAAGCCTTTGAAGAAGAAGGCGTACGAGAACATCACCAGGTAGATGAACTGCGCCAGCCCCGCCTCGCGCGCCGCGAAACGCGTCCCCACCACCAGACGCAGGTAGCTGATGACGAGGAAGATCGACACCACCGACGCCGCCGCGAACGCCGCGTGTATCGAGACGTGGTCGACGAGGTAGGCCAGCAGCAGGTGGAACGAGAAGAAGGCGGCCGCGAGGAAGAAGTAGTTCATCGGGTGCAGCTCCAGCCCCCGCATCGTCGTGATGATGAACATCAGGAAGAAGAAGAAGAAGAGCGACACCGGCGCGAAGAGGCTGATGCGTCCGGCGAGCGGCCCGGGCTGCAACTTCTCGGGCATCGCCATCCCGATCTGAAAGCCCGAGACGAGGTTCTTGTAGTTCCACTCCAACTCCCACCCGTCGTCGGTCTCGCGCTTCTCCGACGGCGACAGCGTGCTCTCCGGAAAGTCTATCTCCTTGAAGTCCGTCCCGATGCGCATCCGGAAGTCGCGCACCTGCGCCACGTCGCCGCCGAAGTTGTAGCGCCAGTCGTTCAACCCCTGCGAGCGGTAGGCCACGCGCAGCGTCGCCGTCTCGCCCGCCTTGACCGTGGCCGTCCCCGCCGCCGAGTTCCCCCCGTTCGTGAGCGCCACGGCCTGGCCGTCCACCGTGAAGACGAGGTCGTCGTAGATGGCGCGCTCGGCCGGGAACTTCAGCGTGAAGGCCACCTTGTCCTGCGCGGTCGTGTTGCGGAAGGCGTAGACGCCCTCGAAGCCGACCCTGTAGGTGCTGTACCAGAGCAGCCCCTTCTGCCTGTGTTCGAGCCCGAGCCGCACGTCCACGCGGCTCGACTCGAGCGGCAGCGTCTCGACCTGAGTCACCGACTCCGTGACGACCTTGAGCTTGCCGTTCTCAGTCGTCTCGGTCGTCTTCGGCACCTTGCGCTCGACGGTGGCGACGGGCGGCGACTGCGTCTGCGGCGCGCCCCAGAGCGAGGCGACCTGCCCCTCGAGGGTCGAGTCGGAGTCGTAGGTGCGCGAGAAGATGGTCGCGCCGAGAACCATCCACGCGGCGGACGCGCACGCGAAGATGAAGGCGATGGCTACGATGCGTTTGAACATACTCTTTACACACTCCTCGGGTTTAAGTTGTCCCCGCGTCCCGCCGATTAAACCCCGAGGCGCCGCCCGCCGCATCGGACGAAGCCACGGCGCGCGCCTGTGGCCTCCCACGACGCACACCCGTTCAGACGGCCGCCCCGCTCTCGCCGGCTTTAAGACTCGGGCGCGCCGGCGCGGCGTCTGGGAACGAGCCGCGGCCGAAGAAGACGTGGCGCGCGAAGGAGTCGAACGGCGCGCGCCGCGAGAGGGCGCAGGCGGCTTCGAGCAGCGCGGGACTGCGGACGGAAGAGAGCGCCCTCCTCATCCACAGGCGCGACAGGAAGCGCGAACGGAATCGCGCGCCCGAGTAGCGCGCGAGCGCCGCCTCGTCGCCGGTCGAGAGGTACCGCGCGACGACCTCCGCCGCGTGGCTCGACAGGCGCATACATGGGTCGAGCCCGCCCGCCGTCAGCGGCGAGACCGCGCCCGCCGCGTCGCCGACGAGCAGCCCGCGCCGACAGACTATCCTCTTGAGCACGCCGCCCACGGGGATGCGCCCGCCGCGCCGCTCGACGCGGCGGGCGCGCGTGAAGTCGAAGCGGCGCGCCATCTCCGCGCGGAACTCTTCAAGCGCGCGCGCGGGGTCGAAGTCTTGCGCGTAGCCGCCCACGCCGACGTGCGTCTCCTCGCCGTCGCACACGACCCACGCGAGGTAGCCGGGCGCGAGCCGTGGGTCGAGGAAGCAGTGGAAGCAGGGCTCGCCCTCGGGCGGCACGCCCCGGAACACGTCCTCGACGCCGACTATCCACTCGCGGTTCTCGTCGAGCCCGAGGTCGCGCGCCACGCGCGAGCGAGCGCCGTCGCCACCGATAATGAAGCGCGCCGCGACCCGCCTCTCGACGCCCGCGCGTTCGAGCCGCACGACCACCCCGCCCCCGCTTTCAAAGTCGCGCGCGCCCTCGAGCCCCGCGTAACGCGTCGCCGGCGACCACGCCGCGCGCGCGTCCAGACACTCTTCGAGCATGCGCTCGTAGAGCCGCCCCATGCGGCCGACGCGGAACTCGTCGTGCCCGCTCTCCAGGACCTGCGCGCGGCGCGCGGGCGAGTAGAGCTTGACGCGACGGACGGGCGGCCCCAGACACTCGCGCGGCAGGTCGAAGTCTTCGAGCGTGCGGCGGACGAAGATGCCCGTCGTGTGTACCGAGTCCTCGACCGAATTCTTCCGCTCGACGAGCAGCACGCGCGCACCCCCGCGCGCCAAAAGCCTCGTCGCCTGGAGCCCGGCGAGGCCCGCCCCCACCACAACCACGTCGAAACGTTCCACCTGAATCCCCTCAGTCAAAAAGTATCCAGAGCCGCGTGAGCGCCGGCGCGCCCAGCGCGAAGACGAACCCGAGCGCGAACTCGACGGTGTTGCGCCAGGTTGCGTCGTCGTTCGAGCGGCCGAGCGCCGCCGCGCGCCAACCGCTGCGCAGGTAGACGACCGCCGTCGGGAAGGGCGTGAAGCCGAAGACGCCCGCCAGGAAGATGAGCCCCAGAAGGCTGAGCGGCAGTATCGCTACGCCGACCACGAGCGAGAAGAGGCCGCCCGCGAACAGCACCCCGCCCAGCGCCGCCGGCGGCAGCCCGGCCGTCCCGCGCGGCCTCAGGAGCCATGCGGCGAGCGCCACCATCTCCAACGTGCAAACCGTGTAGGTGTAGGACTGCCAGCGCTCGTAGATGCCCCCGTCCTCCATGTGCCATTCCCTGAACACGACGGGGTCGAAGAAGAAACATAGGACTGGGAGAATAATCCCGAACGTGGCGTCGAACTTCCTCTGCGCCGGCGTCGCGGCGTCCGCGAACTGCCTCCGCCAGAAGCCCCGCACGGTCGGCGTGGCGACCGCGACCGCTCCCGCCTCCAGGGGCGCGTGACGAAAATTCGGCTCGTACATGCCCTTCCCCCTGCGAAAGCCCCGCGCCGCGCGAAGTCCCGCGGCGTCGCGGCCTTTAAAGCCCGGACTCGGCCTTGGCTAATCCCCGGCCAGCCCCCAGAAGCAAAGCCCTTTGCACCGTAAAGCCACCGGGCAAAAAAATTCGGGCCTCGGCGGTCCGACTCTCCCTGCCCGGTCCGTCTCACCCGCCGCGCGCGGCGCGGATGACGCTCTCCATGTGGCCGAGATAGCGTTCGAGCGCGCGGCGTCCGGCGGTCGTCAGCTTATACTCGGTCTTGGGGACGCGCCCCTCGAACGACTTTGTACAGACGACGTACTGCGCCTCTTCGAGCTTGCGCGCGTGCACGCTCAGGTTGCCGTCTGTGGTGTTCAGGAGTTGTTTGAGGTCGTTGAAGGTGAGCGATTCGTTGACGGCGAGGGCGCTGACGATGGCGAGCCGGATGCGTTCGTGGATGAGCCGGTCGAGTTCGGCGGCGGCGGCCGGCCCGTCGGTGGGCTTGTTGCGCCGGGGCTCGCGTAAATTCTCCCGCGGGGCTTGCGCGCCCGCCTTGGCGCCGGTCTGTTCCTTCGCAAGTGCGTTCTGTCTAGCCACCGTAGTTCCTCGCTATGTGTAGTCCGAAGATGATGTGGAGCAGCCCGAAGCCCGCGGCCATCAGCGCGTCGCCCCAGACGTCGGGCAGAAACAGCGCGCCCGCCCCGAGGAACATGAAGCAGAGCCCCATGAACGGGACGGGTCGCACCGAGAAGGCGCCGCCCGTGACGACGCCCGTGCCGTAGAGCAGGAGCCAGAGGCCGGGAAGCTGTGCGGAGAGCCCGGCGCGGTAGAAGACGACCGTGAGGAGCCCGCCGACGACCATCGGCGGCGTCAGGTTGATGATGAGCTTTCGTCCGGGGCGCGAGAGGAGGGAGGTGTCCGAGGCGTGCGCCTTGCGGTACATCGTCCACCCGGCGATGCAGGCGGAGACGAGCGCCTCGGCCATCCAGACCGCGAACCAGTCGGCGAAAGCCCTCTGCTGCGAGGCGACCAGCGCCGCGAACAGCGCGGTGACCCCGATGGCGACCTGCCCCCAGCCGGGGACGGCCGTAAAGGCCGAGGCGCGCTCCATCGCCTCGCGGATGAAGCGCAGGTTGTCCATCGCGCGGTCGTGGAGCGCGGGCGGCTCCTCGGTGCGGGGACTCTCGCCGGCCTGCGGCTTCTCGAATGGGTGGACGACTGCCATGCCGCCACGAAAAATACACCCGGCCGGGAGCATTGTCAAGTGCTTTACAGAGCAAAGCCGCCGCGGCCGGCCGCGGCCTTTTCCCGCGCGCCGCCGATTTGTTAGCATGGCCGCGACCTGAAAAAACCGAACGTCCGTTAAGGAGAGCGATTTTGACCGTGAGCAAGGGAGGTCTGCCCCGCGGCGTGGAGTTCGTCGCGGAGGAGGAGGGGGTGCGCGAGTTCCGGCTCGCGAACGGGTTGAAGCTGCTGCTGGTGGAGAACCGCGTCGCGCCGGTCGCGACCTTTCTGGTCCTCTACCGCGTCGGCTCGCGCAACGAGGCCGTCGGCCACACGGGCGCGACGCACCTGCTGGAGCACATGCTCTTCAAGGGCACGCCGACCTTCAACAAGGCGAAGGGGACGCAGGTCGCCGCCACGCTCCAGAGGGTCGGCGCGGACTTCAACGCGACCACCTGGTACGACCGCACAAACTACTTCGAGACCGTCCCGTCGGACGCGCTTGAGCTGGCCGTCCACCTCGAAGCCGACCGGATGCGCAACTCCTTCATCGCCGACGACGACCGCCGCTCGGAGATGACCGTCGTGCGCAACGAGCTCGAGCGCGGGCAGAACGAGCCGATGCTCGTCCTGGACGAAGCCGTCTACGCGACCGCCTTCCGCGAGCACCCTTATCACCACCCGACCATCGGCTGGCGCTCGGACGTGGAGAACGTCCCGACCGCGCGGCTCAAAGAGTTCTACGACACCTTCTACCACCCGAACAACGCGACCGCCGTCGTCGTCGGCGACTTCGACGAGGCGCACGCGCTCTCGCTCGTCGGCAGGTACTTCGGCGCCTTCCCCGCCTCGCCCGCGCCCATCCCCGAAGTCTACACGGACGAGCCGCGGCAGGAGGGCGAGCGCCGCCTGGTCGTCAGGCGCGCGGGCGAGCTGCCGCTGGTGCAGGTGGCCTTCCGCACGCCGGCCGCGCTCGGCCACGACAGGGTTCTCTCGAACGCGGAGCTGGCGGCGCGCGCGGCCGAGCCGCCGGCGCAGAACGACATCTACCCGCTCGCCGTGCTGGCGGCCGCGCTGTCGAACGGCGTGACGAGCCGGCTCTACCAGGCGCTCGTCGAGACGGAGCTGGCCGTCTCGGTTGACGCGCGCGTCGACCAGTTCCGCGACCCCGGCCTCTTCAACGTCTACGCGACGGCCGCGCCGGGCATCGAGCCCGCGCGGGTCGAGGAGGTCATCCACAGGGAGCTCGCGCGCGCGGCCGAAGACCTGACCGACGCGGAGGTCGAGAAGTCGAAGCGGCAGATCGCCGCTTCGGTAGCGTACGAGCGCGACGGCACGCACAACGTGGCGATGCAGATGTCTGAGGCCGAGGCGGTCGCCGACTGGCGCTTCTACAACACCTACGCCGCGAGCGTCGCGCGCGTCCGCGGCGACGACGTGCGGCGCGCGGCCGCCGCCTACTTCCGCGAGGAGACGCGCACGGTCGGCCACTTCATCCCGAAGCCCGGCGGCGGCGGCGACGGCGGTGGCGGCGCGAACGGCGCGGGCGCTTCGTCCTTGAGGCGCGCGCTCGTGCCGCACGGGCCAAAGTTTCACCATGAGTCTCACGGCGAAAAGAACGCCGACGGGGCGTCGAGTCCGTCAAAGTCTGGCGGCGCGGGCTTCGCCGCGCGCGTGGTGCGCGAGGAGTTGGAGACGGGCGCGGTGCTGCTCGTGCTGGAGAACGCTGCGACGCCGACGGTCGCCGTGCGCGGGAGCCTGCGCGCCGGCACGCACTTCGAGCCGAAGGACAAGCCCGGGCTCGCGCGCATCACGGCGGAGATGCTGAAGCGCGGGACGCGCAGGCGCGGCAAGCTCGAACTGGCCGGCGCGCTCGAATCGGTCGGGGCCGACGTTGAGTTCGACACCGACGCCTTCGCCGCGCAGATAAGCGCGCGCTCGCTCGCCGAAGACTTCCCCGCCCTGGCCGCGACGCTCGCCGAGATGCTGCGCGAGCCTTCGTTCCCCGCCGACGAGCTGGAGAAGCTCAAGCAGCAGACCATCGCCGCCGTCCGCGAGCGGCAGTCGGACACTTCGTGGCGCGCCTACGAGCGCCTGACGCAGACGCTCTTCGACGAGCTGAACCCCTTCTACACGCACGCGGGCGAGCGCCTCGTCGAGAGCGTCTCGTCCATCACGGTCGAGGACGTGCGCGGCTTCTACGAGAAGTGCTACGGCGGGCGGACGCTGATACTTTCGGTCGCGGGCGACGTGCGCGCGGGCGAGGCGGCGCGCGTGCTGACCCGTGCGCTCGAAGGCTTCGGCGGGCCGGAGGGCGCGGACGTTGAGGTCACGGACCCCGAGCCGCCGGCCGGGGGTCGGCGCGAGCTGGTGCTCGTCAGGGACAAGGCGAACGTCGACGTGCTGCTGGGGACGGTCGCGCCGCTCAGGCGCAGCGCGCCGGACTACTACGCGGCCGTCCTCGCCAACCGCGCGCTCGGCGAATCGACGCTCTCCTCGCGGCTGGGGCTTCAGGTGCGAGACGCCGAGGGGCTGACCTACGGCATCGCCTCGCGCTTCCGCGCGCCTTCGCTCGCGGCCGGGCCGTGGTACATCGCGGTCTCGGTCAACCCCGGCAACGTCGAGCGCGCCATCGACTCGGCGCTGGGCGTGCTCGGCGAGTACGTCGAGCACGGCATCCGCCCCGAGGAGTTGCGCGACGAGAAGAGCTCGGCGGTCGGCTCCTTCAAGGTCTCGCTCTCGACCAACGACGGTCTGGCGCGCGCGCTGTGGAACGCCGAGTTCTTCCGTTTAGGGCTCGACTACGTCGAGCGCTACCCGGAGCTGATCGGCCGCGTCACGGTCGAAGAGGTCAACGCCGCCATCCGCAAATACTTCCGCCCCGAGCGCCTGACCGTCGTCATCGCCGGCGACCTCGACCCCGCGCGCGGCGAGTCGGCGCCGGTAGCTTAAAAGAGGCTAAGGGCTAGAGACCAGAGGCTAGTCAGGACGCGTGCTCCTGACTAGCCTCTGGTCTCTAGCCCTTAGCCTCTAACTTTTCTTAGCTCGGGCCGAACCGCTGGCGGTACTCGGCCGAGTTGATGAAGGCTTTCACCATCTCGGCGTTCTGGAAGTTGCCGCCGAAGGCGTTCAGCTTGTTGAGCCAGAAGTTGAACCCCGCCGTGTCAGGGTCGCGCCGCAGGTAGCCGAAGTACTGCATGGCCACGAAGGCGCGGTTGAACTCGCGCGTCCGCATCTCCTCGGCCTCCGCGACGGCGCGGAGCACGGTGGCACGCGTCAAGGTCGCGCCGTTCAGCCCCGCCACGAGCGAGTCGCGGAAGGCCGTGGCCGCCGGGAAGTTCCCGCGTATCTCGCCGCCGGGGAACTGGCGCGTGTGGAAGTTGATGTAGGCGCGTCCCTCGCGCAGGTTAGAGAGCTGCGCGGCGAGCGTCGTCCCGTTCCCCTCGGGCGCGTCCCACTTCCCGCCGAAGGTGCCGCCGACCCCGGGGTTAGCGAAGAAGACCTGGTCGTTCGGGTTGTTGTCGTTAAAGGGCGCGCCGAAGAACCCCCACACGACCCCGGCGTTGGTCGCCGGCGTCAGCGTCGCGCTGGCGTGGATGTGCCCGGCCGTCAGGTTGTCGTTGGTGTCGGCGGTCTGCGACCCCGTCACGTCGATGTTGGTGATGGTGGCCGTGAACGAGAGCGCCGTCTGCGCCTCGTTGAACTGGAAGCGCGCCGTGCCGAACGAGGCCGGGCGCGCCCCGCCCGTCGTCAGCGTCGGCACCGCCGGCGGGTTCTCCTGCGCGTTCGTGATGTTGACGACGAAGAGCCTGACCTGCGAGGGCGAAAGGCCCGCAGATGCCAGGAGCGCGTCCACGTACTGCTCGTTGGTCTGCGTCGAGGGGTACTTCGCGACGAACTCGGGGCGCGTGACGAACTCGTCGAAGTACGCCGCCTTGTTCGCTTCGAGCACGGCGTCGGCGCCGGGCTGCCCGAAGACGAAGCCCCGCTGGAGCGCCTGCGTGTCGCGCATGAAGTTGCCGTAGAGCACGGGCACGGGCGAGCCGGGCGCGGTCTCGCCAAAGGCCGCGCGGTGCGTCCGGTACGCGAGGTAGCCGGTCTGCTGGAACTCTATCGAGAGGAAGAAGGCGGCCGAGACGTTGACCCTCTTGTTCTCGACGCAGGCGGCGTTGCCTCCGCACGTCGTGATCTCGTTCGTCCAGAAGGCCAGCCCCGCCGCGTCCGGCTCGCGGTTGAGGAAGTCGAGGTAGTGCTGGCGGACGAAGAAGGATGCGGTGTCGATGGGGTTGGTCGTCGGCGCGCCCGTGTCGTCATCTGTGATGGTCAGCTCGGCCGTGTTCGGGCTGCCGAGGCCCACCCCCGCGCCCGTCGGGTTCGAGAGCATGAGGTGTGTTGTAGTTGACGGTCGCGGTGCCGGAGACGTCGCCCGAACGCGTCACCGTGATGTCGATGTGGCCAAAGCCCTCGCCGATGACGTAGTCGTCGGTCGAGAACTGGATGAGCGAGGTGGCCGAGGCGGTCGTCGGGTTGAGCTTGCCGAAGAGGCCGTGCTCCTCCTCGCCGATGCCGGCGGCGAAGTAGAGCGTGTTCACGTCGCCGCCGTTGCCGCCGTTGCCGAACTTCAAGTCCCACAGCTCGTCGATCACGATGCCGTTGCCGCTCTCGTCCTGGAGCGTGCCGAGGAAGGCGCCGGTCGTCGGGTTGTAGGCGTGGATGGAGGGGTTACCCTCGCCGAAGTTGCCGACGAGGAGCGCGTTGCCGAAGATGCCAAAGGAGGCCGGAGCCTGCGTGATGCCCCACGGCGAGTTGAGCGCGCCGTTGTCGATGCCGAAGACCGGGTCGCGGACGCCGCTGTTGCTGAAGCGGCGGACGTAGCCGTTGCCGACCCCGTCCTCGGGCAGCCCGCCGGTGCCGACCTTTGCGTAGGCGACGTAGAGCGAGCTGCCGATGGCCTGAATGTTGTGCGGGTGGTAGTCGTTCCCCGGCGTCGACGGGATGGTCGGGTCGGCGAAGGGGAAGCTGGCCGCGGGCTGCAAGACGAAGTTGGCGTCGAAGACGTCAATCGTGCCGTTGGCGAAGTCGGCGGCGTAGAGGTTGGTCTGGGTGTTGTTGATGGCGAGGCCGGTGTAGACGTGGCCGGGGTGGCTGGCGGCGATGACCGCGGTGGTCGAGCCGGCAGCCGGGGCGTTCGGGTCCCAGCCCGTGATGTTGCCCGTGATCGAGGCGAAGATGAAGTTGGCCGTGCACGGCGGGGCGGCGCACGCGCCGGGGAGGACGAAGTTCGTGGAGGTGTTGGCGACCGTCCCCGTCGGCAGGCCGCCCGGGATGGTCACGGTCTGCGGGTTCGGGTTGAGGACGACGGGCGCGCCGCCCACGTCGCCGCGGATGAGCTGCGTCGTGCTCGTCCCGTTGTTGGCGACCCAGAAGGGACTGGTCGCGGTCAGAGAGAGTCCCCACGGGTTGACGAGCAGCGGGTCGAGGACGGGCGCGAGCCCCGGCACGTCCGAGATGAGGTTGGTCTGGCGGTAGGCCGAGCCGGGGGCGATGACGGGGATGAGCGCCCCCCCCTCCTGCGCGTTGGCGACCGGCATGACGTGTCGCGCGGCCGGCGGCGGCGGCAGGAAGGCGAAGACGAACAGGACGGTCAGCGTTAAGCTCAGCGAACTTCTGACGCGGCGCTTGCGCGCGAGTGGGCGAATCATGGCGATACTCCTTGGGCCCCGTGGGCGGGTGTGGAAACAGCCTGAACTTAGAGAGTGGCCGCGGACGGCACACGCGCGCCGCGCGGATCTTGGAGGGGCGGCCGCAGGGCTGTCCGGGCCGCCGGGGCGGGGAGAGTCTTTCGTCCTCGGAGGCGCGGCGGGTCTCGAAACCGGCCGCGCGGATTCCGCTTCCCTGTGTACGTCTTCTGAGAACTGTTAAATGGAAAGGCGCGACCGAACTCTATGTCCGGCGCACCCCCCCTGTCAAGATTTTTACGACCGACGCCTCCCAGTCTACCCCATCGCACGGATGACGGCGGTGGCGAACTCGTCGGTGTGGGCGGTGCCGCCGACGTCGCGCGTGCGCACCTGGCCGTCGGTGTAGACCTGGAGCATGGCGCGCTCGACGCGGTCGGCCGCCTCGCGCTCGCCGAGGTGGCGGAGCATGAGGATGCCGGACTGGAGGAGCGCGGTCGGGTTGGCGATGCCCTGGCCGGCGATGTCGGGCGCGGAGCCGTGGACGGCCTCGAAGACCGCGCCCAGCTCGCCGATGTTCGCGCCGGGGACGAGCCCGAGGCCGCCGATGAGGCCGGCGCACAGGTCGGAGACGATGTCGCCGTAGAGGTTTTCGAGCAGCATGATGTCGAACTGCTCGGGGCGCATGACGAGCTGCATGCAGGCGTTGTCCACGATCTTGTCGTCGGCCTCGACCTCGGGGTACTCCTCGGCGACCTTACGGAAGCAGTCGAGGAAGAGGCCGTCGGAGAGCTTCATGATGTTGGCCTTGTGGACGGCCGTCACCTTCCGGCGCCCCTCGCGCCGCGCGAACTCGAAGGCGTAGCGCGCGATGCGCGTCGAAGCCTTCTCGGTGATGATCTTGATGGACTCGACGACGCCGGGGACGACGACGTGCTCGATGCCCGAGTAGAGGTCTTCGGTGTTCTCGCGCACGACGACGAGGTCGAGCTCCGGGTACCGGCACGGCACGTTCGGCAGCGCCCTCACGGGGCGCACGTTGGCGTAGAGGTCGAGCGTCTTCCGGAGCCCCACGTTGACCGACGTGAAGCCCTTGCCCACGGGCGTCGTGATGGGGCCTTTGAGCGCGACCTTGTTGCGCTTGATGGATTCGAGCAGGTCGTCGGGCAGCGTCGAGCCGAACTTCTCTAACGCCTGCGCGCCCGCGTAGTGCGTCTCCCACTTGATCTCGACGCCCGTCGC
>JAIVJI010000025.1 GCA_020200135.1 Acidobacteriota bacterium | reverse complement strand
CCCCGCCGTGCCGCGGGGCGCGCCTTCGCCGGGGACTCTTCGGGCGCGGCTTCGCTCTCCTCCTTCCGCCGCGCTTCGAGGAACGCGGAGTAATTGCCGGGATACTCGCGCAGACGGCCCCCGCCCTCGAAGCGGAAGACGTGCTCCACCGTGCGGTCGAGGAAGTACCGGTCGTGACTGACGACGATCAGATTTCCGGGGAAGCCGTCGAGGTAGTCTTCCAGCGTGATGAGAGTCTGGATGTCGAGGTCGTTCGTCGGCTCGTCCAGCAGCAGGAGGTTCGGCGCGCCCATCAGCACGCGCAGGAGGTAGAGCCGCCTGCGCTCGCCGCCGGAGAGCTTCGCTATCGGCGCGTACTGCATCGCGCCGGTGAACAGGAACCTTTCGAGCATCTGCCCCGCGGTGATGAATGAGCCGTCCGCGGTCTCGACCCGCTCGGCGACCGCGCGGATGTAATCGATCACACGCTCCTCTTCGTCGAGGGCGCGGCTCTCCTGGTCGTAGTACCCGACGCGAACCGTCTGCCCCACTTCGAGCGAGCCGGCGTCCGGCGCGACCCTGCCGGCGACCATCTCCAGCAGCGTCGTCTTGCCCGCCCCGTTCGGGCCGATGATGCCGACGCGCTCGCCCGGCTTGAGGGTGCGGCTGAAGCCGCCTATCAACACGCGGCCGTCATACGACTTCGTGACTTCGCGCAGCTCCAGAACCTTCTTGCCCAGCCGGGTCGAGCCGACCGACATGTCGAGCGCGGCCTTCGCCGCCTCTTTGGGTTGCGCGATGAGACTCTCGGCGCGCTCCACGCGCGCCTTCGACTTTCGCGTGCGGGCCTTCGCGCCGCGCCGCAGCCACGCCAGCTCGCGGCGGATGAGCATCTCCCGCTTCTGCCCCCCGGCGGCGCGCGCGCTCTCCTGCTCCTCTTTCTTTTCGAGGTAGTAGGCGTAGTTCCCGTCGAACGCCTGCACCACGCCCCCGTCCACTTCGAGGATGCGCGTCGTCACGCGGTCGAGGAAGTAACGGTCGTGCGTGACGAGCAGGAGCGCGCCGCCGTAGCGGCCGAGGTAGTCTTCGAGCCAGGAGATGGTCTCGGCGTCGAGGTGGTTGGTCGGCTCGTCGAGGATGAGGAGGCCCGGGCGTTCTATCAGCGCGTGCGCGAGCGCGACGCGTTTGCGCTGCCCGCCGGAGAGCGCGCCCATCCGGGCGCCCGTGTCCGTGATGCCCAGCCTGCCGAGCACCGTCCGGGCGTTCGTCTCCAACTCCCACGCGCCGGACACCTCCAGACGGTGCGCCAGTTCCGAGACGCGATTCAGAGCGCGCTGCTCGTCACCGCCCTGGGCCGCAAGCTCGCCGCAGGCGCGCTCGTAGTCGAGCAGCAGCTTCGTTTTGGCGTCGCTCGCGGCGAAGACGGCTTCGAGGACGGTCGCCTCGGCGGCGTACGGCGGGTTCTGCGGCAGGTAGCCGATGGAGAGGCCGTCCGCGAGAGTCACGCGCCCGGCGTCCGGCCGCTCACGGCCGGCGATGAGGCGGAGGAGCGTGGACTTGCCGGAGCCGTTGGCCCCGACCACGCCGACGCGGTCGTCACTGTCGAGGCCGAGGCTGACGTTTTCGAGGACGGGGCGCAGGCCGTAATCTTTGCCGACCGCTTCGACGGATAGAATGTGCATTCAAATAATAACGCCGGGCCGCGGCCTCAATCGGCATCAACGGGCCGGGGACTTGTAGACGAAGCCCTCCTTCATCACGAACGTCGTCCTCTCTGACGTCTGCCCCCCGCCCTCCTGCGCGTGGAACGACGACGCGAGTAGGGCTAACGCGAGAACCGCCGAGAGGCGCGCGCCGGGTTTGACCATAAAGACTCCTTCGGGGGCCGCGCGCTGGAAGTCGCGACGCGCGGCCTTCTTTCATGCTGACGCAAAATAACATACTTGGGTGAGACTGTGGGGAAGCCGGAGCCGTTTCATCCGGATTGGTGTGACGGTGTTCTGGCGGCGTGTACGTCCTCCCGCGTCGTGGTCGACGTCCCGCCGCGGAGCCTCCGTGCCATGACCTTTAACAAATCCGGCGCGATGGAAGGGTCCGCGTTTAGTGCGTCCAGAAAAGCGGCCCCGACGACGCGCAGCGTACGCGCCCCCCCGTCGTCGGCTATCACCGTGGCGGCCCTCGGCGCCGGGTCGAGCACCGCCATCTCCCCGATGACGCTGCCCGCCCGCTCGACGGAAGCGAGGGACGCGGAATCGCCGCGGCCCCGCATCACGCGCACGCCTCCCTCCAGGATGACGAAAACATCGTCGCCGCGCTCGCCCTCCTCGCAGATGACCGCCCCCGCGGGGTAGGTCTCCGACCTGCACACCAGCGCCAGCTCCTCCAGCTCCTGCGGGGCCAGCGTGGAGAAGAGCGGGACGGAGTGCAGGGTGACCATCTTCTCGATGGTGGATAGCTCCCCGGCGTCGTAACGTGCGGGCGCGCCCCCGACCG
The DNA here is from genome assembly GCA_020200135.1 of Acidobacteriota bacterium. GTDB lineage: Bacteria > Acidobacteriota > Blastocatellia > Pyrinomonadales > Pyrinomonadaceae > QHXN01. The sequence continues at coordinate 17,813 of JAIVJI010000025.1, read as the reverse complement.
ATGCGACCACCTCACGCACCACCGGGTATTCGTCCCCCGCGAGGCGCTCCAGCGTCGCCGCGTCAAGGGCGCCCCGGCCGGAGAGCATCAGGGCGGCCGTCGCCCTCACGTAAGGGTCGACGCTGCTCGCGTAGGTGAGGAGCAGGGCTTCGAGCGAGGCGTCGGCGTAATCGGCGGCCGTGAGGTAGACGCCCTTCAGGTAGTCGGCGACGGCGGGGGCGGCGGCCCGGCTCAACTCTTCGACGGCGGACTGCCGTCCGAGCCGGTCACCCTCCAGCAGCTTCCGACTCGCCCCGGCGACGTTCTCTTCTTCGGCCGCAAGCCCCAGCACGTTGAGCAGCCGCTCGACCGCGGTGGCCCGGCGGCGTCGCAGAAGGTAGGAGAGGAAGTTGTTGACCGGCGACGGCTCTCGACCCAACGCGCCGACGGCGGCCGCGGCCCGTTCGAGGACGTGCAGTTCCTCGGCCAGCCGCGCCGACAACACACGCCGCCCGCCGGCCAGCCTGTCGAGCACGGCTTCGTGCTCCTCCTTCGTCACGCGGTACTCGCCGCGAAGCCTTGAGACGAAGGCCCCGTCCGACAAGTCTTCCTCTGCCGAGGCGCGGCCGACGTACTCCTCCAGCGCGCGCTCGTATGACCTGAGCTGCAAACACTTTTCCGCCGACAGGTGGCGGGTGGGGTCTCCCAGCAGCGCGCGCGCATCCGACGCGAGCGCCGCCATGACCTTGTCGTGGTCGGCCTTCTTGATGTCGAGCTGCCGGCGGAGCCGTTCGAGCCTGTGTACTTCCTCCCGCGAGACGAGGCCGTCGGAGATGGCCTCCTCAACGGCCTCCCTGTATATCTCAGGCGCGCGCGCGGCCGCCTTCGACCCCTCGCCCGTGCGGATGGTGTGCACGAGGAAGGCTTCGCGGAGGTCTTGCGGCGCCGGCCGGTCGCCCCACTCCCAACGCTTGATGATGTTGCGCGCGAGCGTCTCCTCTGTGAAGCCCTTGCGTGTGCGGCCCAGGCGGCGCAGAAGGAAGACGGTCGCCGTCAGGACGACGAGTATCAGGAACAGGTGCGGCACCGCCCACGGCAGCTTCCACAGCGTCGGGGCGCCGGCGAACGTGTAGAAGAGGAGGAAGGCTGTGAACGCCGCCAGCGTGAGGGTGACGTGTCTGCGCTGCTCGTCGTCGGCCTCGCCGCCGCGGTCCCTCAGCCAGACGCCTACCGCCCTTTCCGCGACCAGAAAAAAGGCGAAGCTGATGAGGCCGCACAACGCCAGTGTGACCAGGGACGCCAGGGCGCGTGGCACCGCCGGGTAAAAGAAGAGTCCGGCCGTGGCCCCTTCGACGCCCGGCAGGATGGCGCTGGCGAAGAGACGTGGCTCGTCAGTCCAGCCCCCGCCGAAGTAGTAAGCCCAGGTGCCCGACTGTAGGTAGTAGTAGAAGTAGAAGCCGAACACGAGGCCGGGAAACGCGTAGTAGGCGAGCCGCTTGGGGCGTGAGCCGATCTCCTTCCAGTAGCCGTTCTCCTCGCTGATGTCCGGGCAGAACTTCTTACACGCGGTGCACTTGTCGCACTGCGAGTTCTCGGTCTCGCGCAGGCCGTGGGGCTCTGTGTAGACCTTCTCGACGAAGGAGACCGGGCAGAGGTAGTTGCACCACGTCTTCCCTGTGAAGACGAAGCCGGAGGCGAGGGCCGAGAGCGTGAGCAGCGTGAAGAACGCCGAGAGGGCGAGCCCGTCGCCGTTCGTGGCGACGAGGCGAAGCCAGAGCGAGAGGACGAAGACGCCGACGACCAGATAGTAGTAGTTCTCCTCCAGCCAGGCCGGGGCCTTGCGCCGCCCCGCGCGCCCCAGCTTCCCCGGAAGCTGCGCGAAGAAGGCGAGCGGGCAGGCGCGGCGCCAGCGGTGATAGCCGACGAGGACGATGAAGAGGGGCAGCGCCGCCACGAGGACGGTCCAGACGGCGCGGCCGGCGATTGTCTGAAGGTGGGGCGCCGCGACGGGGACGGCCACGAAGACGGCCAGGGCCACCCACCTTGTGACCGCGAGCCACCACTCGGGCCTCCTCGTTTTGACGCCCGCCGCCGGGTGGGGCTTCGCCGCCGGCTTCGCGCCCGCGTTCGCACTCGTGGAAGTTTGCATGTTAAAGGCCGCGCGCCTGCGTAAGGTTCTCTATGGCCCGGCAAGGCGCGTGTGCGGGCGGCGGAAGTGCGCGTCGAAAGATTTTACCCGAGGGGCGGGGCGTCAGTGTGCGTCTCGCCGGGCTCCCCGCGCTCGGAGATCAGTCCCCGATGGATGAACTTTTCTATCTGCCGCCGGTGCCGCAGGACGTGTACGATGGCGTGCTCGAGCAACTGCTCCGCGTCGTAGGTCACCCCCCAGCCCGAGTGAATCACCGTGCCGTTAATCTCAACGTCGCTCAACTCCCAACGGCCCTCCAGAGTCTCGGCCGTGTACTCAAGCATCGCGTCAAGCCGTTCTAACGCCTCGCGGCGCGAAAGCAACCGCCGCGTGGGCCCGGCCGGCGCCACGCCGAACGCCCCCCTCAGGTAATCGGCGTAACCGTAGCCCGCGCCCACGACGTGAGACATGATCGTTTGCACCGAGCGGCAGGCCTCGTCCGCGGTTTGCGAATCGACGACCCGCACGAAGTCGGCCTCGGGGAAACGTTCGACCAATCGCTTTAGCTCGGCCGCCGCGCGCTCATACTCGTCCATCAGGGCGCCGATGGCTCCTTTTCGGTAGGGGTCTCTCATATTTTAAGTTCCAGGGCCGGAAGTGCGCGGGGAAGGATATTAGCGGGGAGGCGGGGTGTCAACGGCGAAGGTCTGGCGGCGGGGTTTCCTTATTGAAACGACTTCCGGCGCGAGTCTTTTAAGTGACGCGGGTGGTCAGGGCTGGGCGAAGCGTGCGGCCGTCTCGGGCTTCCGCCACGCTTCGTAGAGTGTGACGAGGCGGCGGCGCGCCTCCCGCGTCCGGGGGTCTTTGTGGCCCAGCGCGGCGTCGAGATTTTTGTGGCTCTCGGCGAGGAGCGGCTCGGCCTCGGCGTAACGGCCCCGGGCGGTCAGACATTCGCCGAGCGCGCCCTGCGCCTCGCCCACCATCCAGTGGCCCGGCTTGAGCCCGCGGCCCCGCCTCTCCAGGGCCCGGCGCAGGTACGTCTCGCCGCGAGCCGGGTCGCCCGCCCGCGTCAGAATCTTCCCGAGGACGATCCACGACCGCGCGAAGTCGATGTGCGACTCGGCCAGCACGCGCTGCTGTATCGCGAGGGCGCGCTCTATCTCCTCCTTCGCCCTGGGGTAGTCGCCGCGCCGGTAATAAATCTCCGCGAGCGCGGCGAACGAACGGGGCGGGTACGCGTGCTCCTCGCCCACGGTGCCGCGGTACACGTCGAGCGACTCGCGCGCCAGCGGTTCGGCCCGGTCGTAGTCGCCCTTGAGCGTCAGGATGCCGGCCAGGTTGCCGAGGGCGGCCGCCATCTCCCAGCGCGGCTCGCCCGGCAGACGGCGGTACTCCTCAAGTCCCCTCTGCGTGTGGACGATGGCGCCGTCCAAATCTCCCCGCTCGCGGTGCGTCGCGCCGATGTTGCTGTGGACGACGGCCATCAGCGCGCGGTCGGCGCCGGTGAGAGCCGCGCCCACCTCCAGCGCTTCGAGGAAAGAGGCTTCGCCCGCCGCCGTGTCTCCTTTGCTGGTCAGGGCGAGACCGAGGTCGCTGAGCGAGATGGCGAACCACTTCGCGTTCACGTCTCCGGCCGCGCGCGCACGGCGGTGGATGGCGACCGCCTCGCGTAACAGCGCCTCGGCCTCGTCGAACTTACCCCCGAGCAGGGAGAGTTCACCCATGCCGACCAGACTCTGTGCCGTGTCCTGATGCTCCGAGCCGAGGGCCGCGCGCCGCAGCTCCAGCGACGCGCGCAGGTGCGGCTCCGCCGCGTCCAGTCTGCTCTGCGTCTTGTACGTCCAGCCGAGGGTGAAGCGCACCGCGGCCTGCACCTCGGGCTGGTCGGCCAGCTCCGCCTCGGCGCGCCGGCCCGCCTCGTCGAGCACGTCGGCGATGGTCGCCTCGCGGTTCCTGTTCGGGTTGGACGAGACCCAGGAGGCGTCCGAGAGGCCGAGGACGTTCTGCAAAAAGGTGTTGATGCGCTCGGCCTTGGCCGCCTCGCGCCGCGCGCGGTCGCGCTCCTGCGCGGCGAGCCTCGCCTGTTCGGTCGCGCGCCTGGCCTGCCAGACCGTGGCGACGACGCCGCCCGCGAGCGTCAACAGGACGAGCGCCGCCGCCGCCACGCCGACCGTATTTCGCCGGACGAACTTTCCCGCGCGGTAGGTGAAAGAGTCCTTTCGCGCGCGGACGGGCCGGCCCTCTAAATACCTGTGGATGTCTTCGGCGAGCTGGGCGGCGGAGCCGTAGCGGCGCGCGGGTTCTTCGTGTCGCGCCATCGCGACGATATTTTCCATCTCGCCGGCGAGCCTGCGCGGCCCCGTGAGGTCGCGCAGCAGGACGCCGAGGGAGTACACGTCCGAGGCGGTCGTGACCTGCCCGCCGCTGACCTGCTCGGGCGCGGCGTACTCGGGCGTGAAGGCGCGCAGCTCGGTGCGCGTCTGCTCGCCCGGCTGCTCCTCGACGAGCAGCTTGGCGATGCCGAAGTCTAAAAGCTTCGGCACGCCGTCGGCGGTGACGAGGATGTTCGACGGCTTGATGTCGCGGTGGACGACGAGGTGCTGGTGCGCGTAGGAGACGCCGCGGCAGACTTCGAGGAACAGCCTCAGTTTCTCGACAGTCGAGAGGCCGGCGCGGGCGCAATACTCGTCGACGCGCAGACCTTCGACGTACTCCATGACGAGGTACGGCTCGCCGTCGGCGGAGACGCCGCCGTCGAGGAGCCGCGCGATGTTCGGGTGGTTGAGCGTGGCGAGTATCCGCCGCTCCTGCCGGAAGCGCCGCCGCAGCTCCGCGTCGGCGAAGCTGCGGCCCACGACCTTGAGCGCGACTTCCTGTTTGAACTCGCCGTCGTCGCGCTCGGCCAGGAAGACCGCGCCCATGCCGCCGCGCCCTATCTCGCGGGCGACGCGGTAGGGGCCGAAAGTCTGGCCGGCGCGCCCGTCGGCCGGATTCCCGTCGTCGAAAAAATCGGCCGAGAAGGCGAGCGCCGGGGCGCCGAGGAACCCGTCCGCCCGCCCCTCGCAGGCGAGCAGGGATTCGACCTCGCGCCGCAGGTCGGGCGCGCCCGCGCACGCCTCGTCGAGGAGCCTCGGCCGCTCGCGCGGCCCGAGCTCCAGCGCGGCGTCCAGCAACTCCTCGACCCTCTGCCAGTCCTCGCTTCGCATCGCTGCACACAAACGCGGGGTTCGTGGGTGAAAAGTGACAGCCCTGTCTCTTCAGGTTTGGTGGGACGACAGCTCGCGGTAGAGCCAGAGCCGCGCCTTCTTCCAGTCGCGCAGGACCGTGCGGGTCGTGACGCCGAGCACTTCGGCGATCTCCTCGTCGCTCATCCCGCCGAAGAAGCGCATCTCGACGACGCGGCTCTTGCGCTCGTCCATCTCGGCCAGACGCCCCAGCGCCTCGTCGAGCGCGACGAGGCTCGCGGCGCGCTGCCTGGCGGGGAGCCGCACGTCTTCGAGCGAGAGGCGGACGGCGCCGCCGCCGCGCTTGTCCGTGACGTGCGCGCGCGCGTGGTCGATGAGCACGCGCCGCATCATGCGCGACGCGACGCCGTAGAAGTGCGCGCGGTTCTGCCAGTCGACCCGCGTCTGGTCGATGAGCCGGACGTAAGCCTCGTGGACGAGTGCGGTGGGCTGGAGCGTGTGGCCGTCGCGCTCCCTGGAGAGGAAGGCGCGGGCGAGGCGGCGCAGCTCGTCGTAGACGAACGGCATCAGGCGCTCGGGCGCGCGCCGGTCGCCGCCGCTCCAGTCGTGCAGAATCTGCGTGACTTCGTGTTGAAGCTCGCCGCTCACCCGGTTCACCCCTTCGCAGGCCGCCGCGGATTCTACCGCGAAAAACTCACCGCATAAAATTTTTTCTCCGGCCGTGTCAGTTCCCGCCGCCGCGCCACGCGTATACTGGAGGCGACCCCAAAAACCTTTGCGTTCCAAGCCACCGCCGACCCGCTCGAAGACCCGAACCGCCACCGCAACGGCCACTGGGTTCAAGCGCGGAAGATCGAGCCCAGCATCTAAGTCTGACCCCGGCGGGCGGCGCGGGCGGTGAGCGCGCGCCGCCCGCACGGACGCCTTCAAAGAGGCGCGCGTTGCCGCAAAAAAGGTTCGCCCGCACGCGCGGGCCGTGGTAGACTCCGCGAACTTTGGTTCTGAAGAGCCCGGAGGAGGGCTTCATACTTACAGGCCATCTTGCCTTTGCTTCCACACGCCGGCTTTAAGGTGTGTAAGCTATTCCGCCGCCCCGACAGGGCGGCCAACGCTCACCGCTCCTAACATAGAAGAGGACTCCATGAGGTCTTTCAACTCTCGCCCCAGGCGCCTGCTCGCCCTGACGCTCTTCCTGTCCTTCGCCGCCGGCTCTCTCGGCCTGGCCTTCGTCTCGAACTTCCGCCGCGCGCCCGCGCGCCCCGGCGCCCGCGCGGCGTCGCCGGCGCCCGAGCGGGCGCTCGAAACCTACGGCCGCATCCCCCTGAGCTTCGAGGCCAACCGGGGGCAGGCCGACGACTCGGTCGACTTCCTCGCGCGCGGCGCGGGCTACTCGCTCTTCCTGAAGCCGTCGGAGGCGACGTTCGTCCTCTTCGGCCGCGGGGCCGGCGCGCCGTCGAAAGGCCGCGCGCCGATGACGGCGGTCGGCGGGGAGACGCCCGCCGCGCCGGCCGTGCTGCGGATGAAGCTGGTCGGCGCGGACGCGTCGGCGGCGGCCGAGGGCGCGGAGGAGCTTGAGGGGAAGGCCAACTACCTCGTCGGCGACGACGCGTCGAAGTGGCGCACCGGCGTGCCGACCTACGGGCGGGTGCGCTACGCGTCGGTCTACCCCGGAGTTGACCTCGTCTACTACGGCAACCAGCGGCAGCTCGAATACGACTTCCGTATAGCGCCGGGCGCAGACCCGGGCGTGGTGAGTCTGCACTTCGAAGGGGCGGACAAGGTGGAGGTGGGCGCGGAGGGTGACCTGCTGCTGGCCGTGGGCGGGAGCGTCGTCCGGCAGCCGAAGCCCTTCGTCTACCAGGAGGTGGCGGGCGCGCGGCGGGCGGTCAAGGGCGGCTACGCCATCGGGGCGGACGGGCGGGTCGGCTTCGCGCTCGGGGCTTACGACGCGGCGCTGCCGCTCGTCATCGACCCCGTCATCGTCTACTCGACCTACCTCGGCGGCTCCGACGCCGACCAGGCGAACGGGGTCGGCGTCGATTCCGCGGGCAACGTCTACGTGGCCGGCTTCACCGCCTCGACCAACTTCCCCACGTCCAACGCCCTCCAGGCCGCCAACGGGGGCTTCCAGGACGCCTTCATCACGAAAATCAACGCGGCCGGCAACGCGCTCGTCTACTCGACCTACCTCGGCGGCAGCGCGCAGGAGCAGGCGCGCGGCCTCACCGTCGACTCCGCCGGCAACGCCTACGTCACCGGCGTCACCGGCTCGACCAACTTCCCCACGGCAAACGCCTTCGACGCCACCATAGGCGCCACCAACGAAGACGCCTTCCTGACGAAGCTCAACGCGGCGGGCAACGCGCTCGTCTACTCGACCTACCTCGGCGGCGGGACCAGCTCGGAGTTCGGGCAGGCCGTCGCCGTCGACTCCGCCGGCAACGCCTACGTCACGGGCTCCACCTTCTCGACCGACTTCCCGACGCTCAACCCGATTCAGGCGGCGAAGGGCGGCGGCTCGACCGACGCCTTCCTGACCAAGTTCAACGCGGCGGGCTCGGCGCTCGTCTACTCGACCTACCTCGGCGGCGGCAACAACGACACGGGCTTCGGCGTCGCCGCGGACTCGTCGGGCAACGCCTACGTCGTGGGCGAGACCGAGTCAACCAACTTCCCCACGGCTAACGCCATCCAGGCCGCGAACGGCGGCGGGCGCGACGCCTTCGTGGCGAAGGTGAACGCCACCGGGTCGGCCTTCATCTTCTCGACCTACCTCGGCGGCAGCGGCGACATCGATGTCGCGCAGTCCGTCGCGGTCGATTCCGCCGGCCTGGCCTACGTCGCCGGGCAGACCGACTCGACGAACTTCCCCACGGCCAACGCCTTCCAGGGCGCGAACGGCGGCGGCGTCCTTCAGGACGCCTTCCTGACCAAGTTCAACGCGGCGGGCACGGCCTTCGTCTACTCGACCTACTACGGCGGCTCGGGCGGCGAGATAGCCTTCGGCGTCGCCGTGGACTCGGCGGGCAACGCATACATCGCGGGCACCACCGCCTCGCTCAACACGCTCCCGACGGCCAACGCCGTCCAGTGTACGAGGAGCGGCAGCCAGGACGTCTTCGTCGCGAAGTTCAACGCCGCCGCGTCGGCGCTCGTCTACTCGACCTACCTCGGCGGCGGCGACATCGACAACGGCCGGATGGTGGCGGTTGACTCCGCCGGCAACGCCTACGTCACCGGCACGACCTTCTCGACCGACTTCCCCACGGTCACCCCCATCCAGAGCACCTTCGCCGGCGGCGCGGGCCTCGCCGGCGACGCCTTCGTGTTTAAGCTGAGCGACGCCTCGGCGGGGCCGGCCTCCGCGCTCGCGTTCACGCAGACGGCGCCGGTGGTGCAGGAGGAAGTGACCTCGCTCACGCTCACCGTCCAGCGCACGGGTGACACGTCCGGCGCGGTCACCGTTGACTACGCGACCGCCAACGGCACGGCCTCGGAGCGCTCCGACTACACGACCGCGGTCGGCACCCTCCGCTTCGCGGCGGGCGAGACCGCCAAGACGTTCGACGTGCTCGTCAACGAGGACTCGTTCGCCGAAGGGAACGAGACGTTCACCGTCACGCTGTCGAACGCGACGGGCGGTGCGACGCTCTCCTGCGCGACCGCCGTCGCCACCGTCCAGATCACCGACGACGGGGCCGAGCCGACGACCAACGTGATAGACGACGCGACCATCTTTACGGGGCAGCACTACCACGACTTCCTCAACCGCCAGGCTGACCCGACGGGGCTCGCCTTCTGGGCCAACCAGATCATCGCCTGCGGCGGCGACGCGGCCTGCGTCGACCGCAAGCGCACCGACGTTTCGACCGCCTTCTTCCTCTCCATCGAGTTCCAGACCACCGGCTACTACGTCTTCCGCATCTACAAGGGCTCGTTCACCGACACGCCGGCGCGGCCGCGCGGGATGCCGCGCTACCGCGAGTTCCTCCGCGACCAGCAGGAGGTCGGGCGCGGCGTCGTCGTCAATCAGGGGAGTTGGCAGGCGCAGCTCGACGCGAACCGGCAGGAGTTCGCGCGCCGCTGGGTGCAGCGTTCAGACTTCATCGCCCAGTTCCCGCTGAGCATGAGCGGCGACGACTACGTCAACAAGCTCGCCGCCAACCTGGGTGTCACCCCCCTGTCGCCTTCCGAGTTCAACATCGCCATCGAGAGCTACACCCAGACCGTCGAGGGGCGGGCCACGACCCTGCGCAACGTGGTCGAGCTGAACTCGGTCTACAACCGGCAGTTCAACGCGGCGTTCGTGCTGAGCCAGTACATCGGCTACCTGCGGCGCAACCCGAACGACGCGCCGGACACGGACTACACGGGGTTCGACTTCTGGCTGGCCAAGATGGACTCGTTCAGCCTGCCCGGCGAGAACGTGCGCGACGAGGCGGTGGCGCTCGCACGCGTCAGGCGCGCCGAGATGGTGCGCGCCTTCATCCTCTCGTCCGAATACCGCGGGCGCTTCGGCCAGCCTTAGCGCGGCGATGTTTAAGGTCTACAAGCCGACGAGGGAGGAGATAGGGGCGGCGGCGGGGCGGACGGTGCGGGACGTGATCGCGCCGGGGCTGCGTGTGCTGTTCTGCGGCATCAACCCGGGGCTGTACACGGCGGCGGTCGGGCGGCACTTCGCGCGGCCGGGCAACCGCTTCTGGCCGGCGCTCCACCGCTCCGGGTTCACGCCGCGCCAGCTCTCGCCGTTCGAGGAGCGCGAACTGTTAGCTTACGGCTGCGGCGTCACGAACGTCGTGGCGCGCGCGACCGCCGCCGCCGACGAGCTGTCGGCCGAGGAGTTCGCGCGCGGCGGGCGCGCCCTGCGTGCGAAGGTGAAAAGGTACCGCCCGCGCTTCCTCGCCGTCCTCGGCGTCGGCGCCTACCGCGCGGCCTTCGGGCGCCCGAAGGCGTGCGTCGGGAGGCAGGACGAAAGGCTTGAGGCCGCCACGGTCTGGGTGCTCCCCAACCCGAGCGGCCTCAACGCCAACTACCGACCCGCAGACCTCGCGCGCCTCTTCCGCGAGCTGCGCGACGCGGTCGAGCGCGAGTGTTAACTCCCAGCCCTCCCGTTGTGTCCCTCGACGATGTGTCGTTCAACCACCACGGTCAGGTTGTCGATTCTTTCTCCCATCTTCCTGACGGTCTCATCCGTCTTCATTTGCGCCTCAACGAGTGTCGCAAGCCGCCTGTCGATGTCCGGTGCTTTGTCCTCCGTCCGCATTTGAGCGTTGACGAGCGCGGCGATTTTTTCATCAATCTCGTGAGCGCGCCTGTCGGCGACCTCAAAGCGGTCGCGCGTCGCCTGCGCGAACCGCACGAGCAAATCCTCCAGCTGGGAAATCCTCACCGCTGACTGCGCCTGCTGCTCCGCGAGCTTCGCCTGCTGTTGGAGCATATACTCCTTATGTCTCTCGAATTGTTCTTCGTCCATTTCGGTTAGCCTTTCTCAGTGTCAAAGGACAAACCGGAGCGGCTGGCGGACTGCCCGGAGTCTTCGGTCACGTTACGAAACTAATTTACCCTCCCGGCGGGTGGCGAGCCAGTCGTCGCGCGTGAGGCCGTAGACGAGGGCCTCGCCCCCTGAAAGCTCGACGCTCCCCTCCAGCCTCTCGCCGAGGCGCTCGGCGACGCGGACCGAGGGCGCGTTGGCGGGGCGGATGAGGCTGATGACGCGTTCGCGGCCCATCTCGGTGAAGCCGTACTCCAGCGCGGCGCGCGCGCCCTCGGTCGCGTAGCCGCGCCCCCAGAACTCGCGCGCGAGCGTCCAGCCCAGCTCGAACCCCGGCCAGCCCTCGGGGTTGAAGAAGCCTATGCGGCCGGCGAGCCGCCCCGTCGCAGACTCCTCGACCGCCCACATGCCGTAGCCGCGCAGTTGCCAGTGGCCGAGAATCATCGCCATCTGACGCCACGCGTCGGCGCGCGAGAGCGTGCTCCCGTCGCCGAGGTAGCGCGTCACCTCCGGGTCGGCCGCCATCGCGGAGTACTCCTCCAGGTCCTCCTCGCGGAACATGCGCAGGACGAGTCTCTCCGTCCCCAGTGTCTTCATGGCCGGCCTCCTCGCGCGTCGCCTCCGGGCTCAAGCCTTGAGCCGCTCCAGAAAGTGCTTGCGGAACTTGGACACCTTCGGCGCGACGACCGCGCGGCAGTAGGGCTGGAAGGGGTTCCGCTCGAAGTAGTCCTGGTGATAGTCCTCCGCCGGGTAGAAGGTTTCGAGCGGGACGACCTGCGTCACGATGGGCGCGTCCCAAACGCCGGCGGCCGTCATCTCCGCGATGACCTGCTCGGCCGTCTCGCGCTGCGCGGGGCCGTGGTAGAAGACGGCCGAGCGGTACTGCGTGCCGACGTCGCCGCCCTGTCGGTTAAGGGTCGTCGGGTCGTGGATGGTGAAGAAGACTTCGAGCAGCTCGCGGTAGGAGACCGCCGCCGGGTCGAAGGTGAGCTGGACGACCTCGGCGTGGCCGGTCGTCCCCTCGCAGACCTGACCGTAGCTCGGGTTCTCGACGAACCCGCCCGCGTAACCCGACACGACGCGCTCGACGCCGCGCAGCTCCTTGTAGACCGCCTCCAGACACCAGAAGCAACCGCCCCCGAGCGTCGCCAGCTCCTTCGACTGTTCCGTGCTCATAAGTTTTAAGCCCGCCCCTCAAGGTTGAAGTATCGTCCGAGTATAACGCGGCGGGGCGCGTCGGCAAGAACCGCCCAAAAAACTTGCGCGCCCGGCCGCGCCTCCGTGACAATCGCCGGCGGCCGCGCCGCACGAATCCCTTCGGAGGCTTTGATGACATTCCGCCCACCGCTCGCGAGAGTCTTTAACCTGACGGCGTTCGTGTGCCTGCTCGCGTCGGCGCAGGCCGCCGCGCAGACGCGGCCGGCCGGCGGCGCGCTCGAAGCGAGGGTGAGGGAACTCGTCGCCGCGAGCGGCGCGGAGACCGTGGCCGTCGCCTTCCGCGACCTGCAGACCGGCCGCGAGCTGCTCGTCAACGGGCGCGTGAGCTTCCACGCCGCGAGCACGATGAAGGTGCCCGTGATGCTCGAAGTCTACCGTGCGGCGCGCGCGGGCCGGCTCCGGCTCGACGAGCGGCTGCCCGTCAGGAACGAGTTCAAGTCGATAGCCGACGGCAGCGCCTTCTCGGTCGCGCCCGAGGACGACTCGGAGCGGACGCTCTACGCGAAGGTCGGCGCGACGGAGACGGTGCGCGAGCTTATGCGTCTGATGGTCACCGAGAGCAGCAACCTCGCCACCAACATCCTCATCGAGCGCGTCACGCCGGCGCGCGTGAGGGAGCTGTGCCGGCGCCTGGGCGCGCGCGACATGCGCGTGCTGCGCGGCGTCGAGGATGGCAAGGCGTACGCGCGCGGCATGAACAACACGACGACGGCGCGCGACCTGCTCCTGCTGCTGCGCGCCATCGCCGAGGGGCGCGCCGTCTCGGCCGAGGCTTCGCGCGAGGTGGCCGACGTGCTCGCGGCGCAGAAGTTCAACGAGGGGATTCCCGCCGGGCTCCCGCGCACCGCCTCATCGCCGACATCTCGCGCGCCGTCTACGAAGACCTGACCGAAGGCCGCCCGCGAAAGACCGCGGTCAGATGAGCGCAACTTGCGCCGCCCTCCGACGTATACAAACCCTTAAACGCACGCCACGGCTCATAGAGTAGAAGTGGAGACCGATGCCCGACTCGACCGAAGTAGTGCAGACGCCGGACGGACGGCCGGAGCCCGGACTGTGGGCGGCCGTCCGCGAGGCGGTGCGCGGCGCGCACCCGAAGTACGACTACACCGAAGGCCCCATCGGGCGCGCCATCCTCCTGCTCTCGGTCCCGATGGTGCTGGAGATGGTGATGGAGAGCGTCTTCGTCGTCGTGGACGTCTTCTTCGTCAGCCGGCTCGGCAAGGAGGCCGTCGCCACGGTCGGGCTGACCGAGTCGATGATGGTGCTGGTCTACACGCTCGGCATCGGCCTGAGCATCGGGGCGACGGCGATGGTCGCGCGCCGCACGGGCGAGCGCGACGCCGAGGGCGCGGCGCACACCGCCGGGCAGACCATCCTGCTCGGGCTCGTCGTCTCGCTCGTGCTCGGCGCGCTCGGCGTGGCCTTCGCGCCGCGCCTGCTCGAGCTGATGGGGGCCGAGGCCGCGGTCGTCGAGGGCGGGAGCAACTTCACGCGCGTCATGCTCGGGGCCAACGTGTCGGTGATGATGCTCTTCCTCATCAACGGCGCGTTCCGCGGGGCGGGCGACGCGGCCGTGGCGATGCGCGTGCTGTGGCTCGCCAACGCCATCAACATCCTTCTGGGGCCGTGCCTCATCTTCGGGCTCGGGCCTTTCCCCGAAATGGGCGTGACGGGCGCGGCCGTGGCGACCAGCATCGGGCGCGGCACCGGCGCGCTCTACGCCTTCTCGAAGCTCTGGCGCGGGGGCGGCCGACTCCACCTCGCGCGGCGCCACTTCCGGGTGGACACGCGGCTGATGGCGCGCATCGTGCGGCTGTCGGGGACGGCGACCTTCCAGGTCTTCGTCGGCATGGCGAGCTGGATCGCTTTGACGCGCCTCGTCTCCAGCTTCGGGAGCGCGGCCGTCGCCGGCAACATCATCGGGATGCGCGTCATCATGTTCGCGCTGCTGCCGTCGTGGGGGATGTCGAACGCGGCGGCGACGCTCGTCGGCCAGTCCCTGGGCGCGGGCAAGCCCGAGCGCGCCGAAGCCGCGGTCTGGCGCGCGGGCTTCTACAACATGATCTTCCTCGGGGTGGTGGGGCTCGTCTTCATCGTCTTCGCCGGCCCCATCGTCGGCGTCTTCACGCAGGCGGCCGCCGGCCCCGAGGTGTACGAGTACGGGAAGGACTGTCTGCGCATCGTCGCGTGCGGCTTCCTCTTCTACGCCTACGGGATGGTTTTGACGCAGAGCTTCAACGGCGCGGGCGACACGCGGACGCCGACGCTCATCAACGTCTTCGTCTTCTGGCTGTGGGAGATTCCGCTGGCGTGGCTGCTGGCCTTTCACTTCCGTTTGGGGCCGCACGGCGTCTTCATCGCCGCGGCCGTCGCCTTCTCGACGCTGGCGGTGGTGAGCGCCTACTTCTTTCGGCGCGGGCGCTGGAAGACGCAGAGGGTGTAAAATCCGCGACGGGAAGGGGGCGCGAGTTCGTGTTCGACAAACTGGTGGAGCAGAAGATTCGCGAGGCGCAGGCGGCGGGCGAGTTCGACCGGCTCGAAGGCCGCGGCCGACCCGTCGACCTCGAAGCCTACTTCTCGACGCCCGAGGAGCTGCGCGCCGGATTCGCCGTGCTCAAAAACGCCGGCGTGCTGCCCGAGGAGGCCGCGCTGCTGAAAGAGCTGAACGAGCTGGCCGCGCGGCTCGAAGGCTGCCGCGACCCGGGGGAGCGCGAGAGGCTCGGGCGCGCCGCCGTCGAGCTCAAGCTCAGATACGACCTGCTGGTCGAGCGCCAGCGCGGCAGGCGTTAATTTTCCCGTTCCGACACGGGGGCGCGGGCCTGCCTGTCCGCGCCCCATCCTTCGGCCAATTTTCGGGATTTACCGGTAATTCCATCCCTTTCCGAGTCCGGGCTATTTTTCTGAAACCTTCCGCGCCCGGCCGCCACTAACTAGCGGTGTTAGACGATGAACGAGCGGCTGGCAGTCAACACGATGAGTTTAGAGCTGGGGCAGCCGGGCACGCACGCTGGGGCCTTGATGAACAGCACGGAGGAACTGGTGGCGCGCGTCCGTGCGGGCGACGAGGAGGCTTTCCGTCTCATCTTCGACCGCTACTCGCGCCCCGTGCTCGGCTTCATCTTCGACATGGTCGGCGACCGCTCGCTGGCCGAAGACCTGGCGCAGGAGACTTTCGTCCGCGCCTTCCGGGGCCTCTCGACGCTGCGCGAAGAGACGAAGCTCTCGACCTGGCTCTTCGGCATCGCACGCAACTGCGCGCGCGAATGCTTGCGCAGCCGCCGCCGCGACACGGGCAACGTCGAGATAGACGCCGAGCCGGCCTTCGAGCTGCACGACCACGCGCGGACGCCCTCGGGCGAGCTGTTGGACAAGGAGCTGAGCGGGGTCATCCAGACCGCGCTCCAGAGGCTCGACGAGGACAAGCGGACGGTCTTCACCCTGAAAGTTTTGCAGCAGCGCAGCTACGAAGAGATCGCGGAGATAACGGGCTTCTCCGTCGGCAAGCTCAAGACCGACTTGCACCGCGCGCGCGCCGAGATGCGCAAGCGCATCGGCCCGTACTTAGGGGGTGAGCAGTAGTTTATGAGATGTGAAGATTGCCTCCCACTGATTGAGGAGTACTTCGACGGCGAGGTCGAGGGGCCGTCGGCGGCGCGGATGGGCGCGCACCTCGCGGCCTGCGCCAACTGCGCCGCCGCGCTCGACGCGCTCTCGTTCGAGCAGGAGGTTTACGCGCGCTACGACCGCCGGCTCGAAGTCGGCCCCGACCTCTGGTCGCGCGTCAGCGCCGAGATAGCGCGCGACGCCCGGCCCGAAAGCCCGGCCGCGCCGCGCCCCTTTCTGAGTCGCGTGCGCGAGCGTGTGGCCTTCGCGCTCGGCGCGCTCGCCGCGCGCCCCGTGCTTGCCTCTTCGCTCGCGCTCCTGCTGGTCGCCGCCGGCCTCGGCTCTCTGTGGCTAGCGCGCCGCCAGCAGGCGGTCGAGCCCGCACAGGCGGCGTCGAACGAGCGCGGTAACGGGGTTCCCGCACCGCGCCCGACCGCCGCCACGACGGACGGCAACACCGCCGGCACGCCCGTCGAAGTCCCCTCGCCGTCCGCAGGCTCTTTGAATGACGGCGCGGGCGACCCGACCCGCGCGACCGCCGTCGCGACCCGCGACGCCTCGCGCGCCGCCCAAGGGCGGAAGGAATCTGCCCGGCCGGCCGAGACGGGAGTTGACGTGGAGTCGCTCCTGGCCGCGTCGGCCGCGCCGCAGCCGGGCGCCGGCGTCGTCTCCTTCGAGGAGGGCGGGCACGAGGGCGCGGACGACGCGGCGGCGCTCTTCGTCAACGCCTCGGCGCCGGCGCGCGGCGACGAGGCCGGCAACGCGCCGCTGCCCGACCCCGCCGAGGCCGGGGTGGCGCGCCACGTCGAGCAGGCTCAGATGCTCCTGCGCTCGATCAAGAACGCGCGCGCCTCCGGGGCGGGCGTGGTGGACGTGGCCTACGAGAAAGACCTCTCGCGCAAGCTCCTGGCCCAGAACGCCACGCTCCAACTGGAGGCCGAGGTCAACGGCGACAAGGGGACCAAGCAGGTGCTCGACACCATCGAGCCGTTCCTGCTCGACATCGCGAACATGCGCGAGAACCCCTCGCGCGACGAGGTGCGCTCGATCCGCGAGCGCGTGAGGAAGAACGAGATCGTCGCCGCGTTACAGGTCTACTAGGAGGGAGCCCGGCGCGCGGCCGGCTCACTTGAAACCGAAGAGAGTAAGGAAGACTAAAGCCATGATCAACCCCAACACCCTTCATAGACGGAACACGGGCCCGCGCCTCCTGGCCGGGGCCATGGCCCTCGCGGCCCTCCTGTCGGCGGCCGCCGCCCCCGCGAGCGCCCAGCAGTACAGGGAACTGCTCAACCGGTTCGTCCAGTCGGACAACAACGCGGCCATGCGCGCCTTCACCGAAGGGCGCGGCTTCGTGGACGCGCAGCGGTGGGAGCAGGCGGCCGCGACCTTCGACCGCTTCGTCGCGCAGTACCCGAAGGACAGGAACATGGACGCGGCGCTCTACTGGCTCGCCTACGCGCACAACCGGCAGGGCAACCCCCAGGCGGCCGAGGCGCCGCTCACGCGCTTGCTCCAGAACCACCCGAACTCGAGGTGGGCCGACGACGCCAAGGCGCTGCGCCTTGAAGTCTTCTCGAAACTCGGCAGGCCCATCACCGCCATCGACGAGGCCGACGCCACCGTCGAGCTGAAGATCGTGGCCCTCAGGGCGCTCTGCGAGAACGACCGCATAGGCTGCTCGGCGCGCGTGGCCGACGTGCTGCGGGCGAACAACCCCGCCCCCCTCAAGGAGGCGGCCATCATCCTGCTCGGCCGCTACGGCGGCACCGCGGCCGTGCCCGCGCTCATCCAGCTCTCGCGCACCGAGGCGGACGCGAAGCTGAAGATGCGCGCCATCAGCGCCCTCGGCGCGACCAACGACGAGCGAGCGCTCGACGTGCTGCGCGAGCTGGCGATGAGCGCCGCGTTCGCCGAACAGAGCCCGACCGACTCGGCCATCCACGCCCTCGCCTCGCACGAGAACCCGCGCGCCGTCGCCATCCTCGGCGAGGTGGCCATGCGCGGCCAGAGCGTCAAGGGGCGCACGCACGCCATCGAGCTGCTGTCGCGCCGCCGCGGCGACAACGTCGTGGACGAGCTGCTCAGGCTCTACGACGCGGTGCCCGAGGTGGCGGTCAAGAAGTACGTCCTCGCCGGCCTGGGCAACCGCAAAGACCCGCGCGCGATGACGAAGCTGGTCGAGGTCGCGCGCTCGGCCTCGGAC
>JAIVJI010000024.1 GCA_020200135.1 Acidobacteriota bacterium | reverse complement strand
GGCGGGGCGCGCTCTGCTCGCGACGTCCGACGGGCTGGTCTTCGACTGCCGGCTCGCGCCGGGCGGCGCGCTCACGGTCACGCGACTGGGCGAGCGTCTGACGGTCGCCGCGGGGAAGGCGCTGGCGGTCGAGCTGACGAGCCTCGCGCTCGAAGGCGAGACGGTCGTCGTCGGCACGCGCGGGCGCGGCCTGATGACCGTTGACCTCGCGCCCGGCGGCGAGGCCAAAGAGGTCTCGGGGCGCCCGCGCACCTTCTACGTCGAGGCGCTGGCGCGCGGCCCCTCGGGCGCGCTCTACATGGGCGCGCAGACCTCGGCGTCGGACAGCGGCCTTCTCAAGATCGAAGAGGGCAGGCTCGCGCGGCCCTCGAAGGTCGCGGGCGCGGCGACGGGGACGGTGACGGCGCTCGCCTCCGACCCGACCTCGGGCGACCTCTACGCGGCGACCGACGGGCGCGGCGTCTTCCGCCTTGCGGCGGGCCGAATCGCCGAGCGCTTCACGTTCGCGGGGACGGCGGGCGCGCTCCGCTCAGACCGCGTCAACGCCGTCTACATAGACCGCGAGGGCGTCGTCTGGTTCGGGACGCCGCGCGGCGTCTGCCGCTACGACCCGCGCGGCGTGCGCGTCGAACAGCTCTCGACCGCGCAGACCGAGTCGAACTTCGTCCGCTCCGTCTACCGCACGTCGCGCGGGCGCCTGCTCGTCGGCACGAACCGGGGGCTGTTCGCGCGCGACGAGACGGCGGGCGCGTGGCGCGAAGTCCCGGAAGTCGCGGGCAAGACCGTCTACGCGGTCGCGGAGGACAGGCGCGGCCTGCTCCTCGTCGGCACGGGCGCGGGGCTGTTCGTCGGCCTCCAGACCGAAGGGCTCAGGGCGCGCGCGCCCGTCCGCCTCGCGCCCGAAGTGAAGGCGCCCCAGGAGAGTACAGACGCGAAAAAGGATGAGAGCGCCGCCGTCAAAAATGAGAAGCCGGCCGCCGCAGACGAGAGAGCCGTCACAGCGGAAGAGCCGGCGGCGGGCGGGGCCAAGCCCGCGAGCACGCCGACGACTTCCGGCAAGTCCGAAGAGGTAGAAGGGGCGAAGAAGGTTCCCGAGCCGGCCTTGAGCGGGAGCGTGCGCGCCATCGCGCCGATGGGCGATGCGGTCTACGTGGCGACGTTCGGGCGCGGGCTTGAGCGCTTCGGCGGCCCCGGACGCCGCGAGCTGATCTGGCCGCGCGCGGGCGACGACGAGCGCGGCCGCGAGGTCGTCAGCCTCTACGCCGACGAGTCCCGAGGCCGACTCTGGGTCGGCACGGCCAACGCCGGCGTCTTCTACTTCGACGGCTCGGCCGTGCGCGCCGAGCCCGAGTTGGCCAAGCTCGGCGGCAGCACCGTCTGGGGCGTCTCGGCCGCCGAAGGGTGGCTCTGGCTCGCCACCTCGCGCGGCCTCTACGCCTTCCGGGAGGGGCGCGGCCTCGTCGAGGTCACGCCCGGCGTTGACGCGCGCGCCGTCGTCGCCCTCGACCCGCAAGGCGCGGGCGCCGGGCCCTCCGACTCGCCGCAAGCCTGGTGCGCGACCGCCGGCGTCGGCGTCCTGCGCGTCACGCTCGACCCGCAGTTCGGCGCGCTCACCTCGCGGCTCGACACCGAGCAGGGCTTGCCGACCGACAACGCCTTCGCCGCGCTCCGCCTCCCCGCCGCGGCCGGCGACGGCCGCGCGGCTTCGGGGGGCGGGACGCTGCTCGTCGGCACGACGCGCGGGCTCGCGCGCTACGAGCCGGGGACGAACGCGCCCGCGCTCCGCCTCGTCCGCGTCACGGCCTCGCGCACGCTCCAGCCCGAGGAGCTGCCGCGCTCGGGCGCGCTCCGCCTCGCCCACCCGCAGAACGGGCTGGCGCTCGACGTGGCGGCCGCCGCGAGCCGGACGTTCCCCGAGCAGTTCCTCTACGCCTTCACGCTGCGCGACGCGAAGGGGCGCGCCGTCAAGCAGAAGCTCTCGCGCGACTCGCAGTTCCAGGCCGAGTCGCTCGCGGCCGGCGCCTACACCGTCACGGCGCGCGCCTACACGCTCGACCTCGTCGCGTCCGAGCCGCTCGTCTTCAACTTCGAGGTGGCGCGCGCGCCGTTCCCGCGCACCATCGTCACGCTCTCGGTGCTGCTCGCGCTCGCGCTCGTCGTGCTCGCGTGGGGCTACCTGCAACACCGCCGCATCGTCCGCAGCCGCGAGGAGCTGCGCGAGGCCAACCACCAGTTGGCCTCCGCGCGGCTCCAGCTCGCCAGCGAGGCCGAGGCCGAGCGCCGCCGCATCGCGCGCGACCTCCACGACCAGACGCTCGCCGACTTGCGCCGCCTGCTCCTGCTCACCGACGAGATGCAGCCGTCAACCGTCGGCGCGCAGACGACCACGCACGCCGGCGGCGCGCTCGTCCCCGCGCCTTCCGGCTCGGCCGCCGACCCCGTGCGTCTGCGCGCCGAGATCGAGTCCATCTCGCAGGAGGTGCGGCGCATCTGCGAGGACCTCAGCCCCTCGGTGCTTGAGAACGTGGGTTTTGCCGCCGCGCTCGAATGGGCGCTCGCCTCCGCGTGCGCGCAGCAGCCTTCGGCGCAGCGCTTCGCCTACGACTTCGAGTGCGACGAAGACCTCGAAGAGCGGCTCGCGCTTTCGCCCGGCGTGCAGATGCAGGTCTACCGCATCGTGCAGGAGGCGGTCAGCAACGTCTGCCGCCACGCCCGCGCCGCGCACGTCTCTCTGGGCGTGCGGCTCGACGCGGCGGGCGACTTCCTGCTCACGCTCTCGGACGACGGCCGCGGCTTCGACGCCACGAACAAGCGCGCGCTCAAGGGCCGCGGCCTGGCCGGCATACGCGCCCGCGCCTCGCTCATCGAGGCCGACGCCGCCTGGACGCCACGCGACGGCGGCGGCACCGCCTTCTCCCTGCGGAAGAAAGACGCCGCCCGCCGTGACGCCCCGAACCCCTCACACGCTACGACCGACCGGGCCACCGACTAGGCGGCCGACACGATTTTCGTTGGGATTTATGCGGGTCGCGGCGTATCATGCCGCGTTAACTCGGAAGGGAGGAGATTGTTTAGTGCCTGAGCTTATCAACGCCCCGACGGTCGTGGAGGCCGCGGGGAACAAGCCGAAGATCATCGAGGAGTACGTCGGGCGCTTGAACACGGGCGGCGCGGAGTTGAGCGTCGCGCGGATGCGCAGCCTCGCCGGCTGGGAGGAGCCGGGGCAGACGCCCGAGTTCGACGAGTACACGGTCGTCCTGCGCGGCATGTTGCGCGTCATGACGCGCGGCGAGACGTTCGACGTGCGAGCGGGTCAGGCCGTCGTCACGCGGCGCGGCGAGTGGGTGCGGTACAGCACGCCCGAGGCGGAGGGCGCCGAGTACGTCGCCGTCTGCCTGCCGGCCTTCTCGCCCGAGACGGTACACCGGGACGTTTGAAGCCCCGGCCCGGAGACGCTGGGCCTCACCGGAGCAGTCCAACTTCAGACTTCCCCGCCCCGCGTGGGGGGCGCGCCCGCCGAGACGGGGGTCGAGAAGGTCAAGCCCGCGCCCGGCACCGGCAACGTGCAGGGCAAGGTCATGTACAACGGCAAGCCCGCCGCCGGAATCGAGGTCAAGCTCTGCGAGAAGTTCAACCAGTTCTTCGGCGGCTGCTCGGGACAGTCCTTCACGGCGAAGACCGACGACGCCGGCGAGTACGTCATCACGGGCGTCGAGCCGAAGACCTACGAGAGCCTGATGGCGAAGGTCTTCGACACCGACACCTACGTCTTCGCCACCACGGGCATCGCGGGCCTCAGCTCGGCCAAGTACGAGGTCGCCGCCGACAAGACGCTCTTCGTGCGGCCGACGCACCTCTTCAAGACCGACCTCAGGCTCACGAGCCCGAAGGCCGGCTCGAAGGTGAGCGCGCAGGGGCTGGAGCTGAAGTGGCAGGAGTACCCCGACGCGGCCTACTACAAGTTCAGCCTCTACCCGACCGACTCCTCCGTCACCTCGCCCTACATCAACGAGCGGGTCGAGGGGACGACGTACGCCGCCATCAAGCCGCTGCCGAAGGGCGAGTACCGCTGGCAGATGGACGCCTACAACGGCTCCGACCAGAAGCTCGCGGAGAGCGGCAGGGACTACAAGTTCACCGTCACCGACGGGCCGTGATTCTCACCACGACGACGAGTGACTCACCATGCCGAACGAGGGCTTTAAGAGCGGGTGGATGTCGGTCGACAGCGACGCGGACCCTTACCACTACGTCCGCCTCATGGACATGATCCGCGGCGGGAGGGAGGACGACCCCGCGCAGTACCGCGCCGTCTTCGACGCGCTCGAAGTCGCGGCGGGCGAGCGGGTGCTGGACGTGGGCTGCGGGACGGGGGGCGGGGTGCGCGCGCTGGCGACGCGCTTCCCCGAAGCGGGGCGCGTCGTCGGCGTCGACAAGAGCGAGACGATGGTGGCCGAGGCGCGCGCGCGCACGACCCCGTCCGGGGGCGCGCCCGTCGAGTTCCACACGGCGGACGCGCACCGGCTCCCCTTCCCCGACGCCTCGTTCGACGCCGCCTACTCGCTCCGCGTCTTCGAGATCATCGGCGACCCGCGCGGCGCGCTCGCCGAGATGGCGCGCGTGCTGCGCCCCGGCGGGCGCGTCGTCGTCAACGCGCCGGACGTGGACGCCTGGACGATAGACGCGACCGACCGCGAGGTGACGCGGAAGGTCCTGCACCACGCCTGCGACTTCGAGACCAACGGCTGGGTCGGGCGCCAGCTCGCCGGGTGGTGCAAGGGGCTGGGGCTCGTCGACATCCGCGTCGCGCCCGTCGGACTCTGCATCACGGAGTTCGAGCCGGTCTACGACCTCTGCCTGCGCGTCTTCGCCGAGCGCGCGGTGGCCGCCGGCGCGGTCACACGGGCGCGGGTCGAGCGCTGGGTGGAAGACCTCAGGGAGCGCGACCGCAAGGGGCTGTTCTTCAGCAGCCAGATGCTCTTCCGCGTCTCCGCGCGCAAGCCGTGAAGGGGAGAGTAGGCGACCAAGAGATGTCAGGAGAAAGAGAACCCATGAGCCACCAACCAGCCCACGCACCCCGACGCGCCGACGCGCGCGCGGCCGTCTTCGTCTCGGCGCTGGCCTTCGCCGCGCTCGTCTCGGTTTCGATGCTCGCGCCCGCGCGCGGCGCGAAGGCCGCCGACGAAGAAGTGGAGCGCGCCGTGGCGCTGATGGCGAAGGTCGGCTCGGCCAACACGCCGAGCTTCTCGCCGGACGGGTCGCGCATAGCCTTCGTCACGAACATCAGCGGGCTGCCGCAGGTCTGGACGATGCCGGCGGCGGGCGGCTACCCCGTGCTCGTCACGGCCTTCGACGACCCCGTCGGCTTCGTGCGCTGGTCGCCCGACGGCGGGTGGCTGGCCTTCAACGTCGCGCCGGGCGGCGGGCTCAACGAGCAGGTCTACGTCGCGCGCCCCGACGGGAGCGGGCTGCGCCGGCTGACCGAGGGCGGAAAGGAGAACAACTTCCTCGGCGACTGGACGCGCGACGGCCGGCACATCTTCTTCTCGTCGAACCGCCGCGACCCGGCCTCGACCGACTCGTACCTGCTGGACGTGACGACCGGCGCGATGAAGATGGTCGCGGAGAACAAGGGCACGGGCGGCATCGAGGACGTGAGCCGCGACGGCCGCCGCGCCGTCGTCAACCGCGTGCGCAGCCGCGGCGACAACAACCTCTACCTGCTCGACCTCGCCGGCGGGAAGGAGACGCTGCTGACGCCGCACGAGGGGCCGGGCACCTTCGGCGGCGCGGGGTTCTCGCCCGACGGCCGCACGGTCTACTTCGCCTCGAACAAGGAGAGAGACCTCATCGCGTTCGCGCGCGTGCGGCTCGGCGAGGCGGGGCGTCCCGGCCCCGTCGAAGTCGTCGCGGCGCGCGACGACGCGGAGCTGTCGGGCGGCGTGATGAACGACGCGGGGACTACGTTCGCTCTCGTCTGGAACGTGGCCGGCCGGAGCGAGCTCTCCTTCTACGACACCGCGTCGGGAAGGACGACGCCCGGCCCGAAACTGCCCGCCGAGATTTTAGGCCGGCTCGAATTCTCGAAGGACGGAAAGCGTTTGGCGATGGTGCTGTCCGGCGCGTCCGCGCCCGCCGACATCTGGGTGCTCGACCTCGCCGGCAAGCAGTTCACGCAGTTGACGAGGAGCCCGCACGCGGGCGTCGATTTGACGAAGCTCGTGCGGCCGGAGCTGGTTCGCTACAAGGCGCACGACGGGCTTGAGCTTTCGGGCTGGCTCTACCGGCCGCACGGCTCGAAGGGGCCCGGCCCCGTGGTGCTCAGCTTCCACGGCGGCCCCGAGGGGCAGGAGCGCCCCGGCTTCAACAGCACATACCAGGCGCTGCTCGCGCGCGGCATCGGCGTCTTCGCGCCGAACGTGCGCGGCTCGTCGGGCTTCGGGAAGAAGTTCGTCAACCTCGACAACGGAGCGCTGAGGGAGAACGGCGTCCGCGACATCAAGGCGAGCGTGGACTACGTCGTCTCGGCAGGGATAGCCGACCCGAAGCGCGTCGGCATCATGGGCGGCTCCTACGGCGGCTACATGGTGATGGCGGGGCTGGCCGACTACCCCGAACTCTTCGCGGCGGGCGCGAACCTCTTCGGCGTCGTCAACTTCGAGACCTTCTTCAAGCACACGCAGCCGTGGATGGCCGCCATCTCGAAGGTCGAGTACGGCGACCCCGAGAAAGAGGCCGAGATGCTCAGGCGGCTGTCGCCCATCCACCGCGTCGACCGCGTCCGCGCGCCGACCATCGTCCTGCACGGCGCCAACGACACGAACGTCCCCGTGGTGGAGGCCGAGCAGGTGGTGGATAACTTGAAGAGGAGGGGCGTCCCCGTCGAGTACGTCCTCTTCCCCGACGAGGGTCACGGCTGGCGCAAGACGCCGAACCGCATCCGCGCGGCCGTCGCGATAGTCAAATTTTTCGAGACGCACCTGAAGGGGAGTTGAAGGCAGTAGTCAGTAGACAGTAGTCAGTAGAAATACAAAACGGCGCGCCCGGCCTATTGGCTGAGACGCGCCGCCTTTTCTTTCTACTAACTACTGTCTACTGGACGGTGGCGGGGAGGAGCGAGCCGCGGCGGTCGGTGGCGGTGCCGAGGCCGTCCTCCATGATGCCGATCATGCCGTGGAAGTGTATGTCGCTGCCCGAGAGCACGAGCAGCACGTCGCCCGGCCGCACGTCCGGGTTCTCGACGCGGAAGCGGACGACCGTCGCGTGGCCGTTCGACGCTTCGAGCGTCTCGAACTCGAAGGTGGCGGCGTCGACGACGACCGTCTGCGAGTTGTTGGCGTAAGTGGGTCTCTCTTGCGACATGGAGTCGGTACCTCAAAAAGTATTCGGATGAAAAGCCCTGCCGTAGAGCCCCCGGTAGGCCCAGCCCAGCACGCGCGCCTCGGCGGTGCAGAGCGTTTCGAGCCAGCAGCAGTTCAGATAGATGTCGCGCTCGCGCCGCGAGGTAATCTTCCCCGCCTCCTCGACGACCGACGCCCCCTCGGAAGGCTTCAGGCCGTAAGCCTCGGCGATGGTCTCGTTGGTCTGCCGCGCGTCTTCGAGCGCGGCGAGCAGCTCCTTTATCCAGCCGTGGAGCCCGGCCTCCGTGTCGTGCAGGACGAGCGCCTGCATGACGCCGACCGCGAGCCTGTCCTCGGCGCGGTTGATGCCGAGCGACTCTTCGCCGCCCCCCTGCTCCTCCCGCTGACGCCACTGGAAGAGCGCCTCGACCGCCGGGAAGCGCACGACCGCGACGCGCTCGTCGTAGTCGAGAAACCACTGGATGACGCCGGCGAGCGACGCCGGCTCGACGCGCCCCTCCGCGTCGCGGCGCAACGGGGGCGGCCCCTGCGTCGCGCCCGCCTCCGGCCCCGGCCCGGACATCATGAACTCGCGACCGCCTCCTCGGCCGTCCCCTCGCGCGCTCGCTTCAGGTACTTGCCGAAGTAGCCGTTCCACGGCGGAATGACGACCGAGACCGCGCCCCCGGTCCTCGCCTGGCAGGAGAGCCTGATGAGCGGGCGCGGCTCGTCGGTCTCGACGTAGCCGAAGAGCGGCATCATCTTGCGCTCGCGCCAGTCGGTCTCCGAAAGCTTCTCGGCGCCGCCGAGCACGCCGACCCAGCACGTCCCGCACGAGGCCGAGCGGCACTGGACGGGGATGGGGCCTTCGTCCACGGTGCAGCGCGGGTCTGACTCGTGCCACGCGCGCTTGTCAGTGGCGGCGGCCGAGGCGACCTCCTGCGTGTCCACGGCGCGGAAGCGGCGGTCGTCCGCGTTCTCGTCCCACACGACCGTCCACTGCCTGTCGGCCGTGCGCAGGAAGCCGAGGAGCCCCTGCGAGTCGTCCTTCGCCCTCTCGCGCAGAACCTCCTCGGGCGTGCGCTTCAGGTGCCTGCGGTCGATGAGGACCTCGCCCGGCGTCCGCCTGAACTCTTCGAGCCCCACCTGCTGGAGGGCCATCAGCCCGACGGCGGCGATGGCGGTCGTCAGAGACTCTTCGACCTTGCGCTCGGCGGCGACCTCGCGCGCCAGCCCCCGCACGACCTCCGCGAGCGTGACGCCGGCCTTCACCTCGCCCGCTTCGGCGAGACGCGCGACGGCGCGCTTCACCTCGGGCCAGAAGCGGTGGCCGTAGAGGAACGCGTGCGAGGAGTCGAGCCGCTCCCTGAGGAACCAGCTCCCCTGCATCAAAAGCTCCTGCGCGAGCCGCGCCGGGTCTTCCGCCGCCTCGAAGGCGCGCAGCAGCGCCAGCGGGTAGAAGTGAAACCAGATTTGCGCGGCGTTCCGGTCGACCTCGTGGATCGACGGCAGGAGCGTCGTCAAAGTCTCGCGCCACGCGGCGTCGTCGTGCCCGCCGAGGAAAACTTCGAGCGGGGTCTCTCTCTTACTGCTCATGGCTGCTCTGTGAATACTTTCCGGGAAATTAGGATGACAACCGAAACGTAGAGTTTACCCGTCTTCGACGCCGCAGACAAACGCCGGAAGGTCGGCGCGAATTTGTGGCAGCGAAGACAGACTCCGGCGACAGTTCGCGTGCTAGAGTACGGCCACTTATGGCTGAGGGCGAGTCGAAGCGGCTGGGCGACGTGACGGTGGGCGAGGCCAAGCGCGCGGCCGTCTACGCGGCGGCCGTCGGCGTGGCGCTCTACCTTTTCGCGCGGATGCTCGGGGAGGTGGCGGTGGCGCTGCTGCTGGGGGCGGTGGCGGCCGCGTACCTGCTGCCCGTGCAGGAGTGGCTGGAGCGGCGTCTGCGCGCGCGCGCCGGGAGCGCGCTCGTCACCATCGCGCTCATCGTCGTCCCGCTCGCGGCGACGGTCGGCTACGGCTGGTACGAGATGAGCGGTTACTCCTCGGCGGTGCAGGACGAGAGGCACCGCGAGCGGGTCGTCGCGGGCATCAGCGCCTCGCTCTCCGAGTACGTCGCGGTCGAGAACACGCGCGCCGTCTTGCAGAACGCCTTCGCCGAGGCGTTCGTCCGCTCGGGCGAGGCGCTCGCCGACTTGAAGGAGCGGACGGCGCTGCTGCTCGTCTCGGCGACGATCTTCTTCTTCACGCTCTTCTACGTGCTGACGCAGCGGGCGCGGCTCGCCGCCTACATCAAGCTGAGGGTGCCGGGCGACTTCATGCCGTTCTACGAGCGGCTGGTCTTGAACGTCGGCGGCGCGCTGCGCGGCGCGCTCTTCGCCGTGATGATCGACCAGACGGTGAAGGCGGCGCTCATCCTCGTCATGAACCTCGTCTTCGGCGTGCCGCTCGCGGTGGCGCTCGCGCTCGTCACCTTCCTCATCGGCTTCTTCCCGCTCCTCGGCGAGTGGGCCGTCTACATCCCCGTGAGCGTCTACCTGCTCGTCTTCCAGCAGCGGCCGGGCGCGGCGGCCGCCTACCTCCTCATCGGCCTGGCGATGACCATCGGCTCGTCGCTCGTGCTCCGGCCCAAGCTCGCCGCGCACAGCGCCGAGCGCTTCAACTTCTACTGGATGCTGGTCGCGCTCGTGACGGGCGTCTACGCCTTCGGCATCCCCGGCGTCGTCCTCGGCCCCGCCATCCTCGGCTTCGCCAAGGCCATCACCGACACGCTCGTCGGCGAGGTCAGGTACGAGACCTCGCTGCTCAGGGAGGAGCGCGCGCAGGCGACGGAGGAGGCGGCCGCGCGCGCGCCGGAAGAGGGGGAAGACCTCAGCCCGGCGGCCAGGTGAGCCGCCGCCCGCCGAGGACGTGGACGTGGACGTGGAAGACGCTCTGGCCGGCGTCGGCGCCCGTGTTGATGACGGTGCGGAAGCCGCCCTCCGAGTGCCCCGCCTCGCGCGCGACCCGCGCGGCGACGACGAGGAGGTGGCCGAGCAGCGCCTCGTCCTCTGCGGAGGCTTCGTTCAGCGAGGCGACGTGCGCGCGCGGGATGACGAGCGCGTGCGTCGGCGCCTGCGGGTTGATGTCGCCGAAGGCGACGGCGCGGTCGTCCTCGAAGAGCTTCGCCGCCGGGATCGCGCCCGCGACGATTTTGCAGAAGAGGCAAGTCTGTTCGGCCATTTGAAAGTCAGTCCTTAAAAGCCGGCCCGGAAGCGGGGCCGGCGGAAGATTCCGCACGCAACCCCCCTCAACGCCACGACGGGGCGAGGCCGCCCCGCACGAGCAGCCGCGCGTCGCTCCCGTCCGAGCGCATCAGCCACAGGTCGACGTCCCTGTCGTCGTCGAGTTTCTTCGCGCGCTCGAAGACGACCCACGCGCCGTCGGGCGAGACGTCGAAGGCGCGCGCGTACTCGCCCTCGAACTTCGTCAACTGCGTGGCGCGCTTCGTCGCGAAGTCGTAGCGGAAGACGTTCCCGAACTCGTAGGCGAGGTCGGGGAACGAGTAGAGGAAGCCCGAGCCGTCGGGCAGCCAGCGCAGGTCCGTGACGAGTTGGAGGTCGAGCTCGCTGAAGGCGTGGAGCTTCGCGCCGGGGTGCGCGCCGCCCTCCCTGACGCGGTGGATGCTGGTGCCTTCGCCGTCGGAGTTCGCGCTGTAGATGAGCTGGTCGGCGAGCGCCGCCGTCGGCCCCCAGTCCCACGCGCACGCGCCCGAAGGGTGCTCGCCCGAGAAGAGCTTTTGGAAGACCAGCTCGCCGGGCCTGGGCTGTGCGGGCACGGTGCTGACGAGGCAGAGGCCGTTGCGGTAGCTCAGGCGCGAGCCGTCGGCGCGCCAGACGGGGCGGAACGCTCCGAAGAGCGGGATGCCGTCGCCGCTGATGCCGAAGGCCGGCGCGGTGATAGTCCGCCCGGCTTTGACGTCCACGCCGGGGATGAACCAGCGGTTCTGCCCGTACATCGCGACGAGGGGCTGCGCGTGGTCGCCGAAGTCCGCGACGGACTTGAACACGAGCGTCTTTGAAGAGCCGGGCGGGAGCGTCACCGCCTGCGGCTCGTCCGCGCCGACGACGTAGACGAAGAAGACGCCGGTGCTCGCCTGCGACTGCTTCCAGACGGGCTGCTCGTTGCGCACGGTGACGCTCACCGCGCCCTTCGGGTAGCGCGACAGCTCGCCGTGGTCGGGCGCGTTGGTTACCTTGCGGAAGCCCTTGCCGTCGGGGCCGACGGCGTAGAGGTCGGCGTGGTAGAGCGAGGCGACGTTGAGGTGGCTGCTTGAGAAGGCCAGCTCCTTCCCGTCGGGCCGCCACGCGAGGTCGTGGATGGCCGAGCCCTCCTTCGCGTACTCGTGCGTCCAGAGCCGGCGGTCGCCCGTGCCGTCGGCCTCGACGAGACGTATCTCGGTCCCGCCCCTGACGTATGCGATGGTTCCGCGCGCGGGCGCGGCGGACGAACCCCGCGGAGTCGAAGCCTGCGCGGGCGTCGGGGCGGCGCCCGCCGCCGGCGGCTGATTCGTCACCGGCGTCTGGTCCGTAGCCGGCGGCTCGTTCGTAGCCGGCGGCTGATTCAGGGGTGCCGACTTCTTCGCGGCCGCGGCCGCGGCCGCGACCCAGTCCGTGTCGGGCGACTTGCCTGCGGGAGACGCGTTCGGGCGGCCCGTTTGCGCCGGGGGCGCGGCCGCCGCATCGCCTCGCGGGGCGGTCGCGGCCGAGGGCCGCACGGCGCGGCCCTCGGTTCTGCCGCCGTAGGCGAGGTTGTCGAGGAGCAGTCCCGCCTGACCCTTCGGCGGGCGGAAGCTGACGGAGACGATCTCGGAGACGGAGATGAAGCCGACGAAGGCCGCGGCGGGGCGCTCGCGCGTGTTGACGATTGTCGCGTGCGCGCGCCCGTCGGCCGTCGTCACGGTGACTTCGACCGCCCCCGCGCGCGGGCTCTGCGTCCAGAGGTCACAGCCGACGGCCGTCGTGCCGGGCGGGAGCGTCACGTCGAGCGAGGCGTTGCCGGGCTGGTTCGGCGCGGCCCAGCCGAGCAGCGGGAGCGTCCCCGTGTTGAGCATCGGGTTCCCGGCGCCGTAGTGCGCGCTCAGGACGTAGACGGTGCCCGGCCCGAACCTCGCGCCGCCGCGCACGCTGAAGGCCGCCCCACCCACCGTCAGCACCTCCCCCGGCCGGTGCCTGGCGAACCCGCGCGCCGGCGCCGCCGAGTTGAAGTCGATGGTCGAAAGCGCGCGCGACGCCGAGGCGAAAGCCTCGCGGCCGTCGAAGTGTTCGACGCCAGTCTGCGCCGCGCCGCCCGCGGTGAAGTAGAGCGCGGCGGCGGCGGCGAGCGCGTAGAGCGCGGCCCTGCTGCGAGAAGTGTTTCCCAAGTTCGTCTGCTCCTGTGTGCGTTCGCGGCGGGAGAGAGATTTCGCCGCAGTCTTCGACGGCGCGACGCCGGGGGAGAGTTGCGGCGGCGCGAACTGTCTTATGGGTAGATGTATTCGGGCCAGTCGAGGTCTTCGCCGTCGTCGGCCCGCGAGCCGGCCTTCTCTGCGGGCGCCGCGCCCGCGACGCCGCGCACCTCGCCGTCGTGCCCCTCGTCGTCCGGCTCGAAGCGTCTCGGGCTCCGCGCGCCGGCGCCGGCGGGGACGACGAGCGTGTACCAGGTGAGGACGAAGGCGAGGACGAGCGCGAGCATCTGCCGCCTCAGCTCCTCCCTGCCGAGCGGCGCGCGCCGCCCGGACGCCAAGCTCAAAGTCGCCGTCATGCCGTCAACGTCTCCGCCGGCGGGAGCTGCGCCGTGACCGACTCGCGCAGCCGCTCGATGTCGGCGCCGACGGCGCGCAGCTTGGCCTCTATCTTCTCGTAGCCGCGGTCGATGTGGTAGACGCGCTCGATGACCGTCTCGCCGCGCGCCGCGAGCCCCGCCAGCACGAGCGAGGCCGAGGCGCGCAGGTCCGAAGCCTGCACGCGCGCGCCCGAGAGCCCGGTGGGGCCTTCGACGACCGCCGTGCTGTTGCTCTCCACGCGAATCGACGCGCCCATGCGCTGCATCTCCGAGGCGTGCATGAAGCGGTTCTCGAAGATGGTCTCGGTGACGCGCGCGGAGCCGGCGGCCTGCGTCAACAGCGCCATGTACTGCGCCTGCATGTCGGTCGGGAAGTCCGGGTACGGCTCGGTCGTCACGTCGCGCGCGACCAGACCCTTCGGCGAACGGCGCGCGTGCAGCGTCGTCGGGTTGACCTCCTCTATCTCGACGCCGGCCTCGCGCAGCCGCCCCGTGACCGCGCCGAGGTGGTCGGGCCGGCAGTCCTTCACCTCCAGCTCGCCGCCGGTGATGGCGGCGGCGACGAGGAACGTCCCCGTCTCGATGCGGTCGGGGATGATGGTGTGCTCGGCGCCGCCGAGGGCCTCGACGCCCTCGATGGTTATCGTGTCGGTGCCCGCGCCGCGCACGCGCGCGCCCATGCGGTTGAGCAGGTCGGCCAGGTCTTCGACTTCGGGCTCGCGCGCCGCGTTGCGCAGCACGGTGGTCCCGCGCGCGAGCGTCGCCGCCATCAGGAGGTTCTCCGTCCCCGTCACCGTCACCTTCGGGAAGGTCACGTCCGAGCCGACGAGGCGGCCGCCCTGCGGCGCGCGCGCGACGATGTTGCCCGACTCCAGACTCACCTGCGCGCCGAGGAGCTTGAGGGCTTCGAGGTGGAGGTCGATGGGGCGCGTGCCGATGGCGCAGCCGCCCGGCAAAGAGACCTTCGCCTTGCCGAAGCGCGCGACGAGCGGCCCGAGCGCGAGCACCGAGGCGCGCATCGTCTTGACCAGCTCGTAAGGCGCCTCGAACAGCTCGATGTTGGCGGCCGTGATCTTGTGCGTCCGCAGGTCGGGGACGAGCACCGTGGCGCCGAGGTCTTCGAGCAGGCGGCGCTGCGTCATGCAGTCGCGCACGTAAGGGACGTTGTGCAGCGTGACGGTCTCGGGCGTCAGGATGGCCGCCGCCAGACACGGCAGCGCGGAGTTCTTCGCCCCGCTGACGGTGACGCGTCCGCTCAGAGGCCGGCCGCCGGTGATTCTGAATTTGTCCATAGGGTGTTCGGGTTTTAGGCCCGCGGATTTTAACACGCGGCGCCGACCGCAAGCCACGCCCGCGATTTAGACGAGCTCAAGCGCGACGGTGCGCGGGATGCCCTGCAAGTCTTTGTGAATGTCGAGCAGCTTCCAGACCTCTGGGTCGATGAGCGCGGCGACTCGCTCGTGCTGGTTAAAGCCTATCTCCATGAGGAGCCGGCCGCCCGGCATGAGGAAGCGCGGCGACTCGGCGACCAGACGCCGGATGACCGAGAGGCCGTCGCCGCCCGGCGTGAGCGCGACGCGCGGCTCGTGCTCGCGCACCTCGCGCTGGAGACCTTCGAGGTCTGCTTCGGCGACGTAGGGCGGGTTCGACGCGATGAGGTCGAAGCGGACGCCCTCATGCCCGCCCGCGCCGAGCGCGTCGAAGCAGTCGGAGACGAGCAGCCGCAGGCGCTCGCCGACGCCGTGGCGCACGGCGTTGCGTTCGGCGACTTCGAGCGCGTTGTCAGAGATGTCGAGCGCGTAGCCGCGCGCGTCCCGGCGCTCGTGCAAGAGCGTGACGGCGATGCAGCCAGAGCCCGTGCCCACGTCGCACACGAAGGGCGCGTCCGACCCGTCCAGAAGTTCGAGCGCCGTCTCGACGAGCAGCTCGGTCTCGGGGCGCGGGATGAGCACGTCGGGCGTGACCACGAAATCCAGACCGTAAAACTCCTGCCGGCCGGCGATGTACTGGAAGGGCTCGCCCGCGGCGCGGCGCGCGACCGCGTCGCGCAGGGCCGCGCCTTCGGCCGGCGTCAGCGCCTCGTCGGCGTGCGTGATGAGGAACGCCGAGTCGCGCCCCGTCGCGTGCGAGAGGAGCGTCCCGGCCTCGCGTCGCGGCTCGGCCAGACCCGCCTCGCGCAGCGCGGTCGCCGCCTCGCGCAGCGCCCCGGCAATCGTCAACCCTTCGCCCGTCTCGTCCAAAGCCTACGCCGTCCTTGTCCGTCCGAAAGTCCCGCGCCCGCGCGTGGCCTGCGCGGCGCGGGCTGGGCTATAATACGCGGCAACTGAGGCAAGACGATAATTCAACCGACGCGCTGAGCCGCACCGGAGCCCCCGACGGGGTTTTTCGGCCGGCCCGCGCGGCGGACTGACGAGGAGGGAGGCTTAACAACAGTGAAGGCCGAATTACACATCCAGGGCATGCACTGCGACGCCTGCGCCGGGCTCATCAAGGACACGCTCGAAGACACGGCCGGCGTCCACAGCGCCGACGTCAACTTCGGCGGCAAGACGGCCGTCGTCAACTTCGACGAGGGTGTCGTGCAGCAGAAGACGCTCATCAAGAAGATTCAGGACATCGGGTACAACGCGACCGAGGGAGACCAGCAGCAGGGGGCGACCAACAATGGCTGAAGCGGAGAACAAGTTAGAGCAGACCAACGACAACCCCGTGGACGACCGCGGCACGGACGCGGCCGGCGGGCTCGAACTACTGCGCCGCCTGCGCGACAACGGCTTCGAGTCGGACGACGAGAAGTTCGCCGTCGCTCTCGGCCGCCCCGTCAAAGAGGTCTCGGCCTGGATGGAGGGCGCCGAGCCGCCCGACGACGACATCATCATGAAGGCCCGCGGCATCGCGCAGGAGCGCGGGATAGAGATTGAATGAATAGACAGTAGGCAGTAGTCAGTAGACAGTAGCGCTCCGCGTTGCGGTTGCGACCGCTGACACCCGGACGCTTCGACGGCGAAAGGTTTTCTACTGACTACTGCCTACTGACTACTGCCTACTTGAGCAATGAACGAGAGGGTCAGCCGCGCCGCGCACGCGCTCGTCGAGTCGTACTCGGACGAGGGGGTGAAGATTCACCACCTCGACCGGCGGCCGCTGCCTTCGCGCGACGCGGCCGTCGGCGCGCTCGACGCGCTCCAGGAGCTCCTCTTCCCGGGCTACGCCGGCGCGCAGGGTTTGACCGGCGCGAGCCTCCGGCTGCACGTCGAGTCGCGCGTCGCGTGGCTCTACGAGACGCTGACCGAGCAGGTCGCGCGCGCGGTCAACCACGGGCACCGGCTCGAAGAGGCCTGCCCGGTCACCGAGCGGCAGGCGACCGAGTGCGCCGAGGAGTTCATCGCGCGCCTCCCGGCCGTGCGCGAAGTCCTCGCCACCGACGTGCGCGCCGCGTACGACGGCGACCCGGCGGCGCGCTGCTACGACGAGATCATCTTCAGCTACCCCGGCCTCTACGCCATCATGACCTACAGGCTCGCGCACGAGCTGCACGAGCTGGGCGTGCCGCTCATCCCGCGCATCATGACCGAGCACGCGCACAGCCGGACGGGGATCGACATCCACCCCGGCACGCGCGTCGGCCCGAGCTTCTTCATCGACCACGGCACCGGCGTCGTCGTCGGCGGCACCGCCGTCATCGGGGCGAACGTCAAGCTCTACCAGGGCGTCACGCTCGGCGCCTTCTCCTTCGACAAAGACGGGGACGGCCAGCTCGTCCGCCACACCAAGCGCCACCCGACCATCGAGGACGACGTGGTCGTCTACGCCGGCGCCACCATCCTCGGCGGCGACACCGTCATCGGGCGCGGCTCGGTCATCGGCGGCAACGTCTGGCTCACGCACTCCGTCCCCCCCGGCACACGCGTCCTACAGGACTCGCCGCGCCTCCGCATTATCACCCCCGAAGAGGCCGCCGCCTCGTGAACGCGGCGGGAATTTGAAACGGCCATCCCGCCGGAGGGCGGCCGTCATCGTATGCGAGACGCGGCGCACGCCCCTTCGCGCCGCCCGTGCATCTCCCCCGCAAACTTGTGCTGACATGACCAACCGAGGAGGAGATTCTATGTATAACGTACGGAGTCGCCGGTCGCTCGTGGGCGGCGCGTCGCTTCTGGCGCTGCTGCTGCTCGCGGCCGCCCCCGCGTCGCTGGCGCAGAATGAAAGGCAGACGCGCTACGCCATCGAGCGCGCGCAGATCGGCGTGAGCGGGAAGATCATCCAGGAGCGGGGGGGCGACTGGTCGAGCGTCACTTTCGACCAGGCGCGCACGCAGACCTGGCGCGTCTCGGACAGGCAGACGGGCGTGCGCGGCGAGGGGCGACACGCGCCCGCGGGCGGCGCCCCCGAGCGTTCGTTCACCTACGAGGCCGTCGTCGACCACCGCAACGGGAGCATCCAGCAGGTGAGCTACAACCTGACGGGCGGCGGGGGCGGGGGCCTCGGCGGCGGGCGCGACGACAGGCGCGTCCCGCGCTGGCTTGTCGGCTCATTCCAGGGCCGCAGCCCCTCGAACCGCCGGCGGGTCGCCTTGACGGTCGCGCGCTCGGGGCAGGTCTCGGCCGTCTACGACAACGGCGCGCGCGAGGATGGCACCTACGACAACGGGCGGATACGCTTCAACTCGTCGGCGGCCGGCTGGGACGTGAGCCGCGTGGGCGAGGGCTTCCGCGCCGCCTCGGGCCGGCGCTCGGAAGTCTTCAGCCGCACCTCGGCGGGCGACGACTACGGCGACGATACGGACGACGACGGCGGGCGCGTCCCGCGCTGGATGCGCGGAACCTTCCGCGGCACGACCGACAGCGGCGAGTCCGAATTGTCCATCCGCGCCGACGGCACCGCCACCGCACGCTCGCTCACGAAGAACCAGAGCTTCCAGGGCACGTACTCGGACGGCAGGCTGCGCTTCGACTGGGGCACTTACGAGGTCGAGCGCACGCGCGACGGCATCCGCACCGTCGATGTCAACAACCGCAGCAGCACCGAGTACCGCCGCACGGGTAACTAGCGACGGCTCAGGGCTGAAGTCTTCCGGCGCGCACGCTTTGGAAGCGTGCGCGCATTAGGAGTTTCTTGAGGGCGTAAGGTTAGAGAAGTTTTTCTTCCTCCGCCGGTGACGCCGTGACCCCCAGTTCCTTCGGGACTGGGGGTTCGGTCGTTTCAGGGGCGGGAGTTAAACGAGGTTGGCCGTGGAAGGGAGCGACCCTCGATGACCGTCTTCTCGAAAAGCCTGCTGCTGTTCCTTCTGAACTGGCTCGACGCGCAGCTGACCGTCCTCTGGGTGCGCGGCGGCGTCGCGACCGAGGGCAACGGGCTGATGGCCTACCTGCTCGACCTCGGCAACGCGCCCTTCCTCTCGGCCAAGCTCGCCATCGGCGCGCTCGTCGCCTACACGCTCTACCGCTTCTCTCACCTCGCGCTCGCGCGGCGCGGCCTGCACTTCGTGCTCGCGCTCTACCTCGCCTTGATGGGCGTCCACGCCGCGACGGGCGCCTCCGCGCTCGGCTGGCACCCGCCCGAGGCGCTCGCCACGGTGTTCCGCCTCTTCTCGTAAACTACCGGGCCGCCCGCGCACAAAATCAGTCCCGGAACTTTTTCGCCCCGCCGGCCGAATCAAGGCGGGGTTTTGTGCGCCGGGGACTGCCCGCGCGCGCGAACCGACGCGGCCGGCGCTTCGTAGTAAGATCGTCTCCCACGCGAAATCTTCAAGGAACAAAATTATGTACCAAGTAACCGCACGTCAGATTTTGTCCATCGCGCTGCTCTCGGCGCTGCTCGCGGCGGCCGGCGTCGCGTGCTTCGACCGCTGGGGGGCGCGCCTCCACCAGCCGACCGCCGCCTTCAACCCCGACGACGCGGCGACGACCGCGGGCGTCGCGGGCATCACGGACCCTTCGGTCGCCACCGACGAGCAGAACAACATCGAGGTCTTCCGCGCCATCTCGCCCGGCGTCGTCTCGGTCAACACGACGCGCCAGCCGCGCAGCTACTTCGACGCGGGGCGTCGCGGCGGCGGCACCGGCTCGGTCATCGACGACCAGGGGCACGTCCTGACCAACCACCACGTCGTCGAGGGCGCGGACATGGTCACGGTCAGCTTCGGCGGCGACAAGACCTACCCGGCGCGCGTCGTCGGCAGCGACCCCGACACCGACCTCGCGGTCATCCGGGTCGAAGGCGCACGCGAGGCGCTGAAGGTCGTCCCGATGGGCGACAGCGACCGCCTCTCGGTCGGGCAGAAGGTTCTGGCCATCGGCAACCCGTTCGGCCTGGACCGCACGCTGACGACCGGCGTCATCTCCGGCCTCCAGCGACCCATCCAGGCGCGCAACGGCCGCATCATCGAGGGCGCCATCCAGACCGACGCCTCGATCAACCCCGGCAACTCGGGCGGGCCGCTGCTCGACTCGCAGGGGCGCATGATCGGCATCAACTCGCAGATACTCTCGCCCGACGGCGGCGGCTCGGTCGGCGTCGGCTTCGCCGTCCCGGTCAACATCGCCAAGCGCATCGTGCCGCAGCTCATCCGCGACGGCCGCGTCGTCCGCCCCAAGCTCGGCATCTACCCGCGCGCCGTCACAGACCTGCGCGGCATCCGGCTGCCGGTGGGCGAGGGGCTGCTCATCCTTCAGGTCGACCCCAACGGCTCGGCCGCCGCCGCCGGCCTGCGCGGGCTCTCCGAGACGCCCGAGGGCGACCTCGTCGTCGGCGACATCATCACCGCCGTCGACGGCGAGAAGGTCGAGAGCCAGAACGACCTCTACCGCATCATGGACAAGCACAAGTTCAACGACGTCGTGCAGGTCGAGGTCGTCCGCGGCACGGGGCAGCGCACGACCGTCCCCGTCCGCCTGCTCCCCGAGCGCCCGCAGCGCGGGACCACGCGCCGCGAGTAACGGCGAGCGGGCGACCGAGGTCTTAAAGGCTAGAGGCCGCGGGCCGGCGTTTGACTTCGCCGGCCCGCGGCCTCTAGCCTTTTCGCGTGAAGGAGACGGGGCACTTCGTCAACGAGGGGTTCGGCTGGGAGTGCAGGCGCTGCCGCGAGGCGTCGGGCGCCGCCGCGGCGGAGCAGGGCGTTGAGGGGTCGCCGGCGACAAAGGCGTCCGCGCTCCCGCGCTTCTTCCGCGAGGGCGAGGCCGAGGGCGGCGGGCCGCGCCTTTCGACGCCGGCGCTCGCGCGCCGGGTGGCGGGTTCGCGCACGCGCCTGCGCTGTCCCCTCTGCGGCGTCGAGGAAGAGGTTACCGCCCGCCTTTAATCTTCAGGTAGGTGCTGCCCCTGCCGAACTCTATCTCGTAAGCGGCGTTGCGCCACGCCGCGCGCGCCACGCTCATCCTCACCCTGACCGGCTCCACGACCCACAGGCCGCCGTCGAGGTCGCCGCGTATCTTCACCTTGTAGACGGCCGTCCGGTGCGGCTCGTGGTCGGGCGGCCACCACTCGCCGGCCGCTTCCGAGCCCTCGGCCCACCAGACCATGTCCCCGACCAGCTCGACGCTACCGCCGTCGATTTTCACCTCGTCCACGTCGAAGTGCTCAAGGAAGCGGCGCCGGCCCCCCCACCAGGGGGTCAGCTCCAGCCGCACGTGGATGAAGGTGAAGATGAGCCAGCGCAGCCTGAGCAGCAGCCGGAAGTTTTCGCCGCCGTCGCCCTCGCCGTTATCGAGCGGCCGGGCCGGGTCGTAGCCGGCGAGGAAGCGCCGGAGCCACCTGTCCAGCGCGGCCTCCCTCCGGCGCAGGTGTTTCTTCAAATCCCTCTTGCTGGCCTTCCGCCACTTGGGTCGTCTCCTCATCGATTACAGGGCGCGCGGCGCGCGCGACTTTTAAGTCTCGGTCGTGTTGAGCAGCCGGCGCAGCTCGGCGAACCGTTCTTCGGGCGCGCCGAAGAGAGCGCGGTAGTCCTCGATGCTGCGTTGGATGGTTTCGAGCGCGGCGTCGCGGCCGTACACGTCGGCTATCTCGACGCGGCGCGGCGACTCCTGCGGGAGCTGCTTGTAGGTGAGGAAGTAATGCTGGAGCCGGTCGACGAGCCCCGTGGGCACCTGCCTGATGTCCTCGATGTGGCCGTAGGCCACGTCGTTCTCGAGGACGGCGATGATCTTGTCGTCGGCCTCGTTGCCGTCGATCATCCGCAGGCCGCCGACGGGTACCGCGCGGACGAGGAAGCCGGCGTGCGCGGCCGGCCGCTCCGTGAGCACGCACACGTCCATCGGGTCGCCGTCGCCGCGCACGGCCGCGCCGCGCCCCGTCGTCTCGCGGCACAGCTCGCCGACGAGGTCGCCGCAGAAGGTCTGCGGGATGAAGCCGTAGAGCGTCGGCGGGAACGAGGAGAAGCGCTGCGGGCGGTCCACACGCAGGTGCCCCGACGCCTTGTCCAGCTCGTACTTGACCGCGTCGGTCGGTACGATCTCGACGTAGGCGTTGACGACGCGCGGCGCCTCGCGGCCCGGCGGGATGCCGTGCCACGGGTGCGCCTGAAACATCAACGCCAACAGTCGTTCGAGCCCCTTCTCTTCGGCCATCC
Organism: Acidobacteriota bacterium; assembly: GCA_020200135.1. GTDB lineage: Bacteria > Acidobacteriota > Blastocatellia > Pyrinomonadales > Pyrinomonadaceae > QHXN01. Next base: position 1,434 of record JAIVJI010000024.1, on the reverse strand, counting down.
TCTTCCTTCTCCTGACTGCCGCGCGCGCGGGCGGCGTGATAAAATCCCGCACGCCTCGCCGCGAGTGTTTCGCGAATTATGTGCGCGCCGGGTCTGAACTGTCCACGCGCCGAAGTGAGTTGAGACAGCCGTCCCCCTTAAATTTTCATGTCCGCCACGACCACGACGACGACGCTGAAGGAGGCCGCCGGCGCGCGCGCCCTCTCGGTGCGCTGGATCATCGGCGCGCGCGACGACCTCGTCTGGTTCATCGGGTCGGTCGTGACGAGCTACGCGCTGTTCGCGCTCTACGTCGGCGGGCTGGTGCCCCTTGTGCCGATGGTCGCGGCGTGGGCCATCCTCGTCGACGCGCCGCACGTCTTCGCCACCTTCTCGCGCACATACTTCGACCGCGAGGAGCGCCGGGCGCGCGGCCGACTCCTCCGGTGGTCGCTCCTCTTCTTCGCCGCGGGGCCGCTGGCCGTTCTGGCGGGGCTCGGCTTCCTCTTCTTCTTCCTCGCGGCGCTGTGGGCCTACTACCACCTCGTCAAACAGCACTACGGCTTCATGGTGCTCTACAAGAAGAAGAACGGGGACCTCGACCGCGCCGACAACTTCCTCGACCGCGCCTTCCTCCTGCTCGCCTTCACCTACCCCTTCGTCGCCTTCGTCGCGCGCGACCCCGAGGCGCTCACGCGCGTGCCCGAGGCGCTCCGCGGCTGGCTCGGGGTTTTAGAGGGCGCGCTGCTCGCGCTGACCGCCGCGGCGGCGGTCGCGTGGGTCGTGCGGCAGGCGCAGCGCGCCTTCTTGCGCCTGCCGCTCGACGTGCCGAAGTACCTGCTGCTGGCGGCGGCCGTGCCGATGCACTGGGTCGTGCTGCTGACGCCGATGCCGCATAAGCCCATCGCCATCGTCGCGATGCTGACCGTCTATCACAACCTCCAGTACCACCGGCTCGTCTGGTTTCACAACCGCAAGTACGCGCGCGCCGGCGAGGCCCGCGCGCGCCACGGCGCGGCCGAGTTCATCAGCCGGCGTCTGGCCCACTACCTTCTCCTGGGCGTCGTCTTCGGCGTCTGGTATCAGGTGCCGCGACAGCTCGTCAACCACGCCGCCGACCCCGAGGCTTTCGTCACGCAGCTCGCCTCGGGCTTCCTCTGGGGTTACGCGCTGCTGCACTACTACCTCGACTCCAAAATCTGGCGCGTGCGCCGCGACCCCTCGGTCGGCCGCGCGCTCAGGATGGAGTGACCCGCGCCCCGGCCCCGGCGGCGACGACGCCTTGAAATGACGGGAAGCCGCCGGGTCGTAAAACCCGGCGGCTTCCCGCCTTCCCCCTTGTTCTTCTCGGTGCGCGGCCTACTTGCGGTTCTCTTTGTTGGTGTCGGCCACGGCCTTGAGCGCCTGGAAGGTCGGCGGCCAGAGGCCGACGAAGATCGCCGCCGACTTCTTGCC
>JAIVJI010000096.1:11669-60118 GCA_020200135.1 Acidobacteriota bacterium | reverse complement strand
CCCCCGGTGAATGCGGCGAGGAACTCCCCCGTGTTCAGCCTGGCGAAGTCGCCCTCCCGCCCGTCCACGTTCACGGCCTCGAACTCGGGCCCCGCCGCGTAGCGCAGGCGGTAGAAGCCCTGCTCGCGCCCCGTCAACAGCGTGTCGCCCTCGGGCGTGAGGCCGCCCGCCTTCAGGCGCGCGCCCGACGGGGCGTCGATGGCGGGCGGCGAGCCCTCGGCCCCCTTCGCCACGGCGAAGGCCCGCCCGAGCCGGTGCCACGCGCTCACCTCGCGCCCGCCGAGGTAACGCACCATCTGCTGGACCAGCGGCAGGTAGCCGGGCGTCAGCGGCAGGTCACTCCAGCCCATGCCGAGCGTCGAGGTGTAGAGGAGAACGCGCCCGCGGCCCGCCGCCCGCTCGACGAACGCCGGGCTCCCGTCCTCGAAGCGCGCGAGCACGTCGGCGCCCTCGCGCGGCTCCGCGCGATGGTAGCCGGAGACGCGCGCCGCCGGGGGGCGCGCGCCGTCGCGGAAGACCTCAAAGATGGGGTGGGACGCCGTCACCTCCGTCATGGCGACGCCCTCGGCCTGCCCGAGCTGGACCGTCTCGCCGAGGGCGGCCGGCGCGACGCGCCCGAACGCGCGGTTAAAGCCCTCGGCCCTCGTGCGCGGCCCCGCGGCGATGACGAGCCGGCCCCCGGCCTCGACGAAGTTGCTGAGGCTCTCGGTGAGAGGCCCCGGCGCCAGACCTGCGTCGTTGAGGACGACGAGCGAGCCCGCGGCGAGCGACGCGGGGTCCGCGGCCCCGGCGCCTTTGACGTCGAAGGTGTAAGGCAGGTCGCCGCCCGCCGCCAGGGCGTTCTGCAGGTAGAAGCTGTCGCCGCGGCCGCCGTCGACGATGAGCGCCTTCGCCGGCGCCACGCGCCGCAGCACGAAGTAGAACTCGTTGTCCGGCGCGAAGTCTTCGGCGCGGAGTCTGACGACGCAGCGGTTCGGCCCTTCGGCCAGGTTGAAGCCCGTGAACTCGATGACCTTCTGCTCGCGCGGCGCGAGGGTGACCTCGCGCTTCTCGACGGTCTGGTCGTTGATCTGGAAGTCGAGCGTCAGGGGCCCGCGCCCCTCTTCGGCGAAGTTGCTAACGTGGACGGCCAGCCTGTCCGGGTACTTCTGCCCGTAGACGGCCCCGCGCGCCTCCACGTTCGTGACGGCTGCGTTCGCGGGCGCGCCCTCCCCGACCTCGATCAGGGCGAGGCGCACGTCATCCGCGAGTTTGAACGTCTCGCGCGCGGGGCCCCAGCCGGTGGCCTGGAAGTCGGAGATGAGGAGGACGCGTCTGGCGTCCGCCCCCCTCGCCTCGCGGAAGAGCGCCTCGGCCCCGCGCAGGGCCTGCTCGTAGTCCGTCGCCCCGTAGCCCGCTTTGAGCCCCGCGAGCGCGGCGCGCACGGCGCCGCGGTCGGCGTCCAAGCCGCCGACGACCTCGTGACCCTCGTCGAAGGTCAGGAGGGCGAAGCGCTCGCCCTCCTGCGCCTCGCCGACGAGCGCGTCGGCGCGCCGGACGGCCTCGGCGAAGCGCCCCTCGTGGCGCATGCTGAGCGAGGCGTCGAGGAGGATGACGGTGTGGCGCGCGCCCGACGCGGCCGCCCCGGCCTCGGCGCCCGTGAAGAAGGGGCGCGTGAAGGCGAAGACGATGAGCAGCAGCGCGAGGCAGCGCAGCGCCAGCAGCAGCAGGTTGTGCAGGGTCCTGCGCCTGAGGGTGCGCTGCGGCACCTGGCGCACGAAGGCGAGCGCCGGGAACTCGACGCGGCGCGCGCGCGCGCGGCGCACGAGGTGCACCAGCACCGGCGCGGCGAGCGCCGCCAACCCCAGCAGGAAGAGTGGACTCAGGAAAGACATCTGTATCAGAGCGTGAACCGTGAGCCGTAAACCGTGACGAGTAAAACCGTGTTCTTTCTTTTCACGGTTTACGGCTCACGGTTCACGCCTCTCCTCACTTCCCCGCGCGCCGCGACAGGAAAGAGGTGAGCGCGAAATCGAGCGGGCTGTCGGTCCTGACCAGCTCGAAGTCGACGCGGTTGGCGGCGGCCGTCCGCCGCAGCTCTGCGAGGTGCGCGGCCACGCGCTCGCGGTAGCCGCGCGCGACCACGTCCGGGAGCACCGGCAACTGCTCGGCGGTCTCGGCGTCTTCGAGCAGGAGCACGGCGTCGTCGAAGTCGAACTCGGCCTCCACGGGGTCGAGCACCTGGAAGGCCACCACGTCGTGCCCGCGGAAGCGCAGGTGCTGGAACGCGCCGGCGAGCCGCTCGGGCTCCTCGTAGAAGTCCGACACGACGACGACGATGCCGCGCCGCGTCAGGCGGTCGGCCGTCAGGTGGAGTGCGTCGGCGAGGCGCGTCTCGCCGCCCGCTTCGAGCGTCGAGAGACGCCCGTAGACCGTCCGCATGTGACCCGTGCGGTTGAGCGCCGGGACGTGCGTGTGAACGTCCGCGCCGAAGGCCGTGAGCCCGACCGCGTCGTGCTGGCGCGCGGCGAGGTGCGCCAGCGAGGCGGCGAGGAACTGCGCGTACTGGAGCTTGGTGACCGCGCCCTCGCGCCCCGCGTAGCGCATTGAGCCGCTCGTGTCCACGAGCAGCGTCACCTGCGCGTTGGTGTCGGCGCGGTACTTTTTGATGAAGTAGCGGTCGGTGCGCCCGAACAGGCGCCAGTCGAGGTAGCGCAGGTCGTCCCCCTGGTTGTACTGCCGGTACTCGGCGAACTCGGTCGAGAAGCCCGTGAACGGCGAGCGGTGCAGCCCCGAGATGAAGCCCTCGACGACGGCGCGCGCCACCAGCTCCAGCGAGCCGATGCGCGCGAGCACCTCCGGGTCGAGGAAGCGCGGCGGCCCCTGGCTGGGGGCCGCGGGCGCCGCCCCTTCCGCCCCGCCCGCGCCGACACCTTTTCTGTTACGCCTCCACCACACCGGCGCCTCCTCACAGCCCGGACTTCGGCTCCGGGACGGCCTCGATCAATTTTTTGACGACGTGGTCGGAGTCCACCCGCTCGGCCTCCGCCTGGAAGTTGAGCAGGACGCGGTGGCGCAGCACCGCGGGCGCGACCGCGCGCACGTCCTCGCACGAGACGTTGTAGCGGCCGCGCAGGATGGCGCGCGCCTTGCCGCCGAGGACGAGGAACTGCGAGGCCCTCAAGCTCGCGCCCCACGTCACCCAGCGGTTGACGAAGTCGGGCGCCCCTTCGGAGCCGGGGCGGCTCGCGCCGACGAGGCGGACGGCGTAGCGCGCCACGGTGTCCGAGACCGGCACCTGCCGGACGAGGCGCTGGAAGGCGATGATCTCCTCGGCCGTCATCAGCCGCTCGAACTCGTATTCCTGCGGCGAGGTCGTCTGCTTGACGACGGCCACCTCCTCCTCCTCGGGCAGGTAACCGATCTTGATTTGGAACATGAAGCGGTCGAGCTGCGCCTCGGGCAGCGGGTAGGTGCCCTCCATCTCGATGGGGTTCTGGGTGGCGAGGACGTGGAAGGGGCGCGGCAGGTCGTAGCTCACGCCCTGGACGGTGACGCGCCCCTCCTGCATCGCCTCCAGCAGCGCCGACTGCGTCTTGGGCGGCGTGCGGTTGATCTCGTCGGCGAGGACGATGTTGGCGAAGACGGGGCCGCGGATGAACTCCATCGCGCGGCGCCCCGTGGCGCGGTCCTCCTCGATGATCTCGGTGCCGGTGATGTCGGCCGGCATCAGGTCGGGGGTGAACTGGATGCGCTTGAATGAGAGGTCGAGCACCGAGGCGATGGTGCGCACGAGCAACGTCTTGGCGAGGCCCGGCACGCCGGTGATGATCGAGTGCCCGCCCACGAAGAGCGAGAGCAAGACCAGCTCGACCACCTCGTCCTGCCCCCTGACGGCCTTGCGGATCTCCCTGAGCAGTCCCTCGCGCGCCGTCGAGAGCCTGTCCAACAGCTCCTCGTCGCGCAGCACGTTTGTCTCGACCGCCATGCACTCTCCTCACTGTCCCGTAATCGTAAGTAGTAACTCCTGCGCCTTCTCGAAAGCGGGCGCGGCTTCGAGCGCGCGCAGCACGGAGCGCTTCGCCTCGGCGGCGCGGCCGAGCGCGTGATAGGCGCGGGCGACGTTGTAGTTGGCCTCGGCCACGTTGGGCGGGCGCAGGGCGAGCGCCGCGGCGAACTCCGCGAGGGCGGCCGTCCCGTCCTTGTTTTCGAGGTACAGCTCGCCCGCGCGCGCGTGCGCCGCGTGGTCGAAGGGGGCGACGTAGAAGCTCAGGCGCAGCGCCTCCAACGCGCGCGAGCGGTCGCCCTGCTCGAGCCGCAGCCCCGCGAGCCGCCTGAGCGCGCCGAGGTTGTTCTCGTCGAGCTTGACGAGCAGCTCCAACGCCAGCGCCGCGCCCTCCGCGTCCGCCTGCTTCTCGAAGATGTCCGCCATCGCCTCGTAGGCGTTGCCCGGCCCCGTGTAGTAGGGGAAGAGCTCGGCGGCGCGCCTGAAGTGGCGCGCCGCACTCGCCGCGTCGCCCTCGGCCCGGAACAACGCGCCCGCGCGCAGGTGGAGCGCGAAGGTCTCCTGCGCGCCGAGCCGCTTAAGCACCTCGTCCTTCGGCAGCCGCGTCACCTCCTCAGCCCCCGCGGCGCCGAGCGCCAGTTGCAGCGGGCGCGCCTTCGCCCCGACGTACTCCGCGAAGGCGCGGTCGAACTCGGCCTCGGTCAGCTTCAAAGCCTGCCGCAGCACTTCGGGGGTGCGCGCCTTGTCGCGGTAGAGCGCGAGCATCCGGAGGACGGCGTCGAAGCCATAGCGGTCTGTGATGAACTCGACGACCTGCGACGCCTGGAAGTAGGCGAGCGGCACGTCGTCGGCGCGGCGCGGGCGCATGAAGCCCGCGTCGAGCTCCGCGATCTTGAACCAGCGCCCGACGGCGAGGGCGCGCAACACCGAGGGGTTCCAATCGTCGCCCCAGCCGGGCCGGGCCCGCCGCTCCTCGTAGACCGACAGCCCCTCGGAGAACCAGCGCGGGATGCGGTAGTCGGTCATCTGGAGTGTGATGACGTGCGCGTACTCGTGCCAGAGCGTGCTGCCCCAGTTGAACTGCCCCTCGGGGCGCGCGGAGGGCGAGTCCTGCGCGATGACGGGGCCGAAGCAGACGCCGAGGGCCCCGAGGCCCGGCAGCCCCAGCGCCCGCACGGCGAAGTCTTCGTGGTTCGGGAAGAGCTCGACCACCACGTCGCCCTTCGGCGTGAAGCGGTACTTGGCCGTCAGCTTCGCCGCCGCCTCTTCGAGCAGGTCGGCGGCGAGCGGCCCGAGCACGTCGCTCTCGTGCGCCCCGGCCTTGATACGGAACGCGCCCCGCCTCGTCTCGCGGAAGTCGCGCAGCGCGTCGAGCAGGTCGAGCGTGTTCTTGGCCCAGACGTTGAACGGGTCGCCCTCGAAAGCCTTCTCGACCGCGGCCCGCCCCTCCTCCATCCGGCCGAGCCGCAGGAGCGCCATCCCGAGACTCAGGTGCGCGCGCCAGAGCCTCGGCTGGAGCGCGACGGCGCGGCGCGAGAACTCGGCCGCCTCCGAAGTGCGGCGCGTGATGGTCGCGTAGTGCGCCAGCGTCTCGTAGAGCGCGCCGTCGCGCGGGTTGACGGCGAGCGCCTGCGCCGCGGCCGGCCCGAAGTCCTTGTCCTGCAGGTAGAGCTGCGCGGCACGTAGCGCGTGTATTTCGGCCGAGCCCGGGTTGACGCGCAGTCCCTTCTCGATCTCGGCCGAGGCGTCGTCGTCCTCGCCGGCCTCCAGCTCCAGCGCGGCCGCGAGCGCGCGCGCCTCGACGAGGTTGGGGTTGATTTCGAGGGCGCGTGCGAGCGCGGCCGTCATCTCCGCGCCGCCTTCGAGCCTCTGGTTGGCGGCGACGCCGAGGTGCGCGCGCGCGTTGTTCGGGTTGATCTTCAGCGCGTCGGCGAAGAACTCGGCCGCCTCCGCGTAGTTGTACTTCTCTGTGAAGAGCCGGCCCGCGCCGAGGTGCGCCTCGATGAATGTCGGGTCGGCCTCGACCGCCTCGGTGTAGAGAGCCGCCGCGTCCTGGTACTTCCCGAGCCGCTCGTGCGCGCGCGCGGCGGCGGTCAGCGACGGCGCGTCCCCCGGCTCCTGCTCGTCGTAGTACCTGACGAGCGAGTCGAAGATTTGACGCGCCGCGTCCTCCTGCCCCGTCAGTTCGAGCACCTCCGCGCGGCGCACGTCGCTTTCGAGCCGCGCGGCCGGCGCGCCGCCGGCCTTCGAGAGGTCTGCGGCCGCCCGCTCGAACTCACGCAGGGCCTCGCCGTAACGGCCGGTCGCGGCCAGCGACTCGGCCAGCTCGTGGCGCACGCCGCCCGCCTCCGGCCTCCCCTCCAGGAACGTCCGGGCCTCGGCCTCCGCCTCACTGTAACGCCCGACTTCCAGCCGCGCGCGCAGCAGGAGCCTCCGCGCCGCGGCGTCCGCGGGGTCTGACTTCAGGCGTGCGCCCAGAAGCTCGACGGCGCGCGCGTACTCGCCGCGCTCCAGGTTGAATTCACTTCCCGCCTCTCCTGATGCTCCGGCTCACCCTGGCGAGATTTACCAGAAGCTTCTCCAGCTCGGCCTCGTACTCGGCCTCCGGCGTCCGACTCTTCCGCGACTTGAGTTGCTCGACCTCCTCTTCGAGCCGCTCGCGCTCGCGCAGGAGCCTCAAGGTCTCGGCGCTGGCCGCGGCCTGCTCGGCCGTGAGCGAGTCGAAGTAAGTGGTGCGCGCGAGCGCGCCGTCGCCGCCGTCCGCCGACGGGTGGCCGACGCCGTCCCCGCTGTCGTCGAGTAAGGCGTGCTCGGTCGCCAACCTCCCCGCGCGCGAATAGTGCTCCGCCGTCAGGCGCGCGGCGTAGTTGAAGGTTTCGAGGACCGAGATGCGCCCGTTCTGGTCCGCGTCCGCCTCGCGGCTCCCCAGGGCGGCGATGAAGTGCTCGGGGAAGCGCGTCGCGTTCTGCTCCTGCCCGCTCCGCGTCGCGGTGACGACGACGCGCCCGCGACCCGAGAGCGGCTTGATGAACTCGCCGCTCGCACTCGCCATGTTGAAGACGACGACGCGCCGCGCCGGCAGCTCGTTCAGATGGCCCGCGTAATCCGACGCCGCGAGGTCCGGGCCGACCAGGCTGAACTTCGCCGCCCGGCCGTCGAACGTGCCATGGCCGATGAGGAAGACGAAGACGATGCTGTCGGGGCCCGTCGCGGCGCGCAACGAGGCGAAGGCGCGCCGGAGTTCCTCCGCGGTGGCGCGCCGCCCCCCGCCGCCCGCGGGCGACTCGGTCAGGAGGGTGACGCGCGCCTCGTCGAAGCTCAGCCGCTCGACGAGCGCGCGCCGCAGCTCGGCCGTCCACCGCGCGAAGCGCGCGGCGTACTCCTCGTCGCCGCTCGCGCCGCCGACGATGACGGCGAACTTGTTCGGGTCGGGCGCCGGCCGCGCCGCCGTCTGCGCGCACGCGACGCCGGCCGCCACGCAGCCCCAGGCGAGCGCTGTGATGAGACGATGCCACATGCCCTTCGGGAAATTTTCAGACCAGCCCGTGCCGCTTGCGCAGGAACCACTCGCCGCTCAACAGCCCCACGAGCAGAAGGAAGTTGACCGGCATGTCCCAGAGGTCTTTGGCCACGGGGCGCGAGTTGTCGGTCTTCCTGTAAGTCAGGTCTTCGACGAGCGCGTCGGCCTCGTCGAGCGTGTAGTACTTGCCCCCCGTCTCGGCGGCGATGCGCTTGAGCAGGGACTCGTTGAGCGCGGCGTCGTAGGACTCGCGGTTGAGCTCGGCGACGAGGAAATCGGACTGCGCCGCCGCGGCGCCGACCGTCGGCTCCGAGGCGCTCAGCTCGACCCTGTGTCGCCCCAGCTCGTCAGACTTGAACTCGCCGACGTAGACGTTCGCGTCGTCGCGCGCCGTGAACCGCAGCGGCACATCCGCCGTCGCCCCCGAGGGCTTGACGACGCGCGCCGAGGCGCTCGCGTCGCCCACGGGGTGGAACTTCTTGTCCCTCACGTCGGCGACGATGCGCACGGCGTCGCCGGGGGCGTAGACGGCCTGCTCGGCCGCGACCTCGAACTGACGCGGCGAGAACTGCACGAGGTAGCGTAACATCTGACGCCAGAAGGTCGCGTGAGCGTTGCTCTTCGAGTCCATCCCCATCCGCCAGCGCCAGGTGTCGGACGCGGTGAAGGCGAGCACGTGGCCGCGGCCGTAACGCTGGTGCGCGAGCAGCGGGACGGACGCCCCACCCCCGCGCCCCTCACCGCCCGCGCGCCGCGCTTCGAGGAGCACGGTCGCGCCGGGCTTGATCCCGGCGGGCGCCTCCGGCACGGAGACGGGCGGCAGGTCGTTCCAAATCTTCTGCCCCGCCCGCCCGTCTTCGCCGAGGCGCGTGACCGGGTGCGAGGCCCCGCGCGCCGTGGGCAGCGCCTTGAATGACGGGGCGCCCTCGCCCTCGGCCGAACGCGCCCCGGCGCCCCCGATGGCGAGCGGGAGCAGGTCGCCCACGGGCGTGCCCGCGTAACCGCCGCGGCCGAAGGCGAAGCGCCCGCCGACGGCCAGCAGCCCGCCCCCGCGGCGCGCGACGAAGGCCTCGACCGCGCGCAGTTGCTCCGCGGTGAAGAAGCCGGCCTCGACGCTCCCGAGCATCAGCCCGTCGTAGGCGAACAGCTCCTCCTCGGTCGCGGGGAAGCCGTCCGCCAGCTCCCGCTCGCCCGAGACGCCCTGCCGGTACAGCTTGTTCTCGCCCGTCCTGAGGATGGAGACCAGCTCGACGTTCTTCTCGTCGCGCCCGAGCGCGTCGCGGAGTTTGCCGTGCTCCCAGCGCGGCTCGCCCTCGACGTAGAGCACGCGCAGCGGCCCCTCGACGACTTCGGCGAGCGCCTCGCGCCGGTTGTTCTCCAGGCTCAGCTCGCCTTCGAGCGGCTGGACCTCGAAGGTGTAGCGGTGTGTGCCCGGCGCCGCCGGGACCAGCTCCATGCGGACGACCTCCGCCTCGCCCCCCCGCAGCGAGAACTCCTCGGTCTTCACGGCGCGGCCGTCCTCGCTCGCGGCGATCCTCACCTTCGTCGCGCCGTAGCCGGACGCGCGCACCAGCGCCTCGACCTCCATGCTCGAACCGACGAGCACGCGGCGGGGGAGATTTACGCGGAGCAGCTCGGCGTCGGCGGCGCGGCGCGTGCTCCCCACCCCGACGGTGTAGACGGGCAGTCCGCGCGCGCGCAGGTTCCGCAGCTCGCCGCCGAGGTCGGTGTTGACGTTGGCGGCGCCGTCCGAAAAGAGCACGATGGCCGTCAGCGGCGCGCCCGCCGAGCGCCTGGCGGCCTCGGAAATCGCCCCACCCAAATCGCTCGACAACCCCTCGCCCGAGAGCCCCGCCCCGCCGCTGACCCCGTTGAGTTCGCCCGAGAATCCGTAAGTCTCCGTTTTGAACCTCTCGCCGAGGCGCGACACGAGCGAGCCCTCCGCGGAGAAGAGCACGCCCCTCATCGCCTCGAAGCGGCTCTGCCCGCCGGGGCCGTCCGCCATCTGCATGCTGCGCGAGTCGTCGGCGAGCAGGGCGACGGAACTGCTGCGCGGTACGACCGACGGCACGACGACGACCGGCTTGAGCAGCAGCAGGAAGAGCAGAAGGAAGACGGCGGAGCGGAGCGAGATCAGCGCCAGCCGCCGCCCCCCGCCGAGCCGCGCGCCGGGGCGCACGTACACGAAGTAGATGAACGCCAGGATGAGGAGGGCGGCGATGAGGAGTAACGCGGGGTGTGGGCGCAGGTCGAAGCCGAAGCGCCCGTTCGTAAAGACGGCCCGCTCATGCCCGAATAAAAACCGCACGAGTTGGTCCATGTAATGGAGTACACCCGACCGTCCCCCCCGGGGCGACTTGGCGGGGACCGTCCATCCTTCAGATGCTCCGGCGGGCCCTTGCGTCCGCGACCCGATTCCGCAAACCGTCGGAGCGTTGACAGGTAGCCAGACTATCTAATCAGACGGAAGGAAAGTCAACTTCCCCGCCTGCCCCGAACTCTATTGCGGATCATCGCGTGGCACTGCCTCCGCCGTAGCTTCGCGGAAAACTCTGTACCGGCCCCGCGGGTCGGGATATTATGCCGCCCGCTCGTTAATTTACCTGACGGTGTCACGGGAGGAGTACAGGCATGAGTCGGATTCTCTCATCAGTCTTTTTGTTATTGCTCTCTCCGGCCTTCGTCTTCGCGCAGGCGCCGGACGCCGCCGCCTTGACGGGGCTTTTGAATGAGTTCCTGGCCGGCGCCGGGCGCAACGACCCGTCGGTGCACGAGCGCTTCTGGGCTGAAGACCTGATCTACACTGGCTCCTCCGGGCGGCGGGTCGGGAAGGCCGACATCGTGCGCGACGTGCGCTCGGCGCCGGCGCCAAAGGCCGGCGACCCCGTGACCGTCTACACCGCCGAGGAGGTGCGCATCCAGCAGTACGGCGACACGGCCGTCGTCGCCTTCCGCCTCGTCGGCACGACCACGAGGGGCGGCGCGACCGAGGTCTCGAAGTTCCTCAACACCGGCACCTTCCTCAGGCGCGGCGGGAGGTGGCAGGCCGTGAGCTGGCAGGCGACCAGGCTGCCCGGCGCCGAGGAGGAGGTCAGGAAAGAAGTCGCCGCCGCCGAGGCGGCCTTCCATCAGGAAGAGCTCGGCTCGGGTCGTCTGAAGTTTACGAGGCTGGAGACGAGCGGCGTGACGGTCGACGTCTACGGCGACGCCGCGGTCGTGCGCGGCAAGTCGCTGCGGCAGCGCTCCGCGGTCCCCGGCGCGGGGGCCGACGCCGCCCCGTTCGAGTTCTTCTACACGCTGACTCTCGTCAACAAAGGCGGGGCGTGGAAGGCGGTGGCGATGCATTCGAGCCACCCTTGAGCCCTCAGCCCCTACGGCGGACGCCGAACCAGGCCCGCCTACTGCGAGAGCCGGCGGCGACATTTTATGAACGCGGAACGGACGTACGACACCGCCGTCATCGGCGCCGGAGTCTTCGGCGCCTGGACTGCCTACCGCCTGCGGGAAGCGGGCCAGGCCGTGGCGCTGCTCGACGGCTACGGCCCGGCCCACAGCCGCGCCAGCTCCGGCGGCGAATCGCGCATCATCCGCATGGGCTACGGGGCCGACGAGGTCTACACGCGCTGGGCGGCGCGCTCGCTCGCGCTCTGGCAGGATTTCTTCCGCGAGGTGGGCCGGCCCCTCTTCCAACGCACGGGTGTCCTGTGGCTCGCGCACGCCGACGACCCCTACACGCTCGCCACCATCGAGACACTCGCTCGGGTCGGCGTTAAGTTCGAGAGGCTGACGCCGGCGGAGTTAGAAGGTCGCTTCCCTCAATTCACCCTCGGCCCGGACGCGTGGGGCGTCTTCGAGCCCGACAGCGGGGTCATCATGGCGCGCAGCGCCGTCCGGGAGGTCGTCCGCGAGGCCGTCGGCCGCGGCGTCACCTACCTGCCCGAAGCCGTCGTCGCGCCCGAAGGCCGGGGGCGACTGGACTCGGTCAACACGCGGAGCGGGCGCAAGCTCGCCGCCGCGAACTTCGTCTTCGCCTGCGGCCCCTGGCTGCCGAAAATCTTCCCCCGACTGCTGGGGGAGTGGATTCGGCCGACGAGGCAGGAGGTCTTCTTCTTCGGCGTCGAGGCGGGCGACCCCGCCTTCACCACGCCCGCCATGCCCGCCTGGGTCGATTTTATGAAGCTGGTCTACGGCGCCCCCGACCTGGAGGGCCGTGGCTTCAAGCTCGCGATCGACGCCCACGGCCCGCCATTCGACCCGGACGCCGGCGAGCGGCTGGCGACGGCCGAAGGGCTGGCGTTAGCGCGTGAGCACCTGGCCCGCCTCCTGCCCGGTCTGCGTGACGCGCCGGTCGTCGAGACGCGCGTCTGCCAGTATGAGAACACCCCGAACGGCGACTTCCTCATCGACCGCCACCCCGACTTCGAAAACGTCTGGCTCGTCGGCGGCGGCTCGGGGCACGGCTTCAAGCACGGCCCGGCGCTCGGAGAATACGTCGCCAGCAAGGTCACGCGGGCAGACACCGACTCAGAGCCGCGCTTCGCTCTCTCCGCCGAGGGTAAGGCCAGGCGGCGCCTTGTGTACTGAACTCTGGCCGAGCGTTGGCAAAGAGGGAGACTCAAAGCGTGCCGCGCCGGGCCGGAATAAAGTTCCGGCCCGGCACCTCTTTCGCCAGGCGGTGCGCCGCCTTCGATAGGCGGCACGCCTTAAAAAGTCGCCGGACCTGATCTGCTCAAGCCGCTCGAAGAGCTGGAGCGGCAGGCCACGCAGGGCGCCATGCATTCGCACACCGTCGATGGCCAACCGGCCGAACGCATCCACGCGCTCGAATCGACGCTCTACGGTCTGGTGGACATGCTCGTCGGCAAGCGCGTGGTCGGAGAGGCGGAGGTCGCCGCGTCGGCGCGCCGCGTCGCGCAGACCATCGAAGGGCGCGAGCAGCGCGCGCACGGCGTCGTCGTACTCCGCGTCGACCCGCCCGACGAGCAAACCTTCCCCCCGTGAACTGCGCCGAGCGCATCCCCGTCTGCAAAGCGATCTGCTGCCGCCCGCGGCCACAGCCGGCGAGATCATCGCGGCGGTCGAGGCCGTCTCCGCGGGTCTCGCCGCGCTCGCCCCGGAGACTTTGGCCGCGCTCCTATCGCGGCCGGCCCCGAACGTCGAGGGGCCGCTCGCAACGCCGGGGGCGGGCCGCCGCCCGCCGCCCGCCGAACCCGGGCGGGAGGCGCTCACGCCGCGCGAACGCGAGGTGCTGGAGATGCTCGCCGAGGGTTTAAGCAACAAGGAGATCGCCTGGCGCCTGAACATCTCGGAACACACCGTCAAGTTTCACCTGGCCTCGGTCTTCGCCAAGCTCGACGTTTCGACGCGCACGGAGGCCGTCATGCAGGGACTCCGCCGCGGACTGCTGATGATGTGAAAGCCGCCGGGGTCGCCGTAGACTGTTGACTCAGAACGTCATCGAAAAAGGTTATCTCGCCGACGGCCTTTTTCGTTACCTACATACTGTCTTTCGCGGCGGAGCCGATTACCCGGCGGGGATTCCCGAACCGATCTCAACCGGTTCGCCCCTTTAACTTGCGTGCCGCTCCTCGACGGTGGAGGCGAAGACTATCGTTCCGACGATGCCGATGATGCCGGCGGCGACGAAGGGCGCCTGCGGCTCGACCTTCCACAGCAGCCCGCCGAGCGCCGCGGCCGGCGTGATCGTCAGGCCCCGCACGAGGTAGTACAGGCCCACGGTGCGCGCGCGCAGGTGCGGCTCGGCGAAGTCGACGATCATCGCCTTGCGCGAAGGCTCGCCTATCTCCCTCAGTCCCCCGACGACGAAGGCGAAGACCAACGCGGCGAAACTCCGCGCCAGCACGACCGCCACGGGGAAGAGCGCGAAACAGACGAAGGTGGCGATGACGAAGGGCTTCCGGCCCACGCGGTCTGCCACTTTCGCCGCCGGGATGTAGACGAGGATGGCCGTGACCATCTGGACGGCGAAGAGTACGCCGTACTGGGGGAGGCTGATGCCGGTCACGTTCGTCGCGTAGAGGATGATGAAGATCTCGGCCATCCCCTCACACGTCCGGATGATGATGTCGGAGACGAGGAGCCGCTTGAGCGCGCCGTGGAACGAGCGCCAGACGCCTTTGATGTTGGCGGGAGCGCCGACCACCACCGGCAGGTTGATGGCCAGCGTCAGGGCCGCGCCGACGCCGGCGAGCGCCAACATGATGACGAGCCCCAGGCGCACCCCCGAGACGACTCCGGCCCAGGCGATCAGCCCCCCGCCGAGGAGCGGCGCGGCGGCCATCGGAACGCGCTTCAACATCGACTGGAGGGTGAAGCCCATCGCCCGCCGCTCCCTCGGGAGCGCGTCGCCGATGACTGCGAAGACGGCCGGGCTCGCCATGCTTTGCCAGGCCATCGAGAGGGCGAGGCCGAGGAAGACGAATGGCCACGAGGGGCTGAGCAGGTAGACCAGATACCCGACCGAGGCCAGCGCGATGAAGGCGAGGAAGGCGCGGCGCCGTCCCACACGGTCGGCGAGCCGGCCGCCGGGGTACTGGTAGACGGCGTCGAAGAAGTCCTTCGCCGTGCCGAACAGCCCGATGACCCCGACGCCGGCCCCGAGCGCCTCCAGATACTTCGGCAGGTAGCGCTTCCACAGCTCCTCGCCGAACCCGAGCAGGAAGACGACGGCCGAGACGATGACGACGTTGCGCTCCAACCCTAAATAATCTGCGGCGCGTCGGCGGCGTGTCGTCGCGCTCGGGAACGTCGAGGGCTGTTCTTTGCTCTCAGCCACGGTCGAATGTCTGCGGATTATTCAAACTTAAAGAACGGCATTTTTAAAAGCGCCCTCAAGCCCCGTCCGCCCGCGTCGTCAAAGCCGTCGAGCCCGTAGCGCAGCCCCCCGAAGTCGAAGCGCGGCGTGTACGTGCCGCAGAGCCCGTCCCGGAAGGAGAAGCTGCTCGCGCCTTAACCTGACTTCTTTCGTCCGCCCGCGCCGGCCCCGCGGCCCCGCTTTTTACCGCCACCCCCCTCCCCCTTGTCTTTGCCGGCGTCCACGCTCAGCAGCGCGTACAGGCCGTCGAAGATCACGCCGGATTGCTGGAGGAGTTTGCGGTCGTCTTTGAGCAGCTCGGAGAGCCCCGTCACGGTCGCGTTGACGCCCGCGGCTTCGAGCCGGTTGAACTTGTCGTCTTTGAGGTCGATGTCGTGGACGATCTCGGCGAGCTGGCCCAAGGCGTGGTCGTCGCCGAGTCTGAACCGCTTGATTAAAGTCTCGAAGGTGCAGTCATCACCCCGGTGTGTGAACTCCGCCCCGAACATGTCGAAGGGGATGCCGCCCTCGACCCGCTCGCCCTCGGCGACGAAGTGGAAGCGCGGCCGCCTGTCGATGAACTGCCTGATCAGCCAAGCGGAGGCCAGGCGGTCGATGTGCAGGTTGCGGCGCGTCACCCAGCGCCGGCCCTGGTACTGAGGGAGATGCAGCACATCGCTTTTTGTCGCGCCCGCCTCTTTGCCGTCGCCCCGCCGATCCTGCGACGCCCGGAGGGCCTTCCGGCACCGCTCATAGGCCGCCGTTGCCGCCACACGGCCCCGGGCGCCGAAGAAGTCGGTGGAGATAACACGCTCCAACTCGGCGTGCAGTTTGTCGAGCCCGGCCTCGTACCCGCCGAGCCTCCCGGCCGAGAGGTGGCCGCCCCGCTTCTGCTCGCGGGCGGCACCCGTCAACCCGTCGAGTTCGGCCGCGAGCCGGGCATACTCCTCGTCGCGCGCTTTGCGGAAGGCGTCGATGATCTCTTCGTCCGTCGCGCCTTCCACGGAGCCGGCGCGGAAGACGGTCGCCTCCCCGCCCGCCCCCTCGATCTCCTGCTTGAGCCACTGGAAGTCCTCGTGCGTCTTCTCGTTGAAGGGCAGCACGTAGACCGAGTTCTTGAGCGGGAGCGCGCCGAGCCTCTGCAACTTGCGCCAGGCGCGCACGCGCAGGGAGGTGGGCTTCGGCGGTAACAGGTGGATGAGGAGCATCCACTCCGGCCTGGCTTCTCTTAGACCCATAACGTATAGTAACCGAAGTTGATTGTAACGACTGTTACAAATTCCCGCAAGACTTGCGCACCGAGGCCGCTTATGAAGCCTGACGGCACTCTGATTCTCAAACGCTCCGAAGTCGCGTCGCTCCTGAGCCTCGGTGAGTGCATCGGGGCCGTCGAAGAGGCGTTCCGGCTGAATGAGGAGGGGCAAAGCTTACCGCCGGGAGTCCTGGAGACGCTGACGGGGGACGGCGGCTTTCACATCAAGTCTGCCGGCCTCAAGCTCGCGGCCGGGACCTATTACGCGGCGAAAGTGAACGGGAACTTCCCCCGGAACACGAGTCGGTGGGGACTGCCCACGATTCAAGGGGTTATCGCGCTCCACGACGGCGAAAGCGGCTACCCGCTGGCCCTGATGGATTCGATTGAAATCACGGCCCTGCGCACCGGGGCGGCGACCGCCGTCGCCGCGAAGTACCTGGCCAGACCTGATTCGAAGGCGGCCACCGTCTGCGGCTGCGGCGTGCAGGGGCGGGCCCAGTTGAAATCCCTGGCGCAGGTGATCCGGCTCGCAAGGGTGTACGCCTACGACCGGGATGAGGTCCTGGCCGGCAAGTTCGCGGATGAGATGTCAGAGGAGCTGAGGACGGAGGTTATACCCGTTACGGACCTGCCGGGCGCGCTCGGAGCGAGTGACGTCTGCGTCACCTGCACGCCGTCGAGGCGACCATTCTTGATGCAGGAGCATGTACGCGCCGGCACGTTTGTCGCGGCCGTGGGCGCGGACAACCCTTTGAAGCAGGAACTGGACCCGGCGCTTATGGCCTCGAATAAAGTCGTCGTCGACGTTCTGGAGCAGTGCGCGACAATTGGCGATCTTCATCACGCGATAGCGGCCGGGGTCATGGACAAATCCGACGTGTACGCGGAGTTGGGCGCGATCGTGGCGGCGCGGACGCCCGGGCGCACGTCGGACGAAGAGGTCATCATCTTCGATTCCACCGGCACGGCGTTGCAGGACGTGGCCGCCGCCTCGGTCGTGTACCAGAATGCGCTTCGGGCCGGGGTGGGGGGCTGGCTCGACCTCGCGGAGTAGTAGCTTTAACCACCGCACCGGCCCGCAAGATTTTAATGTGCCTATCAACGCATCGAACTTGGCGCGTGAGAAAGTGCTCACGTTGTTGGCGCGGACTCGGTCAAGGCTGTCACCCAAACGCCGCCGAGGAGGAAGGGGGAGCGTATGCCTGAGATAAGTTGGTCCGATGTTGAAAGTTCGCCGGTCAGAGAGCTATTCAAAGGAATCAGGCTCCGCCCGTTGTGGAAAGGCGAGAACGGAGCCAGCGCCCATGTGCTGGAGATCGCTCCCGGTTGTTGCTGGGAAGGGCTGGACGTGCACGAGCCTGGGCCGGAAGAGGTTTACGTCATCTCGGGAGTCTTCAACGACGGGGTGCGTGACTACCCTGCCGGCACATTCATTCATAACCCCGCCGGCTCTTCACACGTGCCACAGAGTTCTACGGGCTGCACTCTCTTTGTTTTTTACCCGGAAGGATGACGGCCGCGCCATGGTGGTGCTTCAGCGTGTGTCCGGGAGAGCGCGGGGCTGCGGTCGGAGCTCGGATGAGCTGTGCGACGAGGTGTGGTGTCGGCCATGCGGAAATGAGCCTGTGCTTTTACACCAGGCTCTAGAGTAGCAAACCGCATGATTGAAAGTGCTAAGCTACCGAGATGGACGGTCGGCGCGGTCACGACGGCCTGGTTGATGTCGGGTATGCAAAGCACTTTAGAGTTCACCACGGTCGGGACGAGTTCGCGCGGGGCACGCATCACGTTAACGGCGTCGAGAGCTTCCGGGGTTTCGCCAGGCGTCGCCTCCAGAAGTTCAACCGCATCCCGGCGGGGACCTTCGACGCGCACTCGAAGGAGTGCGCGTATGGGTTCAATCACCGGGACAAAAACTTGTCGCGCGAGTTACTCAAGCTACTCGAAAGCAAACCCCCTCTAGAGCTGCTTTGCTACTCTAGAGCCTAAACAATATGAGGTTGGTGACGCCGGGGAACAGTCGGGCGGGGTATTTTGCGGCGACCGCCGGTGTGGCGGCCGTGACCGCCGCGCTGAAGCTGTTCGGCGGACATGTCAACGCCGCGACGGTCGCCCTCGCCCTCCTGCTCGTCGTGCTTTTCGTCGCCACCTGGTGGGGGTCGCGGCCGGCCGTGGCGGCCTCACTCCTCGGCGTCTTGTGCTTCAATTTCTTCTTCCTGCCGCCGCACGGCACGCTGACGGTCGACGCCTGGGATAACTGGATCGCTCTGATCGCCTTCCTCATCACCGCCGTCACGGTCGGCCAGCTCTCGGCGCACGCGAAGCGCCGGACGGAGGAGGCCGAGGCTGGGCGCCACGAGATCGAGCGCCTCTACGAAGAACTGCGCGGCGCCTTCGAGCGGGCGAGCCACGCCGAAGCGCTCCGGCAGAGCGAGAAGCTGAAGTCGGCGCTTCTGGACGCGGTCACCCACGACATCCGCACCCCCCTCACCTCGATCAAGGCCTCGGTCAGCACCCTGCTGGACGAGCTGCGGGCTAAAGCGAATGGCGGAGGGTCGATAACCCTCGCCGCCGAGGAGCGGCGGGAAATGCTGGAGGTGATCGACGAAGAGAGCGACAGGCTCAACCGCTTCGTCGAGGGGCTGATCGAGCTCGCGCGCATTGAGGCGGGCGAAATGCACCTGCGCCGAAGTTGGGGGGCCGTCGACGAGATAGTCGCGGCGGCCATTAGTCGTGCCGAGCCGCTCACGCGGCAGCACCAGGTGAGGGTCGACATCCGGGACGAAATGCCCGTCGTGCGAGTCGACCCGCGCGCGGTGTCCGAGGTAGTCTTCACGCTGATAGACAACGCGGCGAAATATTCTCCGGCAAGGACGCCCATCCTCGTCACGGCGGCGTGTCCCGACAACCATGTGATTCAAATCGCCGTGGAGAATGAAGGGGAGGGCGTCCCGCCGGCGCTCCGCGAGCGGGTGTTCGATAAGTTCTTCCGCGCCACCCGGGACGGCGACGCGGGCGACGGCCGCAATCCGAAGGGGACGGGGCTGGGTCTGGCGATCGCCAAAGGAATCGTCGAGGCGCACGGCGGGCGCATCTGGATCGAAGACGGCGGTGACGGCATGGCGACCCGCGTCGCATTCACCCTCCCGGTCGCGGACGCGGGCGCCCCGCCGGGAGTCGGCCCCGGCCTCCTCCCGGAAGGATCCCTCCCGCCCCGACACGACCGAGTGTTATGAGTCAGCAGCCGCGCATCCTCGTAGTCGACGACGAGCCGCAGATCGGGCGCGTCCTGCGTACGGGACTGAAGACACACGGGTACGACGTGCGCGTCGCCGCCGACGGCCTCTCGGCGCTCGAGACTTTTAGCGACTGGCACCCGGACCTCGTCGTGACAGACCTCTCGATGCCGAATCTGGACGGGCTGGGGCTGTGCCGACGCCTTCGCGAAATCTCGCACATACCGATCATCATCCTCTCGGTGCGTGGCGAGGAGAAGACGAAGGTCGAGGCGCTGGACTCCGGCGCCGACGACTACGTGACTAAGCCCTTCGGGATGGACGAGCTGCTGGCGCGCGTGCGCGCCCAACTGCGGCGGGCGGCGGCGTCACCCAGGAGTGAAGTCGCGCCGGCGGTGCTGGAGGTCGGGGATTTCCGCGTCGACCTCGAAGGTCGCGTCGTCTTCGTGCGCGGGACGCAAGTCCACCTCACGCCCAAAGAGTACGACCTGCTCGTGCACTTCGTGCAGAACGCCGGCAAGGTCCTCACACACCACACGCTGCTCGGCGCGGTCTGGGGCAGCAATTACACGGAGCAGGGCGAGTACCTGCGCGTCTTCGTCGGCCAGCTCCGCAAGAAGATCGAGCCGAACCCATCCTCACCGCGTTACCTCCTCACCGAGCCGTGGGTCGGCTACCGCTTTAACCCCGACTCCTAAAGAGCCGCCCCGGGTCCCGCCTTTACAAACTTTTTATAAACCCTTTACGCAATCCTTACGCGCCGGGGGTTACCATCCGGACGTTGACAATCTGTCTGCCGAAGTCGCCCGCCGCGCCCGAGCCGGCGCGGGACGGGCGGCGCGGGGGAACCACCGCCAGCGCCCTGCCGGGCGCGGCACGGGGCGAATCATGAAGGGGCTTTGTTGCCTCCTTCGTGTAGGACACTTCCTAGTCCGAGCCCGACAGCTAACCTCGTAGGCTCTGTTTGGAAGGGCACCTGTCCGCGATTGGTTTTCGGAGGCGCGGGGCATATCGCCCCGCGCCTCTTTCTGTTTCACGCAGGGCGGACAGCGTCGGGGACGGCGGGGTAAAGGATCATGGCAACTGTGAAGGCTATGGGACGGGGCTCGGGGAGCCGACTTAACAGCCGGGGTCGCCTCAAGCGTTGGCTGTTCAAAGGGCTCCACGAGACGCAGACGCCCGAGGGGCCGCACGAGCCGGAAGGCAGACACCACGAGCACCCCTGGTGGAAGGTGATGTGCCTGACGGGCGTGGACTATTTCTCGACGCTCGGCTACCAGCCGGGCATCGCCTTCCTCGCCGCCGGGGCGCTCTCGCCCGTCGCCACGCTCGTGCTGGTGCTCCTGACGCTCTTCGGCGCGCTGCCGATCTACCGCCGGGTAGCCGAGGAAAGCCCGCACGGCGAGGGCTCCATTTCCATGCTCGAACACCTGCTCCCGCGCTGGAAGGGCAAGCTCTTCGTGCTGGTGCTCCTCGGGTTCGTGGCGACCGACTTCATCATCACCATCACGCTCTCGGCCGCGGACGCCACCGCCCACATCCTGGAGAACCCGTACACGCCCCACTTCCTGGAGCACCGCGTCGGCGTCACGATCGCGCTAATCACGCTGTTAGGGGCGGTATTTCTCAAGGGCTTTAAGGAGGCGATCGGGATCGCGGTCCTCCTGGTCGCCGCCTACCTTCTGCTCAACCTGATCACCGTCGGGCGCGGCCTCTACGAGATGGCGCTCCACCCGGAGGTGCTGCCGCGCTGGAAGGACGCGCTCTTCAACGGGCCGGGGGTGGGCGGCAACCCCCTGATGGTGATTGCCATCGCGCTGCTGCTGTTCCCGAAGCTGGCGCTCGGCCTTTCCGGGTTCGAGACGGGCGTCGCCGTCATGCCGCTGGTCAAAGGCGACGCCGGCGACGAGGCCAAGCGCCCGGCGGGGCGTGTCCGCAACACGAAAAAACTGCTGACTTCGGCCGCGCTCATCATGAGCGTGATGCTGATCACGAGTAGTTTCGTGACCGCGACCCTCATCCCGCCGCACGAGTTCGCCGCGCCGCCGCCCGGCGGGCACGCCGGCGGGAAGGCTTACGGCCGCGCCCTCGCCTTCCTCGCCTACGAGTTCTTCGGGAACGCCTTCGGCACGCTCTACGACCTGAGCACCATCGCCATCCTCTGGTTCGCCGGGGCGTCGGCGCTGGCCGGCCTTTTGAACATCGTGCCGCGCTACCTGCCGCGCTACGGCATGGCCCCGACCTGGGCGCGGGCTAACAGGCCGCTCGTGCTCATCTACACGGTGGTCGCGGTCGTGGTGACGGTCGTCTTCGACGCGGACGTCGAGGCGCAGGGGGGCGCGTACGCCACGGGCGTGCTCGTCCTGATGAGCTCGGCGGCCATCGCCGTCTCGCTTTCGGCCCGGAGAAGGGGGAAGGTCTGGATCCCCTTCCTGCTCATCTCTCTCGTCTTCTTCTACACGACCGTCCAGAACATTCACGAGCGCCCGGAGGGCATCAAGATCGCCTCGTTCTTCATCCTCGCCATAGTCGCCGCCTCGTTCATGTCGAGAATCTGGCGCACGACCGAGCTGCGCGTGGACAGGATCGAGTTGGACGAGACGGCGCGGAGGTTTATTAGCGAGCTGGTGAGCAAGGGCAGTCAAATCCGCATCGTGGCTAACCGCCGCGACACGGGGGACGCCAGTGAATACCGCGCCAAAGAGAGGGAGAAGCGCCTGGACAATCACATCCCGACGCGGGACCCCGTCCTCTTCTTCGAGGTTAAGCCGGGCGACGCCTCGGAGTTCTCCGGCGTGCTCGAGGTCCAGGGCGTCGACGTTGAGGGTCACCGCGTGCTGCGCGCGGAGAGCCCGGCGGTGCCGAACGCCATCGCGGCCTTCATGCTCTACCTGCGTGACACGAGCGGGAAAATCCCCCACGCCTACTTCGGCTGGAGCGAGGGCAACCCGCTGCAATACATGGTGCGGTATGTCGCCTTCGGCGAGGGAGACACCGCACCCATCACGCACGAGATACTGCGCCAGGTCGAGCCCGACCCCGAGCGTCGGCCGGCGATTCACGTTGGGGGGTGAGGGGCGCGTGAAGAGACTCGTTCACGCCATCGAAGTGACGGCCGGCGACCTCCGGCTCTGCTCGTCCCTGTGTATCGCGCGCTTCATCGTGTGGCGCGAAATGCGTCGCCGAAGATTGGTAATACCGCAGACGCAGCCCGCCCTTGCGCCGCCGAAGATGCGGGAAACTCGGACGTAGTCGTTATTACGCAACGGGCTCGACGGCAGTGGAGGTCGTCCGCGCCCCGAAGGGCGCGGGGCAATGGGCTGGGGGTTGAAGTGTCGGCGACCAGCCGAAATCCAGCGGGGTTAGCTGGAAAGGGCCGGGCGGCCCGGCTCATGCCGGGCCGCCCGGAGTTCGCCGCGCGGCCGAAGTCAATCCTGGCGGCAGCGCCCGGGCGAGATGCTATAACCGACGTGGGGCATACTCCTGATGCGGACGCCGGACGGGCCGCACTGCTTGCGCAGGCGGTACATGTGTACGTGTAGGCTCCCGGGGTTGTAGGGCCTCGCCTCCCCCCAGGCGTACTCCCACAGCTCTTCGGACTTCACGACGCGGTCGGGGCTGCGGACGAGCCTCGACAAGAGCAGGAACTCGAGGCGGGTGAGCCGCATCCGCCCGGCGCGGCAGGCCACATAATAGTTGTTGTGCTCTACTCGCAGGTGCCCGTCGTCGTAGACTTCGTCCTCCCCGCCCGCGCGGAAAGAGCCTGCCCCTTCCTCGTCCGGCGTCGTCCTGGCCGTCATTAGCGTCCGTTCGATCATGCGAGTGTCAGTCTGTGGCAAGGGCGTCGACGCGGGTCGTGCCTGGACGCACCGTCGTGTGTTCGTCGCCCCGCGGGTTAGAACTTCAACTTGAGACCGAACTGCATCACGCGCGGCCCGCCGACCGTGTCGGTGATCTTGCCGAAGTCGCTCCCCGCCTCGCCGATGACGTTGTTCGGCGTGGCGAAGTTGACGTTGTTGAAGACGTTGAAGACGTCCCACCGCAGCTCGAGTCCGACGCGCTCGGTGAGGTTGGTCTTCTTCGAGAGCCCCATGTCGAAGCGCTTCTGCCACAGGCCGCGCAGGGTGTTGCGGCCGAGGCTGCCGAAACCGCGGTTATTCGGGTAGCCGCCCGCCGGCGAGAGCGGCGAGCAGAGCGCCGAGGCGTCGAAAGCCCGCTCGGTCGGGTCGGAGCCCGCCTGCCTCAGTTGGTCGAGCGACCCGCAAAGGCTCGGCCGCCCGAAGGCGAGGCGGTAGAGGCCGCCCGAGCCGAGGCGCGTGTTGCCGTACTGCGACGCCGTCCCGACCGTCACCTCGGGCGAGAAGATCGAGTAGGGCACGCCCGACTGCACCTGGGCGAAGCCGGAGAGCTGCCAGCCCGTCAGGAACTTCGAGGACGAGCCGAAGGTCGGAACGTCGAGGACGAAGCTGGCACTGAAGCGGTGCGGGCGGTCGAAGTCGGAGACGGCGCGGTTCGAGCTGAGGTCGAAGGCGTTGCCCTGCGCCGTGAAGCCGACGTTCGGCAGGTCGGGCTTTCCGCCGCCGGCCGTCGAGCCCGGGTCGGCCGAGCTGGTGTCGATGGACTTCGACCACGTGTAGGCGGCGTTGAACTGCGTCCCCCGCGAGAACCTCTTAGTCAGGCTGAACTGGCCGGAGTGGTAGACCGAGTCGGCGTGGTTGCCGAGCCGGATGGCTTCGGGCACGTCGAAGCCGAGGAAGGGCGAGCGCGCCTCGAAGCTGATGACCGCGCCTGAGGCGTTCGCCAGGTTGTAGTCGAGCAGCCCGCCGAGCGCGGGGTTGGCGAAGCCGAATGCGCGGCCCGCGCCCCTCTGCCTCGCGGTCGTCCCGGAGTTGAGCGGGCCGTTGGGACTCCCGGCGGCGACGTACGCCTGGTTGAACCGCTCGAAGATGAGGTCGGGCGTCGCGGGGTCGTTCAGGTCGTAGCCTTGCGCGAAGGAGACGGCCTGCAAGAGCCTGTCGCCCTTTGTCCCGACGTAACGCGCCTCGAAGAGCATATTCTTCGCCAGCTCGTACTGGACGCCCACGTTCCACTGGTGGACGAAGGGCGTCTTCAGGTTGCGGTCGATGGCGCGGAACTCGAACGTCTCGGCGATGTTGCCCCGGAAGGGCTGCCCCGTCGCCGGGTCCGTCGGGTTGAGCGTGCCGTCGGCGCCGCGCGTGACGCTCGTGTTGTCGCGAATCTGATACGTCCCCGCGGCGCCGCCCGTGCGGACGACGCGGTTGGGCAGATACCGGTTGAAGGGGAAGTTCGGGTCCTGCTGCGAGAAGGCGGTGGTGAGCGGGACGGCGCCGGTGGGGAACGTCACCTCGACCTCGCGCAGGAAGGGGTAGTTGCTGAAGACGGTGTTGATGAAGGCCGCGCTGGGTCGGTCATAGAAGAGGCCGTAGCCGCCGCGGATCACCATTCGGCTGTCGCCGAATGGCGAGTAGGCGAGGCCGACGCGCGGCGCGAAGTTGTTCAGGTCCTGCCCGTTCAGCGTGTGCTTCGTCCCGGCGGAGGCCGTGGCCGCGAGGGCCTGGTCGACCGAGGCGAAGCCCGTCGGCCGGGCGTTCGACGCGGCGATGAAGCCGCCCAGCGGATTGTCGAAGTCGGTGATGAGGGCGGGGTCGAAGTTGCCGATGCGCCCGTTCACCTCCTCCGGCCAGCCGAACCACTCCCAGCGCAGCCCCAGGTTAAGCGTCAACTTGCGGCCGAGCTTCCAGTCGTCGGCGACGTAGGCCGAGAGGTCGCGGAAGCGGAAGCTCTTCCCCGTGATGCCGAACTGCGTGTCGGCCTCGGTGGCGACGCCGCGCAGGAGCTGCGTGAAGTTGTCGTACTTCTCGAACTCCGTGGCCTGCTCCTCCGGGAGGCTGGTGTCGTAGCTGTGGCGCTTGAACTCGCCCCCGAATCGCAGCGTGTGGTCACCGAGGACGGCCGTCATGTTGTCGGCGAAGCTGAACGTCTTCTGAAGCCGCTCGTTGAAAGAGTCGTTGGGGCCGCCGAACGAGAACCGCTCCAGGAGGGTGCCGGGGCGGCCGACGTAGTGGCCGAGCCGGAGCGTCGAGGGGCTGGAGTCGAACGCCACGGCCGGGTTCGGGATGCCGACCGACTCGTTGGTGATCGCGAGGAACGGGTCGTCGAGGCGGCGCGTGTTGTCGAGCAGGAAGAAGCCGAACCTCGCCTCGTTGATGAAGCGCGGGCCGGAGACGTGCTGGTCGGAGATCGCCAGCGTGCGGTTGCGGTCGGCGCGGCGCAGGACGAACGGCGAGGCCAGGCTGCCCGGGTCGGGGAACGGGTCGAGGCCGGGAAAGTCGGACCAGAAGAGCGTCCCCGTCAGCGTGTTTTGTGGGGTGAGCCGCCCGTCGAGCTTGACGGTGAACTGGTCCTGCCGGAACCGGGCCGGGAAGACGTTGCGCTGGCGGATGAGGGGGTTGCCGCCGACCGAGCCTGCGACGTCCGCGTCGCGGCCGACGACGTTGGAGCCGCGCGGGGCCCCGACGACGAAGTCGCCCGTGGCCGGGTTCCGCAGATTCAGGAGCCGAATCGCCACGTCGGAGATGGCAGCGGGCGTAGGGATCGAGGCCGTGATGCCGGGGTTCAGGGCGCGGAAGGCGTCGAAGACGTTCTCCTTCGTGCGCTCGCCGCTGATGAGGGCGAGCGCCCGCGGCAGCACCGTGATGGACGAGGCCGTCGGGACGAAGCCGGTGTCGGCCGTCGTCCGCTGGTACCCGCCGAAGAAGAAGAAGCGGTCTTTGACGAGGGGGCCGCCGATGGTGAAGCCGCCCTCGTTGCGCCGCGCCTTCGGGCGGTCGATGCCGTCCTTGTTGAAGAAGAAGTCGTTGGCGTTGAACTTCTCGTTCTGGAGGTAGAGGTAGCCCGAGCCGTGGAACTCGTTGTCCCCGCTCTTGGTGATGAGCTGGAAGTTGCCCCCGCCTGACCTGCCCGTCGAGGCGTCGTAGAGTGAGGTCTGGAGCTTGACCTCGGAGAGCGTCTCGGGCGCGGGCGCGATGTTGTTGTTGAGCGAGCCCTCGTTCGACGTGATGTTGGTCGCGTCCACGCCGTTGAAGGAGAGGCTCGTCGAGGTCGTGCGCGTGCCGTTAACCGAAGGGCTCTGGTTACCGTTGCCGTTGGTCAGCGCCGGCGAGAGGTCAGTGTTGACGCCCGCCTCGGCCGAGAGGAGCTGCGTGAAGCTGCGGGTCGAGGTGGGCACGGCCACGAGCTGCTCGGCCGGCCTCAACCTGCACGTTCGACCTCTTCAGGGTCTTGAAGTTCGCGACCTCATAGGTGAGTTCGTAGGTGCCGACGGGCAGCGCCGGGAACGTCCAGCGCCCCTCTTCGTTCGTCACGGTCGTACGGCTCAGGCCCGTCCCCGTGTTCCTGATCGTCACCCGGACGCCGGACACTACGGCGTCGTTGGGGTCCTGCACGACGCCGGACAGCGTGCCCGAGGGGCCGGACTGGGCCAGCGCGGGCGCCGGGGACAGCGCCAGGCCGACACCGAGGCAGGTGAGCAGCAGCCAGACGTTTACCGCCCTGCGGCACACCCCGTGGTTGGCTCGCTTGCTGAGTCGCATAGTCTTCTCCTGTGGATTCATCTCGAAGTTTTCAGTTTTGATAGGGTCAGTTGTAGAAGCCGACGTCTCCCGCGAGGGGCCCGCGGGCGGGGCTCGCACCGGCCCCCCTTGTGGGCGCGCGCCGGGCGGGACATGCGACATCTCGGATATGAATCTTACGAGAGACTGATTACGACACGGTGAATGGAATCTTAAATGGTTGTTAAGTGTCACCGTGCGCGACCGCGAAGAGGGCGGACGCACTGCGGGCGGAGTTCAAGTCAAGTTCAGGCGGCCTCTTCCGGGCATGCCCGTTGATGGCCTTCCTCATTCCAGATCAATTTTCGCGGCTCAACCGGCCAGCCCTCCGCACGCGGGGCCGGTTAATTGAGACGGGCGCGCGGCGCGTCATGGGAGGCCGGCCGACCGCGCCCCGGCAGGACGCTACGGCGCGAATCTGGTTCGATACTCTATCGAGTCGAGGAAGGCTTTGACCATCTCGGCCTGGACGAAGTTGCCGTTGAACTCGTTGAGCTTGTCGAGCCAGAACTTCCAGCCGCGGAAGTCGGTGTCCTGCGGGTCGTCCGGGTTCCTTCTCAGGTAGCCGTAGAACTGCATCAGCACGAAGGCGCGGTTCGTCTCGCCCCGGCGGAGGTCTGCGTCCTCGGCGACAGTCCGGAGGGCGCGCGCGCGGCCCTGCGTCACGTCCGGGGCGGCCGACAGCGCGGCCACGAGCTGATCCCGCTCCGACTGCGAGAGCACGCCGCCCGCGTTCTGGTCGAGCTTGTCCACGAACTGCGCCGCCGTCATCGAGAGCGGGTACTCCGCGATGAAGCGAGGTCGCCGGACGAACTCGCCGGCGAAGGCGTCCTTGTTCGCTTCGAGCTGCGCCCGCCAGTCGCCGATGCCGACCCGCACGCCCCGGCCGATGCGCTGCGCGTCCGCCAGGAACTCGCGAAAGCGTATGACGGGCACGGGCACGCTCACGTTCGGCGAGGTCGCGTCGCCGTAGGCGGCCTTGTACGCGCGGTAGGCGAGGTAGCCAGTCTCCTGAAATTCGATGGAGAGGAAGAAGGCGGCCGACACGTTAATCCTCTTCACCTCCCGACACCGCGAGTCCGCGCCGCACTGCTCGATGTCACCTACCCAGAAGGCGAGCCCCGCGGCGTCGGCCTCGCGGTTGAGGAAGTCGTGGTAGTGCTGCCGGACGAAGACCTCGGAGGTGTCTATCGGGTTGCCCGGCGACGGCGACGCGTCGTCGTCGATGATGCGGACGACGGCCGCGCCGGGCGCGCCGATGGCGCTGCCGGCGGGGGTGCTCAGCGTGACGTTGGCGAACTCGTTCCCTTCGCTCCAGGAGTCCTGAGTCACGAGCAGGATGAAGGTTTTGGCGGTCTCGCCCGCGGCGAAGTTGAGCGTCCCGAGCGCGGTCGTGTAGTCCCTGCGCTCGGAGGCCGTGCCGTCGCTCGTCGAGTAGGCGACGCTCGCGGCGCCGCGCGTGTCGCCCGAGCGCGTGACGGTGACCTCGATGCCGCCCGCGCCCTCGCCCACGTCGTAGGCCGGCGCGCCGAAATGAAGCTTCGGCGCGTCGTCGTTGACGATTCGGCCCTGACCCTGCGCGCGCCCGAGCGTGGCGTTGACGGGGGCCGAGAGGACGAGGCTGAAGGTCTCGTCCGGCTCGTCGAACGCGTCGCCGAAGACCGAGACGGGGACGCCCTGTGAAGTCTCGCCGGGGAGGAAGTTGAGGGTCACGCTCACAGGTTGATAGTCGCTCCCGGCCGCCGCCGTCATGTCCGAGGTGTTGACGCTGACGGACGCGGCGCGGCCGCTCGGCGCGGAGAGCGTGACGGTGAAGGAGGCGTTCGCCGTCCCCGCCCCGCCCTCGGTCACGTCCACGTCGTTGACGCTGAAGGCGGGCGCGGGGTCGTCGTCGCGTATGGTGAGCACGGCCGCGGCCGGGACGCCGAGCGTGGCGACGCCCGAGGGGCTGCTCAGGGCGAGGTTGACGGTCTCGTCCGCCTCGTCGAGCGCGTCCTGGGAGGTCGAGAGCTGGACGGTCTTCGTCATCTCGCCCGGCGCGAAGGTGACGAGCGTGTCGAGCCCCGCGTAGTCGAGCCCGCCCTGCGCCGTCCCGTCCGCCGCGGAGAGCCGGACGGAGAAGGAGCCGTCGGCGCCGCCCACGCGCGTGACGTTGACGGAGGCCGGCGAGCCCTCGTTCGCTTCGTAGGCCGCGCCGTCGAATTGCAGCGTGACGGGGCGGGGCGCCTGCGTGACGACGAAGGTGCGGCCGGCGACCGTGATCGTGCCCGTGCGCGACCCGAGCCCCGTGTTGGCCGCGGCCGTGTAGCCCACCGCGCCGTTGCCGCTGCCGCTCGCGCCCGAGGTGACGTTGAGCCAGCCCGTCTCGTTGCTGACGGCCGTCCAGGCGCAGTTCGCCGCGGCCGAGACGTTGAGCTGGCCGAAGCCGCCGCCCGCGTTGAGCGGGCTCGACTGCGGGGAGATCGTCCCCGTGCAGTCGCGCTCGGTCTTGCGCAGGATGGTGCCGTGGTCGCCGACGGCGCGCGCGGTGTTGCCCGCGCCCGCCACGTCGTACAGGTCTGCGGTCGTGCCGCTCTCTTCGCGAGTCCAGGACGAGCCGTTGAAGTGGAGTATGGTGCCGCGCGTGCCGACGGCGTAGACGCTCGAAGGCGAGAATCCCCAGACGCCCGTCAGGTGTTCGAGCGTGCCGGAGTCCTGCGCGGCCCACGACGCGCCGTCGTAGTGCAGGATCGTGCCGAAGTCGCCGACGGCGTACAGGTCGTTTGCGCCCGCGCCCCAGACGGCGTTCAACCGCTGGCGTGTGGGGACGGCGACCCGCGTCCAGTTCGTCCCGTCATAGCGGAGCAGGTGGCCGAACTCGCCGACGGCGTAGATGTTCGCCGGCGTCGTGCCCCAGATGTCGAGGAGGTCGACGGGCACGCCCGTCGGCCGCTCCTGCCAGTTGACGCCGTCGAGTCCGGGCAGGTCGGGGTTCGTCCCCTCGTAGCGCATGAAGCTGCCGTCCACGCCGACCTCGTAGAGGTTGACGGAGCTGGCGGCCCACATCCCCATGCCGATGGCCGGCCCGCGGCAGTTGGCGTGGTCCAGAGCGCCCGAGCTGTAGCGCACGATGTCCGAGCACCAGCCGACCGCCCACACGTCCGAAGGCCCCGTGCCGAAGAGGCCGAACTTGCGCGCGTTCGGCAGGTTCGCGAGCACAGACCAGCCCGCGCCGCCGTAGCCGAGCAGTGGCGCGTCGTCCGGTTCGGTCGCGACGTAGACGCGCCCCTCGTCGAAGGCCCAGACGTTGTGGAGCCGCGAGCTGACCGGGCTCGACTCCGCAGTCCACCCGGCCGCGGCCGGCGGCGCGCCCGGGGCCGGCGTGAACGCCGGCGAAGTGCCCGGCACGCGTTCGAGCACCTGCCCGCGCACACACCCGTCGTAGCAGCGCCCGCCGCTCAGGCTCTCGTTCCAGGCGACGAGGTAGCGCCCGGCGCCGTAGCCCATGACGGGGCTGAACTGATGACCGTAGGAGGTCGCGACGGGCACGGCCCGCCGGTCGAAGACGTGCCCCGCGGGCGAGACGCGCCGCCCGTACACGTCGCTGACGCGGTAGTTGGCCGTCGAGTTGACGTGCCACGCGACGAAGTAGTTCGCGCCGTCGAAGGCCGTCAACACGGGCACCTGCCAGAGCGTCGCGTCGGAAATCTTGAAGGACGGGTTGTCGAGCACGACGCCCGCCGCCGAGACGCGCGCGCCGTAGGCCGTGCCGTTGCCGTACTCGTCCGTGCCGCGCCAGTCGTGCCACGCGACGAGGAAGTTGGTGCCGTCGGACGCGACCGAACAGTGATCCTGGTCGCCCGCGTCCGCCGAGATGGTGATGACGCCCGGCGGCTGGACGGTGCCGTCCTTGCCGACGAGCGCGCCGAAGATGTCGAGCCCCTGCGGGCCGTGCCCGTGCCACGCGACGAGGTAGTTCGTGCCGTTGAAGCCAACCCACGGGTAGAAGCCCGCGCCGACGGTGAAGCCGTCGGCGCCGTCGAGACGCGCGCCCGCCCTGGAGACGCGCGCGGCGCGGATGATGTCGGTCTCCGTGCGCCACGCGACGAGGTAGTTCGTGCCGTCGAAGGCGACCGAGATGGGCCGCTGCCTCGGGCTGGCGCTCGTGGTTATCAGGAGCGGCGTCGCGTCGAGCAACGCGCCCGCGGGTGTGACGCGCGCGCCGAGAATCTCGAAGTTGCCCGCGGTCATCTCGCCGACCCAGACGACGAGGTAGTTCGTGCCGTCGAAGGCGACCGAAGGCACGTAGTCGATGCCGGCGCCGGTGCCGATTGGGATGCCGTCGGCGTTGAGCAGCGTCCCGCCGCTCGTGACGAGCGCGCCGTAAACGTCGTCGCCGCGCGTCGCGGAGTTGCGCGGGTCTTTCCAGACGGCGAGGAAGTTCGCGCCGTCGAAGGCGATCGAAGGCCGCCCGCCGATGGCGTCCCGCCCCGCCTGCGTCGAGACGGCGAAGCTGTAGCCGACCGGCGCGATCTCGGTCGCGAGGGGCGTCGGCGTCGCGGTCGGAGCGGGCGTCGGCGTCGGAGCGGGCGTCGGTGTCGGAGTGGGCGTCGGCGTCGGCGTCGGCGTCGGCGTAGGTGTCGGAGTGGGTGTCGGAGTGGGTGTTGGTGTTGGCGTCGGTGTTGGCGTCGGCGTCGGCGTCGGCGCGGCCGACTGGCTGACGTTGAAGGTCTGACCGCCGGCCGTGACCGTGCCCGCGCGCGGCGAGGGAGAGGCGTTCGACGCCACCGAGTAGCCGACCGTGCCGTTGCCGCTGCCGCTCGCGCCCGACGTAACGCTGACGAACACGTCGTTGCTCACGGCCGTCCACGCGCAGCCGACCGGCGCGTTGATGCCGAAGGTGCCCGCGCCGCCGGCCGAGCCGTACGAAGCCGACGAGGGCGAGAGCGAGTAAGTGCACGCGTCGTCGTTGACGATCGTGCCGGTGCCCTGCCCCGTAGCCACGGTCGCGTTCGTCGGGCCCGTGAGGTTGACGAAGAACGTCTCGTCGGGCTCGACCGCCGTGTCGCCGTTGACCGTGACGCCGACCGGCTTGCCCGTCTCGCCCGGGGCGAAGTTGAGCGTCCCCGACGCCGACTGGTAGTCGCTCCCCGCCGCGGCGGTGCCGTCGGCCGTCGCGTAGTTGACGGCGACCGTCTGGTTGCTGGCCGCCGACAGCGTGACCACCAGGGTGAACGTGGTGGTGCCCGTGTTCCCCTCGGCCTTTATCACGCCGCCGACCGAGAGACTGACGGGGACGCTGATGGCGTAGTCGCGGCTCGCGGAGCAGCCGCCCGCGTCCGTCGCCGTGACGGTGAAGCCGTAGCTGCCGCCGGCCGTCGGCGTGCCCGACACCGCGCCGCCCGAAGAGACCGAGACGCCGGGCGGCGTCTCGCCCGAAGTCTTCGCGAACGTGTAAGGCCCGACGCCGCCGGAGGCCGTGACCGTCTGGCCGTAAGCCGCGCCGACCGCGCCCGCCGGGAGCGTCGAGGGCGCGAGCGTGATGCTCTTCGCGTTGAAGCTCGCGGTCACGGAGCGCGCCTGGCTCATCGTCACGTCGCACGCGCCCGTACCCGCGCACGCGCCCGTCCAGCCGGCGAACGTCGAGCATGAGCTGGGCGTGGCCGTGAGTGTGACGGCCGTCCCGGCGTCGTAGGTGGCCTGGCAGGTCGCGCCGCAGGCCACGCCGGCCGGGTCGCTCGTCACCGTGCCGCCCTGCGTCCGCGAGACGGTCAGCGTGAAAGTCTGCTTGGTGAACTGCGCGGTCACGGCGCGCGCTTCGCTCATGGTTACGCTGCACGCGCCTGTGCCCGTACACGCGCCCGACCAGCCGGCGAAGGTGGAAGCCGCGTCGGGCGTGGCCGAGAGGCTCACGACGGTGCCGTCCTCGAAGCTGGCCGTGCACGACGCGCCGCAGTCGATGCCGGCGGGGCTGCTCGTCACGGTGCCCCCGCCCGTCCCGGTCTTCGAGACGGTTAGATTGAAGGTCCGCGGCGCGACCTGCACGCTGTAGGCGCGGCTCCCCGCGCACCCGTTGGCGTCCGTGGCCGTCACGGTGAAGTCGAAGCTCCCGGCCACCGTCGGCGTGCCCGTGAGCGCGCCCGTGGCCGAGAGCGAGAGGCCGTCGGGCAGCGCACTTGAACTCAACGCGAACGTGTAGGCGGGCGTGCCACCGCTTGCCGTGACGGTCTGACTGTAAGACGTGCCGACCGTCCCGGCGGGGAGGGTCGAGGGCGAGAGCGCGATGGCGGGGCAGCCCGCCTGGTCGACCGTGAAGGTCTGCCCCGCGACGGTGATCGTGCCCGCGCGCGCCGCGCCCGTGTTGGCGGCCACGGAATATGCGACGGTGCCGTCGCCTGCCCCGTCCGTGCCCGAGGTGACGCTGACGAACGCGTCGTTGCTCACGGCCGTCCAGGGGCAGCCGGCCTGCGTCGTCACGGTGATTTGGCCGCCCCCGCCCGCGAGCGGGAAGGGCTCGGCCGCGGGCGAGATCGAGTAGGTGCAGGCCCGCTTCAGAATCGTCCCGCCCGCGCCGACGGCGTAGCCCGCCTCGGCGAAGAAGAGGCCGCGCAGCTCGTTCGTCGTCCCGCTCGCCTCCTGCGCCCACGTCGCGCCGCCGTCAACCGTGGCAAGGATGAGTCCGCCCGCGCCGACGGCCCAGCCGTGGGTCGCGTCCGTGAAGTGCACGTCGCGCAGGCGGGCGGTCGTCCCAGAAGTTTGCGGCGTCCACGCCGCGCCGCCGTTCGTCGTCTTGAGGATCGTGCCGTTGTCGCCCACCACCCAGCCGTTGTTCAGGTCGAGCAGGTGCACGCCGTTGAGCTGGGCGTGCGTCCCCGAAGTCTGGAAGCTGAAGGAGGGCGAGCCGCCCGACGCGTTCGTGATGCGTATGATCTGGCCGTCGGTGCCGACCGACCAGCCGTTGTCCGCGTCGACGAAGTAGACATCGAGGTGCTGCGCGGCGGTGGCCGTCACGCCGAAGTCCTCTTCGGTGAAGCCGCCGCCCGCGCCGGCCGTGTAGCGCGAGAACCAGCGCGTGGGGCTCGGGATGCCCGAGCTGTTGGCCGGCGCCCACGCGACGAGCGGCGAGACGGCGAACAGCGAGTTCCTGAACTTGAGCGGCGTCGAGTCCGCGCCCACGCTCGTCCACGTGGCGCCGCCGTCGATCGTGCGCAGGACGACCTGCCCGCCGCCGGCCCAGCCGACGCTCGCGTCGAGGAAGCGCACGCCGAGGTAGCTGCTGTTCGGCACATTCCCCGGCGGCGACTGCGCCGTCCACGTCGCGCCGCCGTCCGACGTGTGGAGAATCGTGCTGTTGAGCCCCACCGCCCACCCGTCTGCGACGGTCGGGAAGTGGACGGAGAAGAGCGTGTTCGAAGTGCCGCTCGTCTGCTGCGTCCAGACGCCCGGCACGGGAGTCGGCGTCGGCGTCGGCGTCGGCGTCGGCGTCGGCGTCGGCGTGGGCGTAGGTGTGGGCGTCGGCGTGGGCGTCGGCGTGGGTGTCGGGGTCGGCTGAGCGACCGTGACGTTGACGGGCGCGGAGACGGTGGCCGCGCCGCCGTCGTCGGCCGCCTCCGCGGTCAGCGCGTAAGCGCCCGCGGTACTCGTGTCGAAGCTCGCCTGGAAGGGGGCGGCGAAGTCCGTGCCGACGTGCAGGCCGTTCGCGTAGAAGTCAACGCGCGTGACCGTGCCGTCGGAGTCGGCGGCGTCGGCCGCGATCTCGACGTGCGCGGGTGCGACGTAGCTTGCGCCCTCGGGCGGGGCCGTCAAGGAGACGGTCGGCGGCACGTTCGTCGGCGCGCAACTGTTCCGCAGCACCGAGACGAAGCCGGGGCGTCCGAAGTTGTAATTCGACACGGCGAGGTCGGCGCGGCCGTCGCCGTCGAGGTCCGCGACGGCGAGCGCGTTCGGCGATGAGCCCGCGCCGAAGTTGGAGGGCGCGCCGAGGCCGGCGGCGGCGTCGCCGCGCAGCACGGAGACGTAGGGCGCAGTGAACGCGGGCCCGCTCGAATAGTTCGCCGCGGCGAGGTCGTCGCGGCCGTCGCCGTCGAAGTCGCCGGCCGCGACGAAGCCGGCGGGGCCGTTAACGCCGAAGTTCGTCGCCGCGGCGAAGCCGCCCGCACCGTTGCCACGCAGGAGCGAGACGCTATTAGAGCCGTAGTTAGCGGTGGCGAGGTCGAGGTCACCGTCCCCGTCGAAATCCCCCGCGGCCAATGACAAGGGGTAGTTCGCCACGGCGAAGGTTGCCGCGCCGCCGAAGCCGCCGAGCCCGTCGCCGAGGTAGACGGCGACGAAGCCCGGCGACTGGATGATTCCGTCCGTGAAGGACGCGGCCACGTCCGAGTTGCCGTCGCCGTTGAAGTCCCGCGCGACGACGGAGGAGGGGTTAACGTTGACCATGTCGAGGCCGAGCGGGGGCCGCGCGTCGAAGCTCCCGTCGCCGTTGCCGAGCAGGATGGTGATGCTTTCGAGCGTGCTGGAATTGTTGTGTCCTACCGCGAGGTCGAGCCGTCCGTCGCGGTCGAAGTCGGCCGCCGCCGCGCGCGTGGGCGCGTAGCCGACGTTCGTGACGACGGGTGCGCCGAAGGTGCCGTCGCCGACGCCCGGAAGGAGCGAGACGTTCGGCTGGCCACCAAAGTTCGTGGCGGAGTTCACCACGGCGAGGTCGGCCTTGCCGTCGTTGTTGAAATCTCCGACCGTGACCGCCGAGGGGTCGGGGCTGACGTTGATGTTGGCCGCCGGCCCGAAGCGGCCCGCGCCCGTGCCGAGCAGAATCGAGACGTTGTTCGAGCCGTAGTTAGCCGCGGCCAAATCCTGCCTGCCGTCGCTGTCGAAATCGCCCGCGGCCACAGACTCGGGCTGCGACCCCACGTCGAAGCGCGGCGCGGCGAGAAGCCCGCCCGCCCCGTCACCCACCATGACGAGCACTGCGCCGGACGAGTTGGGGACGGCCACGTCGAGCCTCCCGTCGCGGTTCACGTCCGCCAAAGCGAAAGAGCCGTTCGCCGAAGCCGCCGTCGCCGTCGCCCAACAGCACGCGGACGCTCCCGCCGGTGAGGTCAGGCACGGCGAGGTCCGTGTGGCCGTCGCCGTTGAAGTCGGCGGCCGTGATGCCGAAGTGGTAGCCGGCGACGGCGACATTCACGGCTGCCGCGAAGCTCCCGTCGCCGTTGCCCTTGAGGATGGAGACGCTGCCCGTGGAGCGGTTGGCGACGGCGATGTCTCTCTTCCCGTCCTCGTCGAAGTCCGCGACGGCGAGGGCGATGGGCTCCGGGGCGCCGAAGTTCGTCGCCGCGCCGAAGGTGCCGTCGCCGTTGCCCAGCAGGACGGAGACGTTCGCCGACTCGTTGTTGGCCGTGGCCAGGTCGAGCTTCCCGTCGCCGTTGAAGTCTGCGGCCGCGACGAAGACCGGCGCGGTGCCGGCCGCGTAGTTCGTCGCCGCGCCGAACGAGCCGAAGCCGTTGCCGAGGAGTACGGCGACGCGGCCTGGGTCGGGGTAATTCCTCGCCGCCACGGCCATGTCGGGCTTGCCGTCGCGGTTGAAATCCCCGACCGCGACGGAGCCGGGGAAGCCGCCCGTCGCGAAACTCGACGCCGCGCGGAAGCCCACGCCGCCGCAGGGGTCGTCCGAGACGATCTTGACGGAGTAGGCGCGCCGACCCGCGCATCCTTCGGCGTCGGTCGCCGTGACGGTGACGTCGAAGGTCCCGACCGCCGTGGGCGTGCCGGAGACGATGCCGCCCGCCGAGAGCGTAAGCCCCGCGGGCAGCGCCCCCTGCGTGATCGCGAAGCTGTAAGGCCCCGCGCCGCCGGCCGCCGTCAGGCTCTGGCTGTAGGCCGCCCCGGTCGTCCCGCCCGCGAGCGCGCCGGGCGAGAGCGTGATGACGGGGCAGACCCTGAGCGCGTAGCCGCGCGCGCCCGCGCACGCGTAGGCGTCCGTGGCGGTGACGGTGAAGTTGGCGACCACCGCCGCCGAAGGCGTGCCGGAGAGGGAGCCGTCCGGGGCGAGCGAAAGCCCGGCGGGCAACGCACCCGAAGTGACCGCAAAGTTGTAAGGCGTCGTGCCGCCCGAGGCCGTGACTGCCTCGGCGTACGGCCTCCCCTGCGTCGCGTTCGGGAGCGCCGCCGGGGAGAGCGTGACGACGGGGCACTCGACCGTGACCGTGTAGGCGCGGCTCCCCTCACACCCGTTGGCGTCCGTGGCCGTCACACTGAAGTTGAACGTGCCCGCGGCCGAGAGCGTCCCCGTCAGCCCGCCGCCCGGAGAGAGCGAGAGTCCCGAGGGCAGCGAGCCCTGTGTGACCGCAAACGTGTAAGGCGCGGTGCCACCCGCCGCCGTTAAGGTCTGGCTGTAGGAAGTTCCGGTTGTGCCGCCGGGGAGCGTCGGGGGGTCGAGCGTGATCGTGGGGCAGTTGATCTGGATGATCCTCGAGGAGCTTGGGATGCCGTTGGTGAAGACGGTCGCGAGCGCGTGCCCCTGCGGCAGCCCCGTCACCGCGACCGAGGCGAAGGCGGTGTCCGACCAGCCGCCGGACGAGACGCGCAGGAAGAGGCTCCTCTCGTTCGAGAGACTCAGGAGCTGGAGCAGCGGGTAGTTAGTCGAAGAGTTTTGCGTGTTGCCGCCCGAAGCCTCCGAGACGCCTTTGAAGCGCGAGCCGCCGGCCGTGAGGCCGTCGCCGAACACGAGCGGCGAGGTGACGGACGTGAGCAGCGGCTGCCACGCGGGGTCGAACCCGAGCCCCGCGTCGAACAACACAGCGCTGTTCAGGCTGCTCCTGCCGCCCGTGAGCAAGACCTTCCCGTTCGGCAGGAGGGTGGCCGCCGCGTCATCGCGCACCGTGCTCAGGCTCGGGGCGCTGGCCCAGGTTCCCGTGGCCGCGTCGTACAGCTCCACGCTGCTCAGGGAGACGGCCACCCCGCCGACGATGGTGAGCCCCCCGGCGACGAGCACCTTGCCGCCGGGCAGAAGCGTCGCGGTGTGGCTCCTGCGCCCCGCCTTGAGGCTCCCCGTCGTGCTCCACGCGCCCGTCGAAGGGTCGTACAGCTTCGCGTCGGCGTGGCCGCCCGAGTTCGTGCCGCCCCCCGCGACGAGAACCCTCCCGTTCGGCAAAAGCGTCGCGCTGGATGCGAAGCGCCTCAGGTTAAAACCCGGAGCGTCGCTCCAAGTCCCGGTGAGCGGGTCGTACAGCTCCGCGGTGTTGACGAAGACGCCGCCCGTCACCAGTACCCTGCCGTCCGGGAGCAGCGTCGCCGTGTGCAGGCGGCGGATGACGGTCAGGTTGCCCGTGTAACTCCAGGTCCCCGTCGCCGGGTCGTAGACCTCCGCGGTGTCGGTCTCGGAGCCGCCGTTCCAGCCGCCGACGACCAGCACCTTGCCGCTCCTGAGGAGCGTCGCCGTGTGCTCGCTGCGCGGCGAGTTCATGCTCGTGGTCGCGGCCCACAGGCCCGTCGCCGGGTCGTAAATCTCGGCGCTGCCGACGGTCGCACTGCCGTCGTAGCCGCCGGTCGCCAGCACCCGGCCGTTGCCGAGGAGCGTCAGCGTCGGGCGCAGGCGAGCCACGTTGAGGCTGCCTGTGTTCGTCCAGGAGCCCGCCCCGCCGTTGCCCGCCGGGTCGAAAAGCTCCGCCACGACGCTCGACGTGCCACCGGAGACGAGTTTCGAGTCGCCGACGACGAGGACCTTGCCGTCGGGCAGGAGCACGGAGGAGTGGTCGTAGCGCGGGACGCTCATGCTCGCCGTGGCGGCCCAGCTGCCCACGGCGGGCTCGTAGAGTTCCGCGCTCGTCAGGTTCGAGCCGCCGTAGCCGCCCGCGACCAGCACACGGCCGCCTGGCAGCAGCGTGGCGGTCGGGCCGTTGCGCGCCGCGTTGAGGCTGCTGGCGTTCGTCCACGTCCCCGCCGAAGGGTCGTACAGCTCCGCGCTGTTGACGCCGCTGATGTCAGAGTTGACGCCCCCCGCCACCAGGATCTTGCCGCTCGGGAGCAGCGAAGCCGCATGGCTGTGGCGGGCCGTGTTGAGGCTCCCGGTCGGCGCCCACGTGCCCGCCGCGGGGTCGTAGAGTTCCGCGCCGGCGAGACTGCCCGGGCCTGTGCCGCCCGCGACGAGGACCTTGCCGTTCGGGAGGAGCGTTGCCGTGTGGCCGTTGCGCACCGAGCCGAGGCCGCCGGTCGCGCCCCAGAGCCCCGTGGACGGGTCATAGAGTTCCGCGCTGCCGATGATGCTACTGTCGGTAAACCCGCCCGCGGCCAGCACACGGCCGTCGGGGAGCAGCGTCGCCGTGTGCGTCCGGCGCGCGGCGTTCAGGCTCCCGGTATTAGTCCAGACCCCCGTCGCGGGGTCGTAAACTTCCGCGCCACCCGTGACAACGCCCGTGCTGCCGCCCGCGACGAGGACCCGGCCGTTCGCTAGGAGAGTCGCCGTATGTTCCCTGCGCGCCGTGTTGAGGCCGCCCGTCGTGCTCCACGTCCCCGTCACCGGGTCGTAAAGCTCTGCGCTGGCGAGCGCGGAGTTGGACGCGCCGATGCCCCCCGCGACGAGGACTTTCCCGCTCGGCAGGAGCGTGGCCGTGTGGAGCCTGCGCGCCGCGTTGAGGCCGCCCGTCGTGCTCCAGGTTCCGTTCGCCGGGTCGAAAACTTCCGCGCCCGCCGTCGTGCTCCCGCCGAAGCCGCCCGCGACGAGAACCTTTCCGTTCTGAAGGAGCGTGGCTGTGTGCTGCTGCCGCCCCGTGCCCATCGCCCCCGTGGCGGCCCAGCCCGCGTCGACAAAGAGCGTGTAGGCGCGCGCTCCGGCGCACCCGCCGGAGTCCGTCGCGGTGACGGTGAAGTTGTAAGTCCCCAGCGAGGTGGGCGTGCCCGTCAGCGCGCCGGACGAAGAGAGCGACAGCCCCGGCGGCAGAGCGCCGGCCGTGACGGCGAACGTGTAGGGGGCTGTGCCGCCGTCGGCCGTGAACGTCTGGCTGTAGGCGACGCCCTGCGCGCCGCCCGGGGGCGCCGCCGGCGAGAGCGTAATGGCTGGGCAGGCCGCCTGGTTGACGGTGAAGGTCCGCCCCGCGACCGTGAGCGTGCCCGCGCGTTCGGCGCCCGTGTTCGGAGCCACCGAATAGCCGACCGTGCCGCTGCCCGTCCCCGTAGCGCCAGACGTGACCGTGATCCAGTCGTCGTTGCTCACGGCCGTCCAGCCGCACCCCGAGGTGGCCGTGACGCTGATGCTGGCCGCCCCACCGACCTGGCCGAAGGAGTTTGAAGTGGGCGAGATTGAGAAGCCGCAGGGGACCTGTGTGAAGTCGGCCGCGTTGTTGTTGGCCGGGTTGACGTCGTCCGGCCCGGCGACACTCGCCGTGTTCGTCACGGACGGGACGGCGGCGAGGCCCACCGCGACCGTCAGCTCGATCTGCGTGCTCGCCCCGGCGGCCAGCGCGGAAGCGCGCGTGCAGGTGACGGTCTGGCCTGCGGCCGAACAGTTCCAGCCCTCGCCGACGCCCGAGACGAAGCTCAGGCCGGCGGGCAGCGTGTCGGTCACGGTCAGCGGGCCGGCGGCGCTCGCCGTGCCGACGTTCGACACCGTCAGCGTGTAGGCGCCGTTCGCCCCGCCTGCGAACGCCCCGGCGTGCGTCTTCGTGAGCGCCGGGTCGGCGCCGGCCGGCGCCGGCTGGAAGGCGTAGAGCTTGCCAAACTGTCCCCCTGAGGCGAGCGGCCGCCCCGGCGAGATGGCGTAGAGCGTGCCGTCGGCACCGACGGCGGGCGACTGCGGCCCCCAGAAAAACCCGCCGGTCTCCACCTGGTACTCCCACGCGAGCGAGCCGTCGCCGGCCGACACGGCGTAGACCTTGCCGGCCTCGCCCATGAGGTAGAGCATCCCGTTCGATGCGAGGGCGGGCGACCCGCCGAAGTCCTCGTCCGTGCCCGCGAGGGTGCTCTCCCAACGCGTGGCCCCCGTCGCGGCGTAGAGTGCCTGCACCTTGCCGCGCCCCGCACGGTAGACCGTCGCGCCGTCGGCCGAGAGCGCCACGCCGTTTAAGTAGTTCGAAAGCCCCAGGTCGTCCCTCGACCACTTCAGCGTGCTGTCCGGGTTGAAAGCCTTCGGCCCCCGGCCCTGCGCCGGCTCACCCGCCATGTAGACCGTGCCGTCCGGCCCCACGCCCAGCGCGGCCCAAGACCCCTGCACGCCGATGTCGCCGCGCGCCCACCTCCTGCTGCCGCCGACGTCGAGCGCGAGCAGGCCCTCGGCGTTACTCATCACGTAGACGTTGCCGGCGGCGTCTACCGAGGGCGGGGCCTCGACCCCCAAGTTGGTCGAGTTCGGCGACTCGTAGCGCCAGCGCAGCGTGCCGTCCGGGTTGATGGCGTAGACGGCGGCCGGGAGGCGCGTTCCGATGTAGACCGCCCCGTCGCCGCCGACGGCGAAGGAGGAGTAGGACACGTCGCCCGTGACCGGCACCTGCCAGAGGACGGCCCCGGTCTGCGGGTTCAGCGCGGCCACGCTGTAGACGCCGCCGCCGCTGAGGACGGCGTAGAGCTTTGTGCCGTCGTCCGAGAGGGCGGGCGCGCTGCGCATCCTGTACTGTGAGCCGCCCAGCTTCCACTTCTGCGTGCCGTCAGGGTTGACGGCATAGAGCGCACTCTCGGTCGGCTGGTAGATTGTCCCGTCGGGCCCGACCACCGGCGAGGCGTTGTCCTGGAGTCGCTCAGCGAAGTTGAATATCCACTTGACGGAGTTGCTCACTGGCCCCTGAGTTAACGCACGCCCCGTGCGCCGCGGGTCATGCCCCTGCATTGGCCAGACGGGCGTAGGGGCCGGTGCCACGTCCTGGTTGATGGTGAAGGTCTGCCCGGCGACGGTGATCGTGCCCGTGCGCGCCGCGCCCGTGTTGGCGGCGACGGAGTAGCCGACCGTGCCGTTGCCGCTGCCGCTCGCGCCGGAGGTGACGTTGATGAACGCGCCGTTGCTCACGGCCGTCCACGCGCAGCCGGCCGCGGCGGTCACGCCGACGGAGCCCGTGCCGCCCGCGTGGCCGATGGAGTTGCTCGCGGGGGAGATGGAGAAGCCGCACGGCCTCGACACCGCCCAGGGGTAGGTCGCCGAGCCGTTACAGGGGCAGGAGCCGGGGATGAAGGTGTAGGTCAGTTGCAGCGTGCCGGAGGCGTCCACCTCCGAGGTGAACGTGCCCGAGACGTTGATGCTCGGGCAGAAGCCGCCCGAGGCCGTGAAGGAGTTGTTCGAGACAGTGTAGGGGCCGCCGAGCGTGGTGCTGAGGGTGCCGCAGCCGGCGTCGGCGGTGAACTGTATCTGCGAGACGCTCGTCCTCGCGTCGTCGGTCTGGAAGCTGAGCGGGTTGCCCTGCGAGGTCGTGCCCGACCAGTTGAGGGTGAAGAAGGCGGCGAACGGCGAAGGCGCGCCCGTCGCAAACAGGCCGCCGCCCGCTTCCGCGAAGTGCGACGGCTCGGCTCTTGTCGCGCCCGGCTTTTTCAGGAGCGCCGCGTCACTCCGAGCCTTCGA
The DNA here is from genome assembly GCA_020200135.1 of Acidobacteriota bacterium. GTDB lineage: Bacteria > Acidobacteriota > Blastocatellia > Pyrinomonadales > Pyrinomonadaceae > QHXN01. The sequence continues at coordinate 18,166 of JAIVJI010000096.1, read as the reverse complement.
GGCCCCGGCCGAGCCCGACGTGATGAGCGTCGCGGCGGCGAACAGCAGCAGCGACCAGAAAAGGAGCGCACGTCGGCCCGCGTGCGCTTCCCTCTTCAGTCGCTTCGACACGCGAGGCCGCGGGGGCGTCGAGTTGGTCTGGCGGCGATGCTCGTGGGGTTGGGGCGTGTGCATTGCGGGGCTCTCTTCCGACGACGTTACGTGCGTTCAGCGCCGGGGCGTGTCTCGGCTTCACTTTTGCGGCAAACCGGAGGCCAGAGCAGCCGCGGCGGGGCGCGCCGCGTTTATCTGCAGGGATTGAAAGTCTTTACGCGAAGTGCGCGTTTGAAGGCTCCCGTCGTCGCGTAGCGGGGGCGGCTACACCGTCAGGAGGCGTGTGGGCGCGGCGCGGGCGGGGATGTTCTGAATTGGCGGGCTTTCGGCGGCGGCGCGGGCGGCGGCGCGAAGGGGTGGGGTGTAGCCGGCGCGGCAACAGTCTCGGGGCGGCTTAAACAGCCTCCGGCTCGTCCTTCTGTTCGCCGGTCTTCCTGAGCATCTTGTGGAGCGTGATGCGGTGGATGCCGAGGCGGTTGGCGGCCTCCGTGACGTTGCCGCCCGTCTCGCGGACGACGCGCTCGGCGAGCTGGCGCTCCTGTTCGGCGAGCAGGCGGCGCAGGCGTTCGCGGCGTCGCTGCAACTCCGCGAGGTCGGCGGGACTTGTCTCCAGGACGCTGTAGAGCGAATCCTGTTCGAGGCTCACGCGCGCGGCCGGGTGGCGGAAGAACTCCTCGGGCAGGTCGCCCATCCGTATCACGTCGCCGCGCGCCAGCGCGATGAGCCGGTGGACGAGGTTCTCCAGCTCGCGCACGTTGCCGGGGAACGGGTAGTCTTTGAGCGCCTCGTAGACCTCGCGCTCGATGACGATATTCTTGCCGTAGAGGGTCGAGAACTTTTCGAGGAAGTGGCTGACGAGCAGCGGCACGTCTTCGCGCCGCTCGCGCAGCGCGGGCATGCGGACGGGGATGACGTTCAGGCGGTAGTAGAGCGCCTTCTGGAACTGACCCGCGGCGGTCAGCGCGCCGAGGTCTTTGCTCGTCGCGGCGACGACGCGCACGTCCACGCGCGTCAACTCCTTCGCGCCGAGGCGGTGGAACTCGTTCGACTGGAGGAAGCGCAGGAGCTTCGCCTGTAGCTGGTAGGGCAGCTCGCTCACCTCGTCGAGGAAGAGCGTGCCGCCGTCGGCCTGCTCCACGAGCCCGACGTGCCTCTCGGTCGCGCCCGTGAAGGCACCCCGCTCGTGCCCGAAGAGTTCCGACTCCAGGAGGTTGTCGGGGATGGCGGCGCAGTTGACCGCGACGAAGGGGTGTTCGCGCCGCGCGCTCTGGTAGTGGAGAGCGCGCGCCACCAGCTCCTTGCCCGTGCCCGACTCGCCCTCGATGAGCACGATGGCGGGCGAGTCGGCGATGCGGCCGATCACGTCCACCAGCTCGACGACCTTCGGGTCGCGGCCGACGATCTCCTTCGTGGCGCGCTCGGCGTCGAAGAAGACGCGGGTCTCCTCCTCGAAGACCGCGGGCAGCAGGCGCGCGTGGCGCAGGTAGAAGATGACGAAGCGCGCGACCGCTTCGAGCACCGGCCGGTCGTCCTCGCCGAACGCGCCCGGGAGCGTGTTGTTCTCAAGGTAGAGCGCGCCCACGGTGCGCCGGCCGTCGACGAGCGGCGCCGCCAGCACCGAGCGGATGTTCAGCTCGCGCACGCTCGCCTCCGCGCCGAAGGCCGAGTGGCGCGCGGCGTCCTCGACCAGGAGCGAGCCGCCGCGCCGGAAGACTTCGCGCAGCAGCGAGCGGCTGAGGTCGTGCTCGCGCAGCGAGAGGTTGGTCGTCCCGTAGTTGCGCGCGGCGATGATGTCGGCCTCGGTCGTCTGCGGCAGGTAGTAGAGGATGAAGCCGCGCTCGGCCCCCGTCACCTCGATCAGCCGGTCGAGCAGCGTCTCGCAGAAGTAGCTGAGCGAGGGCGGTTGGAGCGCGACGAGCGCGTCCACGACTGTCCCGGCGCGGCCGTCCCGCGCCTCGCCCTTCAAGTCCTCCGCCTCGCGCGCGATCTTGTCGAGGAAGTCGCGCCGCGCCATCCCGGCCAGCAGAGTGATGCGCTCGCGCAGCTCCCGCAGACGCTCGGTCAGTCGCTGCAAGCGGCGGTCGGCGGAGTCGCCCTGTAAGGCCGCGACCGACTCGACGAGCGCGTTGACCAGCTCCAGCGCCGCGCGCCCCTCCTGCTCGATGAGCGCCGAGCAGGTCTGCGCGAGGTCTTTGATGTGGTCGGGCTGCTTCTTCATTTCGCTAGTCCAGCCTGCGCCCCCAGAGCGTGCGGCGGCGCGTGTAGAGGCGCACGGAGTTGTCGTGGCCGCCCGCCGCGAGGCGCTTGCCGTCGGGAGAGAAGGCGACCGCGAGCACGGGGGCGGGGTGCGTGCCGACGTGCGCGACGAGGCCGCCGCCGCCCGCGTCCCAGAGCGCGACCGTCTTGTCGTCGCTCGCGGAGGCGACCTCGCGGCCGTCGGGCGAGAAGGCGACCGACTTGACGCGCGCCGCGTGTCGGCCGAGCACGCGCACCTCGCGCAGCGGCTCCGTCTCGAACAGGCGCACCGCGCCGCTGTCCTCGCCCGTCGCCAGCCGGCGGCCGTCGCCCGAGATGCCGACGCTGACGATGGCGACGGCGTCCGACTTGATGACCACCGCGGCGCGCTCCTGCCACGTCCCCGTGTCGTAGGCGACGACGTGACCGCTGTCGCCCACGCAGAACATGCGCCGCCCGTCCGGCGAGAAGGCGATGCCGTAGGGGGCGCCACGCGTCGCCCTGTGTAACGCGTCGATGAGGTCGAACGCGAGACGCCCGGTCGCACTCTCGTAGACCCCGTGCGTGGTCGCCAGCCAGCGCCCGTCGGGCGAGAAGGCCGCACAGTATGCGGGCACCAGGCCTGACTCCGCCCCGCTGTAGGTAAGTGAGAGGCGCAGCTCCCGCCGGCCCACGTCCCAGAGAGAGACGCCGCCCCCCTGGTCCGCCGAGGCGAGCTGATGCCCGTCGGGCGAGAAGGCGAGCCCCGTGACGCGCGTGCGGTGGCCGACAAGGACAGATTCTTTGCGACCCGTCGCGGCGTCCCAGACGATGACCGAGCGGTCCTCGCCCGCCGAGGCGACGCGCCGCCCGTCGGGCGAGAAGGCGACGGCGCGCACCCCGCCGCTGTGCTCGCTGAAGTTGGCCTCGCGCGCGCGGCCGGGCACGTCCCACACCAGCACCGAGCCGTCGCCGTGCGTCGAGACGAGCCAGCGGCCGTCGGGCGAGAAGACGACGTTCCAAACGATGGCCGTGTGTCCGAGCCGGGCGATTTTCTCCTGGCGCACGGCGTCCCAGAGGACGGTGTCCTCGGCCCCCGTCGCGGCCAGGCGCCCGTCGGGCGAGAAGGCGGCCGCGCGCCCGTGATCCTGATGGGCGAAGTGCCTGCCGGTGAGCTTCCCCGTCTTCAGGTCGGCGAACTGCACCTCGCCGGACGTATTCACGTTGACCATGCGTGACTCGTCGGGCGAGACCGAGAACCAGATCGCGCTCAAATCCTCGCCGAAGGCGTCGGGCAGCCGGCGGCCGGTCTCCACCTCCCGCGCTTCACCGTTGAAGAAGATGAGCCTGCGGCCGTCGCGCGAGAAGAGGAAGTCGCCGAAGACCGATATGGTGGCGTGCATGTCGCGCACTTTCGTCCAACTGCCCGCCTCCCAGAGGGTGGCGCGGGATCCGTCCGGCACATTCCCCACGGCCGCGAGATACTCCCCGCCCGGCGAGAAGGCGACGGAGACGACCGACGCGAGCCCCGTGCGCAGCGTGGCCTCCTTCCGCAGCGTCGCGACCTCCCGGACGTTCGCGACGCCGTCGATGCCGCCCGAGGCGAGCCAGCGCCCGTCGGGCGAGAAGGCCACGCTGTTGACTATCCCGGCGTGGTCGTCGAAAGTCGCCAGCCGCTCGCGCCGCGCGAAGTCCCAGAGGATGACGCGCCCGTCCTCTCCACACGAAGCGAGGAGCCGCCCGTCGGGCGAGAAGACGGCCTGGCGGACGGCCGCCGTGTGCCCGTCGCCGAGGCGCACGCCCTCCCACTCCTCGCGCACCGAGAGCGCGGCGGCCGCCGCCACCGTCACGGCGGCGAGCGTCAGGACGATCACGCCCGCCTGAAGCAGGCCGCGCCGCAGACTCTTACCCAAAAGCCCGCGCGCCTGCTCGCGCCGCGCGGCGTCGGCGTGTCGCCTGACGAACCAGAGCTTCGTCAGGGGCACGCGCGTCGTCTTGTCCACCGAGTAGTTCGAGAGGTACTGGCGCAGCAGGCGGTTGGCGCGCTGCGTCGCGTCGAGCACGCGCCCCGTGATCTGGTTGATCTTGTCGATGAGGTACTCGTGCATCAGCTCGTAGCGCCACGGCTCCTCCTCCTGCATCTCGCGCACGAGGCGCGCCGAGGCGAAGACCCGCAGCAGGCGCGCGACCGCCTCGCGGCCGCGCTCGGTGCGCCGCGCCACCTCTTCGAGCGTGAGCGTGAGGCGCGTGTTCTCGTCGGAGACGAGGCTGCGCAGGACGAGCTGCGCGCCCTCGCGGTCGCCCGAAGCCTCTATCACGTCTTCGAGGAAGCCGTGGACGAGCTGCTCGCGCCCGCCCGCGCGCCTGTAGCCGGCGAGCGTGTAGATGCGCTTCGCCTGGAGGCGCTCGCCGACGATCTGAAGCTCCGAGGGGAGGACCGCGCCGCCGTCGGAGAGTTCACGCGCGACGTGGCGGGCGAGCCCCGCCCCGAAGGGCAGGCCGGCGCGCGCGGCCGAGCGCTCGATGACCTCGCGAAGAGGTCGCGCTCGTCGGCGGCGCGGAAGTTGACGAAGAACTCCTCGAACTGGTCGTAGACGACGACGAGCGGCGCCCCGAGCTCGCGGCAGACGCGGCGGAGGTACGCTGGGAAGGGCTCGCCCTCCGCGCGCCCCAGGCTGCTGTGCCGGCGGCACTCTTCGGCGAGCGCGGCCAGCGGGTCCCTGTAAGAGCGGCAGTAGACGGGCACGTAGCCGGCCGCCCAGAGCCGCGGCACGAGCCCCGCCATGACGAGCGAAGTCTTGCCGCAGCCCGACTCGCCGAACAGCACGCCGAAGCGGAAGTGCTCGTGTGTGACCTTCTCGAAGAGCGCGGCCGTGTCGGCCTCGCGGCCGTAGAAGCGGTCGCGGTCGGCCTCCTGGAACGGCAGCAGGCCCCGGAACGCGACCGAAGGCGGCGCGGCCGCCGCGGGCGTGTTGGTGTCGGTCGCCGCGCGCCGGGCGGGCGGGACCCCGAGCGCGTCGCTCACGGCGCGCAGGTCTGCGGCCAGGTCCGCGGCCGTCTGGTAGCGCGCCCGCCTGTCCTTCTCAAGGGCGCGCCGCACGACGCCTTCGAGCCTGAGCGGCACTCCTTCGGCGTAAGTGCCGAGCGGCGGCGGCTCGCGGTTGAGAATTGCGCCGAGCCCCGACGCACCCCCACGCTGCGCGAAGGGGTGTCGCCCCGCGATCATCTCGTAGAGCAAGACCCCGAGGCTCCAAACGTCCGTGCGCGCGTCCACGTCCTCGCCCCCGATCTGTTCGGGCGACATGTAAGCGGGCGTTCCTGCCGCCGCCCTGTGCCCGTCGCCTTCACGAGTATCGGCCTCCCGGCCGTCGGCGCCGCGCGGGGCGAGCGCGGCGAGGCCGAAGTCCAGAACCTTGACGAGGCCGTCGTCGCGCAGCATGACGTTCTCGGGCTTGATGTCCCTGTGCACGACGCCCGCGCCGTGCGCGGCCGAGAGCGCCGAGGCGACCTGCCCCGCCACGTCGAGCGCTTCGGCGAGGCTCATGCGCGCGCCCGCGAGGCGTCGCCTGAGCGTCATGCCCGCGACGAACTCCGCGGCGATGAACGGGACGGGGCTCTGCCCGACTTCGTAGATGGTTAGTATGTTCGGGTGGTTGAGCGAGGAGGCGGCGCGCGCCTCGCGCTCGAAGAGGCGGACGCACTCTTCGTCCAGCGTCGCGCGGGCGTCGAGCAGCTTGACGGCGACGTGGCGTCCCAGGCGCGCGTCCTCCGCCAGGTAGACCGCGCCCGTGCTGCCTTCACCCAGAAGGGATCGCACCTCGAAGTGCCCCAGCCTCGTACCGAAAGCAACTGGCATCGTCGTCGCGTCAGAAGTGCCGTCGTTCAGCGAGGGTTCCGTCAGGCAGGCACTTCTATTGTAACTCCGCCAGGGTGTCAATAGCAGCGGCGACCCGCCGAACGCGCGCGCAAAAATCCGCACGGGCGGAAAACCACGCCCCGGCCGACTGGAATCCCGCGAGCGCACCCTCGAATGGCCCGGCCGCCCCGTAGACGAGCGCCACCCGGCCATACACCTGCTCCACCTCGACCCGGACTTCGAATCGCTGCGGCCCGACCCTCGGTTCGCGGAACTTGAGCCGCGCGGGTCAGCGATGACGGCAGCGCGCGACTCGGCGGGCGGCCCTCCGCCC
>JAIVJI010000096.1:0-11656 GCA_020200135.1 Acidobacteriota bacterium | reverse complement strand
AAACGGCCCCGTCTACGAGTTCGGCCCCTTCCGGCTCGACGCGGCGGCTGCGGCGCGGAGGGCGTGCCGCGCGAACGCTCGTCGAGACGGGTCGCGCAGCCTAACCTTCAGCCGCGTCCGCCTTCAGGCTCGCGTCGCGAGCGTGACGACGTACTCGCGGCCCCACCGCACCTTGCCGTCCTCGGGGGTGACGTAACCGCGGTACAGCTCGGTCAAATCCGAGCGGAACGCTTCCGCCTCGTCCTTACTCTTCTCTGAGAGCAGGTGGTACGCGCGGTTCGTCGGCCCGTACTGTCCGATGAACAGCTCCGCCAACTCTTCGGGCGTGTCGGCGTACTCGGGGCAGTCGTAGCGCTCGAACCGGTAGTCCGTGAATGACGAGCCGAGGAGCGCCTTCACCTTCCCCTCGTCGCCCCACCCGAAGGGGCTCGGCACGCCCGCGGGCGGCGGGACGTGCTTACCCACCACACGGAACATGCGCCCCACGCCGCCCTCCTGGGTCCACGCCTGGATGGCGATGCGCCCGCCGGGCTTCGTCACCCGCGCGACCTCTTCCGCCACCCTCTGCTGGTCGGGCGCGAACATGAGGCCGCACGACGAGACGACCGCGTCGAAGGCCGCGTCCTCGAACGGCATGTTCTCGGCGTCGCCCTCCCGCCAGTCGATGCCTTTTAAGCCCTCGGCGGCCTCGCGCTCGCGCGCGACGGCGAGCAACTCGGGCGTCAGGTCGAGACCCGTGACCTCGGCCCCGCGCGCCCTCGCCGCCAGCGCGGTGTTACCCGTCCCGCAGGCCACGTCCAGCACCCCTTCGCCCGCGCGGACGCGCGCCGCCCGGACGACGTGGTCGGCCACCGAGAGGATGCCGCGGGCGATCTGGTCGTAGTCGCCCGCGGCCCAAGTCTTCCTGTGCTTCTGCTTCAGCTCCGTGAAATCGGCCATCCCGCATCCCCCAACGTTGTCCGACTGCGGCCTCGGTCGCTCCCGGCCGCCGGGGTCAGGCGCCCAGCTTTTCCCGCAGGTGGTCGATGACCTTCCCGTGCTCCTCCTGCGGGCTGAACAGGATGACCTCGGCGGCCTCGCCGACCTTCACCGTGTGCCCGGGCGGCCAGTAGAACAGGTCGCCGCCCTTGACCACCTCCTCGGCACCGTCCCCGTAGGTGACGGTGACCTCCCCCTGGAGCAGGTAGCCCCAGTGCGGGGACTGGCACAGGTCGCCCTCCAGCCCCTTCAAGAGCGGCGCGATGTCCGCCCCGGCGCCCAGGGAGAAATACTCGCCGCCCATCTTCCCGTACCCCGAGGCGTCGCCGAAATCAGTCTGCTGCCGGGCCACCGCCCCCGGCGCGTTGATCCTCACGGGTATGTCCTCCTTGGTGATACGCATTGCGTGTCCCTCCTTCTGGTTTTAAGCGTAGTGCCACTCCACGTTCTTCGTCTCAAAGCGGTCTGCCCCGGACGTCAGGTACCCGCAGGGGTGTCTGAGAGGAAGGGCGTGACGTGGGCGGTCGCAGCCATGCGGGTCTGGACCGGCCGGGAAAGATAACCGGGTGGGGTGCATTGGGCGTACGGACACAGGACGCGGGCGTCGCCTGCGCCCCGGTCATCGGGTATGCGGGCGGGCCTACACGTTCACGTCGGGCAACTCGTCGGACCCGTCTGCCTACCGGGTGGGCGAGCGCGTGACGGTCCGACCGTGTTCAGCCAAGAACGTAAGCACCGCCTCGTTGAACGCCCGCGGGTTCTCCCGCGCGGAGCCGTGCCCCGCGCCCGGGATGGTCACGCGCCCGGCCCTCGGCAGCAGACGCGCGAGTTCGTCGTTGACGAACTTGTGGAGCCTGAGCGTGTTCTCCCCGGTGACGATCAGGGCCGGCGCGCGCAGCCGCCTGACCTTCTCCTTAGGCAAGTCCGGGAAGGGGTCGTCCGAAGCGGTGGCCGCCTTGAAGAAGCGCGAGTTCTGCATCGCGACGGCGCGGGCCCCGGGCGCGAGCCGGTCGAACCGGCCCGCCCCGCCGAAGCCGTCCACCAGGACCCTCATCGCCGCCTCGTCGTCTCCCGACTTGAACGCCGCCGCCGCGGGCTCCCAGATCGCAGCCATGAACTCTCTGTAGAGGGCCTCGCCGTCGGGGTCGTCCTTCGCCCAGCGGTGTACGGGCGGCTCCGCGAGCACCATGCTGCGCACCATCTCGGGGCGCTTGGTCGCCAGCACCAGCGCCGCCAGCGCGCCCGCGGACGTGCCCACGAGGTGTACGCGCCCGAGCTTTAGATGACGGATAAAGGCGGCGAGGTCATCCGCGTCCGTGTAGGCCGAGCGATAGCTCTCCGCCAGCGGGTTGTCGTTCGGGTAGTTGTAGCGGCGGCTGTAAGCGATGACCCGGTAGCTCCGGGAGAACTCCTCCATCTGCGGCGCCCAGGAGCGGTAATCGCCCTGCCCCCCGTGCAGCAGGACGAGCGGCTCGCCCCTCCCCCGCTCGACGTAATGAAGCTCGACGCCTCCCACGCGGACCTTCGTCGGCCGAGCGTCCTGACCGACGGCCGATACGCAGAACAGCAGGGATAGCAGGAACGCGTGGCCGGCCCACGTCGTCATCACCATGACCTTCGGCACGGCTCTCACTCCTGTGTGGGCGCGGAGGGCGCCCTCTTCTCCATGAGCGGGTCGGCGTGGCTGAACAATCGGTAGACGCTAACCCACGCGGTCGGCGTACCAGTGCATGGACGCCATCCGGAGCAGGAGGTTGTCGGCCCGGCCGCCCTTCATCGAGAAGGACAGCCTTATCGCGTCCGGGTCTTCCCCGGCGACGAAGGCGTGGCCGCCCTGGTAAAGGAGCGTGTAGGTTGGCCTGCCGAGCCCCATGTAGAACCTGAGCCGCCCGCCCTCGTCTTTGACGTAGAGCGGGTAGACCCCGAAGTCGTACGTCCCGGCGTAGGCCCGCCGCCCCGCGTCGTCGAGCGGCAAGTCCTTCACGACCGGCGTCGGCAGCCCCAACGCTCTGCGCGCGATACTCCTCTCGATCACCTCGGGCCAGTGGAGGGCGCGGTTGGTGAGGACGGCCACGGTGAGATCGTCGTCGGGGTAGTAGGCCAGCGCGCTCATGAACCCGGTGATATCGCCGTTGTGGCCGACGCGCCGGCGGCCGTCGAGCGGGACGAGCGACAGCCCGAAGCCGTAGTCGGGGCGGTACCCGCGCCGCACCCTCTCGGGCGTGGTCATCATTCTGTATGAGGCTCTGCTGACGGCGCGGCCGGTCGTGAGCGCGCGGGTCCACGCCACGAGGTCGAGGACGCTCGCACAGAGGCCGCCGTCGCCGACGGCCGTGTTCATGTTGACCGGCGGGGCCGGGGTGAAGCCGCCCCCGCCCGGCATGTACCCTTTCGCTAAAAGCTCACCCGCGGGCCGCGCGCCGCACGAGTGCGTGGCGCTCATGCCGAGCGGCCGGAAGAAGGTCTCCTGCAAGTACTGGTCGAAGGTGCGGCCGGATGCACTCTCGACGATACGGCCGAGCAGCGTGTAATTCGAGTTGCTGTAGGCCCAGCGCTCGCCCGGCGCGTAGACGAAGGGCTCCTTCTTGAAGAGGTCGATGAGGTCCTGGCGCGAGTACCTCTCGGGCGGCCCCGACTCCATCTCGTCGAAGCCGCGGACGGTGAAGAACTCTTTGATGCCGGAGGTCTGGCCGAGCAGGTGGCGGACGAGTGGCCTGTGCCCCCGCGTCGGGTAGTCGGGCAGGTACTTCGTAAGCGGGTCGTCGAGCCTGACCTTCTTCTGTTCGACTAGCCGCATGACTGCGGCCGCCGTGAACTGCTTGGAGACCGAGCCGATTTGGTAGACCGTCTCGGGTGTGGCCGGCACCTTCCGCTCAAGGTCTGCGAACCCGTAGCCCTTCGCCAGAACTGTCCGGCCGCCGCGGGCCACCGCGACCGAGAGGCCGGGAAGGGGCCGCCCCCTGAGCGCGTCGGCGGCGATAGAATCGACGGCCGTTAAGAGGGCTGGGTTACTACCTTTACCCCCGCCCTCCGCGCGGGCGGAAGCGGCCAGCGCCGCGAGGCCCAGCAGGAATGCCCTTCTTTGCATCACGCCCCCACTCCACCTTCCTCACCTTCGACCACCCGGACCAGCTTGAGGTTACGCCTGCCGTGGTGTGACTGCCACACGCCCGTGGGGACGCCGGAGCCGCAGCGCGCGCAGTCGCATCAACGGAAACAGCATCAGCGCCCCCTCCCGCCTGCCGGCCGCCGCCGCGCGGGCGGCCCCGGCCGGTGAAATTGACGCCCAAGATTATTTGAACGCCGCCGGATGTACAACCGCCGGCCGTCCGTACCCGGCGTCGGATGGGACGCAGATGTTTTCCCCGCGCCCGCGTCACGAGCGGAAAGCCGGCGCGTCATAATTCGCTGACGTACTTGTTCTTCACCCGGATGTCGCGCCCGTTGAAGGGGCCGGTCTCGAACGTGTGGACCTCCGTCTCCACGCGGTCGCGGGGAAACATTTTCGCCACCTCGCGGAAATCCTGATTGAAGCGGCACAGGCCGTCGAAGAAAATGTCCCGCAGCTCCGCCTCCCGTGGCATGGCCCCCGACGAGCCCTTTACCGTTTCGAGCCGCACCTTCAGGCGGCGATTAATCTGCTCGTCCTCGTAGCTGGTGAGTTGAAACGAGTTCACCTCCCGGGCCAGCAAGGGGTGCGCGTAAATCACCTCCTCCACATCCGACGGGTATACTTTGGCGCCGTAGAAAGGCACCGTCAGGTCGCTGCGCCCGTAGACGTACAGTAGGGGGAAGCGACTCCGCCTCTCGGCGAACTCCTCTACGTCGACACCGCGAGCGGCGAGCAAATGCTCCAGCCGCCTGTACGTGATCGTGCCGCCCACGTCCCGCAGGTTATAGCGAATCTTGGGCGCGGCGCTCGTCTGTCGCCCGATCGTGAAGAGGAGCTCGCCGTCTTCGCTGGTCTCGACGACGTAGTCCACGGGGTTGTACTGAAAGATCATCGGCGGGGTCTCACGGCCGAAGAGCTCACGGGAGAGTTCGCGGTCCTCCACGCATCTGCGCCGCAGGTTGATCGTCATCTCCGTCTCAACGCCGATGTTGATTTCCAGGTCGGAGGCGCCGTAGGAGGAGATGACCGTCCGGAAGTGCCGAAGGAGGTGTGTGCGAACCGCCTCGGAGATTCCCTCGCCGCCGACGACCAGGTCCATCCTGTACTGCGCGAGATCGAGGCGTGTGTTGTCGACGAAGGACTTGACGAAGGGCGGGTAGCCGAAGATGAGGTACCGGTAGCCCGTGCCGAAGAGTTCGAGGGTGTTTTCGAGCTTCCCCTGGTCGGGGCCGATGGACTTCAGGATGCCGACGTCGACCAGCGACATCGAGACGTTCATGCCCGTCGCCCAGGGGCCGAGCGCGAAGCAGTTGAGCAAAATGCAGCCGCTGTCGCGGTAGATGAGCTGGTAGTTGAGTTGGAGAATGCGCCGGACGTCCTCGCGCTCCTCGGCGCTGCGCACCCAGTTGTTCGGCACGCCCGAAGAGCCGGAGGACTCATCGATGACCACACCCGACGCGGGTATCTTGCCGTCGTAACACCGCTCCTCGATGCCGTACCTCTTAACGTAGTTCTCCTTCGTCATCACGGGCAACCCGGACAGCTCCCACCGCCCCGCATCCCTGTGGCCGCTCTCCTTCAGCAGTTGCCGGTACGCGGGGCAACGCTGCCGGGCCTTTAGGTAAACGGCTTGGGCACGGAGTACGCCTATTTTCTCGAGCACGGGTTGGAACCGCCCAAGGTTCATCATGACGTAGGTGCGGCGGTCTTTGCTTATCGCCGTGCGGAGCAGCCAGAGCACCCAGAGGACGGATTGGATAGACAGTCGTTTAAGCAATCAGCACCTCCTCTACCGAGCGCCGGTAGCTCTTAGGCGGGACCGCGGAAAAGCCGATCTTGAAGATGAGCCAGATGTCGGGGACGCCCAACTCCCGCAGGCACCAGCCGGCGGCGGCCCTGTTGGTCACCAGGTTTCCGTAAGGGTGTATGTACAAATTGTGACGCGCGGCTTCGAGCCAGAAGCGCAGCAGGAAACGCCCCGTCTCGAAGGCCTCTTCGGGCCGCCAGAACGCGCCCGCCAACACCGCGACGCTGGGGACGGTCCCGAGCTGCCTGCGGTATGTCCTCCGGAAAACCGGGCGGAGGGCCGCCGAACGCAGCAGCGAGGGGAGCTTCGCCGCCAGCCAGAAGGCAAGGCGCGAGGTGTTCATGCAGCGATAGTCCAGCCCGTCGCGGGTGCGGCGGGCCGCGCGGTCGGTGAAGCGAAACCACTCGACGATCTCGTCGTGGTAGCCCGGCGCGTTCAGGTCTTCGAAGAGCGCGTCGGTGTTGCGCGCCAGCACCCGCTCGATGAGCGGCGAGTCGCTGAACTGCTCATACCTTTGACCCCACGCGCGCGCGAGGTCCGCAAGCGCCCTCGCGGCCTCGGCGGGGACGGGCGCGGGCGACAGCGTGACGCGCGAGGTGCGGCGTTTCAGGAAGAGGGCGTCGTCGAAGCCGGAGGGGCGCAGGCCCGAGACCTGCCTCAGGCGCAGCCGGGCGAAGGTGAGCAGGTCGCCTTCCGCCCGCTCGATTTTTTCGGGCGTGTATGCCGAAGGCTCGTGGTGTAAGCGGTACGTGAGCTCGTAAGACCGGTTCGCGGCCAGGACCGCCAGCGCCTCGATGAAGAGCCCCATCGTGAGGATGATAAAGCTGCCGGTCACGTCCTCCTTCGGGAGGGTTCTGCGCTTCTCCATGAGCAGATCGGCCTCGCCGTCTGAGAGCAGGCGGACGCGCCAGGGCTGGACGTTATGTGGGGAGGGGGCGTGTACAGCCGTCTGTAGTATTTCTATCCAGGTGTCCATTGGTGTTTACAGTTCGGAGGCTCAGGAGGCATCGGGCGCGAAAGGACGGGACAGCGGTCAGGGGCAGGGCCCATAGAAATATCGTACCAAAATAGAGATGTTGGTAGAACCTTTTTGTTTCGGCGGGTGGGCAGCCTATTTACTCGACCCTTAGCAATTTTACTCGCCGAGGAGGGAAGTTCCGAGCGGTCTGTGTAAGTGAGTTCGAGCCGAGCCCGCCCGGTGGACTAAGCCTTGGTTAAGTCTGAAGGCACAGGCTCTTTGAATCAAAATCGCGTAAGGCTCGGCGGGTCGTCGCCGGGCGACGGGTAGACGGCGACCGCCGCGCCGTTCCACTTCCGCAGAAGAGTCCAGCGCACGTAGATGTGAGGGACGCCTTGCTCCTCGTGGCGGTAGATTTGGTCAATGCGGACGTAGTGGTCGGGGATTCGGACTTTCGAAGAGTCCGTGTTGCCCGTACTCCGTGGAGACGAGGAAGGCCCGCGCCATCTCGGCGCGGCGGAAGTCGCCGCCGAAGGTCGTTGTTCGTCGCCGGGAAGTTGACCGAAGAAAGGCTTCGACGCCGCCGAGTGTGTCAATACACGATGAGGAAGAATTGACTGTCCGTCCTTCCAGCTTCTATTTCTTCACCTTCTATGAAGGTATGTATTCTCATGGTCTCGACGCCCAGAGTGAATATATGACCGCCGGTTAAGAAGTAAGAAGCTTGTAGCAAGGTGAGCGAAAAGAACCGATCATCCACTTTGAATCCAGTCCCGAAGTTAACTATGTACTCGCCAACCTGAGTTCTCGTCACCGTGAAGCCGCAAGTCGCAGGCGTGGAGGCGTTCGTCAGGCCGTTGTAGCAGCGGACGACGTACTGGTCGGCCGGCAGGAACGGGTTGACGTGGAGCATCGCCTGACGAAGCCACCCTTGTCGCGCGCCTGCCCGGCGTTGCCGTTGGCGTACATCGCAAAGCCCGACGTGCTCTCACCCGTCACGCCGACGCCGCTCGGGCTCACCCCGTAGACTCCGGTCGTCCCGTCGCCGCGCACGCCGACGCCTCCCGCCCCCGTCGAGACGCCCCGCACGCCCGGCGACGCGATGCTCGTCGAGGCCGTCTCGCCGCGCACGCCGGTGCTGCTCGTGCTCGTGCCCGCGACCCCGTAGTTCGACGTGCTGATGCCGCCCACGCCGATGTTCGACGTACTCACGCCCTGCATGCCGATGCCCGTCACGCTCTCGCCGTAGACGCCGTAACTGCTGCCTGTGCTCACTCCCCACACGCCGCGGTTCGCGCTCGTGCCAAAGTTGACGGACATCCCCGTCTCCGTGCCGCCGGGCGAGCCGATGTTGACGACCCCGCCGCTGCCGCCGGGGTTGAAGCGTGCCGCCCCGTTCACGTCGAACTTCACCTGCGGGCTGGCGGTGCCGACGCCGACGTTGCCCGTCCGGGCGAGCGTCATCACCGCGCTCGCGTCAAGCCCCGCCTCGCTGTTGGTCGTCGTCTGCGGGCGCACCCGGAACTGGAGGCCGATGGCGTTGTTGCCCGCGATGGAGGAGAGCCACTCCAGCCCATCGGTCAACTGAATCTGCGAGGTCGCCCCCGTCCCGGCCACGTAACGGAGCTTGGCGCCGCCCGCCCCCGTGTTCCAGAACCGCTGGAGGATGTCGCCGGAACTCCCCCGCTGCGCCTCGAAGAACGGCTGCTGACCCGGCGCGGTGGCGCGCGTCCCCGTGAAGTTGAAGACGTTGCCTGAGGCGTCCTCCTCGAACGTCGAGTCGGTCAGCGTGCCCGCGCCGCCCGTCTCGGCCCACTTCGCCAGCCTGTTCTGTGTGCCGGTCCCGTCGGCGTTCGGGCCCGGTATCTCGTCGCCCTCTGCGCTCGTCAGCGTGAGGCGGCCGCCCTTCGAGTTGAGTGTCGAGCCGTCGGGGAAGCGGAAGCCGCCCGAGGCGCGCACCGCCCCCGCCACGTCGAGCGCCGCCTCGGGCCTGTCAGTCCCGACGCCGACCCTGCCGTCGGAGGTGACGCGCACCCGCTCCTCGTCCCTGCCCGCCAGCACGTCGCCGGTGCGTAAGGTCAAATCGCCCGCCGTCGAGGTCACCCCGCCGTCTCTGCCGTCGTGCGTCGCGACGACTGCCGCCCCCGGCTCCTCGGCCGGCGCGCCGGGGGACGCCGCGCCCGCGGCCTCGGCCCCGCCGAGTGAGTCGTAGACTTCGAGCCGCGTCTGGTGCACCGGGCCGAGCACGGCGAAGCGCACGCCCGCCGCGGTGGCCGCCGCCGTCACCACAGGGGCGGCGGCCGGCGCCGGCGGCGCCTGCTGCGCGCGGGCGGCGGTGACGAAACAGAGCGCGAGCATGAGCGTGAGTACCAGCCGCGATTCCCTGCGCGGCGACGGCGAGTGTGTGTGGGCCATGAGCCTTGTCCAACCTCCTTCGGCATGTGCGTGTCTTCATTCCCTCACTGCCGGCCGGCCTCCCCGTTCAGCCGTTGCAGCCCCGTCTGCGTGAGCCAGTCATCGCCGGCCGTGAACTCTTCCGCCAGCCCTGACTCGCTCGGTGCCTCGGCCGCCTTGAAGTGGAGCGCGTGCTCCTCGACCAGTTTGTAGATGGCCAGCTCGCTCACGCCCGCCTCCCGCGCCGCCCCGTCCACGCTCGCCAGGCCGACCTCCGCCCCGCACCCCGCGCACCACCCGACCCGCACGCCGCCCCTGCTCCTGAAGACGTAGGTGCGCTCGGTCCTGACGGTCACTCTCCTGACGCGCTTCGGCTTGTCCATGCGTTCGGTGGGCCGCGTGCTACCGGCGGAGGGGCGGAATCGGCCCGACGCCTGCCGCCCCGCTCACCTTTTTTCCCCCTGGCGGCACGCTAGAATGGGCGCGCCTGCAAGGTCTCCCCCGCCTTTCCCGGGCCCTGTTCCGGCCCGCGGCGCAGATTACAGAGAGAGCGGCTGGGAAGTCCTTTATTCGCTCCTTAGAATTTCTTAGAAGTTCTTAACTCGGCGGTGAGCGAGCAAAACCACTACATTTACGAGTTCGGCCCCTTCCGCCTCGACGCGCGGAAGCGCCGGCTCCTGCGCGGGGGCGAGGTCGTGCCGCTCACGTCGAAGACGTTCGACACGCTGCTGGCGCTGGTGGAGGGGTGCGGCCGGGTCTTGAAGAAGGACGAGCTGCTGGAGCGTGTCTGGCCGGACGCGGCCGTCGAGGAGGGGAACCTCGCCCTCAACATCTCCAACCTGCGGAAGGCGCTCGGCGACAACCGGCGACGCCCCGAGTACATCGTGACGATTCACGGCGAGGGCTACCAGTTCGTGGCGGGGGTGCGCGGGACGTTCGACGAGGTGGTCTACCGGGAGAGCACGAGCATCACCGTCGAGGAGGAGGAAGAAGCGGACGGCGCGGTCGCGGACGGCGAGTTGCAGGCCGCCGATTCGCCGGGCGAGGCGGGCGCCCTCGCTCACCCCAGCGACGTCGGCCCGCCCCTCTTGAGGGATGAAGGGCAACCGTCTTACGGCCCGCCGTCCCCGACCCGCCGCCCGCGGCCGTCCCGCCGCGGCGTGGCCCTGTTCGCGGCGGCGCTGTCCGTCGTCGGGGCGGCGACCGCGTACGGCGTCTACGAGTTCGTCAGCCAACGTCCGGCGGGGGGCGGTGCGGCGGCCGTGCCCTCCCGCGAGATGTCCATCTCGCGGGTCACCACCTCGGGCAAGATCACGCACGCGGCCATCTCGCCCGACGGCAAGTACGTCGCCCACGTGACGCAGGACGCGGAGGGCGACAGCCTCTGGGTCAGGCACGTCGCCGCGCCGAGCGGCGTGCGGGTCGCCGGACCCGCCGCCGCCGAGTACGTCTCGGTCACTTTCGCGCCCGACGGAGACTCGGTCTACTACCTCACGCTTGGTCTTGACAAGGGGCACACCGCGCTCTACCGCGTGCCCGTGCTGGGCGGCCCGTCGAGCGCGGCGGCTCACGACGTAGGCCCGGTCGGCTTCTCGCCCGACGGGAGACAGATAGCCTTCATCAGGGCGTACAACAGCGAGAGCCGCCTCATCGTCGCGGGCGCCGACGGCGCGAACGAGCGCGTGCTGGCGGAGCGCCGGCAGCCCGAGTTCTTTCGGGTGGACTGGAACGCGCCCGCGTGGTCGCCCGACGGGAAGACCATCGCCTGCCAGGCCAGACTCAGCGACGAGAGGGGCCAGTATGAAACGGTCGTCGGCGTCGGCGTGGCGGACGGGTCGCAGACGCCACTCACCTCCGTGCGCTGGAACTATACGGGTCAGCCCGTCTGGCTCGCGGGCGGGGGCGGCCTGCTCATGACGGCGAACGAGAGCGCGACCGACCCGGTGCAGGTCTGGCGTGTCGCGCCCCCCGGCGGCGAGGTGGCGCGCGTGACGCAAGACCTGAACGACTATCACGACCTCAGCCTGACGGCCGACGGGAGCAGGCTGGCGGCGGTGCAGGACAACGCGGTCTCGGGCATCTGGGTCGCGCCCGGGGGGGACGCGGGTCGCGCGAAGCAGGTCGCCTCCGAGGTCGGCTGGATACAGGAGTTGGCGTTGACGCCCGACGGGCGGATCGTCTACCGCTCGAACGCGGGCGGCAGCGCCGAACTCTGGGCGATCAACGCTGACGGCTCGAACCCGAAGCAGCTCACGGCGGGCGCTGGCGTGAGCCGCGGCCTCGCCGTCTCCCCGACGGCCGTCACATCTTCTTCACCTCCGCCCGCGCGGGGCATTCCAACATCTGGCGCGTGGACGCCGACGGCACGAACCTCAAGCGACTGACCGACGGGGACGGCGAGCTGTAC
>JAIVJI010000001.1 GCA_020200135.1 Acidobacteriota bacterium | reverse complement strand
TGCTCGGCGTGCGCTCGGGCGCGTGAGGAGAACCGCCAGCGATGATACCCAAGCTCGACATCCTGCGGCGCATCACCGACGCCGGCCTGGTCGCGGTCGTCCGCGCCGAGTCGGCCGAGACGGCGCAGCGCACGGCCGACGCGGTGCTCGAAGGCGGCTGCCCCGCCGTCGAGATGACCTTCACCGTGCCCGGCGCGCACCGCGTCATCGAGGCGCTGGCCGCACGCTACAAGCCTGCGGAGCTGATACTCGGCGCGGGCACCGTGCTCGACCCAGAGACGGCGCGCATCGCCATCCTCTCGGGCGCGTCCTACGTCGTCGCGCCCTCGCTCAACGTCGAGACCGTGCGCCTGTGCAACCGCTACCAGGTGCCGGTCATGCCCGGCGCGATGACGGTGCGCGAAGTCATCGAGGCGTTGGAGGCGGGCGCCGACATTGTAAAACTCTTCCCCGGCGAGGCGTTCGGCCCCCCCATCATCAAGGCCATCCGCGGGCCGCTGCCGCAGGCGCCTTTGATGCCGACGGGCGGCGTTGACCTGTCGAACGTCGCCGAATGGATAAAGGCGGGCGCGGTCGCGGTCGGCGCCGGCTCAAGCCTGACGGGCGCGGCCAAGACCGGAGACTTCGCCGCCGTCACGCGCACGGCGCGCGAGTTCGTCACGAAGATTCGTGAGGCGCGCGGGAAGTAGCGCGCGACGTTGCGGGGGAGAAACCGTCATGCGTGTGGTCACGTTCGGCGAGATCATGATGCGGCTGGCGACGCCGGGGCGGCTGCGGTTCTCACAGGCCCGGGAGCTTGAGCTGACCTACGGCGGCGGCGAGGCCAACGTCGCCGTCTCGCTCGCCAACTTCGGGCTCGACGCCCGCCTCGTCACGCGGCTGCCCGCCAACCCGTTCGGCGACGGCGCGGTCTCGGTGCTGCGCTCTCACGGCGTGGACACCTCTTTCGTCGCGCGCGGCGGCGACCGCATCGGCGTCTACTTCCTCGAGACGGGCGCCAGCCAGCGCGCTTCGGTCGTCGTCTACGACCGCGCCGGCTCCTCCATTTCACAGGTCGCGCCGGGCGAGTTCGACTGGGCGAAGGTCTTCGACGGCGCGGGCTGGTTTCACTTCACCGGCATCACGCCCGCGCTCGGGCCGCGCGTGGCCGAGGCGACCGCCGAGGCGTGCCGCGCGGCGAAGGAGGCGGGGCTCACCGTCTCGTGCGACCTCAACTACCGCAAAAAGCTCTGGACGCCCGCGCAGGCCGGGGAGACGATGACCTCCCTGATGGAATGGGTGGACGTCGGCATAGGCAACGAGGAGGACGCCGAGAAGGTCTTCGGCATTAAAGCCGAGGGCTCGAACGTCGAGGGCGGCCACGTCTCGGCCGAAGGCTACGAGCAGGTCGCGCGCACGCTCGCCGAGAAATTCGATTTGAAGTCCGTCGCCATCACCCTGCGCGAGAGCCGCTCGGCCGACGAGAACGGCTGGTCGGCGATGCTCCTGTACGAAGGGCGCGTGCATCAGTCGCGGAAGTACGACATCAACATCGTGGATCGCGTGGGCGGCGGCGACTCGTTCGCGGCCGGTCTCGTCTACGGCCTCTTCACCGGCAGGGGCGCGCAGGACTCTCTGGAGTTCGCCGTCGCCGCCTCGTGCCTCAAGCACTCCATCGGCGGCGACTTCAACCTCGTCTCCGTCGCGGAGGTCGAGGCCCTCGTCAAAGGCGACGCCTCGGGGCGCGTCCAGCGCTAAGGGTGTGCGCGTCGAGAACAGGGGGGCGGGGACGCGTCATCCTCTTCGCCGCGTCGGCTGCCGCGGGCCTTGCGCTGCTGCTGGCCGCCGGGCTCTACCTAGCCGTGTCGCCCGCGGCGGGTGAGGCCGTGGCCGGGCACCCCTATTTCAGTCGGGACGCGCCCGGCCGTCCGCTCGTCATCGCGCACCGCGGCGGCGCGGGGCTGTGGCCCGAGAACACGCTCCACGCCTTCGGGCGCGCCGCCGCGCTCGGCGTCGACGTCATCGAGACGGACGTGCGCTCGACGGCCGACGGCGAGATGGTCGTCATCCACGACGAGACCGTCGGGCGCACGACCGACGGCGAGGGGCGCGTCCGTCAGCTCACGCTCGCCGAGCTGAAGCGGCTCGACGCCGCGCACCGCTGGTCGCCCGACGGCGGGAGGAGTTTCCCCCTTCGCGGGCGCGGGATCACCGTCCCCACGCTGCGCGAGGTCTTCGAAGCGCTGCCCGGCGCGCGCTTCAACATCGAGCCCAAGCAGTCCGAGCCTCCCATCGTCGCGCCCCTCTGCCGCCTGATACGCGAGCACGGGATGGCCACGCGCGTCCTCGTCGCGGCGTTCGCGGGCGACACAATGGAGCGGTTCCGCCGCGAGTGTCCGGAGGTCGCGACCTCCGCCAGCACGGCCGAGGCCGCGGGCTTTCTCGCGCTGCAAAGGTCTGGCTTTGCCGGCTCGTACGGCCCGCCGATGCAGGCGCTACAGGTGCCGGAGCGCGCCGGCGCCCTGAACGTTCTGAGCCGCGAGTTCGTCGCGGCCGCGCACGCGCGCAACCTGCGCGTCCACGCCTGGACGGTCAACTCCGAAGGGGACATGCGCCGCCTGCTCGACCTCGGCGTCGACGGCATCATGACCGACTATCCCGACCGCCTCCTCAAACTCCTCAAACGCCCGGCCGACCTTCCCCCCGCGCCCTGAACAGGTGTATGCCGTTGTCAGGCGGCGGCGTTAGCAACCGTCCGCGCAGTCATACGGCTCTGCCAACGTCTGAGCAGAGCCTCCAGAGTCAGCCCGTACGGCAGCCACATCAGGGCGACGACAATACCCGAGGTGATGACGAGTGAGATGGAGGCCGGTTGTCCCGTGAGCTGTTGCGCGGCCGCCTGCGCGAGCGGGTACCACGAGGACAACATTAACAAGCCCCCGTATGCTAAACCGTTCGCCCGCAGCAGGCGCCGGAACAGCCCTTCGTACACGATGCCCAGCGCTATGCCGTAGCTTGAGAATGTTGAGACGACGGTGAATGACCCGGCCAGCGTAATGCTCGGCGTGCCGCCGTTGGCGAAAGTGATGGCGGCCATCCCGGCGCGGGCTCCCAGGCCGATGAAGACCCCCGCGAGCAAGCCGAAAACTGCCGCCACGGCCAGGCCCTTCACGACCCGGAGCAGCCCTTCGCGGCGGGCCCTCAGGGTGAGCTGCCACGCGGTCAGGAGCAGGACGGCGACGAGTAGGTAAACCATGCCGGAAGCCTCCTTCTCGCTCTTACGCTGGAAAGAGTGCGGTCGTTCGTGCCGCCCGACGCCCGGCATCACCCGCGCCCCATTCAATGTGCACAAGAGACTCCGTGAAGGGGCGTCATTGTATGCGTTGTTATGCGTTCCGGCCATGGGCCGGGGGCTTAACGCGACACGTCGAGGACGAGGCGCTTCAGCTCGTCCAACGTCCCGCAGGCGTTGATGGCGTCCGCGCCGGCCAGCACGGACAGGCGCGCGCCCTCCCTCCGGAACAACGCCGGCAGCGGCACGCCCGTCACGCCGTAGCGCGCCTCCAGCTCGTCCGCGTGCAGGAACTCCGGCGGCCGGTCGAGCCCTTCGAGAAACCGCTTCCACTCGACGCGCATCCCGACCGCCGTGTGCGTCAGCGCGCAGAGGTTGCACGCGTAGGTGCGCGGCGAAAAGATTTTGTGCGCCGCGTCGGCCAGCGCGTTGAAGACGCCGCTGTCGGCGTTGTAGACGAAGACCAGCGCGTCGCCGCTCGGACCAAACTCTTCACCCATGCCCCCAAGTTAGCCCCGCCCGCGCGAAAGTTCAAAGACCGGCGCGTTCGTGTTACAAATGTCCGCATGAGCGGAGTGCTGGCGGCGGTGATGCCGGGGCCGGGCGAGCCGGTTGAGCTGCGCGAGCTGGACGAGCCCGAGCTTGAGCAGGACTCGGCGCTGCTCGCCGTCGAGCTGAGCGAGGTCTGCGGGACGGACGTACACCTGCAACGCGGGCGGCTGGCGGGCGTCCCCTACCCGCTCATTCCGGGGCACGTCTCGGTCGGGCGGCTCGAAAAGATTCGCGGCCGGCTGCTCGACGTTGACGGGCGCGCGTTCCGCGAGGGCGACCGCGTCACCTTCCTCGACGTGCACCGCACCTGCCACGCCTGCTGGCAATGCCTCGTCGCCAAGACGACGACGCGCTGCCCCTCGCGCAAGGTCTACGGCATTACCTACGGCCTCCGCGACACGCTCGCCGGCGGGTGGGCCGAGAAAATCTACCTCAAGCCGGGGACGCGCCCCGTCGCGCTCGAAGGCGTGGACGCCGCGCGCTTCATGGCGGGCGGCTGCGCGCTGCCGACCGCGATTCACGCCGTCGAGCGCGCCGACATCCCGTTAGGCTCGACCGTGCTCGTCCTCGGCTCCGGCCCCGTGGGGCTTTCGGCCGTCGCGCTCTCGCTGATGCGCGGCGCGCTCCGCGTCATCTGCACCGGCGCGCCAGCCAGCCGCCTCGCGGCCGCGCGCACGGTCGGCGCCTCGGCCACGCTCGACGTCGAAGAGCACACGCCGGAGGAGCGCGCCGCGTGGGTGCTGTCCGAGACCGAGGGGCGCGGCGCTGACGTGTGCATCGAGGCGACGGGCTCGCCCGGCGCGGTCGTCGAGGCGATGCGCTACGCGCGCGACGCCGGCACCGTCGTGGTCGTCGGGCAGTACACGGATCACGGCGAGGTCGCCTTCAACCCTCACCGGGACCTCAACCGCAAACACCTCGACGTGCGCGGCTGCTGGGGCTCGGACTTCTCACACTTCTACAGGGGCGCGCGGCTGATGGCCGACGCCGTGCGCTCCGCCCCCTGGGCGCGGCTCGCGCTCGAAACCTACCCGCTCGCGCGCGCGGGCGAGGCGCTCGAAGCCGTCGCCTCCGGGCGCGTCGTCAAGGCGCTCATCGACCCGCGCGCGCCGCGCTAATTGTTCGCGCCGCCAACAAACACGCCGCCCCGCGCGTCACAAAAAGATTGACGTTTACCAGCCCCGGTGTTACGTTACCGACCGTTCGGTAAACCATTTTTCCCGGTTCTCGGGCTCCGGCTCCATTCCCTTTTTCGGACTTTTTCCACGACCGTTCTGACGCGCGCCTCGCCGACCCCGCGCACGCGGACACGCGCCGCCTGACCGTCGCCACTTCGCTACGCACGCAAGGAGATTTCAACGTTATGAGAAGCCTGACTCAGTTCTTCCTGGCGGCGCTCGTCGTCGTCGCCGCCGGAGTCTCCCCCGCTTTCTCGCAAGCTTCGAGCTCGACCGCGGAGCTGCGCGGCCAGGTCACGGACTCTTCGGGCGCGGCGGTGCCGAACGCCGCCGTCACCATCACCGACACGGCCAAGGGCACGAGCCGCACGACCAACACCGACGGCGAAGGCAACTACGTCTTCCTCAACCTGCTCCCGAGCACCTACGAGCTGAAGGTCGCGGCCGCGAGCGGCGGCTTCGCGCCCGGCTCCACCCGCGTCGAGCTGACCGTCGGCCAGCAGGCCAACATCCCCGTCCAGCTCTCGGCGCAGGGCATCCAGGAGTCGGTCGAGGTCGTGGCCGGCGGCGAGGTCGTCGACACCGACCGCACGCAGCAGTCGACGGTCATCGGCGCGGGCCAGATCACGAACCTCCCCATCAGCCGGCGCAACTACCTCGACTACGCGCTGCTGACGCCGGGCGTCTCGGACGCCGACAACATCGCCGACGCTTCGGACTTCCGCGTCGCGCAGACGCCCAACTCCGGGCTCTCCTTCGGCGGCAACAACGGGCGCGGCAACCTCATCGCCGTCGACGGCGGCAGCACCAACACGGTCTCGGGCGGCGTCGAGGCGACCATCAGCCAGGAGGGCGTGCAGGAGTTCCAGGTCCTGCGCAACTCTTACAACGCCGAGTTCGGCGGCTCGTCGGGCGGGATGGTCAACATCGTCTCCAAGTCCGGCTCGAACCGCTACCACGGCTCCGCGTTCGGGCTCTTCCGCGACGAGCGCTTCGACGCGCGCTACGCCTTCGACTTCAGCCCGGGCGAGAAGGCGCCCTTCAGCCGCCAGCAGTTCGGCGGCTCGGTCGGCGGCCCCATCCGGCGGGACAAGACGTTCTTCTTCACGACCGTCGAGCGCTTCAGCCAGGACGAGACCACCTTCGTCAACCTCCTCCAGACGACCAACATCTTCCAGGTCACCGCGTCGCAGTCGCGCCTCTTCGGCTTCCTGGCGGGGACGCCCTTCGCGGCGCTCGGCGCCGCGCTGACCGGGACGCTGACGACCACCCAGGCGCGCTACCCGCGCACCGTCAACCTCTTCACCAGCGCCTCGGGGCAGTTCCCCTTCGAGTCGCAGCAGACGACCTTCGGCGCGCGCTTCGACCACAACTTCAGCGAACGCGACTCGGCCTACGTCCGCTTCTTCCTCAACGGCTCGAAGTTCGAGAACCAGGCGGCGGGCGCGCTGACGGCCGTCTCGCGCGGCCGCACGCTCGACACCTTCAACGGCGGCGTGCTCGCCTCGGAGAGCCACCAGTTCAGCCCCAACACCTTTAACGAGCTGAAGGCGCAGTACCGCTACCTCGACTTCGACGTCATCCCCAACGACGGGGTCGGCCCCGAGTTCAACATCGAGGGCTTCGGCTTCTTCGGGCGCGACATCTTCCTCCCCTCGGCCACCATCCAGCGCGACTACGAGCTGATGGACAACGTCTCGCACGTCGCAGGCGCCCACACCTTCAAGTTCGGCGGCTCGTTCATCGCCTCCGACGTCTCGTCGAACAACGAGACCTTCTTCGGCGGCCGCTTCAACTTCGGCGCGGCCATCCCGCTCGCCAACCTCGTCCCGGCCGCGACGCTGGCGCAGCTGCGCGGCTTCATCAACGCCAACGTCTCGGACGCGACCCAGCGCGCCACGCTGCTGGGCGACATCAACACGCCCATCAACGCGCTCCAGGCTTTTAACCTCAACCTGCCCATCGTCTACCAGCAGGGCTTCGGCACCTCGGAGGTCAACTCCTTCACCTACCGCTACGGGCTCTACGCGCAGGACACCTGGAAGGTGCGGCCGAACCTGACGCTCAACTACGGGCTGCGCTACTCGCTCAGCGACGAGCCGTTCTACATGCCGCTCGACAAGAACGACTTCCAGCCGCGCGTCGGCTTCTCGTGGTCGCCGTTCCGCGGCGGCAAGACGGTGCTGCGCGGCGGCGCGGGCATCTTCACCGGCTACACCATCTACTCGGTGGCGAACGTCACCAAGACGCTGAGCGGCATCCCCGGCGACCCCATCAACATCGTGCTCTCGACGGCCACCTCGGCGCCGCTCGGC
Source organism: Acidobacteriota bacterium (assembly GCA_020200135.1). Lineage (GTDB taxonomy): Bacteria > Acidobacteriota > Blastocatellia > Pyrinomonadales > Pyrinomonadaceae > QHXN01. Next base: position 38,170 of record JAIVJI010000001.1, on the reverse strand, counting down.
GTCCCCGCCTCGACGACCATCTACGGCACGCTGCTCGCGCAGGGCGTCATCGGCAACCGCAGCATCACGGCCGCCGACCTCGCGCAGTTCGGCATCACGCCCCGGCCGGGCGCGCCGCTCGAAGTCCGCTTCCTCGCCGAGCCGCACTACGAGACGCCGACGACCTACCAGGCGAGCGCCGGCGCGCAGCAGGACGTGGGTCGGGGCGTCTCGCTGGAGGTCAGCTACCTCTTCACGCGCGGCATCCACCTGACGCGCAACCGCGACACCAACCAGTTCAAGAGGACCGGCTTCAACCCGACCTTCGGCATCCCCTGCTACGTCCGCTTCCCGACGGCGGTGGCGACCTCGCCCACCTCCTGCCTCGGCACGTCCTCGGACTTCCGCAACCCGCTCCGCTTCCAGGACAACGTCTACGAGTCGTCGGCCAACTCCTTCTACCACGCGGCGACCGTCTCGGTGCAGCGCCGCTTCGCCAACAACTTCAGCCTCAACGCGCACTACACCTTCTCGAAGTCCATCGACGAGGTGACCGACTTCAACAGCGACTGGTCGGCGCAGGACCCCTTGAACGTGCGCGCCGACCGCGCCGTCTCGGCCTTCGACCAGCGCCACCGCGCCGTCTTCAGCGGCGTCTTCCGCAGCCCGCTCGAAGGCGACTCGCCGGCCGACAAGGTCTTCGGCGACTGGATGTTCTCGCCCATCTTCATCGCGGGCTCGGGGCGCCCCTTCAACCTGCTCCTCGGCATCGACGCCAACAACGACGGCCGCTCGCAGTCCGACCGCCCGTTCCAGACGGGGCGCAACACCGGCCTCGGCGAGCCGCTCTACAGCTTCGACGCGCGGCTCGCGCGCCGCTTCCGCTTCGACGAGGACATGTTCCTCGAGCTGACCTTCGAGGGCTTCAACCTCTTCAACCGGACGAACCTCGCCGGCGTCAACAACGTCGTCGGGGGGCTGCCGCTCGACCAGCTCCGCGTGCTCGCCTCGACGCGCGCGCGCGGCAACCGCGCCGCCGCGCCCACCTCGCCGCTCGGCTTCACCTCGGCCTCGAACCCCCGCCAGCTCCAGTTCGGCGTCAGGTTCAACTTCTAGGCCGGGCGGGACGTTGCGACGGGGACGTGTTAAAAACTGAGGGGGGTCGGCCCGGCGCCGGCCCCCCTTAATTCATCCATGCCGGCTCCCGAGATAGAGTTCAAACGACGCCTGCGCTGGGCCGACGCCGACGCGGCCGGCCGCCTGCACTTCCCGCGCATCTTCGAGATCGTCGAGGAGGCCGAGGGCGAGCTGATGCGCGGCGTGGGCTGGCCTTTCGACCCGCGCCGCCGGGAGTACGACTTCCCGCGCGTCCACCTCGAATGTAAGTTCACACGCATCCTCGAACTCGACGCGCCCTTCCGTCTGCTGTTCACGGTCGGCAGGCTCGGGCGGACTTCCATCCGGTACGATTACCGGGTCTTCGACGAGGGGGAGCAGCTCGCCGTCGAGGGCACGATGACGGTCGTCGTCATGCGCGGCGGCAAGCCCGCCGAGATACCGCCGCCCCTGCGCGCCGCGCTCGCAGGCGAAAATGCAGTAGACAGTAGTCAGTAGGCTCTGCTCGGCGGACGTTAATCTTGACAGGCCGGCGGCCTGGCTGCGAAGGTTTTTCTACTGACTACTGACTACTATCTACTGTCTACTTTTCAAAGGAGACAACCATGCAAAGCGTCAGGTTTCACGAGTTCGGCGACCCGCGGGAGGTTCTGCGCGTGGAGGACGTGCCGCGCCCCGAGGCGGGCGCCGGCCAGGTTCTGGTGAGGATGCGCGCGCGCCCCATCAACCCGTCCGACCTGCTCACGGTGCGCGGGCTCTACGGCGCGCTGCCCGTGCCGCCGGCCACTCCGGGGCTCGAAGGCATGGGCGAGGTGGCGGAAGTCGGCGAGGGCGTCGGACACCTGCGCGCCGGCCAGCGCGTGATACCCCTCGGCGTGGCGGGGACGTGGGCCGAGTACGTCGTCGCCCCGGCCGCGCAGCTCATCCCCGTCCCCGAGGGCGTCAGCGACCAGACCGCCGCGCAGTTCGTCGTCAACCCGCTGACGGCCTGGATCATGTGCGTCGAGGAGCTGGCACTCAAACCCGGCGAGTGGCTCTTGCAGACGGCGGCCGGCTCGACCCTGGGCCGCGTCGTCTTGCAGATAGCGCGGCAGCGGGGCTTCAAGACCATCAACGTCGTGCGCCGGCGCGAGCAGGCCGAGGAGCTTCTGGCGCTCGGCGCCGACGCCTGCATCTCGACGGACGGGGAGGACATCGCCGCGCGCGTGCGCGAGATTACGGGCCAGGAAGGCGTGCGGAAGGCCATCGACGCGGTCGGCGGCGAGACCGGCGCGGCCGTGTTGAGCGCGCTCGGGCGCGGCGGCGTGATGCTCGTCTACGGGCTGCTCTCGGGGCGGCCGACGCCCGTCGACGGCGGGCGGATGATCTTCGCGACGACGACGCTGCGCGGCTTCTGGCTCGGCGACTGGATGCGCTCCGCGCCGCCCGAGCGCCAGCAGGCGACGGTCGCCGAGATGCTGCGCTCGATGGCGACCCGCGAGATAGTCCCGCCCGTCGAGGCCGAGTACCCGCTCTCCGAAGTCCTCGCCGCCGCCGCGCACTCCGAACGCCCCGGCCGCAGCGGCAAAGTGTTGCTCGTCAGTTAATCTTTTCTTCTACCAGCGGATGATGCCGCGCGCGCCTTCGCCGCCGGAGAGCGCGGCGAGCGCGTCGTTGACCTCGGCGAGCGCGTAGGTGCGCGCGGAGAGTTCTGCGAGCTTGAGCCGGCCCTCGCGGTAAAGCTCGACGAGGCGGTGCACGTCACGCGCCGGCCGGCCCGAGCCGTAGAGCGAGCCGACGAGGCGCTTCTCCTGCATGACGAAGGAGAATAGCGGGAACGAGGCGAGCGCGTCGAGCCGCGAGAGCCCCGTCACCACTACCGTCCCGCCCTTGCGCGCGTACGAGAGCGCCTGCGCGAGCGTCGCGGGCGCGCCCACCGTGTCGAAGACGTAATCGGCGCCGCGCCCGTCGGTCAACTCCCTCACCCGCTCGGTCACATTCTGCCCCGACGCTTCGACCGCGTCGGTCGCGCCGAACTCGCGCGCCAGGCGCAGAGGCTCGGCGCGCGTGTCGAGCGCGACGATGCGGGCGCAGCCCGCGAGCCGCGCGCCCTGCACGACGTTGAGGCCGACGCCGCCCGTCCCGATGACCACAACCGAAGCGCCCGCCTCGGGGCGCGCCGCGTTCATGACGGCGCCGACGCCCGTCACCACCGCGCACCCCAGCGTCGCCAGCGCCTCGAACGGCACGTCCGCCGGCACGTTGATGACGCCCTCCTCCGCCACGACCGCGAAGTCCGCGAAGCAGGCGGTGCCGTTGTAGTGCGCCAGCCTTTGGCCGCGCGCGGTCAGCAGCGTGTCGCCCGCCGGCAGGCGGTTGCGGTAGGTCGTCCGCTCCAGTCGGTCGCACAGCACGGGCCGGCCTTCGAGGCACGGCGGGCACGCGCCGCACGGCGGCGCCCAGCAGAAGACGACGTGGTCGCCCTCGCGCACGCCCCGGACGCCCGCGCCGACCTCGCGCACGACGCCGGCGCCCTCGTGCCCGAGCACGAGCGGGGTGCGCGTCGGCCAGTCGCCGCGCGCCGGGTGCAGGTCGCTGTGGCAGACGCCCGCCGCCTTCAACTCGACCAGCACCTCGCCCGCGCGCGGCGCCCCCAGCTCCGCCGCCTCGACCGACAGCGGCGCGCCCTGCTCCCAGAGTATCGCGGCGTTGATGTTCATGGGTAAGTAGACAGTAGTCAGTAGTCAGTAGAAAAACCATCGGCAACTGAATCGTTATGATAGACAGCGTCAGCGACCGTAACGCGCAGCGCTACTGTCTACTGTCTACTGTTTTTCCGCGAGTTGCGCGGCGACGTGCGCCAGCCACGAGACGCGCTCGCCGAGCGCGGCGAAGCGCGGGTCGTCGGTCTGGCCGCGCTGGTAGCGGAAGAAGATTTGTTGCAGCACGACGGCGAGCTTGAAGACGGCGAAGACCTCGTAGAAGCCGACGCCCTTCAGGTCGAACCCCGTCCGCGAGCCGTAGCGTTCGAGAATCTCTTCGCGCGTGAGCCAGCCCTCGCGGTCTGTGACCGTAGCCACGCTGTCGTCGCGCCGCGCCGCCGCCGCGGTGTGGACCCAGTAGCCGAGCAGGATGCCGAGGTCTACGAGCGGGTCGCCGACCGCGCTCATCTCCCAGTCAAAGACGCCGACGACGCGCCGCACGTCCCCGGCGTCGAGCATCACGTTGTCGAGCTTGTAGTCGCCGTGGACGAGCGCCGGGCGCGCGGGGTCTGGCGGCAGACGCTCCGCGAGCCACGCGGCGAGCGCGTCCATCTCGGGCAGCTCGCCCGTCCGCGACCTGTGCCAGCGCTCCGCCCAGCCGCGCACCTGCCGCTCGACGAACCCGGCGGGCTTCCCCAGCGAGACGAGCCCGTGCGCGCCCACGTCCACCGCGTGCAGTTCGGCGAGCGCGTCCACCACCGCCGCGCCCGCACGCCGCCTCTCGCGGGGGCGGCCTTCGAGCTGGGGCGGCTCCTCGCCGCGCACCACCAGCCCGCGCCGGCGCTCCATCAGGTAGAAGACCGAGCCGACGACCTGCGCGTCCTCGCAGAGCAGCAGCGGCCTGGGCGCGAGCGGGAAGACCGGGTGCACCGAGCGCAGTATGCGGAACTCGCGCGCCATGTCGTGCGCCTTCGGCGCGACGGGGCCGAAGGGCGGCCGGCGCATCACGAACTCTTCGCGCCCGAACCGCAGAAGGTACGTCAGGTTCGAGTGGCCGCCCGGGAACTGCTCGACTTCGAGCGGCGCGTCCGCGTCGAACGACACGTCGGCCATCCCCGGCATGAGCGCGCGCAGGTACGCCGCGAGCGACTCCCAGTCGAGCTGCTCGCTCGGGCGCACGGGGCGCGTGTCCGTCGCGCCGGGGGTCTGTCTGTCGGGCGTGTCGCTCATCCGCGTTCCGTGCGAAAGATGATGCAGGTCGTGGTGGCGTGCGCGTAGAGCTTCCCCGCGGCGTCGAGCACCTTGCCCTCGGCGGTCGCGGTGCGGCCGCCGACGTGTATGACCTCGGCCTCGCAGCGCACCACGCCGGTCTCGGCCGTCAGCGGCCGCACGAAATTGACCTTCACCTCGAGCGTCGTGTAGCCGGCGCCCGCCGGCAGGGTCGAATGCACCGCGCACCCCATCGCCGAGTCGAGCAGCGTCGCCGCCAGCCCGCCGTGGACGACGCCGATGGGGTTGTAGTGGTACTCGGCCGGCTCGACCGTGAAGACCGCGCGCCCCTCCGCGAGCTCCGCCAGCCCGAAGTTCATCAGCGCGCTGATGGGCGGGCGCGGCAGCTCGCCCGAGGCGACCTTGCGCAGAAACTCTATCCCCGACAGGCCGCGCGCCGCCTCGGCCAGCGCGCGCGGGTCGTCCCAAGTGAAGGTGCGCGTGCGCGACGCGTCTTCGGAAGTGCCGCTCATAAGTTTTCCGCCGGGGCCTTCTTCAGCAGGGCGACCTGCCCCGCGTGGTAGAGTCCGTGCTGGGCGACGCCGTGAAGCAGGAAGTAGAAGTTGTACTCGCGGCCGGGGACTGTCCTCTCAAGGTCTTCGTCCGAGAACCTGCGAAGCGCGTCGCGCAGGCGCTTGCCGGCCGCGCCGACCTCCGCGACCGTCCCGCGCCACGCCTCACGGGACGCGTCCGCGACCGGCGGCCAGTTCGCTCCGTCCGCGAGGTCAACCGGCATCGCCCCTCCTTCGACCGCGCCGGCCGCAAAATTCTGCCACGCCGCGATGTGCAGCACTATCTCCCAGATGCCGTGCGCGCCGGGAACCGGCCTTGCGGCGGCGCGCTCGGCCGACACGTCGGCGAGGAGTTCGAGCAGCGCCGGCCCGTGCCACGCCCCGCCCTCCATCGCCCGCTTGAGCTGACTGCCTATCCGTGCGACTTCGCCCATGCCACCTCCCGCAAACCCTCCGGCCCGCGCCCGAACTCGGCCGCGCTTCAGACGTAGTAGCGCACCAGCCACACGGCCGTACAGCAAGGCTTGCCGCCGCCCTCGCGCTCGACCGTCACGTCCCACGTCGCCTGCACGCCGCCCTTAATCTCTTCGAGCGCCGCGAGCTTGAAGCGCCCGCGCACGCGCGACCCCGAGGGGACGGGCGCGACGAAGCGCACGCGGTTCAGCCCGTAGTTGATTCCCATCCTCACCCCGCCGACCGCGACGGCCGTCCGCCCCATCTCGCTCAAGAGCGAGAGCGTCAGGAAGCCGTGCGCGACGGTCACACGGAAGGGCGACTCGCGCGCCGCGCGCTCCGGGTCGGTGTGAATCCACTGGCGGTCTTCGGTCGCCTCGGCGAAACTGTGGATGCGCTCCTGCGACACCCCGACCCACTCGCTTAAGCCCGCCTCCTGCCCGACCAGAAGCCCGAGCTTCTCCACGCCTTCGATCTCAGTCATGCGGCTAGTACCCCTTCAGCTCCATCCGCGCGAGCGATTCGAGGTGGACTTCGTCGGGGCCGTCGGCGAGGCGGAGCGTGCGCGCGTTGGCCCACATCGAGGCGAGCGGGAAGTCCTCCGAGACGCCCGCGCCGCCGTGCGCCTGCACCGCGCGGTCGATGACGCGCAGCGCCAGGCTGGGCGCCACCACTTTTATCATCGCGATCTCCCCGCGCGCCGCCTTGTTCCCGACCGTGTCCATCATCAGCGCCGCCTTCAAAGTCAGCAGGCGCGCCTGCTCTATCTCTATCCGCGAGCGCGCGATGTCGGCGCGAATCGTCCCCTGCGTCGCCAGCGGCCGGCCGAAGGCCACGCGCGAGGCGGCGCGCCGGCACATCGCTTCGAGCGCGCGCTCGGCCATCCCGATGAGGCGCATGCAGTGGTGTATCCGCCCCGGCCCCAGACGCCCCTGCGCTATCTCGAAGCCGCGCCCCTCGCCCAAAAGGATGTTCGACGCGGGCACGCGCACGTTCTCGAACGTCACCTCGGCGTGGCCGTGCGGCGCGTGGTCGTAGCCGTAGACCGTGAGCATCCTGCGGACGCGCACGCCCTCGGCGTCCATCGGGATGAGGATCATCGACTGCTGTCGGTGCGGCGGCGCTTCGGGGTCGGTCTTGCCCATGAAGATGGCGACCTTGCACCGGGGGTCGCCCGCGCCGCTCGTCCACCACTTGCGGCCGTTCAGGACGTACTCGCCGCCGTCGCGTGTGATGCTCGCCCGGATGTTGGTCGCGTCGGACGAGGCCACCTCGGGCTCGGTCATCGCGAAGCACGAGCGAATCTCGCCCGCGAGCAGCGGACGCAGCCAGCGCTCCCTCTGCTCCGGGGAGCCGTAGCGGACGAGCACCTCCATGTTGCCCGTGTCCGGCGCGGAGCAGTTGAAGACCTCGGGCGCGAAGTGCGCCGAGCGCCCCATCACTTCGGCCATCGGCGCGTACTCAAGGTTCGTCAGCCCGGCGCCGTACTCGCTCTCGGGCAGGAAGAGGTTCCAGAGCCCTTCGGCGCGCGCCTTCGCCTTCAACTCCTCCACCAGGGGGACGGGCTGCCAGCGCTCGCCCGCCTCCACCTGCTCGTGAAACTTCCGCTCGTTCGGGTAGACGTGCTCCGCCATGAACTCGCGGAGCCGCCGGTAGATGTGCTTCGCGCGCCCCGAGACCTGAAAGCCGAAGTAAGGGTCTTCAACGCTCATCCGTCCCACGACTCCTCTCGGGCGCCCCGTCGCGCTCAGGTCTGAAGGTTCTCGAAGACGGTCGCCGCGCCCTGCCCGCCGCCGACGCACATCGTCACCAGGCCGTAGCGCGACCGGCGCCGCCGCATCTCCCCCAGAAGCTGCACGGTCAGCTTCGCGCCCGACGCGCCGAGCGGGTGGCCGAGCGCGACCGCGCCGCCGTTGACGTTCACGCGCTCGTCGTCCATCCCCAGCTCGCGCATCACCGCGATGGCCTGGCAGGCGAACGCCTCGTTCAGCTCGACGAGGTCGATGTCTTCGAGCTTGAGCCCCGCGAGCTTCAGCGCCTTCGGCACGGCCACCACCGGCCCCATCCCCATGATCTCGGGCGGCACGCCGCCCACCGCGTACGAGACGAAGCGCGCCAGCGGCCTCAGCCCCAGCCCCTCGGCCCGCTCGCGCGACATCACGACGACGGCCGCCGCGCCGTCCGAGGTCTGGCTGGAGTTGCCGGCCGTCACCGTCCCCTTGACGTGGAAGACGGGGCGCAGCTTGGCGAGCCCCTCGGGCGTCGTGTCGGGGCGCGGCCCCTCGTCCGTGTCGAACGTGAGGCGCCTCTCTCTGACCGCGCCGCCCTCTCCGACCTCGCGGACTTCGACTTCGAGCGGGACGATGCCGTCGTCCTTCAACTTACCTTCCTCAATCGCGGCGAGCGCGCGGCGGTGGCTGCGGTAGGAGAAGGCGTCCGCCTCCTCGCGCGTGACGTTGTACTGGCGCGAGACGTTCTCGGCCGTCAGCCCCATCGAGAGGTAGACGCCGGGGCGGTGCTCGACGAGGTGCGGGTTGGGGCGGAACTTGGTGTTGCCGCGCAGCATCGACATCGACTCCGTCCCGCCCGCGATGACGCACTCGGCCATCCCCGACATGATGGAGGCGGCCGCCTGCGCGATGGTCTGCGACCCCGACGAGCAGAAGCGGTTGACCGTCACCGCCGGCACCTCGTGCGGGAGCCCCGCCCTCAGCGCGGCGATGCGCGCGACGTTCGTCCCCGACTCGCCCTCGGGCGTGGCGCAGCCCATGACCACGTCGTCAATCGTTTCGGGCGGGAGCCCCGGCACGCGCCGCAGCAAATCCTCGATGACGGCCGCCGCCATGTCGTCCGGCCTCACCGTGCGCAGGCTCCCGCGCGGCGCCTTCCCGACCGCCGTCCGCACGCCGGCCACGATAACTGCTTCCCTCATAAAAACTCTTCCCCGCCGTCTGCTCTGAATTTCAAATCTGAAATGGCTTTTTTACAAAAGGCCGTTCTGTTTCAAAAGTAGTCCCGCTGTTACAAAAGTCTGGCTCGCTCGCAAAGCCAGTTTAGCCCACAATTTACCCACCACGTCGAATTTTCGTGACGCACGCGGCATCTTCCTGTATCCTTCCCGCCTCTTATATAATAATCCTCGCGGGCGTGTACCCGTTCGCTATTTGTTTGCCCGGCGAAAGGACTTAAGGCTACCAATGAGCATGGATGACTTCCAGTGCGATATGTTGGAATTGAATTCTAAGTTCGCGCGTGAAGCCCTAGATGAAGCTGCTTTTTTGGAGACTGCCAGAGAGCTAAACCCTGACGAATTCACGGTTGACGAGGATGGTAACACGGAAGTGACGCTCTCGTTCGGTATCAGCGCTGAGCCTCTTAAGCCCCACGCTCACTTAACGGTCAGGCTGAATAAGGGGGGTGAGGGCTCGGTAGAACTTAGGTTTCATAACTCTACAATGGAGGTTGAGTCGGAGAACAAGCGGCTACCTAATGTGTATGACTGCGCCGAATGGCTTAGTAGATTTTTCAAGGGCGACATGATAGAGGCGCATTTGCACGCGGCATATATATTCGATGAGTCCTTCACGCCCGCCATCACCTTGCCGTTTCCACTAGTTACTTCTGAAAAGGTACTGGCTGGCTCTTTAGTTATGGGGATTTCACTTCTACTTCCTAAGGAGCAAGAAATCGCAACGGCAACGATACAGACTACCCCTAAGGGCGCGACGTACCTCTTTATCACGACTACAACTGCGACGAATTTGAAAGGCTTTAACCTTGACACAGAATTAGAAAGATTATCCCCTTCAGTAGATGCGTTCGTGAAGAGGCGGGATACAGATGACGCAGCAAACAACCAATAGAGAGATTGATTGGGACGATTATCCAATTGTGTCTAAGCATCGGGGCCTAATGACCGATTTGCTAGATAGGCAGGGGTGTCTGGTGTCGCACTACAGCGGATACCGGCCGCCAAGTGCGCCCGCATTAGACCCCCAAACAATTGAGCGGGCGGCCCGTAATATTCTTGCGGGGGTCTGTTTTTACCGTTTGCTTCAAGATATTGCATATGCGCCTTACCCTCAGACTCACGATGAACGCGAAGTTGCCTTCCGCCGTGTGCGGGCAACCTGTAGGCACACTGCCGAGGTGATCTCGGCCAAAAGCGCACAACTTCGGCAGCGTAAGATAATACCCCGCTTAGAGGCGGCTGCAAGAACAGGGAATGAGGCTGCCTTTTTAGACGCGCTTAAAGAGTATGAGTTGAAGAACAAGTCAGCTACAGATTTTATTCGTATCATCCGGTTGGCGCTAGAGGCTGGCGCTCACCTAGCGGCTCGCCGTCTTTCGGCGGATGGGGCAAGGCTTCACCCCCACAATGTAGAACTCCAAAAGTATGCGCACGTACTCGCGCCGCCTCAAATCAATTCTGCTGAAGTGCCAGCAAACCCTAAGCGTGGCGCTAATCTGGAATGGCTACGGATATACAGCGAAAAGTATAAGGGTAAATGGGTTGCACTCAGAGATGGAGAGTTGCTAGGGACGGCGGATTCACAAAAAGAGTTGGTAGCCAAAATCGGAAGTACGAAAGGCACCGGTATCTTAGTAACAAGAACTTACTAGATGCTCCTGAACTTCACCAACGGAGACTCTTTCGCAACAGGCGCATTGCGCTATTCTTACACCCCTATACCCGGAAGGGATGACATAACGCCGCGGGTCATGATCGAGATAGAGATAGAAGGTGAGCAAGAGGCGGCCGTACTTGATACGGGTGCGCCATACTTAGTCTGTTCGCCTGATTTGGCAGAGCGCCTTTGGCTTGACCCGGAGGATGCTCTTGAAGCGACAACTATCCGCATTCAGGGGGTGCCGTTACGGGGGCGCGTTCACCGCGCAAATCTTATTCTTCATGCTCAAGAGGGTAATGGTCTAGACTTTCAGGCAACTGCTTTCGTCCCTGATACCGGTCAGAACCTACCTGCAAATTTCTTACCCATATCCTTTTTAGGCTTACATGGTTGTCTTGAGCGAATGCGCTTTGCGCTTGACCCGTCTAACGAGACTTTTTACTTTGGACGGCATCCATAGAACTAGAGGGTGTCTGAGAAGCCGGATTTTGTAAGCTCTGCGGATGAACCGTAAGGAACGTCGAATCAACATTCAGCATGATTAAATCGCGCTTCGGCGAACGCCTGCGGAGCAAGACACACACGGCACAGATCAACGAAGTACTCTGCAATTTCAAATTTCAAATTCTAACCACGCCCTCGGCCTCGCCCGCCATCACCTCTTTGCCGTGTTGGTTGCGGCAGACCCACGAGGACCGGAGCTGCGTGTACGGCCCGGCGTCGGTCAGCCCCTCGATCTTCACCTCGCAGCGCACGGTGTCGCCGGCGAAGACGGGGCGCCGGAAGCGGAACGTCAACTGGCGCGCGATGAAATTGAGCTGGCCGCCTATCTTCGTCGGGAGCGTCGCCGTCAGCAGCCCGTGCACCATCAGCCGCCCCGCCTCGTCCGGGCGCAGGTGGTGCTCGCCCTCGTCGCCCGAGAGCCGCGCGAAGTCGCGCACGTCCTCTTCCGTGAACGTGCGCTCCCACGCCACCACGTCGCCGACCTTCATCCTTCAGGCCCCCGCTTCGTCAAAGTCTTTCAGCGCGCGCGGAACAGCATACAGGTCGCCGTGCCGTGCGCGTAGAGTTTGCCCGCGGCGTCGACGACGCGCCCCTCGGCCGTGGCGACGCGCGAGCCGGCGTGGAGCACGCGCGCCTCGCAGACGACCTCGCCCGTCTCGCGCCGCATCGGGCGGACGTAGTTGATCTTCATCTCCAGCGTCGTGAAGACACGCCCCGCCGGCATCGCCGTGTTGATGGCGCACCCGAGGGCCGAGTCGAGCAGCGTCGCCGCCAGCCCGCCGTGCGCGATGCCGAGGCCGTTGTAGTGGCGCTCGTCCGGCGCGACGGCGAAGACCGCGCGCCCCTCTTCGACCTCGACGAGCCGCATGTTCATCAGCCGCGCCATCCCCGACGCCTCGCGCTCGCCCGAGAGGAGCTGGCGCATGTATTCGAGCCCGCTCAGCGCCCGGCGCGGCTCCGCGCCGTCTTCGGTCTTCTCGTCCTCGGCCGTCCGCGTCATTCTCTCACGTCCCCCCTTAGTCTAATTCCGCAGCGGCTTCCCCGTCGAAAGCATGTGCGCGATGCGCTCCAGCGTCTTCGGCTCGCCGCAGAGCGAAAGGAACGCCTCGCGCTCGAGGTCGAGGAAGTACTGCTCGTCCACCCACTGCGCCGAAGAGACGCCGCCCCCGCACAGCACCCACGCGACCTTCCGGCTGACGTGCAGGTCGTACTCGCTCATGTAGCCGCCCTGCTGCATGACATAGAGCCCCGCGCGCAGCGCCGCGAGCGCGTCGCGCCCGGCGGCGTAACAGTTCTTCGCGCCGCGCGCGGGCGGCGCGTACCCCGCGTCAGAGAGTTCGAGGACGAGCCGCTTCGCCTCCGCGAGCAGGTGGTCGCGGTTCATCACGACGAGGTCGCCTTCGCCCAGGTAGCCAAGCGAGCGCGCCTCCGCCGCGCTGGTCGAGACCTTCGCCGTCGCGACGGTCTGCAAAGCCTGCTGCAGGAAAGGCACCGGGTCTGCGTTACCGGCGGCGCGCATCGGCGGCGAGACCAGGCGCCGCACGAGCTCCTTGCAGCCGCCCGCGCCGGGCAGCAGCCCGACGCCGACCTCGACCAGCCCCATGTACGTCTCGGCCGCGGCGGCCGCGCGCGCCCCCGCCAGCGCGACTTCGCACCCGCCGCCGAGCGCGCGCCCCGCCGGCGCGGTCACCACGGGCTTCGAGCAGAAGCGGACGGCGGAGAGCGCGTCCTGCGTCCCCCTCAACGCGCGCTCGACCTCCTCAAGGCTGCTCACGCCGCCCGCGAGGTTGGCGCCGACCGAGAAGTCCGCGGCCTCGTTGCCGATGACGAGCCCGCGCCAGTCTCCGCCCTCGACCTCCTCGACCGAGCTGCGCAGCATCTCGACCACGTCGGCGTCGAGCGTGTTCAACTTGGTGTGGAACTCAAGACAGGCCACGCCGTCGCCGAGGTCTACGAGGCTCGCGCCGCGGTTCCCGCGCGCCACGCGACCCGAAGATTTTAGATGCGCGAGGCTGATGTGCTGCTCGTCACGGGCTTCGGTCACGTAAGCCCTGCGCGCCGGGTCGTAGAAGGAGAGCGAGCCGCCGTCCTGTTTGTAAAAAGTCTCGTGCCCTGCGTCGAGCATCTCGCCGACCCACACTGCTACTGAGACGCCCTCGCGCTCCATCGCGGCCAGCGTCTCGCGCACGCCGAGCGCGTCCCACAGCTCGAACGGCCCCAGCTCGTGCGAGTAGCCCCAGCGCATCGCGCGGTCGACGTTGATGAGGTGGTCCGTGATTTCCGGGACGCGGCGCGAGGCGTAACCCAGCGTGTGGTAGACGGCGTGGCGGGCGAGGCGCCCGGCCTTGTCGTCCTGCCCCAGCACGAACGCGACGCGCTCGGGCAGCGACTTTATCTTCTGCGCCTCCTTCATCGAAGGGATGTCGGGCTCGCGCCGCTCGCGGTACTCCAGCGTCTCAAGGTCGAGCGAGAGGATGTCGCCCTTCGCGCCCCCCGGCGGCTTCTTGTAGAAACCCTGCCCGGTCTTGTCGCCCAGACGGCCGCGCTCGAGCTGCGTCGTGCGCAAGCTGCCGAGGTTCTGGTTGCGCAGGACCTCGCGCGTCTCGTCGTCGGGGATGAGCTGGTAGAGGTTGTCGCCGACCGAGCTCGACACGTCGAGCCCGACGAGGTCTTGCAGTCGGAACAGCCCCGTCTTGGGCCGCCCGATGAGCGGGCTCAGGATGGCGTCGGCCTCCTCGACCGTGTACCCGTTCTCCAGGACGAAGCCGAGCGTAGAGGCGCCGAGCACCGAGCCGAGGCGGTTGGCGATGAAGTTCGGCGTGTCCTTGCAGAGCACGACGCCCTTGCCCAGCCGGCGCCGGGCGAACTCGGTCATAAACCGGACGACCTCGGGGCTGATGTCGGGAGTCGGGATGACTTCGAGCAGCTTCATGTAGCGCGGCGGGTTGAAGAAGTGCGTGCCCAAAAAGTGCGCGCGGAAGTCTTCGGAAAGTCCTTCGGCGATGGAGGCGATGGGGAGCCCCGAAGTGTTGCTGGTGACGATGCTGCACGGCTTTCTCGCCCGCTCGACGCGCGCCATCAGCTCGCGCTTCGGCCCGAGCCGCTCGACGATGGCCTCGACTATCCAGTCGGCCTCGCCGACCCGGTCGAAGTCGTCTTCGAGGTTGCCGGCGGTCACGAGCGCCGCCGTCTCGGGCGTGAAGAAGGCCGCGGGCCGTGACTTCTTCAGGCGTTCGAGCGAGGCCGCGACGACGCGGTTGCGGACGGCGGGGCTGTCGAGCTTGAGCCCCTTTTTCTCCTCCTCCGGCGTCAGCTCCTTCGGCGCGACATCCAGTAGGACGACGGACAGTCCGGCGTTGGCCGCGTGCGCGGCGATGCCGCCGCCCATCGTCCCCGAGCCGATGACGACGACTCTCTTGAACGTGTAGCTCATCAATTTTCTCGCCCTTCGAACAGGTCGGGGTCAGTCTGGCGCAGCCGCATGAGCAGGTCTTTCCACAGCAGCGGCAGGACGGGAATGCGCGCTATCTCGGCCTTGGCGCGGAGCGCGGCGGCCGGCGCGATGGCGACCGGCTCGCGCCCGAGGTCGCGCGCGGCGCGGGCGACGGCGAGGTGGCGCTCGGCCATGCCTTCGAGCAGCATCATCCGCAGCATCGCGACCTGTATGACCTCGCCCGTGGTGATTGCGCCGTGGTTGGGGAGGATGACGACCGGCTTCTCGCGCAGCGCGTCCGCGATGGGCATCACGCGCTCCTCCTCGGCGGCGAGCCCCTCGTAGTCGTCATCGACGAGGCCCACGTCGTCGGCGAGCAGGCAGCTCTCCTGGTCGTAGACCTCGGGCACGACCCTCAGCGCCGAGAGCGTGACGACCGAGGGCGGGTGCGTGTGCGCGACCGCGACGGCGCGCGGGTTCTCGCGGTGGATGATGCCGTGCAGGCGTATCGTGTCGTTGACGTAGGCGTCGCCGTCGAGCACCTGACCCTCGAAGCTGACGCGCACGACGTTCTCGGGCCTGAGCGTGGCGAAGGACGGGCCGAAGTGGTTGACGAGCATCTCGCCGGGGCCTGTGGCGACGCTCAGGTGGCCGGCGTTGGCGACGCTCAGCCCCTGCCGGTAGAGCAGGCGCGCGGCGCAGCAGATGTCGAACTTGATGGTTTCGTGGTCGGTCATGGGATTTTGGCCGTGCGGGGTTCAGTCTACACGCGTCAGAGGCCGCCGGTCACTTCGAGCACCTGCCCGGAGACGTAGTCGCTCAGCGGCACGCCCGGCCGATGCCGCGCGCCGCGCCCGTGATGATGGCGACTTTCCCTTCGAGTAGTCGCATACTCAGCCCTGCGCCTGCTCCTCTTCGCGCAGGACGCGGTGGAGGATTTTGCCGACGGCGGTCTTGGGCAGGCTCTCGCGGACGACGACCTCGGAGGGGACTTTGAACTCGGCGAGGCCGCGCGTGCAGTGCTCGACGAGTTCGTCCGGCGTGGCGGACGCGCCGGGCTTGAGGACGACGAAGGCCCTGACGGCCTCGCCGCGGTACTCGTGCGGGACGCCGATGACGGCCGCCTCCATCACCGAAGGGTGCTCGTAGAGCACGCCCTCGACCTCCGACGGGTAGACGTTGAAGCCGCTGACGATGATCATGTCCTTCTTGCGCTGGACGATGTAGGTGTAGCCGTCCTCGTCCATCCGCGCCACGTCGCCCGTGTAGAGCCACGTCCGCCCCGAGGCGTCCTCGCGGAGCGCGATGGCCGTCTCGTCGGGGCGGTTCCAGTAGCCCTTCATCACCTGCGGCCCGGCGATGCACAGCTCGCCCTCCTGCCCGACCGCCACCTCGGTCTCGCCGGCCTCCAAATCGACAATCTTGATGTCCGTGTCGGGCAGGGGCAGCCCGATGCTGCCGGGCTTACGCTTCGAGAGCGCGGGCGTCGTGTGCGTGACGGGCGAAGCCTCGGAGAGGCCGTAGCCCTCCTTGAGGGTGCCGCCCGTCAGCCGCTCGAACTGCTCGATGACTTCGAGCGGCAGAGGCGCCGAGCCGCTGTTGAACTGCCGAATCTTGCCGAGCCCGTACTCCTTCGCCTTCGGGTGGTTGAGCAGCGAGATGTAGATGGTCGGGACGGCCGGGAAGTAGGTCGGCTCGTACCGGCGGATGGCGTTCAGCAGCATCTCCACGTCGTACTTCGGAATCAGGACCTGCTGCGCGCCGCGCCAGACGCCCTCCATCATCCCGACCGTGAAGCCGTAGATGTGGAAGTAAGGGATGACGAGGAGGTAGGTGTCCTCGCCGCGCCGCGCGTCGGCGTGCGCCCAGCACTGCGTCTGGACGACGTTGGCGAAGATGTTGTAGTGCGTTAGCATCGCGCCCTTCGGGACGCCCGTCGTCCCGCCCGTGTACTGGAGGACGGCCACGTCGTCGGCGTCTATCTCGACCGAAGGCAGGTCGGGCTCCGCGACGCCCGCCAGCAGGTCGGCCAGGCGCCGCGTGCCCTCGACCTCCGGGCACACCGCGGCGGCGGCCGAGTACTCCATGACCGAGGTGACGACGACGTGCTCGATGCCGGTCTGGTCGAGGACTGCGAGCGTGACGGGCGCCAGCACGTCGAGCGTGACGAGGACGCGCATCCCGGAGTCCTTCGCGACCACGGCCACCTCGCGCGGCGTGTAGAGCGGGTTGACGTTGACGACGACCGCGCCGAGGCGCAGCGCGGCGAAGGCGGCGACGACGTACTGCGGGCAGTTCGGCAGCATGATGCCGACGCGGTCGCTCTGGCGTACGCCGAGCGCGACGAGCGCCGTGGCCAGCCTGTCCGACTGCTCCTTGATTTCGGCGAACGTCATGTGCGCGCCGAGGAAGGCCGTCGCCGGCCGGTCGGGCACCTCGACGGCCGTCAGACGCAGTATCTCGTGCAGCGGCCGGCGCGGGTAGTTCATGTGCGCGCGCACCCAGTAGTCGTAATGCTCAAGCCACGGCCGCGCCGCGTAAGGCGACCCGCCCGCTTCGCCGCCCGTCTCCCTGCCCGCTTCCGCTGTGCTCATCATCCCCTCCTTAAACGATGGTGCGCCCGCCGTCCACGACGATGGTCTGCCCCGTGATGTAGTTCGACGCGTCGGAGGCGAGGAAGACCGCGACGCCCTTCAGCTCGCCCTCCCGGCCGACGCGCGGGAGCGGCGAGCGCGCCTTGATCGACGCCTCCGCGCGCTCGATGATGCCCTCGGTGAGGCGCGAGTGGAAGAAGCCGGGCGCGATGGCGTTGACGCGTATCCCGCTGCGCCCCCACGTCGCCGCCAGCTCGCGCGTCAGGCCGAACAGTCCGGCCTTCGACGCCGCGTAGCCGACGTAGTGCGGCCCGTCGGCCGAGGACTGAAGGCCCGAGACCGAAGAGACGTTGATGATGCGCCCGTACTCCCGCTTCAGCATCTCGCGCCCGGCGGCCTGCGCGAAGAGGAACGCGCCGGTCAGGTTCACGTCGATGACCTTCTGCCACCTGTCGAGCGGCATGCTCTCGGGGCGCTCGCCCCACGAGACGCCGGCGTTGTTGACGAGGACGTCAACTTTACCAAACACCTCGACCGTCCTGTCCACCACCGCCCGCACCTGCGCGGGGTCGGCCACGTCGCAGAGCATCCCCTCGGCGCCGAAGCCGCGCCCACGGAACTCTTCGAGCGTGGGCGCGAGCCACTCCTCGCGCCGCGCGCAGAGCATCAGCGACGCGCCGGCCTCGGCCAGCCCCTCGGCCATCTCCTTACCCAAGCCCCTTGAGCCGCCCGTGACAATCGCCGCGCGTCCCGTCAGGTCGAACAATTCCTTGACGTGTGCCGTCATCGCTTTGGGCCTCCGGCCGAGCCGCCGTCTATGACGCGGCGGGCGATGCGCTCGCGGTGGCAGGTCGCGTCGCCGAAGAGCGTCTCGGACGACTTGCCGCGCTTGTAATAGAGTTGCAGGTCGTGCTCCCACGTAAAGCCGATGCCGCCGTGAACCTGCACGCCGCGGTTGGCCACCTCGCGGTAGGCGTCCGAGCAGTAGGCCTTCGCCATCGAGACGGCGAGCCCGGCCGCCCGGTCACGCTCGGTCAGGGCCCACGCGGCGTAGTAGGCGGCCGAGCGCGCGCTCTCGGTCAACAGGAGCATGTCGGCGCACATGTGCTGCACGGCCTGGAACGAGCCGATGGGGCGGCCGAACTGCTGGCGCGTCTTGGCGTACTCGACCGACGCGTCCAGCACCCACTGCATCCCGCCGACCATCTCCGCGCACAGCACGGCCGTCGCCGCGTCGAGCGCGCCGGCGAGCGCCCCGGCGGGGTCGCCGTCCGCGCCGAGCGCTTCCCGCCCGGCGACGCGCACGCCGTCGAACGCGACCTCGTAGAGCTTGCGCGTCGCGTCCATCGAGGGCGTCGGCGTGACGGTCAACCCTTCGGCCCCTCGCTCGACCGGCAGGAGCGCGAGCGTGTCGCCGTCGCGCGCGACGCAGACGATGAGGCCGGCGACGCCAGCGTCCGGCACGAACAGCTTGCGCCCCGCGAGCGTGAAGTCGCCGCCGTCGCGCGACGCCGCGAGCCTCACGCCGCCCGGCTCCCAGCTCGCCCCCTCTTCGAGCAGCGCGACGGTCGCCCTCAGTTCGCCGGCCGCGATTGGTTCGAGATACCTGTCGCGCTGCTCCGCGCTCCCGGCTCGCTCGACCAGCGCCGCCGCGAAGAGCGTCGAGAGGAACGCGCCCGGCAGACAGGCGCGCCCCATCTCCTCGGCCACGGCCGCCATCTCGACCAGCCCCAGCCCGAGGCCGCCCTGCTCCTCCGGCACGACGAGCCCCGTCCAGCCCTGGTCGGCCATCGCCTGCCACAGCCCGTCGTCGTGCGCCGTCTCGGTCTCCATCAGCTCGCGCACGCGCCCCGGCCCGCACTCCCGCGCCAGCAGCGCCCGCGCCGACTCCTTCAAAAGCTTCTGCGGCTTGCTTAAATCAAAGTCCATGATGAGAAGTGCTCAGTAGCTCTTGGGGAGGCCGAGGACGCGCTCGGCGATGATGTTGCGCTGGATTTCGCTGGTGCCCGCCTCGATGGTGTTGCCGCGCGTGCGCAGGTAGCCGTACTCCCACACGCCCCTGTCGAAGTCCTTGAGCTGGCCGTAGGGGCCGAGTATCTCCTGCGCGTACTGCTGCGTGCGCTGGTTCATCTCGCTCCAGTAGAGCTTCTGGATGGAGCCCTCGGCGCCGGGGACGCCGCTCTTCGAGAGCGAGGTGAGCGCGCGGTTGGTGTTGAGCCGCAGGATTTCGAGTTCGAGGTAAGCCTGCGCGAGCTTCTGGCGGACGAGCGGGTCTTCGCTCGCCGGCCGGCCGCCGCGCTCGACCGTGCGCGAGCGCGCGACGAGGGCTTCGAGCTGGCGCTTGAAGACGACCTGAATCCCCGTCCCGAGGTTGGCGCGCTCGTTCATCAGCGCGGTGATGGCGGTCGTCCAGCCCTTGTCGACCTCGCCCAACACACGCGACGCCGGCACGCGCACGTTCGAGAAGAAGACCTCGTTGAAGCCCGAGTCGCCCGACATCTGGCGGAGCGGCCGCACCGACACGCCCTCGGCGCGCATGTCTGCCAGAAGGCAGGTGATGCCCTTGTGCTTCGGCGCCTCTGAGTCCGTGCGCACGAGCAGCAGGCACCAGTCGGCCAGCTGCGCGAAGCTCGTCCAAATCTTCTGGCCGTTGACACGGAAGTCGTCGCCCTCACGTACGGCCTTCGTCCCGAGCGCGGCGAGGTCGCTCCCGGCGTTGGGCTCCGAAAAGCCCTGGCACCAGATTTCCTCGCCCGAGAGAATTTTGGGCAGGTAGCGCGCCTTCTGCTCCGGGTTGCCGAGCGAGATGATGGTCGGGCCGACGAGCGACAGCCCGATGGTGCCGACGAGCTGCGGCGCGTTCGCGCGCGCCAGCTCCTCCTGAAAGATGGCCTGCTCCATCAGCCTCGCGCCGCGCCCGCCGAACTCCTTCGGCCAGGAGATGCCGGCCCAGCCGCCGTCGTAGAGCTTGCGCTGCCAGTCGCGCAGGTACTCGATGTACTCCGCGCGGTCTTCGGAGCCGGCGCCGGCGCCCTTCCACTCCCCGGGGACGTTCTCGCTCAGCCACGCGCGGAACTCGTCGCGGAAACGCTGCTCGCCCGGTGTCAGATTCAAGTCCATAACGGCGACCTCACAAGTTTTGCTTCCCGGCTTCGCGCGGGCGCGAAGCCTCCCACAAAAGCTCGGCCACGTCCAAGACCTTTACGTCGCGCCCGCCCTTGCGGGCGCCCACGCCGTCTTCCATCATCGTCATGCAGAAGGGGCACCCGACGGCGAGCACGTCGGCGCCGGTCTCGACCGCCTCGCGCGCGCGCTCCTGGTTGACGCGCTTGTCGGGCGGCTCGTCCACGAAGCTCATCCCGCCGCCGCCGCCACAGCAGAAACTGTTATTGCGGCTGCGCGGCATCTCGACCGCGCCGCCGCGCGTCGAGATTTGCACCAGCTCGCGCGGCGCGTCGTAGACGCCGTTCTGGCGCCCGAGGTAGCAGGGGTCGTGGAAAGTCACCTTCTTGCCGGACTCGGGAACCGGCTTCAGCCGTCCCTCTTCGACCAGTCGCGCGAGGAACTCGCTGTGGTGGAAGACCTCGAAGGCGCCGCCGTACTGCGGGTACTCGTTCCTGAAAGTGTTGAAGCAGTGCGGGCAGGCCGTGACGACCTTTTTCACGCCGTACTTGTTCAGGTTCCCCACGTTCTCGCGCGCGAGTTGCTCGAAGAGGAACTCGTTGCCGATGCGGCGCGCCGGGTCGCCCGAGCACTTCTCCTCGCGCCCCATGACGGCGAACGAGACGCCCGCCTGCTCTAACAACTGCGCCGTCGCCCGCGTCACACGCTGGTTGCGCTCGACGAGCGCGCCGCCGCATCCGACCCAGAGCAGGACTTCCGCCTCGCGCACGTCCGCGCCGGTGCGCACGTTCAGCCCCTCGGCCCAGTCCATCCGCGTCGCCTGCGTGCCGCTGAACGGGTGGCCGCGCCGTTCGAGCGACATCACCGCCTCCTGCATCGAGTCGGGGAACTCGGCCTCTTCCATGACGAGGAAGCGGCGCATGTCCACTATCTTCGGCATCTGCTCGATGAAGACCGGGCACGCCTCCATGCAGGCCGCGCAGGTCGTACACTGCCAGAGCGCGACGGGCGAGGTCGCCGGCACCGCGCCGATAATCGGCAGCGGCTTCCTCGCCTCCATGTCGGCCGTCGGCTCCTTGTCCGCCGGCGTCGTGCAGGCCGCCGCACTCACCTCTCCAACGCCGCCGCCGTTCGACGCGACGAGCCCGAAGGCTTCGCGCGGCCGCTCGTGCATCAGGTCGCGCAGGCCGAGGATGATGTCGCGCGGCGAAAGTTCTTTGCCGACCGTGTTGGCGGGGCAGACCGCCGTGCAGCGCCCGCACTCGGTGCAGGCGTCGAGGTCGAGCAGGTCTTTCCAGGTGAAGCCGCCGAGCGTGTTGACGCCGAACGACTCGGTCCGCTCGAAGTCCACCCGCTTGAGCGTCGCGCCGAGCGGCGCGAGGTTGGCGGCGTAGATGTTGAGCGGCGCCGTCAGCACGTGCATCATCTTCGTGTACGGCAGCCACGCCACGAAGGCGAAGCTGGTCGCCAGGTGAAACCACCACGCGCCGGCGTGCCACACCCGGATCGCCTCGGGGCCCATCAAAGACTGCGAGGCGCGCGCGACGAGGTTGCCGAACGGCGACCACGCCGCCCACGGGTCGTTCGTCGCCGCGATGCGCCAGCCCTCGACGAGGAAGCCTTGCAGGCACATCACGAAGATGGCGGCGAGGATGAGCGCCGCCTCGTCCGTGTGGACGAGCTTCCGCGGGCGCCTCAGGTAGCGGCGCGCGGCGGCCATCAGAACGCCGACCATGACGAGCGCGCCGAACACGTCCACGGCGAGCGACTGGAAGTAGAGGTAGAAGCGCCCGCGCATGATGGCGGTGCCGAAGTCCGCGTCGAGCGCGACGACGGTCGTCGCGACCGTCAGGACGACGAAGCCGTAGCTGATGAACGCGTGGAACAGCCCCGCGACAGCGTCGCGCGCCGTGCGCCGCTGCGCGACGGCGTGCTTGAAGAGAAGCCCGACGCGCGCGGCCGGCCGGTCGAACCGCGCGGCCGGCTGCCCGCGCCGCCAGCGGCTCAGGTGCCTGTAGACGCCGTAGCCGGCGACCAGCGCGGTCGGCACGAGCAGCGCGTACATCACCCACACCTGCGTGACGTTCCAGTAAATCTCGCGCGTGGCTTCGTTGACGGCGGCGGCGTTCATTTCATCAGCGCGGACAGCTTCTCGCGCAGCAGCGGGACGACCTTGCGGTAGTCTTCGACGATGCCGAAGCGGCAGTGTTTGAAGATGGGCGCGTCGGGGTCCGTGTTGATGGCGGCGATGGTTTTGGCCTCGGAGATGCCGGCCATGTGCTGGCTCGCGCCGGTGATGGCGACGGCGAGGTACAGCTCCGGCGTCACCTTCTTGCCGGTCTGGCCGACCTGCCACGTCGGCGGCACCCAGCCCGCGTCGCACGCCGCGCGCGAGGCGGCGAGCTGCGCGCCGAGCAGCTCCGCCAGAGGTTTCAGCTCCGACTCGAACGGCTCGGGCCCGCCGATGCCGCGCCCGCCCGAGACGATGACGCGCGCCTCTTCCAGACGCGCCTCGCCCGACTCCTCGCGCCCGCGCTCGACGACGCGCGCGCGCGTGTCGGGCCGGACGTTCAGAGCCGCGCGCGTCACCGCGCCGGCTTCGGCGCGCGCCGGCGCGGGCGTGAACGAGCGCGCGCGCAGCCACACGACCGCCGGGCTTCTCTTCAGTTCGAGCACCGCCTGCGCCTTCCCGCCGTAGACCTGCCGCGAGACGCGCACCATCCCGCCCGGCGCGACGCGCACCTCGACGCAGTCGCCCGCCGCGCTCCCGCCCAGACGGTGCGCGAGGCGCGGCGCCGTCTCCTGACTGTAAGTGTCGCCCGCGAGCAGCACCGCGCGCGGCCGCCGGGTCCCGCACAATTCGGCGAGCGCCGTCAGACAGGTCTCCGGCTGGTACTCGGCCAGCCCCGGCTGGTCTGCGACCGTCACCTCGTCCGCGACGCGCGCGACCTCCGGAGCCAGAGCCTGCGCGCCCTCGCCGACGACGACCGCACGCAGACTCCCGCCCAGCTCGACGGCCAGACGCCGCCCCGCGCCCGCCAACCCCTGCGCGGCCTTGTCGAACCCGGCCGCGCCGAAAAGAATGATGCAGACGTCGTTCATAAAACGGAGTGCGGCAGGGCCGGACGATTACAGGGCGCGTGTTACTTCGACGATGCGACGCGCGAAGGCGTCCACTTTTTCGTCGAGCGTGTCGCCGGCGACGAAGTCGCAGCGCGTCTCCTTCTGCGGGATGAAAAGCTCGGCCACCTCGTAGTAGCCGTCGGCGGCGCGCGCCTCGTCGGAGAGCCCGAGGTCGGCGGGCGTGAGCTTCGTCAGGGGCTGGCGGTAGGACATCATCACGTCGCGCACCTTCGGGATGCGCGGGACGTTGTGCTCGTCGTTGGTCACGGTGACGACGACGGGCGGCGTCGCCTCTATCAACTCCCAGCCGGCGTCGGTCTGCCGCTTCAGGCGCAGCACGCCGCCCGCCACCTCGACCGTGTCCACGAAGGAGACGCAGGGCAGCCCCAACTCTTCGGCGAGGAGTCCGCCCGTCTGCCCCGCGCCCCAGTCGCCCGCCTCGCGCCCCGTCATGATGAGGTCGAACGCGCCGAGCTTTTGAATCGCCGCCGCCAGCACGCGCGCCACCGCGAGCGGGTCGGGCGTCGCGTCCGACTCGTCGACGACGAGCGCGGCCGCGTCGGCCTTCATCGCCAGCGCTTTGCGCAGAGAGTCCTCGGCCGACGGCCGCCCGCACGAGAGCACCGTTATCTTCGCGGCGCCGCCCGCGCGCTCGCGCAGTTGCAGCGCGGTCTCCAGCGCGTTCTCGCAGAAGATGTTCGTCACGAGGCTGGCCGACCCCTGCTCGGCCTCGCGCCGCGCCGCGTCAACCCGGAAGTCGCGCGCCGGCACCTCCGGGTCGAGAATCTGCTTGAGACAGACGAGGATGTTCATGATGAAGTAGACAGTAGTCAGTAGACAGTAGTCAGTAGAAACCCCTTCGTCATATCGAACCGCCCGAGTCTCAGCGTCAACATCCGTGAAGCGGAGCCTACTGGCTACTGTCTACTGCTTTCAATCTCGCGGGGCGCAGGATGCCGTGGAAGGCGATGCGGACGAGCTGGTCGGCCGCCTGCTCCTCGGAGAGAGCGCCGCCGTGGCGGAACCAGCGCGAGAGCCAGTTGATCATCCCGAGCAGGCCGAAGGTGGCGGCCGTCGTGTCCACGTCCTGAAGCTGCCCCGCAGCCTTCAGCTCGTCGAGCGTGCCGCGCAGGAAGTCGAAGTAGGCGCGCTTGCGCTGCGTTATCTTCCGCTGCTGCGGCGGCGTGAGCGCCGTGATCTCGTCCACCAGGATCGTGATGGCCCCCTGCCCGCGCGTGACGAGGCGTGCGTGCGCCGCGACGGCGAAGCGCAGCCGCGCGGCCGGGTCGGCGATGGCCCGGGCCGGCTCGGCCACCTCCTCGTCCAGCTCGCTGAGCCCGAAGTTCATGATGTCGAAGAGCAGCTCCTTCTTGCCGTTGATGTAGTGGTAGAGCCCGGCCTTGGTCATCCCCAAAGCGTTGGCGATGTCGTTGACCGAGGTCGCGTCGTAGCCCTTGCGGAGGATGATCTGCGCGGCCGCGCGGTAGATTTCGGCCAGACGCTCGTTGTTGGGCGCAGACTTTTTCTGTGCTCTCATCTTGACCAAAGGGTGTCTGAAAGTGCGCGTCGCCGGGTCGCGCTTGTGCGCCGCGGGCCGTGATGCTATGGTACCGACCGGACGGTCGGTAGTTATAACGCCGAACCGCGCCCAGCGTCAACCGCCCTTCTCGCGGGCGCGGGCGATTCCACGAAAAGGACGCTTCCCCATGCGGACACGAATGGACGCGCGCCGGGGCGCCGGCGGCGGCTTCCTCCTAACCGACGCCTCGCCGGAAGAGGTCTTCGCGCGCGAAGACCTCACACCGGCGCAGCAGATGTTCGGCCGCATCGCCGAGGACTTCATGCGGGCGGAGGTGCTGCCGCGCGACGCAGAGATTCACGCGAAGGACTGGGCGCTGACGCGCGAGCTGCTCTTGAAGGCGGCCGACCTCGATTTGCTGCGCGTGGACATCCCCGAGGCGTACGGCGGGCTCGGGCTCGACAAGGTCAGCTCGGCCTTCGTCGGCGAGAAGATAGGCGTCTTGCCCTCTTTCGCCGGCTCGCTCGGCGCGCACACGGGTATTGGGACGCTGCCCCTCGTCTACTTCGGCACCGATGAGCAGAAGGCGCGCTACCTGCCGCGCCTGGCGAGCGGCGAGTGGGTCGCGGCCTACGCGCTGACCGAGCCGGGCTCGGGGTCGGACGCGCGCGCCGCACGCACGCGCGCGACGCCGGCCGCAGACGGCTCGGCCTACCTGCTCAACGGCCAGAAGATGTGGATCACCAACGGCGGCTTCGCCGACCTCTTCACCATCTTCGCGCAGGTCGAAGGCAGTAAGTTCACCGCCTTCCTCGTCGAGCGCGGGATGGGCGTCGTCAGCGGGCGCGAGGAGCCGAAGCTGGGCTTAGACGGCTCTTCGACGACGGCGCTCATCCTCGAGAACGTCCGCGTGCCCGCCGCGAACGTGCTGGGCGAAGTCGGCGAGGGTCACCGCGTCGCCTTCAACATCCTGAACCTCGGCCGGCTCAAGCTCGGCACGCGCAACATCGGCGGCGCGAAGCAGGCTTTGACGCGCGCCGCGAACTACGCGGTCGAGCGCCGCCAGTTCGGCCGCCCCATCGCGGAGTTCGGGATGATAAAGCAGAAGATAGGCGAGATGGCCGTCCGCTGTTACGTCGGCGACGCGGTCGCCTACCGGACGCTCGGCGACGTTGACCGCGCGCTCGAAGCCGTCGCCGAGGACGACGCGGAGGGCGCGCTCAAGGTCATCGAGGGCTTCGCCGTCGAGTGCTCCATCAACAAGGTCTGGACGAGCGAGGCGCTCGGGTACGTCGTGGACGAGGCTTTGCAGACCTACGGCGGCTACGGCTACTCGAAAGAGTACCCGGCCGAGCGCGCCTACCGCGACGCGCGCATCACGCGCATCTACGAGGGCACGAACGAGATCAACCGCCTCATCATCCCGACCCGCCTGCTCAGGAACGAGACGACGCGCGGGCTCTTCGACGGCGACTCGGCACGCCGCGCGCTCGCCGAAGACGACGGACAGGGGGCGGGCCTTTCACCCTCCACGCTCGCGGCCGAGCGCGACCTTCTGACTCGCGGCAAACGTCTCGTCGACTTCGCGCTCGGGCTGGCTGTGGAGACTTACGGCTCCGGCCTGGCGGAGGAGCAGGAGGTGCTCGGCCACGTCGCCGACGTGACGGCCGAGGTCTACACGCTTGAGAGCGCGCTGCTGCGCACCGAGAAGCTCGTCGCGTCGAAGGGCGAGGCGGCGGCGGCCGTGCAGCTCGACGCCGCGCGCGTCTACGCGTCGGACGCGGCCGACCGCATGGCTCACTCCGCGCGGCAGGTCGCGGCCGCGCTCGCCGGCGGCGGCGATTCGCGCGAGCCGCGCGACCTGCTTGAGGGCGTGCGAAGGCTCACGCGTCACACGCCGCCCGACACGGTCGCGGCGCGGCGCCGCATCGCCGACGCCGTCTTAAAGGCCGGTCGTTATCATCTCTGAAGACGAGGGGGCCGGGGTTCGGACTTGAGCAACGTCTATTTCGTCCGTCACGGACAGGCGGGCACGCGCGACGAGTACGACACGCTCTCGGGGCTGGGGCGGCGGCAGGCGCGCCTGTTGGGCGAGTACTTCGTCTCGCAGGGCGTCGAGTTCGCGCGCGCCTACGCGGGCGGGCTCAAACGCCAGCGGCAGACGGCCGCCGAGGTCGCCGGGGCTTACGCCGACGCCGGCCTCGGCTTCCCGGAACTGACGCCCGACGAGGGCTGGGACGAGTTCGACTTCCACGGCATCTACAAAGAGATCGCGCCGATGATGTGTGAGGACGACGAAGAGTTCAAGCAGGAGTTTGAGGAGGTGAACGCCGAGTTGCGCGCGCACGCGGGCGACCACACGGCCGACGTGCACAGAGTCTGGCGCGCTTCGGACACGAAGGTCATGGACGCGTGGGTAGAAGGGCGCTACCCGCATACGGGCGAGACGTGGCGGCAGTTCATCGCGCGCGTCGCCGCCTGCCGCTTAGATATGACGGCCACACGGCCGCGCGAGAACGTCGCGGTCTTCACCTCGGCCGTGCCGACGGCGATCTGGACGGCGCGCGCGCTCGAAGCCTCTGACGAACACATCCCGCGCCTCGCGGCCGTGCTGCTCAACACCGCCTACACCGTCCTCCAACTGCGCGCCGAAGCGACGCTGCTCTTCACCTTTAACGCCGTGCCGCACCTCGCCGCGCCCGAACTGCGCACGCGGCGCTGAGCGAGCCGTTTAAGACCGCTCTCCGGCGGCCGCGTGCGCCTGTGACCATCGCTCCAGGAGGAGGCGGCGGTTTTCGAGCTTCTTCTCGACGTTCGGGATTTTCAGGACGAGGCGTTCGAGGTTCGCCAGATAGTCGGGCTCGCCCATCAGCTCGCGGGCCTCCGCGAGGAAGGGCTGGAGCTTGGCGTAGACGACGACGTGCTCCGTGTTGCCTTCGAGGAAGAGCCGCTCGTCGATGCCGCCGTTGTTGACGAACGAGGCCGCCACCTCCCAGTGAGAGGCGACCATCCGGTAGGAGGCGCTCTGCCGCTCGCCGCTCAGCATGAGCCGGACGATGTCCTTGCCCGAACGCGGCGCGAACTCCGAGAAGAACCACGCGCGCGCCTCGCGCATGCGCGCCTCGCCCCTCAGCTCGTAGAGCTTGAGGATGGCCATCACGTCCAAAGGCTTCGTCTCCAACGTCGTCACCCCTCCCCTCCGTCTCACCTTCTGAACCCGCCGGCCGACGCCGCGATTCTCATCTCCGCCGGGCCGCTCCCGGCGCGGCCGGCCGCCAGCAGCGTGCGGCAGAGCTTCAGGTTGTGCGCCGCCTCCTCGAACTTCCCTTCCGACTCGCCGAGCGCCGCCTCGAACTCGCGCTCGGCCTCGTCGAGGCGCCCCGCGCGCGCGAGCATCACGCCGAGGTTGTTGCGGCTCGCCGGGAACTTGCCCTTCGAGCGTCTGACCGCCTCGCGGAAGTGCGACGCCGCCAGCCCCACGTCGCCCGCGCCGGCCGCGAGCATCCCCAGCTTGTAGTGCGCGGGCGCGTAACCCTTTGCGGCGGCGCGCGCGTAAGACTCCTTCGCCTCCGCCGCGCGCCCCAGCTCTTCGAGCGCGACGCCGAGCGCGTAGGAAGCCTTCGGGTAGCGCCCGCCCCGCGACTCGACCGCGCGCGCGTACATCGCTGCGGCCTCCTCGGTCTGCCACAGCTCGAAGCGGCAGACGCCGATGTTGTAGAGCGCCTGCGAGTAAGCCTCGCCCGCCTCCGCCGGGACGAGCGAGTAAACTTTGATCGCCGCCTCGTACTCGGCGCGCGCGTAACGCTCGTTGCCGCGCGCGATCAACTCCCGCGCCCCGCGCCCTGAGACCTGCGCCGCCGCGCCCGCGCCGAGCAGGGTCAAAAGCATCGCCGCCGTGAAAAATCCTCTCAGCATCCTGGTCATCGCTCCTGTTCCTCCCCGTCGAATTAACCGACGGGATGGAGCTTAGACCCGGACGTGGCGCGGCGTATTTCCCCTTCTTGCTCGGCGTTGATGAATCTTGCTACTCGTTCGGCGCCCTACGCGCGCGCGCGTGAGCGGTAGCCCAGCGGCGTCGTGCCCGTGTAGCGTCGGAAGAGCCGCGTGAAGTGGCTCTGGTGGCTAAAGCCGGTGCGCAGGCCCACCTCGGCGAGCGGCAGGTGGCTCTCGACCAGAAGCTCCTTCGCGCGCTCGACCCTGAACTTGAGAAGGTGCTGGTGCGGCGTCGTCCCGGTCGCGCGTTTAAACTGGCGCGCGAAGTGGAAGGTGCTCATCGCGGCCTCGCCGGCCAGGTCTTCCAGGCTCAGGTCGCGCTCGTGGTTGTCGGCGATGTAGGAGAGCACGCGCCGCAGCGTCGGCCCCGAGAGCCCGCCCGCGAAGCGTCGCGGCTCCGCCCCGTCGGCCGTGTAGTGCCTGAGCACGTGGACGGCCAGCACGTTCGCCAGAGACTCTGCGTAGAGCCGCGCGACGCCGTCGCGGGCCGCGCCCTCGCGCATCTCGGCCAGCAGCGCCAGCCCGACGCGGCTGACGACCGGGTCACGCGGCTTGCTGCGCGCGACGACCTCGAAGCGGCGGCCGGCGTCGCCCGCGTCGCGCGCCGCGCGCGCGACCAGCGCGGGGTCGAGGTAGATGGCGAGACATTCCGTATCGCCCCCGAGCCGCGCCGTGAAGGGCTGCCCCGAGGGGACGACGCAGACGCCGCCGCGCACCTGCGCGCGCGTGCGAAAACCGCCCGCCGCGCTCAGCTCGCCGCTGCAACGGCTGAGCGCGAGCAGAAGCATGTGCTCCGGGTGGCTGTGCTCGGGGAGCTGCCCCTCGCCGAAGCGGCAGTGGTCTACGCGGACGGCGCCCCACGCGGCGCTCCGCTTCTCGACGAGTGGAGAAGAAAGGTGTCCGTCTGTCGTGCTCATGTTTTTGAACCACCTCGCGGGGCGCGACCCTTCGCGCGTTTGGGGGCGGGCAGGAGCGGCAGGCCGCGGGCGGTGGCGTCGCGGCGCAGGCGTTCGAGCATCGCCTCTCTCGCGCGCGCGAAAGCCTGCCGGTCGCCGAGGAGCTGGAAGGCCCAGTTGGCGCCCATCTCGAGCGCGTTCAGCTCGAAGGCGAGCTGCGCCGGGTCGGCGTCGGGCCCGAGCTGGCCGGCGGCCTGCGCCTCCGAGACCGAGCGGCGGAGCAGCGACAGCCACTCGCGCATGATTCCAGCGACGCGGTCGCGCACCGCGCCCGGCCGCCCGTCGAACTCGGCGGCCGCGGCGGCGAAGAAGCACCCGCCGCGGAACACCTCGCCCTCAACGTACGCGAGCCAGACGTCGCACAGCGACCAGAGCCGCGCCACCCCCTTCTCGGCCTCGAAGGCCGGGCCGACGACCTCGCGGACGAAGACCTCGCGCGCCGCCCCGACCGTGGCGAGCTGTAACTCCTCCTTCGAGCCGAAGTGCGCGAACAGCCCGCTCTTGCTCATCGAAAGCTCGGAGGCGAGCCGGCCGATGGTCAAGCCTTCGAGCCCCTCCTCCGAAGCGATGTTGACGGCCGCCTCCAGGATGGCCTGCCGCGTCCGCTCGCCGTGCGCCCTGCGCGCACGCGCCGAAGGACGCCCGCCCCCCGCCTCCGTCGTCCCGCCGGCCGTCGTCATGCCGTCTAATATAGCACGAACGTTCGTTTTGGCAATGTATTTTTTCTCGCCGGGCTCGTCCCGGCCGCCGACCCGGCCGCCGTCAACCCTGGAGCAGGGACTGCGCGCCGTCGATGAAGACCTCGGTGCCCGAGATGTGGCTCGACGCGTCGGAGGCGAGGAAGAGGACGAGTTGGGCGACCTGCTCGGCGCTCCCCGGCTTGCCGTGCGTCAGGGGAACCTTGCCCTCGGGGAACTCGACGGGCGCTTTGACCTTTTCCAGTTCCCTCTTCTCGGTGTTCTCCTCGATGTTGGTCTCGATGGCGCCGGGGCAGACGACGTTGACGCGCACCCTGTCGGGGGCCAGCTCGAGCGCGACCATCCGGGCGAAGGCGACCTGGCCGGCCTTCGAGCAGGCGTAGGCCGTCGCGCCCGTGTTGCTGAACATGCGCGTGCCGTTGACCGAGGAGGTGATGACGACCGAGCCGCCGCGCCGCTTCAGGTACGGCGCGGCGTACTTGACGGTGAGGTAGGTCCCCTTCAGGTTGATGTCGAGCGTCTTGTCCCACTCGTCCGGCTCGAGCGCTTCGAGCGGCGCCCAGACGCCGTTGACGCCCGCGTTGGCGAAGACAACGTCCACGCGCCCCCACTCGACCGCGACGCGCTCGACCGCCGCGCGCACCTGCGCCGCGTCCGACACGTCGGCGACCAGCGCGAGGGCGCTCCCGCCCGCGCCTTCTATCTCGGCGACGGTCTTCTCCAAGTCCTCGCCGTCGGCATCGAGCGCGCCGACACGCGCGCCCTCGCGCGCCAGCAGCAGCGCCGCCGCCTTGCCTATCCCGGAACCCGCGCCCGTCACGAACGCCACCCTGTCTTTTAAAAGCATCGCCCGCCTCCCCCTTTTTCCGACCCTCTTGAAAATGGTGCTGGATTCGCCCGTATCATGGCCGGCGCGTGAGCCGTCGAGAGTGCTCAGGCGCGTCGGCGCGACGCCCACTCCCTGCGCAGGATGGCGTAGAGGTACTCCGAGCCCCACGCGCCCTTGAACCAGATGTTCTCGACGAAGTGCGCCTCGCGCCTCATCCCGAGCCTTTCGAGCAGCGCCGCCGAGCGCGTGTTCTCGCAGTCCGTGACCGCCACGACGCAGTGCAGCCCGAGCACGTCGAAGGCGTAAGCGAGCACCTGCTCGGCCGCCTCGCGCGCCAGGCCCCGCCCCTGACACGCGCGCGCGAGCGCGAAGCCCGTCTCGCCCTGCCGCGCGTCCTCCGCCTTGACGCTCAGCGAGACGTGGCCGACCACCCCGCCCGTCTCCTTGAGCTCGACCGCGAAGGAGAACCACTCGCCCGGCCGCCCCGGCTCGGCCGCCTTCTGCCGCCCGATCAGCTCTTTGGCCTGCGCCTCGGTGTAAGACTCCCAACTCTGGTAGCGCGACACGGCGGGGTCGTTGGCGTAGGCGAGAAACGCCGCGAGGTCCGCGTCGGCGAAGCGGCGCAGCACGAGCCTCTGCGTCTCGATGTTGACGAAGGCAGTCTTGTCCGTCATCGGATGCGGCCGGCCGCCCAGGGCGGGTTTAAAGCTAAAACTTTTTCGTAGACCGGGCAGTTTTCTCGATGCGCGCCCGTCAGGTAGCCGGTGCTCATCAGAAACTCGCCGACTATCTCGCCGCCGGTGAAGAGGAAGGTCTTCTTAAAGAGTTTCACCCACTCGTCTTTGGCGCGCGGGTGGTGGCGGTCGAGCCAGCCCTTGAACGACCCGAACTCCCCGCGCAGCCCCGCGACCCGCCGCGCGTTCTCGACCGCCGCGTTGACCTTCAGACGGTTGCGCACTATCCCGGCGTCGCCCAACAGCCTCGCCCTGTCCGCCTCGCCGTAGGCTGCGACCGTGTCAACGTCGAACCCGCCGTACGCACTCCGGAACGCCTCGCGCTTCCTTAAGATGGTCGCCCACGACAGCCCCGCCTGATTTATCTCGAGCACCAGACGCTCGAACAGCGCCGCGTCCCCCTCCACTGGGAAGCCGTACTCCCCGTCGTGATACGACCCGTGCAGAGGGTCACCGGAGGCGTAGTCGCAGTAGGTGGTCATGCCGCCTGGAGCTTAACCCGATTGCGCGCCAGCTGAAAAGTTTTGCGCGGGGCTTTGCGTTGGGATAAGCTCCGGCGCTGCTCGCGGTCTGAAGACGCTTCTTGTGTTGAGGTTGACGCCGATGAAACGAAAGTCCGGGCTTTTCGTGTTGATGGCTGCGTCGGCGCTGGCGCTCTCGTGCGGGTCGGGTGCGCCGGCCGACCCGTTCGCGGGGACGCTGGTTGACCTGTCGCACGCTTACGACGAGCAGACCGTGTTCTGGCCGACGGCCGAGGGGTTCAAACTTGAGAAGGTCGCGGAGGGCATGACGCCCGGCGGGTACTACTACGCGGCGAACAATTTCTCGACCGCCGAGCACGGCGGCACGCACCTTGACGCGCCCGTACACTTCGCGGAGGGGCGCAACACCGCCGACCGCATCCCGCTCGAACAGCTCATGGGCGCGGGCGTGCTGCTCGACGTGTCGGAGAAGTGCGCGCGCGACGCGGACTATCAGGTCTCCGTCGAAGACTTCGCCGCGTGGGAGCGCGAGCACGGCCGCCTGCCCGACGGCTCGATACTTTTACTGCGGACGGGCTTCGGGCGGCGCTGGCCCGACCGCCGCGCGTACATGGGGACGGACGAGCGCGGGGCGGAGGCGGTCGCCAAGCTCCACTTTCCGGGCCTGCACCCCGACGCCGCGCGCTGGCTCGTCGGCGAGCGGCGCATCAAGGCCGTCGGGCTCGACACGCCGAGCATCGACTACGGCCAGTCCAAACTCTTCGAGAGCCACCGCGTCCTCTTCGAGCGCGACGTGCCCGCCTTCGAGAACCTCGCCAACCTCGAACGGCTCCCCGCGCGCGGCTTCCACGTCGTCGCGCTCCCGATGAAGATTCGGGGCGGGAGCGGCGGCCCGCTCCGCGCCGTCGCGATTGTCAGGAACGACTAGCCCCGACCACTACGGCGTGGCCGGCGCGGCCGGGAGGCTGGTGAGCTGGTTGATTCTCCCGCGCACGCTCGCGGCCAGCAGACGCACCTCCTCCGGGTTGTAGTTGGCCGCGCGGAAGGCGTCCTCTATCTGCTCGTCCGAGAGCCGCGACAGAATCCCGCCCAGCCAGCGCGCGTCCTCGACCGTGATGTCGCGCATCATCTCGCTGTTCTTCCCGCTGAAGTTGAAGCGCACGCGGCCGCCCTCGACGCCCTCGACGAACTTGTCGTTGGCGTAGTCTTCGGGCTCGTTGCGTGTGCCCTTGACCTGACGGATGAAGGCGATGGGCCCGCTCTGCCCGCCGGTCTTCCCGATGGTCGCGCCGAGGTCGCTGACGACGTGCTGCAACTCCGTGCCCGAAGCGCCGTTCACCGCCAGCACGCGGTTGTTGTCGTCCTTCATGTCCCAGTTCTCGACGAGCGCCATCATAATTTTCAGCCCGCGCAGCTCGCGCGTCCCCGAGAAGGGGTTCGACTCCCAGCGCCACGCGTCGAGCCGCTTGACGTTCCCGGGCCGCGCCTCGAAGCGCACGTTGGCGTAGCCGCCGCCCTCGCACCGCTCGGCCTCCTTGGGACGGGGCGCGCCGTCTATCTTGACGCAGGGCGCGAGGTATGTGACCTCGACGGGGTAGCCGGCGGCCCAGACCAGCCGCGTCACGGCCGTCTCGGGCTGCGCCTCCTTGCCGATCTTGGCGACCCACACGCGCCCCGCCGCGTCGCGCACGCGGTACTTCTTCGAGTAGCCGCCCTTCTCCTCCTTGACGAAGGTGAGACGGCTGAGGTCGGGCTTCATCTCCGCGCCGCCCGGGCCCTGTAAGAGGTCGAGCGCCGAAACGTCCGCCGGCTCGCGCCAGAGGACGGCCGTCCCCTGCGGCGGCGGCCCCTTCTTCTTGTCCTTATCCTTCTGCGCGGACGCGCCCGGCGCGAGGCCCAGGACGAGCGCCGCCAGCAGGGCGGCCGACAGCCGAAAATTTCTAGTGTGCGACATGACTATGACTTCCCCTTCTTTAAACTAGACCTAACGCCCGCGCGCGCATCAGCGCCGCGGGCGCTTCGCTTCCAGCTCGGCCTCGGCCGCGATGTAGCCGAAGCTCGCCCACTGGCTCCCGGCCGTCACGCGCCGGAAGAGCTGCTCGGCCAGCTCGCGCCGGCCGTTATAGAGGAACCAGTTCCCTACGCCGTACCCGACCGTGGCGCCGCCGACGGTGTCGGGAGCCTTGACGTCCTCGCCGAGCAATTCGGTCGGCTTCAGCTTACCCTGGTACAGCTTGACGAGACGGTAGTAGTCCCCGTTCTCGATAACGTCGAGGCCGTCCCCGACCGCCGCGAGGGTCGCCGCCGCCTCGCGCTCGCGCCCCAGGCGGCGCAGCGTCATGTAGAGCCAGTGCGTCGTCGAGACGAGCATGTCCGGGTTGGTCGAAACCTTCTCGGCCTCGCGGTACGCGGCGAGAGCGCGCCGGAAATCTCCCTTGAGGTAACGGGCCAGCCCGAGGTGATACCAGACGTTCGACTGCAGGGTGCTGGTCGGGACGCCGCGCGCGTTCGGCAGCCCGTCGGGCTCGACCTCGTCGGGCCTGCCCCTGACGAGCGCGGCCGCACGCTCAAGGTCTTTGACGGCCGCGTCGAAGCAGCGCAGCGTGATGAGCCGGTGCCCGCGGTGCCGGTAGAGCCGCGCGTCGGCGGGAAACTTCTTGAGCCCCTCGGTGAAAATCCCGACCGCCTCCCTGTAGCGCCCGAGGTAGGCCGTCCGACGCCCCAGCCAGATGAAGCGTTCGGCGTCCGTGCCCCGCGCGAACTCCTCGCGGGCGCGGGCGAGCCTCGCCTCGAAGTCGCGCCGCGTCTCGGGCGACAGTGACGGCGCGACCTGCGGCGCCGACTCGACGCAGCCCGCGCGCGCCGACGCGGCCGCGCCGCAGAGACAAAGCAGGAGTGCGAAAAGCGTCCTCATCTTCTCCAAGAGGGGAATTTTCGTCGAGTATATACCAGGGAGAGACGCGGACGCAGCTAAAGGCTTTAGCTGCGTCCACGTCTCTCCCTGGGACATCTACCGTGGTGGGGGTCGCCGCTACGCGGCGGGAGCCCTCGTCACTTCTTCTCGGTGGCGGCGCTGCCGGCGCCGGCCTGTTTGACCTGCGCGCTGACGCGTTCGAAGTTGGTCTTGAAGACGCGCGTGTTGGGGTCGTTAGTCTGCTGGCCGAGCGTGTACGCCTTCTCGTAGTTGGGGAGCGCGAGGTCGAGCTTCCCGCCGCGCTCGTACGCCTCGGCGAGGCTGTCGTAGACGTTGGCCGAAGCGGGGTAGCGCTCGACGTTGAGCTTGAAGGCGGCGACCGCCTCCTCCATGTTGTTCTGGCCGAGCAGCTGGTAGCCGACCTGGTTCATCAGCGCCTCGGGCACCAGAATCGTGTAGCCGAGCCGCGACGAGAGTTTCCGGTAGTGCTCCTCGACGCCCTTCAGGCCGCCCGCGACCGCGCCCGTGTTCGGGTCGCGCGGGAACTGCCAGCCGTCATAGATTTTCCGCAGCCCCGCGTAGTGGCTGCGCATGACGACCGAGCCGTGGTCCTCGTCCTCGTACCGCGCGGCCTCCCAGGCGAAGCCGCCCGCCTGCTGCTTCTGCAGCACCTCGCGGAACATCCCGTAGGCGTCGCCGATGTCGCCCGGCTCGTTGCCGAGCGAGGCGAAGAGCGTCCGGTTGTACTCCTTCCGCGCCTTGAAGAACTCTTTGGCGCGGTCGATCATCACGAAGTTGTCCCACTGGAGCGAGGGGCTGACGGCGATGTAGGAGTTGAACAGCTCCGGCTTCGTGAGCATCGCGTGGACGGCGAACAGCCCGCCGAGCGAGTGCCCCGCGAGCGCGCGGAAGGGCTGCGTGCGGTACTTCGACTCGACGAGCGGGATCAGCTCGGTCTCGAAGAACTTGAGGAACTTGTCGGCGCCGCCGCTCGTCGGGAAGCGCACGTTCGGGTTGCCCGGGAGCTGTTCGACGCGCGTCGGCGTCAGGTCGCGCGTGCGGTCGGTGTTGGTCACGCCGACGACTATCATCTCGGGCATCCGCGCGTTGCGCGCGAGGAACTGAACGGTCGCGCTCGTGTGCTGAATGTGCGCGTCGCCGTCGGTCATGTAGAGCACGGGGAAGCGCTCCGAGCCGCGCGCGTATCCGGCGGGGACGCGGACGAGGACGGTGCGCTCCTCGCCGAGCACCTGCGACTTGATGACCAGACGCTCGGGCGCGTCGCCGGCGGCGGGCGGCGCCTGCGCGCGCGCCCGCCCCGGCGAGCAGCGCGGCGAGCAGCGCCAGCAGCGCGGCGCCGGCGAATCCCTTCCGGCGGGTGCGTCCGTCTCTCAAGGGGGCCAGGCTGGGTTTCGTTTTCATCGGGCTCCTCCAAAAAGTCTGTAGGCGTCTCGGGGTCGGGCGGGGGCGGCCGGGTCTGCGGGTCGGGCCGGCCGCTCCGTTGATACCGGGGTAGACGAGGCATAATACGCCAGTCCGGGTCGCGGGGGTTCGCCCGCGCGCGAAACTTTTAAACTAATCCGCGCGGGCGTCCCGGCCGTCGGACGTCCTTCCAATTCGGCGGACGAAAGCGCCGCCCCGCTCAAGTTATTCGCCTTCGGGGTTGAACCCGCGCGCCCCGTGCGCGTATAACTGGCGAGCCCGCCGCGCGCGCCTTTCTCGGTCGGCGGCTTTTAAAAACATTAACAGCCCTCGCCAGCGGTTCGAGGATACGACCCCCGATGAAACGTGTACTGCTCGTCCTGGCCGTCGCCGCGCTCTACGTGCTCCACCAGGACATCTGGTTCTGGCGCACGCCCTACCCGGTCTTCGGCATCATCCCCGTCGGCCTCTTCTACCACGCGTGCTTTTCGGTCGCCGCCTCGCTGCTGATGTGGCTGCTCGTCCGCCACGCGTGGCCGCACCACATCGAGCGCGACGTCGAGGGGCCCGACGCCGAAAGGCCGGAGGGGGGTGAGGAGCGTTGATACCCGCCATCTTCGTCTTCGTCTACCTCGCGGTCGTCGTCTACATCGGCGTCTTCGCCTTCCGCCGCTCGCGCGACGGGGGCGCCGAAGACTTCTTCCTCGCCAACCGCTCGCTCGGCACGTTCGTCTTCCTGCTCTCGCTCTTCGGGACGAACATGACGGCGGTGGCCATCCTCGGCTCCTCGGGCCACGCCTTCACCAACGGCATCGTCACCTACGGGCTGATGGCCTCCTCGTCGGGGCTCGTCATCCCGCTGACCATCTTCCTCATCGGGACGCGCGTGTGGGCGCTGGGGAAGAAGTACGGCTTCATCACGCCCGTCCAGATTTTCCGCGACCGCTGGGAGTGCGGCCACATCGGCACGGTCATCTTCGCGGTGCAGGCCGTCCTGCTCGTCCCCTACATCATCATCGGCATCATGGGCGGCGGCACTACTCTGTCGGCCATCTCGGGCGGCTTCGTCCCCTTCTGGTTCGGCGGCGGCATCGTCGCGCTGGTGGTGATGACCTACGTCTTCTTCGGCGGGATGCGCGGCACCGCCTGGGTCAACACGTTTCAGACGCTGCTCTTCCTCGTCTTCGGCGTCATCGCCATCGGCG
>JAIVJI010000095.1 GCA_020200135.1 Acidobacteriota bacterium | reverse complement strand
GGGTGACGCGGCTGGTGCGAGGGCGTTCACAGTCTTTCCGCGCGCCGGGCACGGCGGCCGTCCACTGGGACCCGGAGCGCGGCGAGATAGACGCGAAGGAGTTGGAGGGGCACGACGCGGCCGTCCACCTCGCGGGCGAGAACGTCGGCGAGGGGCGCTGGGACGAAGAGAAGAAGCGGCGCATACGCGAGAGCCGCGTGAAGGGGACGAGCCTGCTGGCGGGCGCGCTGGCGGGCTTGAGCGCGAAGCCGAAGGTTTTAGTCTCGGCGTCGGCCACGGGTTACTACGGCGA
This sequence comes from Acidobacteriota bacterium, assembly GCA_020200135.1. GTDB lineage: Bacteria > Acidobacteriota > Blastocatellia > Pyrinomonadales > Pyrinomonadaceae > QHXN01. Next base: position 61,716 of record JAIVJI010000095.1, on the reverse strand, counting down.
CCGCGGGGCGGAGATTCTGCGCGAGGAGAGCGCGTCGGGCTCGGACTTTTTGAGCGAGGTCTGCCGCGAGTGGGAGAAGGCGACGCTTCAGGCGAGCCAGGCCGGCATCCGCGTCGTACACCTGCGCATCGGCGTCGTGCTGAGCGGCGAGGGCGGGGCTTTGCAGAAGATGCTCACGCCCTTCAAGCTGGGGGTGGGCGGGAAAATCGGGAGCGGGAGCCAGTACATGAACTGGGTCACGCTCGAAGATTTAATCGGCGTCATCCGCCGCGCCATCGAGGACGAATCCTTGCGCGGGCCGGTCAACACGGTCGCGCCGCAGCAGGTGACCAACGCGGAGTTCACGAAGGCGCTCGGGCACGCGCTCGGGCGGCCGACCATCTTCTCGGTGCCAGCCTTCGCCGCGCGGCTCGCGTTCGGCGAGATGGCCGACGCACTCCTGATGGCAAGCACCCGCGTCGAGCCGGCGCGGCTGAAGGAGGCGGGCTTCGAGTTCAAGCACCCGGAGATAGAGGGCGCGCTGCGCCATGCCCTCGGGAAGTGAGGCCGCGCGGGCGCGCGGTACTGCGCCCCGGCCGCCGGCAGAAATGTGGTGCCAATTCTCGGATTGGTGATAGAATCCGCGCCTCACGCGACGACCCGGTTCTAAGGGTTCGAGCACTCCAACGCCGCCCGGCCGCCACGCGCCGGGCGGTTCACCCACCACCCGCTTTGAGGGGGAACAGATGCCACACTCACACCTCCCGACGCCGAAAAGAATTCTTGTCACCGTCAGCTCGGCGGCCGCACTCGGGCTCGCCGCCGCCTGCCTCGTGGTCGTAGGCGCGGGCGCCCAGACACGTACCGCGTCGAATTCCAACGTCCGCTCACCGAGGGACGCGCCGACGGCTGCCCGGAGGAGGGTGAAATCTTCCAGCCAACTCGTCTCGGCCGACCCGCGCGCGCAATACCTCGTCATCAAGCGAACCTTCGAGCAATTCATCGACGAAATCGCAATCGAAGGGCCGGATTTGAACCAGTACTATATCATTAACTGTATCTCGGGGCGCGAGTACCTTGGCGTGTCGGACAAAGACCCCATCGGGCGGCTGGCCGACCTCGCCTACCATGTCGTCTATATAGAAAATGTGCTGGAGTTTGCCGGATACCCCAAGTCAGTCTGGCGCGCGCCGCTTCTTGAGTTGGAGAAACAGGAGTTGGCGTTTAGGCTGGGACGGATGCGTTACAAATACTCCGTTGCGGAATATGACTTGGAAGAGGAACGCATATATGTCGCCAGAAAGAAGATACTGCGGGCGGTCATAAAGCACCGCGCGGGCGGCGCGACCCGCCTCCCCAAAATCGTGGAGCAGGACGGGTGCGGGGCCGGGGAATTCGTCATCAAGATCAGGACCGTACCCGCTGGCGGCCGCGTGAACATCATCCCGGTCTTCTTCTACGAGTTGTGTAAGGCGCAGCGGCTTAACCCGGACGACTCAGCGCAGTGCGACCGGTGGCGCGAGCCCGTGGAGGGCGTCGTGACGGAGGTGGTGGGCGACTACTTCTACCGCGTCTCTTGGCCGGACGGCGCTCGGCGGAGCGGCCGGCTGAGCTTCACCAAGCTCCAACCCGACCAGACCGTCACCTTTCGCAAACCCTGAGGCGAGACGATGGCAAGCGGGCTCGACGACTTCAAACTACTCCTCAAAGAATTCCGCGGCCTCTCGCAGTGGGCCGTGGTCGGCGGCAGCGTCGTCGTCCCCTTCGCCGCGTATCTCGCCTCGCTTTCACCGCCGTGGCCGACGGGTATAGTGCCCGTCACGGCAATCGTCGAGCTGGTCGCGCTGATGCTGGTGTTCCAGTTCTACCACGACTCCAGCCGGCGGGTCATCAACCGCGTCCTGCTCGCCAGCGTCGCCGTCTTCGCGCTGACGGGCGTCGTCTACCTCGGGTCGGTCTCATACTTCACCTACGAGGTGCCGACGACGAAGGAGCGCTTCGTCAAGGGCTACGAGTGTACGGCCGACGCGCGGCTGGTCTTTAAGGAGCGCTGCCCCGACCTGGGGATTGACGAACTCAGTACGGCCGAGTACAAGGCGGAGCGGCTGTGGACGCGCAAGTCCATCGCCGTCACTCGGACTTCGCTCGCGCTGCTCTGGGCGGTGGTCTTCGTGGGGCTGTCGTTCGCCGTGGGAAGCTTTCTCTGCTATCAGATGAGAACGAAGAAGGGTGGGAGGTCGCGCCCAGTGGGAACAAAGGCGGTCGAAAGTAACGAGGTTGTTCCCTGAAGGAGCGTACGTCGAGCTAGAGCGGCTGAAGGAGGCGGGTTTCGAGTTCAAGCACCCGGAGATAGAGGGCGCGCTGCGCTCCGTGCTGGGGGAGTGAGCGTCAGAAGGTCGTGGCGTCGTAGCTCATGCCGAGCGTCATGAGCTTCTGGAGGAGGGGCTCGTAGTCGAGCCCCGATTTTTTTGCCGAGTCGGAGAAGTAGTCGTCGCGCGCGACGTTGGGGTTGGGGTTGGCCTCGATGAGGTAGAAGCGGCCGTCCGGCGTCAGCCGGTAGTCGAGCCGCGCGTAGCCGCTCAGCATGAGGATGCGGTAGACGCGCTTGGAGAGGTGTTCGAGCCGGCGCGCCAGCTCCGGCGTGAGGTCGGCCGGGCCGTCCGAGAAGCCGACGTCGCGCTGGTAGACGGGGTCCCACTTGACGCGGTAGGTGGCGATGTTGGGCGCGCCTTCGGGCAGATTCTCAAGGTGGTGCTCCCACGGCGCGAAGGTCTGGACGCGGCGGTTGCCGGCGAGGCCGACGTAAATCTCCCGCCCCTCGATGTACTGCTCGGCGATGGCGTCCGAGGCGGTCTTGCGATGGATGAACTCGACGCGCTCGGCCAGCTTCTCGTCGCTGCGCACCACCGACGCCTGCGAGATGCCGACCGAGCCCTCGACCGTCGCCGACTTCACCAGCAGCGGGAACTCCAGCCGCGCCGGGCGCCGCACGCGCCGGTTCATGGGGAAGACGGCGAAGCGTGGGACGGGGATGCGGTGGTAGGCGAGAATCTTTTTCGAGAGCGCCTTGTCGTGCGAGACCGTCAGGCCGCGCGGGTTGCAGCCCGTGTACTTCTGCCCCTTCAGCTCGAGGTAGCTGACGACGTGCTGGTCGAAGAGCGGGTAGCCGTCGAACTCCTCGATGAGGTTGAAGGCGACGTGCGGGCGGTGGTCGTCGATGGCGACGTGGATGATGCCCAGCTCGTTCGAGAGTCCGACGGGGTAGACCTCGTGCCCCATCCCCTTGAGCGCGGAGACGACGTCGTACTCGGTCTTCCACTCGATGACCTGCTTCTCGGTGTAGCCTTCGAGCGAGTCGGGCGGGATGAGATTCTCGTGGCAGAGGACGGCGACGCGGAGCTTTTTGAACCGTCGAGATTTCATAGGGGAATCCTGTGGTAGCCGGTGTGGACGACCTTCATCGCCTGCACCGTGAGCAGGACGAGCGCGCCGCCGTGCGCCTCGGCCTCCGGCCCCGCGACGCGCAGGCCGAGGAGCCGGGAGCGCTCGACGACTTTGGCGAGCAGCTGCGCGAGCGTGTAGTGGTGGAGCCCGGTGCCGCGCGCGACCGCGTGGACGAGCTCGCGGCCCCGGCGGCGCAGGAAGCCGGCGGCGGTCGGGCTCTCGGTGCGCCGCGCCGCCGCGGGGAAGACGCGGAGCAGGTCGCGGTCGAAGTCCGTCGGCCACTCGATGGAGTAGTGCTCGCGCTTGCGCCGGTAGTGCTCGCCGAGCGTCAGCCTGAGCCCGGAGAGTTCTTCGACGCGGTCGCGCCGGCGGTTCTTCGGCGCGCGCCCCGCAGCGTCGCGCATCAGGCGGGCGACGTATTCGAGCTTGGCGAGCGCGCCCCAGCCGGCGTAGCGCCTGCGCCAGCGCGACTCGTAGGTGGCGAGCCAGACGGCGAAGGTCTCGGCGAAGTCCTCGGCCGGGTGCGCCTGCGCGTACCAGGCGCCGAGGTGGAGGACGTAGTCGCGGCTGGTCGGGTCTGGCTGGTACGAGTCGGGGTAGGCGGCGTTGAAGCGCCCGAAGAGCTGGCGCCAGCGCGTGCGCGTGCGGAAGAGGAAGGCGTTGTCGATGGCGTGCCCCGCCTCGTGGCGCATGATGCGCAGGCACTCGCGCTCGGTGCCGCCCTCGACTTCGAGCATCTGGCGGCGCTCCAACTTCATCAGCCGCGGGTGCGCGAGGTAGAACGGGATGGCGAAGCCGGGCACGCCGTCGGGCGAGAACCACTCCTCGGAGAGCCAGACGTGCGGGCGGAAGCGCAGGCCCGACTCGTCCAGCTCGAAGTGCAGGCGGCGGACGCGCTCTTCGAGCGGCGTCCCCTCGATGCGCACGGGGAGGTCGGAGAGCCGCATGGCGAGCAGTTCCTCGTCGGTCAGACGCTCCCAGTCAAATTTTCTTTTCAAGGCGGTGGTGGCCATTGAGGGTGACGCTCCGGAGGCTCAGCCCGAATCATCCTCTTGCTGGTACGACTCGGGCGCGACGGCGGGTCGGTTGCGGAAGAAGAGGTAGTAGACGGGGAAGCCGAGCCCGATGAGGAGCAGCCCCATGACCGCCTCCGTCGGGGCCGCCCAGAAGGTGTTGACGAGCAGGTAGCCCGTGACGAGCAGGAAGAGGACGGGCACGACGGGGTAGCCCCAGGCTTTGTACGGCCGCTCGGCGTGCGGCATCCGGCGGCGGAAGACGAAGATGGAGGCGGTGACCAGCCCGTAGAAGATGTAGGAGCCGAAGACGACGTAGTCGGTCAGCTTGTCGAAGCTCTGGAGGAGGATGACGAGCGCGCAGGCCCACAGCCCCTGGGCGAGCACGGCGCGGGCGGGGACGCGCGTCGTCTCGGAGACCTTCGAGAGGTTGTCGAAGAAGAGGCCGTCGCGCGCCATCGCGTAGGGGACGCGCGCGCCGGTCAGCACGGAGGTGTGGAGCGTGCCGACCGACGAGGCCATCAGCGCGGCGGCGACCAGCCCGGCGACGAGCGCCTGGGCCGAGACGCTGAAGGGCGACATGAAGTAGTTGGTGACCTCGGCGGCGACCGAGGAGCTGGCCGGGACGCTGGCGATGGCCGTGGGCGGCAGCGCGTAGAAGTAAGCGGCGTTGATGAAGACGTAGAGCAGCATGATGAGGATGGTGCCGCCGATGAGCGCGACGGGAATGTTGCGCTGCGGGTTCTTGACCTCGCCGGCGACGAACGTCAGGTTGTTCCAGCCGTCGTAGCCCCAGAGCGCGCCGAGCATCGCCGCGCCGAACCCGGCCACGCCGAGCATCGCGCCCGGCTCCACCTTCTCGCACGCCCCGCCCACGTTCATGAGCGCGTAGTTGCCCCAGTCGCCCGACGCCAGCAGGAACGCGCCGAGGCCGACGCCGACCACGAGCGCGAGCTTGACGCCGGTGAGCGCCGTCGCCACCCACCCGCTCACCTTGACGGCGGCGCAGTTGAGCAGCGTGATGGCGAGGATGACGAGGATCGCCGTCAACTGCACGCCGTAAGCGCCGAGGCCCGCGACCGACTTGCCCGTCAGGTCGTTGAGCGAGGCGGCGAAGATGAGCGCGACCGACGCCTGCGACCCCGTCTTGGCGATGAGAATCTGCATCCAGCCGCTCAGGAAGCCCGCGCCGCGGCCGTACGCCTCGCGCATGAAGACGTACTCGCCGCCCGCGCGCGGCATCATCGCCGCCAGCTCCGCGTAGGTGAGCGCGCCCGCCAGGCTCAGGAGCCCGGCCACGACCCACACCAACAGCACCTTCCCCGGCGTCCCCACGTTGCACGTCATCACGCGCGCCTTCAGAAAGACGCCCGTCCCGATGACGTTCCCGATGATGATCGACACCGCCGCCACGAGCCCCAGCCCGCGCACCAGCGTCAAGTTTCTGTTAGGAGTCTCGGCCATGAAGTCCCTCGCGTCGGGCGTGTGCGGTTACCAGACCTCGCTGGCGAGGAGGTCTTCGTAGGTGTCGCGTCGGCGGATAAGCTCGGGGCGGCCGCCTTCGCGGACGAGGACGACGGCCGGCAGCGGGCGGCCGTTGTAGGGGAACATCTGAGCGATGGTGTAGGCGCCGGTGTTGAGCAGCGCGAGCAGCTCGCCCGGCCGCACGCCCGGCGGGAGCTTGCGGTAGTCGGGCAGTCGCCCGCCGCGCTCGATGTCGAAGTAGACGTCGCCCGAGTCGCACAGCGGGCCGGCGACCTTGTAGGGCTCGTCGGCCGCCGCGTCGGCGCGCGTGGCCGAGACGACGTGGTAGTACCACTTGTAGGTCGTCATCGAGAGCAGGAGGTTGAAGCCCGCGTCGGTCAGGAGCCACACGTCGCCCGTCTCCGGGCGGCGCTTGATGTTGCGGACGGTGGTGAGCAGGACGCCCGCGTCGGCGATGACGCTGCGCCCCGGTTCGAGCAGGATGGTCACGCCCTCCAGCAGGTGCTCGGCCGAGGCGTCGCGCGCCGAGTCGCGCGCGGCTTGCAGGGCGGCCGCGAGCACTTCGGTCGGCTCGAGCTCGGCGCCGAGCATCTCGCGCTCGCCCTCGGGCAGCTCGTCGGCCTGCGAGCGGTCGCGCAGGTAGTTGACGGGGATGCCGCCCCCGAGGTTGATGTGTTCGAGCGCGTGGCCCGACTCCCCGTGGATGGTCTTCAGGTGCTCCCACATCGTCTTGAACGCGGCGGCGAACGGCTCGACGTCGGGCGTCTGCGAGCCGACGTGGATGTGGATGCCCGTGACGTGCAGGTGCTCGGGCGAGCGGAGCGCGCGGCGGAAGGCGTCGAGCACCTCGCTCGAAGTGATGCCGAACTTCGAGGTCATCAGCGCGGTCTGGAGCCCGAGGTGCGAGCGCGTGCCTATCTCTGGGACGAGGCGGAGCGCGACGCGGGCGCGCTTGCCCAAGGCGCGGGCGCGTGCTTCAATCAGCTCGATCTCGTAGACCGAATCGGCGTTGATGGAGTAGATGCCGGCGCCTACCGCCTCGTCGATCTCCCGCCCGGTCTTGCTCGTGCCGTTGAAGATGATCTGGTCGGGGCGGAAGCCGGCGCGCAGCGCCTTGAACAGCTCGCCGCCGCTGTTGACCTCGCAGTCGATGCCGGCGTCGCGGATGACCGAGAGCAGCCCCATCGTCGAGTTCGCCTTCGAGGCGTAGAAGAAGCGGACGGGGTGGTTGACGCCACGGGCGGCGGCCTTCAGGCGCTCGACGTTCGAGCGGACGCGCCGCTCGGAGAAGACGAAGAGCGGCGTCTCGAAGTCTCGCGCGAGCGCCGCCGAGTCCGCGCCGTCGATGAAGAGCCGCCCCTCGCGCGCTTCGAGGTAGCCGGGGATCGCCCAGGCCGGGGCGGTCGCTGTTTCTGGCATCTGGTCAGTGCTCCGTCCGAAAAAAGTCTGCCCGCGGTGAGTTCTGCGAAGATAGTCTGTGAGTTGTCGAGCGTCAAGCACGCGTCAAACATGGCGACAGAGACTCAAGGTTTGAGTGCGACATCCGGGGGCGGCCTCGACTGGGCGAGCCTGCGCGCCGAGTTCCCCGTGACGGAAACTTTCGCCTACCTCAACAGCGCCGGGGCGGGCCCCGTCTCGCGCCGCGTGGCGGAGGCGGCCGCGCGGTTTTACCGCGAGTCGGCCGAGTCGGGCGACCGGCTCTGGGAGCACTGGCTGGCGCGGCGCGAGCGGGCGCGCGCCGACGTGGCGCGGCTCATCGGCGCCGAGCCCGACGAGGTCGCCTTCACGACGAACACCTCTTCGGGCATGAACCTCATCGTGGACGCGCTCGAAGGCGCCGCGCGCGTCGTCTCGTGCGACCTGGAGTTTCCCGTCACGACCATCCCCTGGCTGCACCGTGGCGCGCGCGTGCGGATGGTCAGGGCGCCGGGCGGAGTGCTGCGCGCCGAGGACGTGCTCGCGGCGGCGTCGGCGGGCGAAGGCCGCGCCGTCATCTGCCTGAGCCACGTCCAGTACTCTACGGGGCTGCGCACGCCCGTCGAGGAGGTCGGCGAGAATAAGGGCGTCCATCTCTTCGTCCTCAACGCGAGCCAGTCGGCGGGCGTGCTGCCCATCGACGTGAAGCGCATGAAGGTGGACGCGCTCTGCGCGACGGGGCACAAGTGGATGCTCGCCGGGTATGGGTCGGGCTTCGTCTACCTCTCGCGAGAGCTGCTGGAGCGGACGAGGCCGCGCGCGGCGAGCTGGATGAGCGTCGAAGACCCCTTCGCGATGCGCAACGACTCTTACGAGCTGCGCCGCGACGCCGCCGCGCGCGCCGAGACCGGCTGCCCCCACTTCGCCGGCATCTTCGCGCTCGGCGAGGCCGCCCGCCGGGCGCTCGAAATCGGAGTCGATGCAATCGAGAGCCGCGCGCTCGCGCTCAACCGGCACCTGACCGAGAGCCTGACGGCCGCGGGCCATGAAGTCCTGTCGCCGCTCGGCGAAGACCGCCTGCGGTCGGCCGAGACGCTCGTCCGCGCGGCAGACCCGGCGCGCGCCGTCCGCCAACTCTCGCGCCGCCGGGTGGCCGTGACCATCAAGCCAGAGGGCTTCCGCGCCGCCACGCACTTCTTCAACGACGAGACAGACGTCGAGCGCCTCGTGGGCGCGCTCGACGAACTGCGCGGCGGCGGGAAGACGGAGGCCGGAGGATGAGCGCCCGGACGGACACGCGGCCACTCTTCATCCCCGTCGTCCTCGGCACCGTCAGGCAGGGGCGCATGAGCGAGCACGTCGCGCGCTTCGTCCACGCGGAGCTTGCGAAGCGCCCCGGCGTCGAGACCGAGCTGGTGGACATACGCGAGCTTAAACTCTCAAACACCGACGAGGGCGGCGGCGCGCGCGACGTGCGCTTCACCGAGACGGTCGCGCGCGCCGACGCACTCGTGCTCGTCGTGCCAGAGTACAACCACGGCTACCCGGGGCTGCTCAAGCACGCGCTCGACACGAACCTGAAGGAGTACATACACAAGGCGGTCGGCGTCTGCGGCGTCTCGGCCGGCCCTTTCGGCGGGACGCGCGTCATCGAGAACCTTCTGCCCGTTCTGCGCGAGCTGGGGCTGGTGACGGTCTTCTGGGACGGCAACTTCTCCTCCGTCCAGAAGGCTTTCGACGCCGAGGGGAATCTGACCGACGCGGCCTACGTCCGCCGCCTCGACAAGTTCTTCAGGGAGCTGGTCTGGATGGCGAAAGTCCTCCGCCACGGCCGCGAGCACGTGGCGCTCGAAGGGGGTTGACGGCGTCAGGGCGGTGAGGGAATCGAGCATGACTGAGACGAGCAAAATGGTCTGCCCGGACTGCGGCGTCGAGACGAACCGGCACGCCGAAAAGGTCGAATACACCGACGCCGGGGCGGACGCGGAGGGCTTCGACCCCGCGCTCGGCGGCGTCCTCGAAGAGTTCCACGCCTGCCCCGACTGCGGCCGCACCCACGCCCGCCGCGCCGAATAACGTGCAGTTGACACGTGAAATTTGGTTGAGTATCTTTTCGTGCGTCGTCAGCCCGTATTAATCGGAGGCAGGTGCGGACGTTTGCAGACCGGCGAGAAGGGGAATCTGAGCGAGGCCAGAATCCTGGCAGCTTTCGTCGCCGCCGGGTACCTCGTGTCAGTGCCTTTCGGGTCCGGACACAAGTATGATTTCGTAGTTGACGACTCGACGCGACTGCTGCGCGTGCAGTGTAAGACGGGGCGGGTAAAAAATAACGTCCTCCTCTTTAACGCCTACAGCCAATCCGGCAACGGCAGGGTCAAGTCGAGTTACCGCGGGCTGGCAGATTTGTTTGCGGTTCTCAATCCGGTGGATGATAAGGTATACTTGATTCCGGTCGATGAGGTGGGCGTGACGGACGTTTCTTTAAGGCTCGCCCCCACGTTGAACGGACAGGGGCAGGGAGTTCGCTGGGCCGAGTTATACCTCCTCCGGCCGTTGGTTTTAAGCGGGAGTGGCGCAATGGTAGCGCATTAGCTTCCCAAGCTAAGGGTTGCGGGTTCGAGTCCCGTCTCCCGCTTTGTATTTCGATAACTTTAGGGCGCCTTTCCGGCGCCCTATTCCTTTCACAGGCAGCGAGCCTTTCGCGGAGTGTTATACTCGCCGCCGAAACGCCAGCGCCGTGGTGGGGTACCGGGCGTCTAACTGAGGGAGGTGCAAGGCCGTGGCCGAGTCGAAGAGCTGGACGGTGATCTGCCCCTGCTGCGAGGCCGCCATCGTCGTGGACGCGCAGACCGGCATCATCATCTCGCACGAGGAGAAGGCGAAGCCGCTCGCCTCGTTCGAGGAGATGGCGAAGGAGATGGAGCGCCAGAAGAAGCTGCGCGAGCAGGTCTTCTCTCAGGAGCTGGGCTCGGTGAAGGATCGCGAGCGCCTCCTCGAAGAGAAGTTCAAGGAGGCTCTGAAGCGCGCCGAGAAGGACAAGGGCGGCGCGCCATACATCAACCCGCTCGACCTCGACTGACCGCGACCGGCGGCGCGGGCCGCCTGCCTTCAGCCCTCGGAGCGGCGCGCCTCGGCCTCGGCGAGCCACCCGCGCCGCAGCTCCGCGTCGGGGACGGAGGAGAGGTAGGGCTTGATGTCGAGGACGGGCGTGCCGTCGAGCATGTCGAGCCCGGCGGCGCGCAGGCGGCGTCCGTCGCGACCGAGCAGGCGCACGACGGTGAGGCCCAGCGGGTTCGGCCGTCGCGGCGAGCGAGTGGCGAAGACGCCGTGCGGGCGGTCGTCAGTCGGCGGCGCACCCGCCAGACAGACCCCTCCGGCGCGGTCGAAGACCCAGATGACGTAGAGGTGCGAAAAGCCTTCGACGTCTAAAAGCCCCTCCTCGAACTCGGGCAGAATCTCTATCAAGCCTTCCGCCTCGTGCTTCGCGCCGCAGCCCTTCGGCACCTGCCGCGTCTCGGTGTAGGGGCTGCGGACAAACCCGACGGGTCGCATCGTGAACATTTTCTGACCTCGCTTCTCCTCGTGTCGTTTAAGCGAAGCGCCGCGTGAGTTGGTGACGACTCACGCGGCGCTGCTTAATTCAGGACTGACGTCGGCGGAGGACTCAGGCGCCCGCGGCCCGCTCGGCGGGGCGCCAGCGCAGGACGGGCTTGCGGGCGGCGGCCGCCTCGTCGAGCCGGCCGATGCGCGTGGTGTGCGGGGCGTTGAGGACGGTGTCGGCGTCCTCGACCGCCTCGCGCGCGATCTCCTTCATCGCGTCCACGAACTGCTGAAGCTCCGCGCGGCCGACCGACTCGGTCGGCTCGATGAGCATCGCGCCCGAGACGATGAGCGGGAAGTAGATGGTCATCGGGTGGAAGCCGTAGTCGATGAGCCGCTTGGCGATGTCGAGCGTGTGGACGCCTTTGCGCGACTGCCGCTTGTCGGTGAAGAGGCACTCGTGCATCGGCGGCGAGTCGAAGGGGCTGTCGAAGGTGTCGGCGAGCCCGGCGGCGATGAAGCGCGCGTTGAGGACGGCCGCCTCCGTGGCCTCGCGTAAGCCCTCGTTGCCGTGCGTCAGGATGTACGCGAGCGCGCGCAGGTGCATCCCGAAGTTGCCGTAGAAGGCTTTGACGCGGCCGACGGACTGCGGCCGGTCGTACTCCAGGGCGAAGCGCGTGTCGCCCGTCTCGCCGCCCGACGTGACGCGCGGGACGGGGAGGAAAGGCTCAAGCTCGGCGGTGCAGCAGCAGGGGCCCGAGCCCGGGCCGCCGCCGCCGTGCGGGGTGGAAAAAGTCTTGTGCAAATTGAGGTGGATGACGTCCACGCCCATGTCGCCGGGGCGCGCGACGCCGACCAGCGCGTTCATGTTCGCGCCGTCCATGTAGACGAGGCCGCCCGCCTCGTGGACGACCGCGCAAATCTCCTTGATGTTGCGCTCGAAGATGCCGCACGTGTTCGGGTTCGTGAGCATCAGCCCGGCCACGTCGCCCGACGCGCACAGCTCGCGCAGGTTGTCGAGGTCGGTCAGCCCCTCGGGCGTCGAGCGAATGGTCTTGACGGTGAAGCCCGAGAGGTGAGCCGACGCGGGGTTCGTGCCGTGCGCCGAGTCGGGGATGAGCATCACCTTGCGGCGCTGCGCCTCGTCGGAGGACGTGCCGTCGCGCGCGTCGAGGGCGGCGCGGATCATCATGACGCCGGTCAGCTCGCCGTGCGCGCCCGCCGCCGGCTGCAAGGAGACGCCGGGCAGCCCCGTTATCTCGGCGAGGTGCCGCTGCAGCTCGTACATCACCTCGAGCGCGCCCTGCGCGTCCTCCTCCGGGGCGAGCGGGTGGAGCGCGGCGAAGCCCGGGATGCGCGCGACCCGTTCGTTCAGCCGCGAGTTGTATTTCATCGTGCAGGAGCCGAGCGGGTAGAGCCCGAGGTCGATGTTGTAGTTCCACGTCGAGATGCGCGTGAAGTGTCGCACCACGTCGGGCTCGGACAGCTCTGGCACGCCTTCGAGGTCGTCTTCGCGGCGCAGCTCGGCGGGCAGCAGCTCGTCGAGCGCGGTCTCCTCCACGTCGAGCGCGGGTAGGCGGTAGCCGCGCCTGCCGGTCTGCGAGCGCTCGAAGACGAGCGCCTCGTTCTGCGTGACGTGCGTGGCCGCTTTGGTGATGGTCATGTTTGCCTGAGCCCTGCGACGAGGGCGTCGATGTCGGCGCGCTTGTTGGTCTCGGTGACGCAGACGAGGATGTCGTTCGGCCGCTCGGGGAAGTAGCGCGAGAGCGCGAGCCCCCCCGTCACGTCGTGCTCGGTAGCCAGTTTGCGCAGGAGCCCGGCGGCGTCGGACGGCGCGCGGACGACGAACTCGTTGAAGACGGGCGCGGAGTAGGGGAGCGAGAAGCCTTCGAGCGCGGCGAGCTGGCGGCGCGCGTAGGCCGCCTTCTGCGCGCACTGCGCGGCGACCTCCTGCAAGCCCCGGCGCCCCATCGTGGTCATGTAGATGGTCGCGGCCAGCGCGATGAGTCCCTCGTTGGTGCAGATGTTCGAGGTGGCCTTCTCGCGGCGGATGTGCTGCTCGCGCGTGGCGAGCGTCAGGACGAAGCCGCGCCGCCCCTCTTTGTCGTAGGCGATGCCGGCGAGCCTGCCGGGAATCTGGCGCGCGTACTTCTCGCGCGTGGCGAAGAGGCCGACGTACGGGCCGCCGAAGGAGACGGGGACGCCGAACGACTGGCCCTCGGCGACGACGATGTCCGCGCCGCACGCGCCGGGCGAGCGCAGCAGCCCGAACGACGCGGCCTCCGTGACGACGACGACCAGCAGCGCGCCGGCGGCGTGAACCGCGTCGGCGAAACTCTTCACGTCCTCGACGCAGCCGAAGAAGTTGGGCGACTGAACGACGACCGCCGCCACCGTCTTGTCGAGCGCCGCAGGGTCGAGCGCCGTGCGCCCCGACTCCTCGTCGAAGCCGAGGCGGCCCAGCTCTATCCCTGCGTGCGCGACGTAGGTCTCGGAGACGCGCATGTACTCGGGGTGGACGGCCGGCGAGACCAGCACGCGCTGGCGGCGCGTGACGCGCTCGGCCATCAGCACCGCCTCGGCCATCGCGGTCGAGCCGTCGTACATCGACGCGTTGGCCACGTCCATCCCCGTCATCTGGCAGACGAGCGTCTGGAACTCGAAGATGGCCTGGAGCGTCCCCTGCGAGATTTCGGGCTGGTAGGGCGTGTAGGCGGTGAAAAACTCCGAGCGCTGGATGAGGCTGTCGATGATGGTCGGCGCGTAGTGCGTGTAGGCGCCCGCGCCGAGGAAGTTCGGGCGGCGCGCGGCGGCGTTCTTGGCCGCCATCGCCTCGAAGCGTTCGAGCAGCTCCGACTCGGAGAGCGCCGCCGGCGTGTCGAGCGCGCGCTTGAGGACGACGTCCGGGGGGATCGAGTCGAAAAGCTCCTCGGCCGAGCCGAGCCCCAGACCACGCAGCATCTCCTGCCGCTCTTCGGGCGAGTTGGGGATGTAGCGCACGGCCTTCTCTTACTCCCCGTCCGCCTTGATGAAGTCCTCGTACTCGGCGGCCGACAGCAGGCTGTCGACCTCGCCGCGCTTGGCGAGCTTGAGCTTGAGCATCCAGCCCTCGCCGTACGGGTCGTTGTTCACCTTCTCGGGCTCATCGCCCAGCGTCTCGTTGACCTCGGTGACCTCGCCCGCGACGGGGAGGAACAGCTCCGAGACGGCCTTGACCGACTCGACCGAGCCGAACGTGGCGTGCGCCTCGAAGGACTCGCCCGCCTTCGGCAGCTCGACGTAGACGACGTCGCCCAGCGAGTGCTGCGCGTGGTCGGTGATGCCGACCGTCCCGGTCTCGCCCTCGACCCTCAGCCACTCGTGATCCTTGCTGTAGTACAACCCTTCGGGAACGTTTGCCATGAGACTCCTTGAAGTAGACAGTAGTCAGTAGCCAGCAGACAGTAGAAAAACCTTTCTCAGCCGGGCAGTCAGTCCGTATGTGTCAACGCTCGTCAAGCGGAGCCTGCTGACTACTGACTACTGACTACTGGCTACTGGCTACTTCTCTTATAAAACGGCACGGGGACGACCTGCGCGCCGACCATGCGTCCGCGCACGTCGATATGTATCTGCCGGCCGGGCGAGGCCAGCTCGGCGGGGACGTAGGCCATCCCGATGTTCTTCTTCAGGTACGGCGCGGGGCTGCCGGAGGTGACTTCGCCGACCCGCGCGCCGCCCGAGTAAACGTCCTGCCCGTCGCGCGCGATGCCGCGCTCCGTGACCTCGAAGCCGACGAGGCGGCGTTTGACGCCCTCGTCCTTCTGGCGCGCGAGAGCCTCGCGGCCGTTGAAGTCGCCCTTGCCCAGTTTGGTTATCCAGCCGAGGTTGGCTTCGAGGAGCGTCGTCTCGTCGGTGATCTCGTGGCCGTAGAGCGCCATCCCGGCTTCGAGCCGGAGCGTGTTGCGCGCGGCGAGCCCCGCGGGCTGCGTGCCCTCGGGCGTGCCGTGGCGGCCGGCGTCGAGCATCTTCTCCCAGAGCCGCCCGGCGTGCTCGGGCGCGGCGTAGACCTCGAAGCCGTCCTCGCCGGTGTAGCCGGTGCGCGAGATGATGGCCTCGACGCCGTCAACCCGGCCCTCGCGGAAGTGGTAGTACTTAATATCTTCGAGCGGCGTGTGGGTGAGTGTCTGGAGGATGCGGAGCGCGTCGGGGCCCTGGAGCGCGATTTGGCAGAAGTCCGAGCTGCGGTTCGAGAGCCGGACGTTCTCGTCGCGCTTGTGCGAGCTGACCCAGTCCCAATCCTTGTCGGTGGTCGAGGCGTTGACGACGAGCAGGAGGTGTTCGGGGCCGAAGCGGTAGACGAGCAGGTCGTCCACGACCGTCCCGCGCTCGGCGCACCTCTATCTCGCCCATGTGCGAGACGTCGAAGAGGCCGGAGCGCGTGCGCGTGGCCACGTGCTCCTCGACCGTGCCGGCCGGGTACTGGACGGGCATGTCCCACCCGCCGAACTCCACCATGCGGCCGCCCAGACGGCGGTGCATCGCGTTCAGGGGCGTCTGCTTCAGTGTGGTCGCGCTCACACCCGTCTCCCGTGCTCTTCCGCAAAAAAGGCCATACGAAATGGATAATTGATTGAACGAAGCTGAAACCTAACACGCCGCCAGAGAGGGCGTCAAGCGAGTGTCCGCGCGCCGCCGCCACGTCCAAACCGTGCGGCGCGGAGGCCGGCCGCGACCCGGTAAAGTTGTTTAATTTCCGGCGCGCACGCGCTAGTATAGCAGCGCCATGAAAACTTTTTTGAGCCACCATGTGAACGCACGCGCGGGCGCGGGACGGCGCCCGGTCTTCGCGGCAGCGCTGGCCGCCGCCCTCTGCTGGACGGGCGCGGCGCGCGCGCAGGAGGGCGACCTGTCGAGCAGCGCGGGCGTCTTCATCGAGCCGGGGCGGACGCGCACGGCCGCCCCGCGCGAGAGACGCGCCACGCAGCGCACAGGGCCGCGCCGCGCGAAGCCGAAGCCCGCCCCCACGCCGACCCCCGCGCAGGGCAGGCCGACGGGCGGGCGGACGCCGGCCGTGACCGCCGAGTCGCTCAACGCGCGAGCCGAGTCGGCCATCGACGCCGGCCGCTTCGGCGACGCGGTCGAGCCGCTCAGCCAGGCCCTCAAGCTCAAGCCCGACTTCGCCGACGCGCAATACAACCTCGGCTTCGCGCTCTACTCGCTGGGCCGGACGGAGGAAGCGGTCGAGCCGCTGCGGCGCGCCTCGCAGCTCGACACGAACGACGTGGAAGCCTACACGCGGCTCGGCGAAGCGCTCGCCAAACTGAAACGGCACGCGGAGGCGGCCGCCGCCTACGAGCTCGTACCGCGCGCTGGGCCGCTGGCCGCAGGCGGCCGCGGCCTACCGCGACGCGGCGCGCCTCAAGCCGGCGGACGCCGACATCTTGCAGAAGCTCGGCTACGCGCTCGGGCGCGACAAGAAGTGGCAGGAGGCGGCCGACGCTTTGAAGAAGGCGGTCGCGCTGGGGCCCGCCGGCGGCGAGGCGGCCGTCAACCTCGCGTGGGTCTACAACAACTCGGGGCAGTACCGTCTCTCGATAGACACGCTCAAGCCGGTCGTCGCGGCCAGGCCCGACATGACGGCCGCGCTCTTCAACCTCGGCACGGCCTACGGGCACCTCGCGCAGAAGGGCGCGAAGAACGACGCGGAGAGGAAGGAGCTGTTCGGGCAGGCGGTCGAGACGCTGCGGCGCGTCACTTCGCTCAAGGCCGACTGGCCCGAGGCGCACAACAACATGGGCGTCGCTTTGGGCAGCCTCGGGCGCTACAAGGAGGCCATCGCCGCGCACGCCGAAGCCGTCCGGCTCAACCCCGACTACGCGGGCGCGCTCTTCAACCTCGCCTACGCTTACCGGAAGAGCGGCGACAAGAAGAAGGCGCTTGAGACGCACGGGCGGCTCAAGGCCGTCAACCCCTCGCTGGCCGAGAGGCTCTACCCGCTCGTGAAGTGATTCTCTTTTAGTCGAGGAGGGAAAAACGAAAGCCCCGCCGGATTCTCGTCCGGCGGGGCTTGCCGTAAACGTCAGCGACCACGATCATGTCGTCGTCGTCGGGGTTGCCGTCGCGCGACGGCGTGACCGTCAGCGCCGCCAGCGCGCCGCGCGGGTTGAGCGTGGGCGACTCGGGGCCCCAGGCGGCGCGCGCGGCGGCCGCGAGGTCGGGCGAGAGCGGGCGCGTCACGTCGTAGCCGACGCGGCCGTCGGCCCAGCGCGGCGACTGGCCGCTTTCGAGCGCCTGAGCCTCGGAGAGGTTACGCAGGATGATGAGCTGCTGGCGCAGGCCGCCGAAGACCGCGACGAAGAGCACGACCGAGTAGACCGCGCCCACGGAGTAGGGCATCAGCCGCACGCCGAGCCAGCGCGTGACGCGCTCGCCCGGAGAGAGCTTCGGCGCGGCGTTGCGGGCGGCGCGCTCGATGACGAGCGCGCCGCGGATGGCGGCCGACAGGCCGGCGGGCGGCGCCGGCCGCGTCATGAGCGAGAGGCCGCGCACGAGAGCGCGCGTCTCTTCGAGCTGATGACGGCAGACCGGGCACACGCCGACGTGCTCGGCCAGCGCGGCCGCCGCCTCGCGCGTCAGCTCGCCGTCGAGGTACGGCGTGAAGGTCTTCTCGGATTCCAGACACGTCATCATAAATTCAGGGGGCTAGGGACTACGTGCCAGGGGCTGGTGAAAGAGCCTTGCTTTCTCCGCGTGAGCACCTGGGACGAGGGTGTGATAACCAGCCTCCAGTCCCTAGCCTCCAGCCCCTGGTTCCCGAATGGCTGGCCGACCCCGGCTGCTCCCTTCGCTGAAAGGAAGCAGTTGTTTGCGGGCCCGCGCGCGCGACGGCAGTAGAAGAACGGGTGTTGCTGGCCACGTTTTCCAAGCCGCACGCGTGTCCGGGCCCGCCTCCGCCGCTTCCTGACCCACATGGCACCGGGGTGTGTTGGTCGAAGCCGGGGCGGGGCAGCCATCCGGGAAGAGAGTTTTCGATAAACCGAAAACTCGTTTACAAAGAACCTTCGAGCCTGCGCCGCAGCTCGTTGCGGCCCCTTGAGAGCCGCGACTTGACCGTTCCCACGTTGAGGTCGAGCGCGACGGCGACCTCCTCGTAACTAAGCCCCTCGATGTCGCGGAGCACGACGACCTCGCGGTAGGGGCGCGAGAGCGACTTGAGCGCCGCGTGGAGCGCCCGCTCGCGTTCGCGCGAGAGAGTCTGCTGCTCGGGGTCAGCGCCCGGCTCGCCTTCGAGCGCGGCCGAGAGCGGGGCGTCCGAGCCCTCGCGCGCCGGGGCGTCGAGTGAGACCGTGCGGTCGCGGCGGCGGCGCTTCCACCAGCGCCAGCGGTTGCGCGCCTGGTTGACCGCGATGCGGTAGAGCCAGGTCCGCAGGTCTGCGTCGCCCCGAAAGTTCGCCAGGTGGCGGAACGCCTGGAGGAAAGTCTCCTGCGTCAGGTCGCGCGCCTCCTCGGGGTCTTCGGTCAGGCGGTAGAGCAGGGCGTAGACGTCGCCGTGCCGCTCCTCGACCAGGCGGTTGAAGGCCGCCGCCTCGCCGCGCCTGAGCCTTTCAAGGAACTGTTCTTCGGCCGCCGTGTGGAAGCGCGCCTCGGCCGAGGTTGCCGGGTCGGCACCTCTCTCCAGTTCCGCTTCCATGCGGAGGGCGATCGGCTCCCCGAAGCTCACAAGCGTCCTCCGTCGAACCGGGAGGGTCTGTCGGAGGCCCCGACCCCCTCCGACTGGTAACTTCGACACCGGCGTGCGGTGGATTGTTCCGCGAAAAATTTCATGTGCTTTTGTTGGATGCGGCCGCGAGGTAAAACTGTTCGACAGCATAGCCCCGCCGCGCCGCCTCTGACAACGGAAAATCGCCCGGAGCGCTTGCTTGACAACCCCGCGAACCCCCCGTTAGAGTGAGTTTTTGCCTCGAACTCCACCAGAGAGAACGCGCCCGACAGTGCGGTCTTGCACCGGAAAAAAGCCTTGGCCACAACGACAAAGAAACGCGCGCAGCAGCTCAAGCACGACAAGTTCCGCGACACGACGCTCGGCGCCGCCGGTCGTATCCAGCACCGCTTCGAGGGGCGCGGCCGCACCGTCCTCTACGCCCTCGGCGGCGCCGTCGCCCTCGTCGCGCTCCTCCTCGCCTACGGCTGGTGGCGCGAGCGGCGCGCGGACGCGGCGCGCCTCGCGCTGGGCAAGGCCATCGAGATCGCCGAGGCGCCCCTCTCGCCGACGCCCCTGCCCGACCAGACGGGGCCGACCTTCCCGAACGAGCAGGAGCGCGCCCGGAAGGCCGTCGAGGCTTTTCAGAAGGTGCAGAGCGACCACGGCTCGCCCTACAGCGAGATCGCGCGCTACTTCGCCGCCGCCAACCTCCTGACCGTCGACCGCCCGAGGGGGTTGAGCGAGTTGGAGGCGCTGACGAAGGGCGGCGACGAGGTCGCCGTGCGCGCACGCTTCGCGCTGGCGCAGGCGCGCGAGGCCGACGCGCAGTACGACCAGGCGGCCGCGCTCTACCGCGAGCTTCTGAACGACAAGAGCGGCGCGGTCTCGCCGAACTCGGTCAAGCTGCGGCTGGCGACGGTGCTGGAGAAGCAGGGGAAGAAGGACGAGGCCGTCAACCTCCTCTTCGAGATGGTCAAGGCCGCGCGCGAGGCCAAGGGCAAGGACGGCAAGCCGCTCCAAGTCTCGACGGTCGTGCGCTCGGCGGCTGACAAGCTACAGGAATTCAGCCCCGAGCGTTACGCGCAGCTTCCGGCCGAGCCGCAGCCGGCGGGCTCGCTCCCGTTTTAAAGCAGTGATAAGTGATGGGTGATAAGCGTCGAGAGAAGGTAAGGGCCGCGGTCTCTTTCTTATCACTTGTCACCCATCACTGATCACCTTCCTCAAGTGGACAATCTCACACACTCGCTCGTCGGACTGGCGGCCGCGAAGGCGGGGCTCGGGCGGCGGAGCCCTTACGCGACCTTCGTATGCGTCGCGGCGGCGAACCTGCCCGACATCGACATCGTCGCGCTCGCGGGCGGGCCGGCCTTCTACCTCCAACACCACCGGGGCATCACGCACTCGATCGTCGGGATGCTCGCGCTGGCCGTCGCCCTCCCGCTGCTCTTTGTCGCCTTGGAACGTCTGTGGGCGCGCCTGCGAGGTCACGAGGCGCGCGCGAGTCTGAAGTGGCTGCTGCTCTGCTCGCTGCTGCTCTCGGTGTCGCACCCGCTTCTGGACTGGACGAACAGTTACGGCGTGCGGCCGCTGCTCCCCTGGGACGGGCGCTGGTTTTACGGCGACCTGCTCTTCATCGTTGACCCGTGGGTGTGGCTTTTGCTCGGCGGCGCGTGCTCGCTCCTGGCGGCGGCGCGCTGGCAGGTCATCGCGTGGGGTGTGCTGGCGCTCGGCGTCACGTTTCTGTTCGTGCGCGTGGGGATGCGCCCCGACCTCGGGATGCCGGTCGGGGCGCTCGTCCTCTGGGGGGCGGCGCTCGCGGCGCTCGTCATCCTTCATCTAACGAAAACGGGCGAGCGTTTCGGCCGGCGCGCTCCGGCGCTGGCGCTCGCGCTCGTGGCCGCCTACTGCGGCGTGCTGTCCGTCCTTCAGGCGCGCGCGCTTGGGGAAGCCGAAATCCTCGCGGACGGCCGCGTCAGGCGCGAGGGGCAGCGTCTCCTGCGCGTGGCCGCGACGCCCGTGCTGGCGACCCCTCTGACGTGGCGCTGCCTGGCCGAAGCCGACCGCTCGACCTTCCGCTTCGACATCAGGCACGGCACGACCCCCTTTGAAGACCCGCGCAACGAAGTGGGCTACGCGAAGCCTGCGCGCGCGGAGGCGGAGGTAGTCGGCCTCGCCTCGCGCGACGAAGCGGCGCGCGTGCTGCTCGACTTCGCGCGGTTCCCCGTCGCGCGCGTGGTGCCGGCCGAGGCGGGCGGCTGGGTCGTGCAGTTCGCCGACCTGCGCTACACGGAGCCGGGCGCGCGGGCGCGCGTCGGCGGCTTCGCGCTCGACGTGCCGGTGGGTGCGCCGCGGCCCGCGCGCTGAATTTGGTCTTGAACTTTGGCGTTTGAAGATTTATTTTTGACGGCGTTCACGCGTTGTCCGTCGCTCCCCTCTAACCCGAAAGGAAACTCGACCCGCATGTGTAAATCGACGCCCGTGAGGCTTATGCTGCCTCTCGCCCTCCTCTTCGCGCTGTGTCAGGCGGCGGCCGCACAGGGCCCCGTCGACAAGCGTCAGGCGCTCTCCTCGATGCCTGACTCGCAGGCGATTCTTTACGTCAACGCGCGCCGCATCATCAACGAGGTGATGCCCCGCCTGATGCCGGCGGCCGACTACCAGAAGATGATCGCCGAGGGGCAGAAGGTCGGGTTCGACGTGCGCGAGATCGACTACGTCGCCGTCGGCGCGCGCCTCGCGGACCCGCCGCCCGCCAACAACCTCCCGGAGTTCGTGGTGGTCCTGCGCGGCAACTTCAACGCCGACACGCTGCTCGCGCTCGGGCGCGTGGCCGCCGGCGCGGAGAACGTCCAGCGGCGCAGCGAGACCTACGGCTCGAAGACCATCGAGGTCGTCGACCTGACCAGCGTCGGCACGAAGCCGCCGGCCGACGGCGCGGCGCCGGAGAAGAAGCAGGTCTCGCCCTACCCTGAGATTGCCGTGACGGCGCTCGACGCGAACACGCTCGTCGCGGGCGTGCCTTCGTACGTCCGGGCCATGGTGGACGCGGCCGGCGGGCGCGGCGCGATGAGGTCTTCGATGGTGGAGCTGGCCGCGCGCGAGCCGCAGGCGCTCTGGAGCCTGACGGTCGAGCTGCCGCCCAACACCGTGGACTACCTGCGCAAGGCGGGGATGCCCTCCAACCCGGAGGCCGAGCAGATGATCCGCTGGGTGAAGCAGGTCAGCCTGGCGCAGGGGATGGACGCGCTGAGCTACTCCCTGAGCGCGGCCGTGCTGACCGACGCGCCCGAGCACGCCAGCGCGTTTAGCGGCCTCGTCCGCATGGGGCTGCTCGCCGCGCAGACCGCGCTCAACCAGGAGGCCGCCAAGCTGACGCCGAAGCACAAGGACTACGCGAAGACGAGGACGGCTCTGAACGTGCTCAAGACCTTCGTCAACCGGACGGAAGGGAACACGCTCGTCCTCAGCGCGTCGGTGCCGCAGAAGGAGCTGGCCGCCATCATCAGGCAGGAGATGGCGAGCAAGCCCGCCGCGAAGAAGACCGCGCCGCGCCCCGGCCGCCGGCCGCGCCCGCGCCGCAGGTGAACAAGAATGGAAGCTCTCTCCGCAGAGAAGAAGAGAGTCCGGCGACTGATAAGGCTCCTGCGGAAGGAGTACCCGGAGGCGCGTTGCAGCCTCGACCACACGAGCCCGCTGGAGCTTCTGGTGGCGACCATCCTCTCGGCGCAGTGTACGGACGAGCGCGTCAACGCGGTCACGGCCGAACTCTTCCGCAAGTACCGCACCTGGGAGGACTACGCCTCGGCGCCCGCCGCCGAGCTCGAGCGGGACATCCACTCGACCGGCTTCTTCCGCAACAAGGCGAAGTCCATCCAGGGCGCGTGCCGCCTCATCGGCGAGCGACACGGCGGGCGCGTCCCGGACCGGATGGACGAGCTGCTGGGGCTGCCCGGCGTCGCGCGCAAGACGGCCAACGTCGTCCTCGGCAACGCCTACCGGATCGCTTCCGGGATAGTCGTGGACACGCACGTCTCGCGGCTCTCGGCGCGGCTCGGGCTCTCGCGGCAGCCCGCGCCCGAGAAGATAGAGCGCGACCTGACGGCGGTCGTCCCGGAGGCGTTCGACAATTAAATGGGTTTTGACTTTTCCGGCCCCCGGGCCGCGACTTCACGGTAGAAGAAAGCAATGAATAAAACTTCCATGCGTTTCAAAAGGCTCGCCGCCGTCGCGCTCGCGCTCGGCGCCGTGTGCCCGCCGGCGGCGGCGCAGAAGCTCGACTATCCTCCCTCGAAGAAAGTCGAACACGTCGACACCTACTTCGGCGTCAAGGTGGCTGACCCCTACCGCTGGCTCGAAGAGGACGCCTCCACGCCCGAGGTCGCGCGCTGGGTCGAGGAGCAGAACAAGGTCACCTTCTCCTACCTCGAAAAGATTCCGTACCGCGCGCGGGTCAAGGACCGGCTGACGAAGATTTACAACTACGCGCGCTACACCGCGCCCTACCAGCGCGGCGAGTACTACTTCTTCTCGAAGAACGACGGGCTCCAGAACCAGTCGGTCGTCTACGTCCAGAAGGGGCTCGACGGCGCGCCCGAGGTGCTGCTCGACCCGAACAAGTTCTCGGCCGAGGGCACCACGCAGCTCGGCGCACTCTCCATCTCGCAGGACGCGAAGTACGCCGCCTACTGCAAGGCTTCGGGCGGGTCTGACTGGCGCGACTGCTACGTGATGGAGGTCGCGACGAAAAAGCAGCTGCCCGACGTGCTCAACTGGGTCAAGGTCTCGGGGCTCGCCTGGCAGGGCGAAGGCTTCTACTACAGCCGCTACGACGCGCCGGAGAAGGGCAGGGAGCTGACCTCGAAGAACGAGAACCACAAGGTCTACTTCCACCGCGTCGGCACGCCGCAGTCCTCGGACGAGCTGGTCTACCAGGACCCGGCCAACCCGCAGCGCTTCCACAACGTCTCGACGACCGACGACGGCCGCTTCGCCCTCCTGACCATCTCCGACCGCGGGAAGGGCAAGAAGGGCAGCTCGCTCTTCTTCCGCGACGCGAAGGCGGGCGACAAGACCTGGCGGCCGCTCGTGGCCGAGGTCGGCGACTCGGATTTCGGCGTCGTCGATAACGCCGGCGACAAGCTCCTCGTCGAGACCAACCACCAAGCGCCCAACGGCCGCGTCTTCCTCTTCGACCCGAAGAACCCGGCGGAGAAGGACTGGAAGGACGTGCTGCCCGAACGCGCCGAGCCGCTCCAGAGCGCCAACACCGGCGGCGGCAAGCTCTTCGCGACCTACCTGAAGGACGTGACGACGCGCGCCCACGTCTACTCGCTCGACGGCAGGCTGGAGAACGAGGTGCGGCTCCCCGGTCTCGGCGTCGCGGGCGGGTTCGGCGGCGAGCGCGACGACAAGGTCATCTTCTACACCTTCAGCTCGTTCAACTTCCCGCCGTCGATCTACCGCTACGACATCGCCGCGCGCAAGTCCACGCTCTTCCGCACGCCGGAAATTCCCGGCTTCAACCCGGCCGACTACGAGACCAGGCAGGTCTTCTACACGAGCAAGGACGGCACGCGCGTCCCGATGTTCCTCGTCCACAAGAAGGGCCTCAAACTCGACGGCCGCAACCCGACGCTGCTCTACGGCTACGGCGGCTTCAACGTCAACACGTCGCCCAACTTCAGCAGCCTGCGGCTCGCGCTCCTGGAACAGGGCTTCGTCTACGCGTCGGCGAACATGCGCGGCGGCGGCGAGTACGGCGAGAAGTGGCATGAGCAGGGCATGAAGCTCAGGAAGCAGAACGTCTTCGACGACTTCATCGGGGCCGCCGAGTGGCTCATCAGCAACAAGTACACGTCGCCCGACAAGCTCGCCATCCACGGCGTCTCGAACGGCGGGCTCCTGGTCGGCGCGGTCGCCAACCAGCGGCCGGAACTCTTCAGGGCGGTCATCCAGCAGGCGGGCGTGATGGACATGCTGCGCTTCCACAAATTCACCATCGGCTGGAACTGGATCGCCGACTACGGCTCGTCCGACAGCGAGGCCGAGTTCAAGGCGCTGCACGCCTACTCGCCGATTCACAACATCAAGCCGGGCGTGAAGTACCCGGCGACCCTCACGACCACGGCCGACCACGACGACCGCGTCGTGCCCGCGCACTCCTTCAAGTACGCGGCGGCGCTCCAGGCGGCGCAAGGAGGCGACAACCCCGTCCTCATCCGCATCGACACCAAATCGGGCCACGGCGCCAGCAGCACGACCAAGGCCATCGAGCAGAACGCAGACATCTACTCCTTCCTCCTCCACAACCTCGGCGTCACGCCGAAGCTGTAAGGCGGCAGTTAGACGCAAACAAAGAAAGACGAGAGCCGCGCCGGCTCTCGTCTTTCTTTTGGCGCGCCCTGACAACTCCGTGCGGTTGACTGGCGCCGGAAATATTTTGTTGACAGGGGGGGGCGGGCGGGCATAGTATGCGCGCGAAATTGCCGCGTCTCTTGCCCTCGCTGTTCGACAGCCTCTTAAAACACTGTCGGCACTTATTTCATAACTTTCCGGCTCACGCCTTCAAACACAGGGTGACAACTAACCGACATGGGAAGGAAGTGAACACCCGATGCTTAAGTGGAAGGTTGCTGCTCTTCTCGCCCTTCTCGCGTTCGGCACCGGCATAGCTCAAAGCCAACGGCTTTGGGACCCGCCGGCAATCAACGTGTTCCCGGATCATGACCGTGCCGCCAGAAATGCGAGGCTGGCCCCCTCGATTTTACGCGACGGGGAGTTGCTTTTCGCGACCCGGTTCAACCGGCTCGACGGTGCCGGTCGCCCCGCCTCCACGGGCGACTCCAAACCGACGCCTCGCCTGTCGCGTTTGGCAGAACGGTTCACGCGCGCTTCCGGTCCCGATTCGGCCTCGTGCGCGGGATGTCATAATCAACCCTTCACGGGCGGCTCGGGCGATTTCGTCGCCAACGTGTTTGTCGGCGCGCACTTCCTTGACCCTCCCACCGAGTCGGTCGGCACGGAGACCACCAACGAGCGCAATACGATCAGCGTCCTCGGTGCCGGGGCCATCGAAATGCTGGCGAGGGAGATGACGCAAGACCTCCGCGCCCAGCGAGAGGCGGGGCGCCTCGAAGCCCTGGCGACCTCCAAAGATGTGACGGTTCGCCTATCGACAAAGGGGGTCGGCTTTGGGGTGGTTAAGGTCCGGCCCGACGGGACGTTCGACCAGTCGCAGCTAGAGGGCATAGACAACGACCTCGTGTTGAAGCCGTTCGGGGTCAAAGGCGTCGGCGTCTCCTTGAGGGAGTTTTCCATCGCGGCCCTTAACCATCACCACGGCATTCAGGCGATAGAGCGCTTCGGGTGGGAACGGACGGGCCGGCGTGACTTTGACGAAGACGGCGTCGAAAACGAGTTTTCCATCGGGCAAGTGACGGCCCTGACGCTGTTCCAGGCCCTGCTGCCGCCCCCTTCCAGGCCGGTGCCGCAAAACGCCGCGCTGCGTAAGGAGTGGGGGCAGGGCGAAAAAATATTCAAGGCCGCCGGGTGCGCCGACTGTCACGTCCCGGCTCTCAAGCTCAACGCACGCGAGTTCAGTGAACCCAACCCCTTTAACCGACCCGGCACCGCTACCCCGACGGACGTCGCCGGTCTGATTCGGCTACCTCTTCCCGCGGGAGGGCGTGGGAGCGGCGTTGAATATGGCCCCGACGGCTCGCTCCTGGTGTTCGCCTTCTCCGACCTTAAGCGCCACAAGATTTGTGACCCTGACAAGCCATTCTTTTGTAACGAGAAGTTGCGCCAGGATAACGTCCCCACGGACCAGTTCCTGACGGCGAAGCTGTGGGACCTCGCACTGTCCGCGCCTTACGGACACCGCGGCGACTGCGATACGGTCTCGGAAGTCATCCTCAACCACGGTGGGGAGGCCGCCGAGTCGCGCGAACGATTCGAGCGCCTGTCAGATGTGGAGAAAAAAGTCCTCGTCCGTTTTTTGCTGACGCTCGGAGCGTCCCGGTACCAACCACCGAGACGCCAACACGAAGGAGGCTGATGATGAAGAAAAAGACACTCGTCCCGACCCTCGCCGTCATGCTGCTGAGCTGCCTCTGGCCGAACACGGCCCAGGCCCACAACGCCAGATGACACGGCGTCTACGGTGACAGGTCTGTCACCATCAAGTTCTTTAACAAAGAGGCCGAGGTCTACAACGTGATGTCCCTCGGCGTCATCGCGACTTACTACAAGGGCAACTCCTACCTTGAGGCCGCCATCCTGGCGGAACTCAACGGCAGTCCCAACCCGGAACTCTTCCGGGCGGCGCTCGGGAGTTACGAGTCGTCGGCCGACCAGATGGTCATCCTCGAACAAAAACTGGCCGAGCTGATCGAGATTGACCGTTCGGGCAAGAAGATCAAGGTCTACGAGGACGCCCTGGGGAAGATTCTGAGGGAGACGCCGGCGTTCGAGCGCTTGTCGATGCAGGGCGTGCGGTACTCGAATGTGGGAGGGGTGAAGCGCCCGGAGGCGATACCGCTCCGCAATCTTACCGAAATCCTGGTCGCGCAGCGTGACGACCTGAAGATTCTCCGGGGCGCATTCCGCGAGGCCATCGAATCCCTGCGGGAGGCGATTCCCATCGCCGAGAAGGGGCAGTTCGTTCCCGTCATGCTGTCAGGGCGTAACGCATTCGGGGACAAGATGCCGAAGTTCACGGACATGATCAGCGCCTACGAGCGCTTCAACATCCGGTCGTGCATGGCGACGATTGACGCCACCATGCAGGTCTATCCGGCCGGGTTCGAGTGGCTCCGTAGGCGGCCGTAGTAACCCGCGCCGTCCCACAGGTCGAGCGGCCGGGGTCGCAGGCTCAGTTCCGCGACCCCGGCTGCTCGTCCGTGCGTTTGCACCCGCCGCCGGCCCCCTGACTTATTCAAACCAGTCGCGCGTCATGTCGCACCAGAGTGCGAGGCCGCGCCATTCGCCGAAGCGCGAGTAGAAGCGCGCGATTTTCCGGTCGTCGCAAGCGCGCCCGCGCCCGCGCACGCGCCGGAACTTGCCGCGCACCCACGAGTCGAGCGCGAGCACGTCGTAGCGCCCGACCAGCTTGAGGAGGTTCTCGGCCGCGTAGTCGCCTACGCCCTTCACGCGCTTCATCTCGCGCCTCAGCTCGGCCGTCGAAAGCTCCGAACGCAGCCACGACTCCGGGTCTATCTCGCCCGACGCGACGCGCTCCGCCAGCTCCTTCAGATACTCCGAGCGGTATCCGGCGCGCACGACCTCGCGGTAGAACTCGGCGGGCTGCGCCGCCATCGCCTCCGGCCCGGGGAAGGCGCGCCGGCCGTCCCGTCCCTCGCGCCCGAGCGCGCCGACGAGCCCGGTCACCATCTTCTTCGTCAGCGACCAGGAGCAGTTGGTCGTCATGACCGATTTGACGAGGTCTTCGTAGACGGTCGGCGAGCGCAGCAGCCGCCCCGCGCCGTCTCGCGCCACCCACCCGAATTCCGGGTCGCCGCCGACCAGCGCGTAAAACTCCTCCAGCCGTTCGTCGAGCCGGAAGACGTGCCGCACGTCGCGCTCGACACGCGCGCCGGCGCGCGCGCCGAGCCGGACGGACGCGCTCACACGCAGCCCGGCGCGTTCGCCTTTGACGAAGACCGTGACCGGCTCGGCCCCGCCCACGTCGAGCACGCGCGCGAGCGTGTCGCCGGCGACCAGCTCGTAGGGCGGCAGGTCGTACCAGCCGTGGCTGCGCAGCGTGCGCGGGAAGTCGAAGCCCGCCGGGGTCTCGATGAAAAGTTCCGTCTTCGTCGTGTCGCTCATCACCTGCTCGGTCGTCCGTCGCCCCGGTCGGGTGTCGACTACGCGCTCTGATACGACGCTCGGGGCGCGCATGTTGCACAACGGCCGCGATGGGTTATCATTCCCAGCGCGCCCCGGCCGCCGGGCTCTTCGGC
This sequence comes from Acidobacteriota bacterium, assembly GCA_020200135.1. Lineage (GTDB taxonomy): Bacteria > Acidobacteriota > Blastocatellia > Pyrinomonadales > Pyrinomonadaceae > QHXN01. Next base: position 33,196 of record JAIVJI010000095.1, on the reverse strand, counting down.
GCGACAAAAACATTTCTTCGGGAGAGTCCTCCTTGTCAGAGAAGCGACCGCTGACAGTCCTGTGCATCGCCACCTTCGAGAAGGGGCAGGAGTTCCTGCGGGAGTGCAAGCGGCAGGGGTGCCGCGTCTTCCTCGTCACGATGGAACACTTGCGCGACGCCGACTGGCCGCGCGAGTCGGTGGACGAGTTCTTCTACCTGCCCGAGGGCTTCAAGCTCGAAGACGTGAAGCGCGGCGTGAGCTGGCTGGCGCGCACGCGCGAGTTCGACCGCGTCGTGCCGCTCGACGACTTCGACGTGGAGACGGCCGCCTCTTTGCGCGAACACCTACGCATCCCCGGCATGGGCGACACCACCGCGCGCTACTTCCGCGACAAGCTGGCGATGCGCGTCAAGGCGCGCGACCACGGCGTCCTCGTCCCCGAGTTCGTCCACGCGCTCAACCACGAGCGCGTCTGCGAGTTCACCGAACGCGTCGCGCCGCCCTGGGTCCTGAAGCCTCGGGGCGAGGCTTCGGCCGTCGGCATCAAGAAGGTCTGCTCCGCCGACGAGCTGTGGCCGCTCCTCGAAGAGCTGGGCGACAGACAGTCCACCTACCTCATCGAGCAGTTCATCCCCGGCGACATCTTCCACGTCGACTCGATCATCTCCGAGCGCGAGACGCTGTTCACTGCCGTCAGCAAGTACGGCACGCCGCCGATGGAGGTGGCGCACGGCGGCGGCGTCTTCATGACGCACACCGTCCCGCGCCAGTCTCCGGACGCGCGGGCGCTGCTGTCGCTCGACCGGGAGCTGCACCGCACGCTCGGGCTCGTCCGCGGCGTCACGCACACCGAGTTCATCAAGGGCGCGGACGGGCGCTTCTACTTCCTCGAAACGGCGGCGCGCGTCGGCGGCGCCAACATCGCCGAGACGGTCGAGGCCGCCACCGGCGTCAACCTCTGGCGCGAGTGGGCGCGCATCGAGGTCGCCGGCGAGCACGGCCACTACGAGCTGCCGCCCGTGCGCGAGGACTACGCCGGCATCGTCATCTCGCTGGCGCGTCAGGAGTGGCCCGACACGTCCGCCTACGACGACCCCGAGGTAGTCTTCCGCCTGCACAAGCGCCACCACGTCGGGCTGCTCGTCGCCTCGCGCGACCCCGCGCGCGTCGAACAACTCCTGGCCTCCTACGTGCGCCGCCTCCTCCGGGACTTCAGCGCCACACTCCCCGCGGCCGAACGCGCGACGAGCTGAGACCTTATGCCGCGTGACATGATTCGCGAGTACCTGAGCTTCCTCCAGGTCGAGAAGGGGCTCTCGAAGAACTCGGTCGAGAGCTACCGGCGCGACCTCGCGCGGCTGAAGGCGCTGGCCGAGTCGGAGGGGCGCGCGCCGGAGGCTCTGGGCAAGCCCGAGGTGACGCAGTTCGTGATGGACTTGTCGCGCGAGGGGCTGGCGCCGAAGTCCGTCAGCCGCGCGCTGAGCGCGGTGCGCGGCTTCTACCGCTTCCTCCAGCTCGACGGCCACGTCAAGGCCGACCCGACCGCGGACATCATGGCCCCGCAGGGCGGGCAGAAGCTCCCGCGCTTCCTCACGCAGGAGGAGATGGAGCGGCTGCTCGAAGCGCACGACACCTCGACGCCCGAGGGCTTGCGCGACCGCGCGCTCGTCGAGCTGCTCTACGCGACGGGGCTGCGCGTCTCTGAGCTGACGGGGCTGACGACTTCGAGCGTGGACATCGACCGCGGCGTCCTCTTCTGCACGGGGAAGGGGAGCAAGCAGCGCCGCGTCCCCGTCGGCCGCTCCGCGCTGGAGTGGTTGCGGCGCTACGAGGCCGCGCGGCGCGTCATGCTCGCGGGGCGCGAGTCGCAGCGCCTCTTCGTCGGCTACCTCGGCCGCCCCCTCACGCGCCAGCACGTGTGGGCGATGCTCAAGCGCGCCTCGGCCAAGGCGCAGATACGCGGGGTGACGCCGCACGTCCTGCGCCACAGCTTCGCCACGCACCTGCTCGAGCACGGCGCAGACACGCGCAGCGTCCAGGCCATGCTCGGCCACAGCGACCTCGCCACCACGCAAATCTACACGCACGTCACCAACGAGCGCATACGCAGCGTCTACGAGCGCCACCACCCGCGCGCCAAAAGGGAGTAGACAGTAGTCAGGAGTCTGTAGAAAAACTGAGGCGGCGCGTTCCGGTCGTAAGCCGAGCGCGCCGCCCTTCTTCATACTGTCTGCTGTCTACGGCTTCCCCTCAAATGCTCTTCAAGGAGATGTTGCCCGAGGCGGACGAGAGCTTGAGCGTGCGCGAGCCGTTGCCGAGCTGCCCCTGTGCGCGGCTGCCGGGGCCGTAGCGGCTGGTCTTGACCTCGATGGGGAAGTTGGTCTCGATGGAGCCGGAGACGGTGGACATGCTGACCTGCGCGTCGATGTTCGACGGGAGGCGGACGTGTACGTCGCCGCTCGCCGAGGAGAAGCTCATGTCGCCGCCGCCTTCGAGCCGCGTCAGCTCGACCTCGACGTCGCCGCTGGCGCTGCTGGCGTTGACCCGCCCCGTCGAGTCCGAGACGCGCACCGTCCCGCTCGCCGACGAAGCCTTTATCTCGCCGCCGAGCTGGCGGACGCTCACGTCGCCGCTCGCGGTCGAGAGCGCGACCCGGCCCGCCGTGAACCCTTCGGCGCGGACGTTGCCGCTCGCGGTCGTAATCTTGTCGAAGCTGAGGCCCGACGAGCGCGGCACGCGCACCTCGAACCTGACGCTCGCGTCGCAGTTGCAGTTGTTCGGGTACTTGGCGCGCAGGACGACGCGCCCCTGCGTGCTCTCGTCCGCGACCTCGACCATCTCGCGGTCGCGCCCGGTCTTGTAGGCGTTGACGACGACCGCGCCGCCGTCGTGGCCCTTCAGCTCGATGTCGCCCGAGACGTTGGCGATCTGCACCGCGCCCCCCTCGCCGAGGTTGTAGCTCCTCTGAAAGTCCTGCGCCGACGCGCCCGAGGCCGCCGCGAGGCAGACGACCACGCCCGCCACGAAGTTGAAAATCATCCGGCTTCTCATCCCTGTCACACTCCTCTCCTGCGGTTAAATTCGGGAAACGAACCGTTTCTCTGCTGTGTAAACACCGCGGCGCGGATTTTTGTGACGGGAAAAATTCGCTTGCTTCAAACAAACTGACCGGCGGCGTGTGCCGAGGCCCAGGCCCACTGGAAGTTGTAGCCGCCGAGGTGTCCGGTGACGTCGACGACCTCGCCGATGAAGTAGAGGCCGGGGACGCGCCGCGCCTCCAAAGTCTTGGACGAAAGCTCGTCGGTCGAGACGCCGCCCTTCGTCACCTCCGCCTTCTGAAAGCCTTCGGTGCCGGCGGGGCGGACGCGCCAGTCGTGCAGCCGCTCGGCGACCGTCTCGACCTCGGCGTCGGTGTAGGAGGGTAGGGGCTTGCGCGGCGCGAACGTCTCCGCCCAGACCTGCGCGAAGCGTTTGGGGAGGTGCCGGCCGAGCGCCGTCTGAAGCTCGACGCCGCGCACGCGGTAGGCCGCCAGCATCGTGACCATGTCCGTGCCGGGTACGAGGTCAAACGAGACCTCTTCGCCGCGCGCCCAGTAGGAGGAAATTTGCAGGACGGCCGGGCCGCTCAGGCCGCGGTGCGTGACGAGGACGTTCTCGGCGAACTCCGCGCCGCCGCAGCGGACGAGGGCCGGGACGGAGACGCCACTCAGGGGCTGGAACGAGGCGAGGTCGCGCGGCGCGAGCGTGAGCGGCACGAGCGCGGGCTCGGGCGCGACGACCTTGAGCCCGAACTGTCTCGCCAGACGGTAGCCGAAGTCCGTCGCGCCCAGCTTCGGTATCGACAGCCCGCCCGTGGCGACGACGACCGATTCCGACACGAACTCTCCGCGACTCGTCCGCACGCGAAAGCGTCCGTCCTTCTCCAACGCCTCGACGCGGCAGCCGGTCTGGACTTCGACGCCGGCGGCCTCGCACTCTGCGAGCAGCATCGAGATTATCTGGCGCGAGCTGTCGTCGCAGAAGAGCTGGCCGAGCTTCTTCTCGTGATGGCGTGTAGCGCGCCAGTGCCGACTTGGGGAAGTGCGGGTTGCGCGAGATGAAGTTCGCAGGCGTGGTGCCCGTGTTGGTGAAGTTGCAGCGCCCGCCGCCCGAGATTTCTATCTTCCGCCCGACGCGCTCGTTGTGCTCAAGCAAGATAACGCGCCGCCCGCGCCGCCCCGCCTCGAAGGCGCACATCAGCCCCGCCGCGCCGCCGCCGATGACGACCACGTCCACTTTCATGCTAATTACTTCTTGCCGTCCTTCTCAAGCAGCGGCTTGAGGTGGCGGTAGACGTTTGTGGCGACGATGCGCGTTCCTTCGACGTTAGGGTGGATGCGGTCCTGCTGGTTGAGCCGGTCGATGCCGGCGACGCCTTCGAGGAAGAAGGGGATGAGCGTGACCTCGTGCTCGTCGGCGAGCGAGCGGTATGCGTCGCGTATCTCCGCCTCGTAGTCGCGGCCGAACTCGGTCGTCGTCAACATCCCGGCGAGCAGCACGTGGACGCCGCGCGACTGTGCGCGCCGGATGATCTCGTCGAGGTTCTTCTTCGTCTCGGCGACGGGCTGGCCGCGCAGAAAGTCGTTGGCTCCGAGTTCGAGGATGAGGAAGCGGACATCGCCGGCTTCGAGCGCCCAGTCGAGGCGGCGGACGCCGCCGGCCGAGGTGCCGCCCGACTCGCCCGCGTTGACGACCTCGTACCTGAACCCGTCCTCGTCGAGCATCTTTTGGAGCAGCGCCGGGTAGCTCTCGCGCGGCGCGAGGCCGTAGCCCGCCGTCAGGCTGTCGCCGAAGGCGACGATTTTAGGTACATTCTCAACGGGCGTCCGCGTCGAGGCGGGTGCGACGCCCGCCGTCTCGCCTTTCGGGGTGGAGGCCCCGCGCGGCGACTGGCCTCCGCCGCAGGCCGTCAAAAGCGCGGCGGCGAGCAGTAAAAAGGCCGCGGGAAGAATCCTATCAAGTGCGTACAGCGGAATTTTCATGATCGAATTATACCAAGTCTCCAAAACTGTTCAGTCCGGCGCGGAACGCCTGACCATCCTCAGCGAGTTAGACCTGGCGATTCCCGACGGGCAGTTCGTCGCGGTCGTCGGCCCTTCGGGGAGCGGCAAGTCAACGCTGCTCGGCCTCGTCGCCGGGCTCGACGCGCCGACCTCCGGGCGGATCAGCATCGACGGCGAGGAGATCACGCGCATGGGCGAGGACGCGCTCGCCTCGCTCCGGGGGCGCAAGCTCGGCTTCGTCTTCCAGTCGTTCCACCTCATCCCTTCGATGACGGCGCTGGAGAACGTCCTCGCGCCGCTCGAGATTGCGGGTCGGCGCGACGCACAGACGCGCGCACGCCGACTCCTCGAAGACGTTGAGCTGACGGGGCGCGCGCACCATTACCCCTCGCAGCTCTCGGGCGGCGAGCAGCAGCGCGTCGCGGTCGCGCGCGCCTTCGCCAACGAGCCGACCATCCTGCTCGCCGACGAGCCGACGGGTAACCTCGACTCGCGCAACGGCCGGCACGTCTTCGACCTCATGGTCGAGATGAACCGGCGGCGCGGCGCCACGCTCGTCCTCGTCACGCACGACCACGACCTCGCCGCTCGCGCCGACCGGCGCATCTCGCTCCGCGACGGCCGCGTCGTCTCCGACGAGACCTCGCCGGGTGGGCCGGGCGCGACCGAGGCGGGGAGGGAGACGGACGGCCCCGACGGCGACGCCGGGCGGGCTGGCGTGGGGCGCAGGGATGAAGAGTTGGAGGGGGCGCGGCCTTGAAGTTCATCCTTAATCTCGCGCGGCGCGAGCTGCGCGCTTCGTGGCGGCGGCTCCTCTTCTTCTTCCTCTGCATCGGCGTCGGAGTCGGGAGCATCGTCGCGCTGCGCTCGATGATACAGAGCCTCAACCGCGCGGTCGCGGGCGAGGCGCGCGCCCTGATGACCGCCGACGTGCAGGTCGACACGACGCGCGAGTGGCCGGCCGACGCGCTCGCCAGGCTTGAGAGCGTCGCCCGCCCGCCGCTCGCCGAGGCGCGCACGGAGACCATCGAGGCCCCGACGATGCTGCGCCCCGCAGACCCGGCGCGCGCGGGCGCTCTGATGGTCGAGGTCAAGGGCGTCGAGCGCGGCTTCCCGCTCTACGGCGAGTTTCTGCTCGATGACGGCAGGCCGTTCGACTTCCGTCTGGTCGAGGGCGGCGGCGCGGTCGTCGCGCCCCTGCTGCTCGAACGCATGTCGCTCCGCGTCGGCGACCGCGTGAAGATAGGCGAGCGCGAGTTCGAGATTCGCGGCGTCACGCGGCAGGAGCCCGGGAGCGGCGGAGGCTTCCGACTCGGCCCGCGCGTCTTCGTCGCGCGCGCAGACCTCGAGGCGGCGGGGCTGACGGGCTTCGGCAGCCGCGCGCGCCGCAAGCTGCTCTTCCGCGCGGGCGAGGGAAGGATGGACGAGCTGGTCCGCAGGCTCCGCGCAGAGTTCGGCAACAGCTTCGTCGGCGTGCGCTCGTACCGCGACTCGGAGGAGAGTCTGACCGAACAGTTCTCGCGCGCCGAGAACTACCTCTCGCTGACGGGGCTCGTCATCCTCGTCCTCGGCGGCATCGGCGTCTCTTCGGTCACGCGCGTCTTCGTCGAGCAGAAGCGCAAGACCATCGCGGTGCTCAAGTGCATCGGCGCGACGGGGAGGAGGTTGACGGCCGCCTACCTCGCGCAGGTTCTCGCGCTCGGCGCGGCGGGGAGCCTGCTGGGCGTGGCGCTGGCGAAGACGGCGCTCCTGTTCGTCCGCGCGCGCTTCGCGGAGAGCCTGCCGCCGAACCTCTCCTACGACCTGCAACCCGGCGCGGTGGCGCAGGGGCTGGGGCTCGGGCTGCTCATCTCGCTACTTTTCTCGGCGCTGCCGCTGCTGCGCATACGCCGCATCAGGCCCAACATGCTCCTGCGCGACGCCGCCGAGCCCGAGCCGCGCCGCTGGCTCGACCTCTGGCGCGCGGCCGTGGCGGGCGTCGTGCTCGCCGGCCTCGTCTTCCTCGCCTCGTGGCAGGCTGGAAGCCTGCGCGTCGGCGTCTTCTTCCTGTCGGGTCTCGGCGTGACGGCGCTCGTGCTCTACGGGGCGGCGTGGGCGTTGATCTTCATCGTGCGGCGGGCGCGCGGCCTGGGGACGTTCGCGGTGCGGCAGGCCGTCAACAGCATGCACCGGCCGGGCAACCAGACGCGCGTCATCGTGATGGCCGTCGGCCTCGGCGCCTTTCTCGTCCTCTCGGTGCAGTCGCTCCAGACGAGCCTGCTCGACGAATTCGACGTGGCGCGGCGCGGGAACCTGCCCAACATGTTCCTCATCGACGTGCAGCGCGACCAGGTCGAGGGCGTGCGCGAGCTGGTGGCGCAGAGCGGGGGGGCGCGCGCCGAGCTGATCCCGACGGTGCGCGCGCGCATCGTGGCCGTCAACGGGAAGGAGATCGACCTCGACGCGGCGGGCGTGCGCGGCGAGCGCGGGCGTCTGGGGCGCGAGTACGTCACGACCTACCGGCCGCGCCTCGAATACAACGAGACGATAGTCGAGGGGCGCATCTGGGACGAGACGCCGTCGGAGGAGCCGGAGGTCTCAATCGAGGAAGGCTTGCGCGGGGCGGGCGGCATCGACATCGGCTCGACCATCACGTTCGACATTCAGGGGCGGAAGATAACGGCGCGCGTGTCGAGCGTCCGCCGCGTCGACTGGCGCAACTCGCGGACGGGCTTCATCGTCCTCTTCCGACCCGGCGCGCTGGAGAAGGCGCCGCAGATGTTCGTCGGCGCCATCGACGGCCCGCAGGCCGAGCCCGAGCGCTCGCGCTTCCAGCGCGCGATAGTCGACAGGTACCCGAACGTGAGCGTCATCGACGTGGCCGACATCGTGCGCGGCGTCGGGCGGATACTCTCGAACATCACACTGGCCGTCTCGTTCATCGGCGGCTTCGTCTTCCTGAGCGGCGTGCTCATCCTCGTCGGCTCCATCGCGATGACGAAGTTCCAGAGGGTCTACGAGGCGGCCGTCTTGAAGACGCTCGGGGCCAAACGGCGCGTGCTGCTGACCATCATGCTGACCGAGTACGGGCTGCTCGGGCTGGTGGCGGGGCTCGTCGGCGCGGCCGCCGCCAACGGGCTCTCATACGCGGTCGCGCGCTACGTCTTCGAGGTCGCGTGGGCGTTCGCGCCCGCGCTCAACGCCGCCGGCGTCGCCGCCACCGTCCTGCTCGTCTGCGCGGTCGGCGCGCTCTCCAGCCTCGACGTGCTCACGCGCAAGCCGCTCTCGATTCTCCGCGCGCAGTGAGGAGGAGAAGTCAGTAGTCAGTAGCCAGTAGTCAGTAGCCAGTAGGAAGAAGGGCGGCGCGCTCGGCTTACAACCGGAACGCGCCGCCTCTGTTTTTCTACCGACTATTTTCTACTGACTACTGTCTACCAGCTCCAAGCTACCGACTAATCACGTTGGCCGGGAAACCCATGCCGGGGTTGTTGCGGACGATGTTGCGGAGGAACTGTCGCTTGATGAGGACGGTGGCGTCGCCCGGGCCGACGCCGGTGTAGGTGAAGGAGTTGCCCTCGATGCGGCTGTCGAACACGTCCTCCATGTGGAAGCCGGGCAGGCCGCCGCCGCCCACGTCCGTGAACTGGTTGTTGAGGACGGTGAAGTGCGAGCCCTCGAGGTGCAGACCGGACTGGCCGGTGCGCGTGACCTTGTTGTTGCGGATGGTCACGTCGCGCATCGTCTGGCCGAAGACGTAGATGCCGTTGCTGAGGATGTTGGTGATGTCGGGCGGCACGTTGTTGCCGCCGTAGATGGTGTTGCCCTCGATGAGGATGGGGCCGACGAAGCGCGTCAAAGAGGTGGACTGGACGACGATGCCGTTCCCGGCCTGTATCCTGTGCGTGCGCGCGTCGATAAAGTTGTTGCGGATGATGATGTTCTCAATGTGGTCGTCGACGTGGTTGGGCTCGAGGTCGATGACGGTCGAGCCGGGGCCGCCCGGCTGGCCGGGGTTGACGAAGCGGTTGTTCTCGAACGTGATGTTGCGGCCGTTGGCCAGCGCGAGGTTCTGCGAGGCGACGTTGGTGAACAGGCTGTCGACGACGCGCGAGTTATCGGCGAAGTGGCCGAACTGCCCCGAGCCGCCGAGCTGCACGCCGATGGAGCGCGTGCCGTTGAGGTGGACGCGCTCGACCACGCAGCCCTTGCAGTTGCCCAGCGAGATGGCCTGATAGGCGGAGTTGAAGCCGGCGTTCGCGCCCTTGATCTGGATGTCGCGGATGGAGATGTTGGAGTCCGTGTCGCCGTTGCGCCGCGCGCTGTTGTGCGCGCCGACGACCGTGTACTGATCCTTCGCGGTGGACTCTAAGAGAATCGACCTCTCCATGCCCTCGCCGACGAGCGAGGCGCCCGACTTGAGCAGCACGGGAATCTCCGCCGTGGAGGGTGCGTAGGTGCCGGCCATGAGCCGGAGCGTGTGGCGCTCCGAGACGACGATGGGCGTCGTGATGCGCCCGCCGCCGCGCGCGACGATGACGCCCGGATTCACGCCGAGCGCGCGGTCGGCGGCGTTTATCTTCGCCCCGAGGTCGGCGCCGGGATACCGGTCGGCCTCGACCGTAACAGTCCCGCCCGTGCCGCCCGTCTGCCGCTGGCGCGTCTGCGCCGACGCACAGGCCGCGAGTGCGAAGGAGAGCATCAAGAGCGGTAAACTTTTATGAAGCGACATCGAACGAAACCCCCTGACGAAATAGTTCCCACGCTAAAGATACATGAAAACGCGTCCCGCCGCGCGCGCCGGCGCGTGCGTGTGGGTTGGTTGCGCGGGAGGGGAATTAAGTTGGAAGTTATTAATCGTGGGGAGGTTGACGTAACTCTTGAAAATGAGACGGCCGCCCGGCGGCGGCCGTCTTCTAGTCGAGGGGCTTGAGGTCGGGCTCGACCCAGGAGGCGCGCGCCTCCGCGGAGAAGAGGCGTGCGCGCGTGTAGTGTCGGAGCGGGAGCTGGCTGTCGGCCGTGGCGACGAGCTCGTTGGCGAGGCTCGTGAGCGCGCGCCCCTCGTTGCGCTCGGCTTCGAGGAACGAGCGGACGGCGCGCAGCCAGAAGAGCGTGAGCGTCTCGTGGTAGCCGCCCGTCGGCGTCGTCTGGACGGCGTGCGCGGCGTTGTAGCGCTTGATGCCGCGCCGCACGCGCTCGGTCGCCTGCGGCCAGTCGAACTCCAGCAGGTACCAGAGCGCGACGGTCAGGTGCGCGGCGTGCGTCCACTCCCCGCGCGGCAGCGTGCAGTCGTCGAAGCGGCGCACCAGCGAGAAAATCTCCCCGGCGGTGCGGAACCTCACGGCGTCAATCGTCAGTAGCGACATCACGCACTCTCCATACTGCCGTCCCCGGACGAAGCGCATCTCACAGACGCGTGTCCGCGTAGGGTTCGGCCACCACCTGATGGTCGTCCTCGTAGACGACGTACCCCACCTTCGGGGCCTTGATTCGACGTATGAACACGCCGTTGTCTTCGAGGATGACGACCATCTCGTAAATCCGCGCGAGGTGCTCGCGCGCCGTCGGCCTGAACCAGCAGACGGCCCTGCCCGCCGCGCGGCCGCGCGAAGACCTTGAAAACCTGCTCGGCGTTCTCAGGTTGCGGTTGAACCACACAAACAGGTCGCCCAGCCTCTCGTCCTCGTAGTCCGGCAGGCGGTCGCTGTAGTACAGCCCGCAGGCCGCGCAGAAGACGCCCGCCTCGACGCCCGAACGAGGGTCGATCTCCGAGGTGACGAAACGTAAGAACACGCATATCACCCCCTCCCGAAAGGGGCGTCGCACGGTAAAGGTTCGGGCGCGCGGCGACAAAGTTTCGACGAAACGACTTTCGCTGCTCTACCGTTGAGCTACGGCTGCGCCAGTTGGTCGCAGCCGCCGGGACTCGAACCCGGAACCCGCGGCTTGATAAGCATGTAGTTCCGCCAGCATTCGCCGCCCGCCCGAACCGAGAGGGTGACAAGTTTTAGGAAGACCGTCGGGCGCGGCCCGGAGGCCGCCGGGGGCATCACCCCACCGCGAGGCCCGAAACGTTTTTCAGACGTTTCGTGAGATGTAGTCCTCCCGGCATTCACCCTGACAAATGAAGTGGCGACAAGACCGGCGTGAGTGTTTGGCCGCTTGCAGGCGGCCTTGTAGGGCTCGAACCTACGGCCTGATGACAGGCTGCCATGTACTCACGCGCGCATTCGCCACCCTCAAAGAACATGTCGGAAAGGGCCGACAAGGATTTCCCTCGTGACGACTTTTCCGTTCTCAAAACGAATGTAGTCACGAACGCATTCGGCCCCGAAGAGCAAGGGCGAAGGCGGAAGGGTGAAGGCCGCACGGCGCGCCTCTCATCCTTCATCCTTCCGCCGTCATCCTTTTAAAGAGCGACCTGCTCAATCACGCCGACCCAGTGGTCGGGAGCCGTCCGGCCGGCGGCGAAGTCCGCGAGCAACTCGAACACGTGGTCCGAGAAGCCGCCGACGTTGAGCACGTCCGCCGACCCGGCCGCCTGCACCGTCTGGTACGGCTGCATGTCGATGCAGACCATCCGCGCGCGCGGGTTGCGCCGCTTGAACGCGCCCCACTCGCGCATCGTCTGCGTCCCGCGCCCGCCGCCGGCGTCCACCCACGACTCGTTGTCCGAGACGTAGACGACGAGGTCGCCCGCGGCCTTGCGCTCGTTGAGCACGCGGAGCGGCGCCGAGCAGTTCGTGCCGCCGCCGCCGACACCGGCCAGCCTCCGCGCGTTCGTCATCACGCTGTCGCGCGGGTTCAGCTCCAGGCCCTCGACCACGTCGTGCTCGAACGGCAGCACCTCGGCGCGCGGGTTGCGGCGCAGCACCGCCGCCGACACCAGCGCCGCCACGTCGACGCAGCGCACGGCCGTCGTCGAGCCCTTGCGGTAGCCCGTCACGGGCGACTGCATCGAGCCCGACACGTCCGGGAAGACGTAGACCTTACCCTCGACGCGCGGCACGTTCGAGATGGCGACCTCCATCGCGTCCTGAAGCGCCTCGCGCACCGCCGCCGGCACACCCGAGCCCGCCGACGCGTAGGCGACCATGAGCTGGTACGGGAAGACGCGCGCCTTCCTGACCTGCTCGGGGTCCGCGAGGCGCCGCGCGACCAGCTCGGTCATGCCGGGCTGTGCGAAGACGCCGTGGCGGACGAACGTGTTGAGGTTCATGCGCGTCATCTGCCAGGGCGCGCGGCGCGCGATGGCCGTCCACTCAGCCGTGCCGAGGTCGAGCGCCGTTAGCATCTGGAACGGCACGTCCGGCAGCGTCGCGCGGTCGCCCGCCTTGAACGCCTCGAACTCGCGCACCAGCTCGGGAAGCTGTGCCTCGTCGAACTTACGGCCGACGAGGTAGCCGTAGAGCGCCTCGCGCTCCGGGTCGCGCGGCTTCGGGTGAACCATCCTGACGAGGTCGGCGAACGAGGGCGACTGCCCGACGCTCGCGCGGAAGACCGCCTCGGGCGAGCGCGCCTCAAGCCACTCGCGCACGAGCCGCTTCGGCGCCGTGCCGAGCGACTTGCGCCCCGCGACGCCCGAGCGAAGAATCTGCACGAAGTTGCGGAGCATCTTGCCGTTGTCCACGACGCGCGGGAAGACGGCCGCGAGCAGGCGCACGTCCTTCGCCGCCAGGAACGCCAGCAGGAGCGCGGGCGTGTCCTTCATCAGTCCGCGCTCGCGCGCGTAGACCGCCGTCTTCGCGACGAACTCGGGCTCGACGCGCTCGCACAGCTCAAGAATCTTGGCGAGCTGCTCCTCCGCGTGCGCGTAGAACGTCGCGCCGAGGCAGCCCGTCGCCGCGTACTGCGCCAGCGCCTGCTTCGGCGTCAGCGCGTACGCGGGCGCGCCGTGCTCGTTGCGCGCGTCCGCCGCCGGGATGAGCTTGCCCACGAGCGACTTGAAGAGCGTCTTGTTCGCCATCTCAGGAAACCCCCTTGCGACAGGTGTGACAGGGTGAAGCGCCCACGCGCGTCGGGCGCGGGAGCTTGAAAGCCTCGATGTCGTCAACCGGAGCACCTTGAGAGTTGGAAGGCGCGCGTTAGGTCTTTCGCGCGCGAACTGCGGAGGGAGGATTCGAACCTCCGTGACCTGTTTCAGAGACAGGCAGCCTGCCGCTGGCTGACTCCGCATAGAAGATCGGCGCGGGAGGACTCGAACCTCCGGCCTCTCGGTTATCAGCCGAGTGCTCGGCCATCTGAGCTTCGCGCCGGGAAGAGTCGGTAGGCCGGGTCGGATTTTGCTAATGAGAATGAGTCAATGGGGTCGGAGAGACTTGAACTCTCACCTTCTGGATTAAAAGTCCAACGCTCTGCCGCTAGAGCTTCGACCCCCTTATTGCTTATTAACTGAAGTTCGCCACGAATAATATCCTTTAGCACGGGCTGTCTTTCGACGGTGACAGTTCGCACATCGCACTTCACACTTATTGATTTCTGAAGTAATAGTTGTCCAGCAACAGCCTGCTTGCATCATTGAGCATACATCGCCCATCTTTTGCCCTCTGACATGATCAAATTCCAAAACAACCAAGTCATCTTCACCACAATCCACACACGGATGGAAACGCAGATATTCACCAAGTCTGACTTGGTTCTCCTTGATTCGACGTTGCTTATTGGCTAGAACCGCAGCCTTATGTTTGTCCCCATTGTCACGGTAGTAAGCCCGTGATTTCTCCTTGTTACAGTCTCTACAGGCTGATTGCAATCCATCTGCCCGTGTGGCGTTTTTATTAAATGACTTTCCACTAAGTCGCCGGTGACATAGTGTGCATTTCTTTGTGAAGACCATGGAAATAAAATAGCACCTTGCCTCTTAATCTCCCGTATGAAATTAAAAGGCAGATGCCTTGAGCCGCTTGGCTACCGGCCTGCCCGACGGACAAAACTGTGGCGGTGGGATTCGAACCCACGATGGCCGCTTTAACAGAGCGGTGCCTTACCAGCTTGGCTACACCACATCGGGAAAGGTCGCGGGGGCGGGAATCGAACCCGCCTTCGGTTAGACGCGGCTTATGAGACCGCCGTGCCCGCCAGGGCACCTCCCCGCAGAGGATGGACCGGGAGGGACTCGAACCCTCACAAGAAGTTTGCAAGACTTCTATGCAGCCATTACATCACCAGCCCAAAAAATCGCGGAGGCGGGGCTCGAACCCGCGGCCGGCGCTTTATGAGAGCGCTGCTCTGCCACCTGAGCTACTCCGCATCGCGTGTCTGAGGACGGGCCCGGCAGGACTCGAACCTGCGACGTTTCGTTTAGAAGACGAACGCTCTCGTCCGACTGAGCTACGGGCCCACACGTTCGGGTTTGAAGGCGACGGCGGGAGTCGAACCCGCACGCTTCCGCTTACGAGACGGACGCTCTTCCCGGTTGAGCTACATCGCCGTGAGTTGGTCGGGGCGGGCCGCCGGTAGTCGGCCAGGCGCTCCACGGTCCCGCGCGTCCACGCACGCGCGCGGGATGAGCCACGCCCCGAAAAATGGCCGGTGAAAGATTCGAACTTTCGACATCCAGTTTGTAAGACTGGCGCTCTTCCGAGCTGAGCTAACCGGCCGCGAAAACATTCGATGGAGGCGACTGGAGTCGAACCAGCCTCTTCGGCTCTTCAGACCGACGCTATCCCCCGACAGCTACGCCTCCGGGTTGTGCTTTCCCACCTCCCGGACGTTGTGATTTCGAGGCAGGGCGGCCGTCCGCCCTGCCTCAACGTTCAAGCCGACTCGCGCCGCCCTTCCTTGAGCGGCACGCCCTCGACGTACAGGTACTTGCGCCACTGCGGGCGCGACTCCGCGTAGTGGCAGAGCAGCAGGTGTTCGAGGCCGATGCCGAGCGGCTTCTGCGGCGTGAGCAGGGGCATGCGCGCCTCCTCGGGCGTGCGGCTGCCCTTGCGGGTGTTGCACGCGACGCAGGCCGTCGCGAGGTTGTCGGGCGCGTTGCGCCCGCCGCGCGAGCGGGGCGTGATGTGGTCGAGCGTCAGCTCCGGCGCGGCGCTCTTCCGGCCGCAGTACTGGCAGCGGAAGTGGTCGCGGACGAAGATGCGCAGGCGCTTCATGCTCGCCGTCTGGCGGCGCCGGCGCACGTTGACGTAGCGGCGCAGGCGCACGACGCTCGGCACGCGGAAGACCTCGCGCGGCGAGCGGAGCACGCGCTGGCCGTCGAACTCCTCGACGAAGACGACGCCCCGGATGACCAGGCACATCGCGCGCGCCACCCCGACCGTGCCGAGCGGCTCGTACGAGAAGTTCAAAAGCAGCACACGGCCGTTCAGGCTTGCCGTCACGGCACACCTCCTTTCAAAAGTTGTTCGTCAAAATGGGAAGTGCGGGCGGCGTGAGGTGCCGCGCGTGGCGCGCGACCCGCCCGCAGTCTCGGAAAGCCCGTCAGTCGAGGAAGACGACGCGCGGCGCGAACCAGGCTTTACCCTCCGTGTTCATCGCCACGCGGTGCCATCCTTCTAGCTGTGCCCCTCGCGGGGCTCACCCGAGCAGGCGGTCGCGGACGTTAGCCTCCCGCGCGGGTCCGGCCCTTGCGGTAGAGCGTGACGGCCGCGCCGCCCCCACGGCGCCCGAAGGCGCGCAGGAAGACTCTCGCGACGTAGAACAACCTGAGCCGGGACATGGCGCGGACTCCTTTCTCTTTGCCTGTGGGTTGATGTTTGACGCCCGCGCGAAGGGGGCGCCGCCTGAAGAGCGCGCGGTCGGACTCGAACCGACGGTTAACGGTTTTGCAGACCGTCGCCTTAAACCTCTTGGCTACGCACGCGTCTGTGTTTGAATGCGATGCGGGAGGAGGGACTCGAACCCTCAAAGCGAGTTTGGAAGACTCGAATGTTAGCCGTTGACATCACTCCCGCTGAAGGGGCAGTGGAAGGGCGGTGCAGGAATCGAACCCGCATCTGGAGCCGTTCGAAGCGGCCCGCTTTTGTTCCGTTAAGCTAACCGCCCGTGCGGAGAGTTGGAGTGAACGGCGGGATTTGAACCCACGTCCCCGGCGTGGCGGGCCGGTGCTTTAGCCGGGCTAAGCTACGTCCACGTGTGCTGAAGTCGGAGTGGTGAGAATCGAACTCACGTCGTCTCGGTCCCAAGCCGAGTGCCTTTGTTTCCCCTAGGCTACACTCCGAAGACGGATGCGCCGCGCGGGACTCGAACCCGCACCTTCCTGTTTAAGAGACAGGCGCTCAGCCGGTTGAGCTTGCGACGCAGAAAAAGGCGGAACTGGACGGACTCGAACCGTCATCCTCACGCTCGACAAGCGTGTGCCTCACCTCTCGGCCACAGTTCCGGAGTTTGGCAGGGCGTGCGGGATTCGAACCCGCGTGTGCGCGATAGAGAGTCGCGTGCCTTTGACCGGGCTTGGCTAACGCCCCGTGTTAGTTGAAAGGTCGGCCGGCGGGATTCGAACCCGCAATTTCCGCATTCACAGTGCGGCGCTCTGCCTGTTTGAGCTACGGCCAACGCGAAAGAGTTTTGGCAGGGGTGGCGGGGCTCGAACCCGCAAAGCCGCCAGGGCGCCTGTTTGAAGGACAGGCCGCTTTGTCCGTTTGCATACACCCCCCGATTCCATTCGGGATGCGCGCGGAGAGACTCGAACTCTCAACCTGCGGGGTTTAAGCCCGCCGCCTCTGCCTGCTTGGGCTACGCGCGCGTCTCTGAGATTGATACGGGAGGTGAGATTCGAACTCACAAAAGCCGCCTTCTGAGGACGGTGTGTCTGCCGGTTGCACCACTCCCGCGCGAGATGCTGGAGGAGGGACTCGAACCCTCAACGGGCACCTGCCCCCGGCGCTCTCGACGCCGTGCGTTTGCCATTACGCCACCCCAGCGGAAGCATTCCAAAAGCCTCGAACTCCGGGGGGAGGACTCGAACCCCCACAGCCTGTTCCAAAGACAGGCGTCCTGCCTTTAGACGACCCCGGAAAGGGAAGCGAACCCGGCACGACTCGAACGTGCGGCCTCAGGCTCCGCAAGCCTGCGCTCTGTTCCGACTGAGCTACGGGTCCGAAGTGAGGGAGAGGCGGAGGCGGTGCGAGTCGAACGCACAGGGGCGCGTTCTCGCGCGCCCGGCGGCTTAGCACACCGCTGCACTACCTTTTGTGCGACGCCTCCGAACGGTCTGGCGGAAGGTGCGGGAGTCGAACCCACAGGAGCCTCGGGGGCTCCGACAGTTTTCGGGACTGCTTGGCGTGCCCGTGCCCAACCTTCCGGGAGTGGCGAGGGCGCCCGGATTTGAACCGGGAAGAGCGGGTTTGGAATCCGCCAGTTTGACGTTTAGCTTACGCCCCCTCTCGATGCATCAGGAGGGATTCGAACCCCCACGCCCGCCCCGCGAGCCACAGCTTTACAGGCTGCTGCCGAGCCGTTTCGGCCTCTGATGCGCGGTCTGAATAATTGTCGAGTCTCAAAACGCTTCGGAGAAAAAACTGTCGAAGGCGGGGCGCCGCGCGCGCCGTTGGGCGGCGGGGCGGCCCCGCCTTCGACACCTCAAGGTACTTCGGTTGTCAAACAACAAAAGAAAAGAGCGGGCCTGTGGGCTTCCCTACAGGAAGCAGGCCCGCTCCGGACAAGTCTCTACGAACTTTTAGAGATTTGGGAGCGGGAGGCCCGCCCCCGCTAAGTCAATTCTGTAACTGGCGACGATCGACGCGCTGCAAGCCTTCGGGTCGGAAGGAGTGGCGCACAATCGTTTGGCCGCCGCGATTAAGGCTCGGCGAACCCTCACAGACGGCTCGCAGCCAGGCCGCGCCCTTATAGGGGGCGGGCGTGTGCGCGGCGGCCGTCATCCCGGTCGTCCTCGCGCGTCTGGCTGTGTTCGAGTTCGTCTTCATCGCCGTTAAGTCTCTCTTCTCCTCAAGAGGCCGGCCCGCGGCGCGGGCGACGGTGGCAATATAGCAGACTACTTTGTAATGTCAAGCACTTTTTTCAGCGACAATATTTTTACGACTGTTATAGCCGCCGCCGGCCGCCCGGTTGTGCCGGGCCGGCGGGAAGGGCGATACTCGGGGCGGGGGCTTTTATCTGGTATGAGACCGACCGTCATCGCCGTCGGCGGGTTCAACTCGAACACGGGCAAGACGACGCTGGTGTGCGAGCTGCTCCGCGCGCTGCCGGGCTGGGAGGCTTTGAAGATGACGCGCGGGCACTACCGCTCCTGCGGCAAGGACCCGCGCGCATGTTGCGTCGCCCCGCTCCTCGGCGACGAG
The DNA here is from genome assembly GCA_020200135.1 of Acidobacteriota bacterium. Taxonomy (GTDB): domain Bacteria; phylum Acidobacteriota; class Blastocatellia; order Pyrinomonadales; family Pyrinomonadaceae; genus QHXN01. Next base: position 14,952 of record JAIVJI010000095.1, on the reverse strand, counting down.
CCGGTCGTCCGCTCCGGGCGCGCAGAGACGTACGAGCCGGGCAAGGACACGGGGCGCTACTGGGACGCCGGGGCTTCCGACGTGCACTGGGCGATAGTAACCGAGGGGCAGGTCGAGGCGGGCTTCCGCGCGGCGCTCGCGCGCGTCAAGGCGCCGGGCGTCGTCGTCGAGGGGAACAGCTTCCTGCGTTTCGCCCGGGCCGACTTCGCGGTGCTCGTCGCGCGCGCCGACGTGTTGAAGATCAAGCCCACGGCGCGGCGCGTGCTCCCGAAAGCCTCGGCGCTCTACCTCTCGGACGCGGGGCTTGGTGTGGACGCGGCGTGCCGGGCGCGCTTCGGGGAGTGGTGGCGCGTTATCACGGAGGGCCGGAACGGGCGCTGTGCCTGTACGCGCTCGAACGCGTCCACGAGCTTCAGGCCGAAGGTCATCCGATCTACCCGGGCTCGGTCGGCGAGAATTTAACGGTGGTCGGGCTCGACTGGATGGGCCTCGCCCCGGGCGCACGCCTCGCTCTGGGCGAAGAGGCGCTGGCGGAAGTCACGAGCTACGCCGCTCCATGCAAGAAGATTGCCGCCTCTTTCATCGAAGGCGACTTCAAACGCATCTCGCAAAAGCTCCACCCCGGCCACTCGCGCCTCTACGCGCGCGTCCTCCGCCCCGGCCGCCTGCGCGTCGGCGACCGGGTCAGAGTCCTCAACGGCTCCGACAACTAAAAAGGGCAGCCGCGCGGCTGCCCTTAACTTTTAAGATTGATTGATACACCCGGTAGGGCTCGAACAAGATTAAAGTAAACAACGGGCCGTGAGGGATTCGAACCCCCGACACCTAGTTCCGAAGACTAGTGCTCTATCCAGACTGAGCTAACGGCCCATAGCGCTTTTGATACCTGTACGTGCCAAGTCGCTCGGCGGTCTTCCGGCGATGGCAGTTTGCACAGCGTACCTCGCATTTATCAATTTCTTTCAACAGGGAAGTCCAGGATAACATCGACCAACTATCCAACTGAGCTACGGGTGCTCGGCGCCGCCGCGCGCGGGGAAAGATAGCACAGGCGTGCGGCGCGTGTTTAGTGCGCGGGCGTGGCGGGCGTGGCCGCCGCCGCAGGGGCGCTGACCGTCCGGCCGTGGAACTCGCGTCGGATGTAGCGGACGAGGTTGTCGATGCGCTGCGCGTCGAGCTTGGTCTTGAAGGGGGGCATGTCGTCGCCGCCCTCCCGAATCTGCTTGGCGAGCTCGGCGTCGGAGTCCTTCAGGCCGTGCTCGCGCAGGCTTTCGACGTTGATCGTCTCGCCCTTGTCCAGTTCGACCCTGCCGCCCGTGCCGTCGGCCTTGTGGCAGTTGATGCAGAACTTCGAGAAGTCGCCGGCGGCCGCCGCCAGCTCGTCCGGGGTTGCGGCCGGCGCCGCGGGCGTCGCCGCGTTCTTTGTGGCGGCGGGCGTAGGCGCCGCGTTGGTGTTCGTGTTCTGCGCGGTCTGGTTGCTGTTGCAGGCGGCGGCGAAGGAGGCGGCGGCGAAGGCCGCGAGGCAGAGCTTGAAGAGTTTCATGCGGAAAAGTTCGTCGGTCGGCTGACCCGTCGGGTCCTGTCCTTTAATGAGAAAGCGGCGGGAGTATAACCGAACGCGGCGCGAGTTTGAAGGCGGGCGGCGTGCGGCGCGGCCGGCCGGGGCGAGGGCGCGCGCGGCGGTTTGCAATCCGGCGCGGCGCGAAGCAAAATACCCTGCGTCCGAACAGTCGCTCATTCTCTTCCGAGATTCGGCGCTCGCTCAGAGAGGTACGCCCTTCAACCCCCTTTTTTGACCACCTTGAGGAAGTAAGACCATGAGCACGGAACAAGAGCATCCCGCCGCGGGGCGGCCGACGCTGCGTCTGGCGGACAAGGCCGAGCGCGGGGCGGAGCAGCCCGAACAGCCCGAGAAGGCGAAGATCGCCCGCCAGTTCGTCACCTTCACCTTCTTCAAGGCGCGCCCCGAGTGGCGCATGCTCGACGCGCAGGCCAAGCTCGACGCGAAGCGCGAGTTCGTCGAGGTCTACGACACGTACCGGCGCGAGCTTCTGATGCACAGTTACTCCATCGTCGGCCTGCGCTCGAACGTCGATTTCATGCTCTGGCGGATCGGCTACTCGCTCGACCCGTTCCAGGGGATGTCGGCGCGGCTGAACGCGACCGCGCTCGGGCGCTACCTCGACGTGACGCAGTCGTTCCTCTCGATGACCAAGCGCTCGATGTACATCGACAAGGACAACCCCGAGCACGTCGAAGACCGCCTGCACATCGTGCCGGGTCAGTCGAAGTACCTCTTCGTCTACCCGTTCGTGAAGACGCGCGAGTGGTACGGGCTCCCGGTCGAGCAGCGCCAGGAGATGATGGACGAGCACATCCGCGTCGGGTCGAAGTACCGCTCGGTGAAGCTGCACACGACCTACTCGTTCGGGCTCGACGACCAGGAGTTCGTCGTCGCCTTCGAGACCGACCAGCCGACCGACTTCCTCGACCTCGTGCAGGAGCTGCGCGAGTCGAAGGCCAGCCGCTACACGCTCCGCGACACGCCGATGTTCACCTGCCGGCAGCTCCCGCTCGCCGCGTGCCTCGACGAGCTGGGCTGAAGTCTCCGACGGAAAGCTCGTGAGAAGGGGAGGGCCGGGGCGCCCTCCCCTTCTCGTTTTGCGCCGCGACGCCCAATCGGCGATTATCCACACATGCCGCACAGTGAACTCCTTCGGCCGTCGCTGACGACGGTCACCGTCCTCGTCGTCACGCTTTCGCTGCTCCTCCCGACAGCCACGGCGCAAGCACTCAAACCCGACGCCGGGCGCCAACGCGAGTACCTCTGGTACGAGGCCGAGAACATGGGCGGCCTCTCGCTCGACGCGCGCAACGAGCCGAGGCTCAACCCCGTGTGGCGCAACCTCCCGCGCGCGCAGGCGCCGGGGTGGGGCATCAACGGGCCGGGCGTCTCGGCCGAGTGGTCGCAGGGCGGCGAGAGCGAGTGGAACTCTGTGGCCGCCTCGCCCGACGAGACGAGCGCGACGCTCTTTCAGGAGGTGGAAATCCCGCGCGACGGACAGTACCGCGTCTGGGCGCGCTACGCCGACTGGGCGAACAAGCCGGAGAACTTCACCGTCCGACTCACGCAGCAGGGTCGCGAAGTCTTCCGCCACGAGTTCGGCGCGCGCGACCTTATCGACCCGCACGACGAGGTGAGCATGTACTGGGGCTGGGCCTTCGCGTGGGACGGCTCGCCCGCGGCCCCTCTGAAGAAAGGCGCGGCGCGACTCTCCGTCGAGATAGAGAAGGCGGCCGGCGCGCACCGACAGGTCGATTGCCTGCTCGTCACCGACGACGCGGCCTATCGCCCCGAGGGCCGGCGCAAGCCGCCCTTCGCCGCCCAGCGTGTCCTCGGCGAGTGGGCCGTGACGAAGCGGCCGCTCCTGCCGCTCTTCGACAAGACGACGTTCGAAGTCCCCGCCGCGTGGCGCAGGCCGCCGCTCGCCTCGCGCGACTTCCTGATGCCCTGGAACATCGCCGAGAAGTTCTGGGAGATGTACCCCAAGCCGCCCGCCGAGCGCCCGCTCTACCCGTTCAACGCCGAGCAGCCCGATCTCTTTGCCGAGAAGTATAAGGGCGCGCGCGAAGTGCCCATCTTCTCCTCGCCGCTCGTCGTCCCGGTCGTCTACATCAACCACCTGCCGAAGCACCTCGCCGAGGGCAGCGCCTTCCTCGACTTTTTACGGAAGACGCGCGCCCCCTTCGCCGTCGTCATAAACTACGGCGCGGCCAACTTCGACGGTGAGGGCGGGCGGTTCGCGCTCTCACTGCTCAACGGCGAGCTGCGCGGGCAGTTCCTCGGCTGGATTTCGGGCGAGAGCATCGGCCACGTCTACGAATCGGTCGCGGCGCGCCTCACGCTCAAGCCCGCGATGTCGCGCCGCGAGATGTTCGAAGCCTACCGCGCGGCCTACACGCGCGCGCTCGAAGAGAAGTGGGCGGCGACCTTCCACGCCCCGGCCGGCGCGATGTGGGACAGGCTCATCCCCGCGCAGGCGACCTCGACCACCGCCGACGCGCACGCGCTCTTCGCGTGGGGCGTGCGCACTCTCGGCATCGAGACGGCGGCCGTCCAGCCCGTCACCGCCATGCGCGTCGCCTTCGTGCGCGGCGCGGCGCGGCAGTACGGCGGCAACTTCATCTACTACCACGCGCCCAACTTCGGCGACACCGCCACGACCTTCACCTTCACGCAGAACTTCGCCGGCCCCGACCACTTCTTCCACTCGCGCTACGGCGCGACGATGGGGCCGTCGCTCTCGTGGTACAGGAAGAATTATTATCTCTACTACATGGCCGGGGCTTCGGCCGTCTTCCTCGAACAGGGCTTCGACCAGTTCTTCAAGCCGGGGCCGGGCGAGCACCCGTACCAGCTCAACCCGCTCGGGCGCATCTCGGCCGAGTTCGTCCGCTTCGCCGAGAAACACCCCGAACGCGGCACGCCCTACACGCCCGTCGCCTTCCTGCTCGACCCGGCGCACGGCTGGGACATGACCGACTACCCGCACCTCCCGCTCGGCGTCTCGCCGATTAACCGCTCCGACCGCGCGCTGCGCGAGCTGTTCCTCGCCGCCTACTACCCTGCGGCCGTTGACGAGGGCGAGCCCGCGACCGCCGACCGGCAGGCTTTCACCAGCGCGGCATTCGGCGACATCTTCGACGTGCTCGTCGCCTCCGAAGAGCGCGCCGACGCGATTGACGCCTACCGCGCGCTCGTCGTCGGCGGGCGCGTCGAGTGGACGCCGGCGTGGGGGCGACGTCTGAAGGCTTACGTGGAGAAGGGAGGCACGGTCGTCTTCAACGCCGCGCAGACAAGGGGGCTGCCCCCCGAACTGCTCGGCGTGCGCGCGCTGGGCTCTGTCGCGGAGGCCGACGACGCGGAGTGCGTCGCGACGGCCGAGCCGAAGACTGACCTCGGCGGACAGGTCTACCGCTACGAGCGCGTGGAGGCGCGAGGGGCGAAGGTTCTGATAAGGACGCCCTCGGGCGACCCGCTCGTCACCGTCAACACCGTCGGGCGCGGCAGCGTCGTCTACTGCGCCGTCCCCGGCCTGCTCGGGTTGGACGAGAGGCTCGTCCCGTCGGCGGCGCACATGCTCGTCCACCTGCTCGGCGACGTGACGCCCGTCCGCGTCGGCGGCGAGGTCGAATACCTCGTCAACCGCAGCGCGCGCGGCTGGGTCGTCACGCTCATCAACAACCGCGGCGTCTACAAGCCGCAGCAGGGGCTCGCGCAGGTGCGGCGCGACGAGTCGGCCGAGGTCACGCTCGAAGGCGTCTACTCCGCGCGCTTCAAGCGGGCTGGCGAGTGGACGACCGGCGCGGACTTGAAAGTCACACGCGGCGAACACACGGACGCCGTCAGGCTCACAGTCCCGCCGGGCGGCGTCCGCATCGTCGAGCTGACGCCATAGCCGACGCCCTCAACGCGGCCGTCTTTGCATTTCCGCGAACGATTCTTTTAGGATAGCCAGTCTTTCGGGCGCGGGCGTTTTCGACTCGGGCGGCAAGGGGTTTTTTTGATGAGAGTGGCGCGGCACTATCACGTCAGCGGGGAGGTTCAGGGCGTCGGCTTTCGCTTCTTCACGCAGCGCGTCGCCGCGCGCCACCAGGTCGTCGGCTTCGTCCGCAACCTCGCCGACGGGCGCGTCGAAGTCTACGCCGAGGGCACGCCCGAGAGCGTCGAAGGCTTCAAACACGACCTCGCCGCCGGCCCGCAGTACGCCCGCGTCGAGCAGGTCGAAGAGGTCAGCGTCGAGCCGACCGGGCGGTACCCGTCATTCCGAATCGAAAGGTGAGAAAGGAAGTAGACAGTAGACAGTAGTCAGTAGCGTTCCACGCTGCGGTCGCAGACGCTGAAACCCCTGACGTTCCGACTCGAAGGTTTTTCTACTGACTACTGTCTACTGTCTACTCAATCATGGATCATCTCAAACAGCTCATCCGCGAGGTTCCTGACTTCCCGAAGCCGGGCATCAACTTTTACGACATCACGACGCTGCTCAAGCAGCCCGAGGGCTTCCGGCAGGTCATCGACGCGCTCTCGGCCGAGTTCAAGGACGAGCGTGTCGACACGGTCATCGGCATCGAGGCGCGCGGCTTCATCTTCGCGCCGGCGATGGCCTACCAGCTCGGCGCTGGCTTCGTCCCGGCGCGCAAGCCGGGCAAGCTCCCCTCGGAGTGCGCCACCGTCTCTTACGACCTGGAGTACGGGCAGGACGCGCTCCAGATGCACCGCGACGCGGTCGGCTCGGGGCACCGCGTCGTCATCGCCGACGACCTGCTCGCCACCGGCGGCACGGCCTCGGCGGTCGTCCGCCTCGTCGAACAGCTCGGCGGCGAGGTGGTCGGCCTCGCCTTCGTCGTCGAGCTGGAGTTCCTCCCCGGCCGCGAGCGGCTCGCCGGCCACGACGTGCGCTCGCTCCTCAAGTACCAGTCCTGAAGCGCTGGCTGGACGCCGTCGGAACACATCTGCTAAGTTCTCCGGCAGTCGGCTCCCGTAGCTCAGTGGATAGAGCACTCGCCTCCTAAGCGAGGGGTCGCACGTTCAAGTCGTGCCGGGAGCATCCCGAAAAGTCGTAAAAAGAAGAGGGCCGCGCGGCCCTCTTCTTTTTTGTTTTTGAGTTAAATAGATGTTGACAGGGGCGGGGCGGGGAATGACAATCTGGTCGACGCATCCCGCGTAAAAAGTAAAGACGGAGGGACGGTATGAGTATCGGCCTGATTCTTGTCATCATCCTGATTCTCCTGCTTATCGGGGCTGTCCCGTCGTGGCCTTACAGCCGCGGCTGGGGTTACGGCCCGAGCGGCGGGCTCGGCCTGCTGCTGCTTATCATCATCATCCTGCTGCTGATGAAGGTCATCTAGCAGCGACGTGATGCCCGTGACCAGACGCGTCCGGCACACGGGCGGCGTGACGAAGCCCCTGCGTGTTGACGCCGCGCCGGTCACTCCCTCGTAAACGACTACCGCCTCCTCGAACTCGCACGCGAGAAAAATAAAAGTCTTGTCTCGCTCCGGGCTTACGTGTATCATCCCGTCAGTTGGACATTCTTTCACGGGTGGGACAAATATGCTCTCCTACGATAACGTCGAATCGGTGATGAGCCCCGACCGGACGACGCGGTGGGCGCGTCCGCTGTTCATGACTTCGGTCTCGGCGGGCTTCCCCAGTCCGGCCGAGAGTTACATCGAGGGGCGGCTCGACCTCAACCGCTATCTCATCAAGCACCCGGTGGCGACCTTCTACGTGCGCGTCTCGGGCGACTCGATGGCCGGCGCCGGCATCCACCCCGGCTCCATCCTCGTCGTCGACCGCGCGGTCGAGGCCGAGGACGGCGACATCGTCATCGCGCGCATCAACGACGAGCTGTGCGTCAAGCGCCTGCGCGTCCGCCACGGCCGCATCTGGCTCATGCCCGAGAACGACCGCTTCCAGCCCATCGAGGTCATCGAGACGATGGACTTCGAGGTCTGGGGCCGCGTCATGCACGCTATACGGTCTTACTGAGCCGGCGGAGGCGGGCGACTTCGTCGAGGACGCGGTGTGCGGCGTCGAGTTTGGACATGAGAGGGAGCGCGGCGGGAGTTTGGCGGTCGCGCGTGATGACGGTGACGACGTTCGTCTCGGTGTCAAATCCGGCGCCGTCCTGCGTGAGGTCGTTGGCGACGATGGCGTCGAGGTTCTTGCGCCTCATCTTCTCCAGCGCGTTCTCGACGACGCGCTCGGTCTCGGCCGCGAAGCCGACGACGAGCAGTCCGTCGCGGCGGGCGGCGGAGACTTCGGCGAGGATGTCCGGCGTGGGTTCGAGAGTGAGCGAGAGGGCGGCGTCGGACTTCTTTATCTTCCCGCCCGCGCGCGCGGCCGGCCTGTAGTCGGCGACCGCCGCCGCCGCGACGAAAACGGTCGCGCCGCCGACCTCGCGCATCACCGCGTCGCGCATCTCCCCGGCCGAGACGGCCCGCACGACGCGCACGCCTGCGGGCGGCGGCGCGGTCGTCGAGCCGGCCACGACCAGCACCTCCGCACCGCGCGAGCGCGCGGCCTCCGCCACCGCGAAGCCCATCCGCCCCGAAGAGTGGTTCGAGATAAAGCGCACCGGGTCTATCTCCTCGCGCGTCGCCCCGGTCGTGACGAGCACGCGCTCGCCCGCCAGGTCTTGAACCGGCCCCCGTCCTCTCCCGCCCGCGCGTAAAACTTCCAAAGCGGCGGCGACTATCAGGCCGGGGTCGGAGAGCCGTCCCGGCCCGATCGTGCCGCAGGCCATCTCGCCGGCGTCGGGCTCGACGACGCGGACGCCGTCTGCGCGGAGCAGCGCGAGGTTGCGCTGCGTCGCCGGGTGCAGCAGCATCGTCGTGTTCATGGCCGGCGCGACGACGACGGGAGCGTTCGAGGCCAGGTAGGTCGAAGTCAGAAAGTCGTCGGCGACGCCGTTGGCAAACTTGGCGATGACGTTGGCGGTCGCGGGCGCGACGACGAAAAGCTCGACGGACTGTGAGAAGGTGATGTGGGCGATGGGGTCCGGGTTCTCGGGCGCGTAGTCGTCCACGACGACGTGCGAGCCCGAGAGCGCGCGGAAGGTGAGCGGCGTGACGAACTCGCACGCTCGCTTCGTCATGCCGACGCGCACCTCGCAGCCGGCGCGCTGCAACCCGCGCAGGACTTCGACCGCCTTGTACGCCGCGATGCCGCCCGAGACACCCAGCGCGACGCGGCGCCCCGCGAACTCCGCGCCCCCCGCCGCCCCCACCCCGTTTGATTGTTCGTCGGGCATAAAGAACTCTCTCCGTCGTGCCGCGAATGTAGCATCGCGCGTGCGGGGCGCGCAATTTGTGATAAGATTCCACACGCCCCCGCCCCCGAAACCCCGACGAGACGCAGGCCCCGCCCCGCGAGGACGCCAAAGGTTTGAGGGGCGTGAGTGTCATGAGAAGAGAGAGACGGCTGAGAGGGCTCCTGGCCCTGACACTTTTTATGCTTTCCGCGTCTGCGGTGGCGGGCGCGCAGACGCGCCGGCGCGCCGACCCGGCCGCCCCCGAGTTCGGCCCGAACGTCACGGCCTACCTCGGCTACCTGCGCAACGAGCAGGAGGTCGTGGACGACCGCGCGAGCCGGCGCGAGATAGACCGCCGCTACTACCTGCACAACTCGAACCGCATCAACGCGCTGCGCCAGATGGCGATGCGCATCGCGCGCGCGAGCGGGAACGACTACCTGCCAGAGCTTGAGGCGATCTCCGAAGGCGAGTTCGAGCAGTACTTCGAGGAGCCGCTCCCGAGGGCTTCGGAGCTACAGCAGGGGCTCGTCCTCCAATTCAAACTGAGGTTCCTCGGGGCCGTCCTGTCGCGCGGCGAGAAGTTCTACCTGTTCGCGCGGCTCGACCCGTACGAGCAGGCCGAGCTGAGGAAGCAGGGCGAGGTCAAGTCGGGCACGAACGGCCACGCCTCTTCGTCGCCACCGGCCGGCCCGGACTCGAACGTGCGCCCGCGACGCGTCAGCGCGCCCTGAGCCGACGCACGTCGGAACACGAACGGATGCGCCAGACCACACTTTTTGACGGAGAGCGGGGGGCCAAAGGGGCCGGCGCCGAGAGCGTCCTGCTCTACGCGCTGGGCGAGTTCCAGGCGCGCGGCCTGGTCCTGGCCGGGCGTGACCTCCCCTTCGACCGCCTGCGCGGGGCCTTCCGTCGCGCGGCCGACTCCTTCGGCGTCGGGGAACTTGGCGACGAGGAGGCCGCCGCCGCGCTCGCCGCGCTCGGCGCGCAGGTCAGGCGCGTCCCGACCTTTTTCGCCAAGCACCCCTTCCGCGTCGTCGTCCCACCCCCTCTGGCCGAGAGGGCGCGCTCTTTCTTCCTCGAAATGAAAAAAACAGACTAAAGCTGCCTCGCCGCGAGGAATGGCGGTTACGCTTTAGCGAGCCGTCTGTTAATATGTCCGCTAATATGTCCGCAGCTTTCCCGTTCACAAACTTTCAACGTGAAACTTAGTTCGGGGCAGGGTGTGAGTCGCCATATGGTCGCGGGGCAGAGCCGCCGGAAATTTCTGGGTAGCGTTGGGGCGGCGGCGCTGACCACGTGTCTGACAGGCGGTACGCACGCGGGCGCACGGGTCTTTGAAAATGGCGCGCAGAAGGCCGGGGCGCTACGACCCTTCGGCTTCGTCATCCACGGCGGCGCCGGGACGGTAGAGCGCAGCCGCATGACGCCCGAGCGCGAGAAGGCATACCGCGACAAGCTGACCGAGGCGCTCCTGGCGGGGTTCGGCGTGCTGGAAAAGGGCGGCGCCAGCCTCGACGCGGTCGTCTCGGCGATCACACTGTTGGAGGACTCGCCGCTCTTTAACGCCGGGAAGGGAGCGGTCTTCACCAGCGCCGGCACGAACGAGCTCGACTCCTCGATCATGGACGGGCGGACGCTCAAGGCCGGCGCGGTCGCCGGACTCAAACGGGTCAAAAACCCGATTTTGCTGGCCCGGCTCGTCATGGAGCAGTCGCCCCACGTCATGATGACCGGCGAGGGGGCCGAAACTTTCGCCGCGCAGATGGGCGTCGAACTGGTCGACCCGAAGTATTTCCACACCGAGGAGCGCTGGCAGCAGCTCCAGCGGATAAAGGAGGCGGAGAAGAACCCGCCGCCGAAAAAGTCAAAGCTCGAAAGGGAGGCGGCTCCCTTCGACGAGCACAAGTTCGGGACGGTCGGCGCCGTCTGCCTCGACCGCGCGGGGAACCTCGGCGCGGGGACCTCGACCGGCGGGATGACCAATAAGCGTTTCGGCCGCGTCGGCGACTCGCCCATCATCGGCGCCGGAACTTATGCTGACAACGGGACTTGCGCCGTCTCCTGCACCGGCGACGGGGAGTATTTTATCCGCTCGGCGGTCGCGCACAACGTCACGGCCATGATGCGCTACGGCGGGAAGTCCGTAGAGCAGTCGGCGGCGGCCGCGCTGGAAAGGGTCGGCAAACTGGGCGGCACCGGCGGCCTGATCGCCCTCGACGGGCGCGGAAATTTCGCGACGCCTTTCAACACTTCCGGCATGTACCGGGGCTGGATCGGCCCCGACGGGCGGCCGCACGTGGCCATCTACAAAGATTAGCCACAAAGTCTGACCGGCGCGCGCAGCCCCGCGGGGGACGTGTCCGGGGCTCGCCGAGGGGCTCGGAAAATAAGGGTTGACAAAAGCCCCGGCATACCGCAAATTGTTGAAAAATCGTTGAATTCACAGAAATGTTTGTTGACACGAGCGCGCGTTTCGTGTAAAAAAACGAGGTCTTTTAAGGCCCACAGTGGCGCTCATGCCTGCTTTTATGAGACACCGCGCGGGCTATTCCTGAGACGGATTGGCGAGAAAACAACAAAACAAATCGTCTCAAGCGAGTCTTTCGAGTCTTTGCACCAGAGGCTTGCAGCGCGCTTTCTCTAAAAAATTGACAGTTTCACCTACGGGAGGAAGAAGTAATGACTAGCAGAACCTGGAGCCGTACGCCCATCTCGCTCGCCCTGGCGCTCGCCATCCTGTGCACATACACGATGGTTGGTCTCGCCGCGCCGCAGCAGGGGCAGACTGGCCCGACTGGAGACCTATCGGTCGTCGGTGAGGTCTCGGTAAACGGCACGAGCGCCATCTCGGGCGCCACCGTCTTCTCCGACAGCACGGTCACGACCGCGAAGGGGTCGAGCGCCGTCGTCAGCCTCGGCAAACTCGGCCGCGTCGAAGTGCTTCCGGAATCGAGCCTCAAGCTCAGCTTCACCGAGACGGGCATCACCGGTATGCTTGATTCGGGTCGCGTCCGCGTCTCGTCTTCGTCGGGCATCGCCGCCACCATCACCACCAAGGACGGCGCGGCCGTCGCCGACAACAACCAGCCGAACGTCTTCATGGTCGACGTCGAGTGCGGCAACACGGTCGTCTCCACCCAGTCGGGTCGCGTCGAGCTTCGCGCGGGCAACTCGGTGAAGCAGATCGCGGCGGGCGGGCAGGACACGGCCGGCATGGCCACCCCCGGCACGCGCTGCACCCGCTTCCAGCAGCCCGAGATGCGCGGCCTCTCCAGCGGCGCGCTGGCGGCGCTCCTCCTCGCGGCGGGCGGCGCGGTCGCGGCAGCCATCATCGCGGCCACGCAGGACAACGACTTCAACTTCGGCGGCAACCCGATCGTCATCAGCCCCGCGCGCTAACCCCTTCGGGTTCGCGCGGCTCCGGGCTCAGGTTGTGCTGAACTAACGCTCGAATTTATTTCGACCCCACAGGTTTTGCGGGTCACGCGCGTTTCGCGCCGCGTGACCCGCAACCTTTTGTTTGAGATAATCACCCGCTGAGAATCCCACCGCCCGAAAGGTCGTTTCACGGAAGATGCAGATAGCGGTAATCGGCACGGGCTACGTCGGGCTTGTGACGGGGGCCTGTTTCGCCGAGTTCGGCACGTCGGTGACGTGCGTGGACGTGGACGCCGGGAAGATCAAGCGGCTTAAAAAGGGCGAAATCCCGATCTACGAGCCGGGGCTCGACCAGATCGTCGCCAAGAACGCGCAGGCCGGCCGCCTGCAATTCACCACGGACATCAAGTCGGCCGTCGAGCAGTCGCTCGTCATCTTCCTCGCGGTCGGGACGCCCCCGAGAGAGGACGGCTCGGCCGACCTCTCCTTCATCGAGGGCGCGGCGCGCGACGTGGCGCGCCACATGAACGGCTACAAGGTGGTCGTGACGAAGTCCACCGTCCCCGTCGGCACGGGCGAGCGTTTGCGCCGGCTCATACGCGAGCACCAGACCGAGTTCGACTTCGGCATCGTCTCCAACCCCGAGTTCCTGCGCGAGGGCGCGGCCATCGACGACTTCATGCGGCCGAACCGCGTCGTCATCGGCTCGCGCGACGAGCCGGCCGTCGCCATCATGCGCGACCTCTACCGCCCGCTCTACCTCATCGAGACGCCGGTCGTCATCACCTCGCTCGAAGCCGCCGAGCTGACCAAGTACGCCGCGAACGCCTTCCTCGCGACCAAAATCTCCTTCATCAACGAGATCGCCAACCTCTGCGATCAGATAGGCTGCGACGTTCACGACGTGGCGCGCGCGATGGGGATGGACAACCGCATCGGCCGCTACTTCCTGCACCCCGGCCCCGGCTACGGCGGGAGCTGCTTCCCGAAGGACACGACCGCGCTGCTCTCGGTGGCGAGGGAGTACGGCGGCGAGGGTCTCATCGTCGAGGCGGTCGTCGAGGTCAACCGCCGCCAGCGCCTGCGGATGGTCGAGAAGATAGAGAAGCTGGTCGGCGACGTGAAGGGTAAGGCCATCGCGGTGCTCGGCCTCTCCTTCAAGCCCGAGACCGACGACATGCGCGAGGCGCCTTCGGTGGACATCATTCACGCGCTGTTGGAGAAGGGCGCGCGGGTCAGGGCCTACGACCCGGTGGCGGTGGAGCAGGCGCGGAAGGTCTTAAAAGGCGTCGAGTACGCCGGGGACGAGTTCGCGGCGGTCGAGGGCGCCGACGCGCTGGTCTTCATGACCGAGTGGAATCAGTTCCGCGCTCTCGACATGCAGCGCGTCAAGGAGTTGATGCGCGCGCCGAAGATAGCGGACCTTCGAAACATCTACGACCCCGAGCGGATGCGCCGGCTCGGCTTCGACTACGTCGGCGTCGGACGTTAATTCTATGGCTCTCTCAGGAACTTACCTGGTCACGGGCGGGGCGGGGTTTNACCTCTCGACCGGCCACGCCGAGAACGTCGAGGAGATCGGCGGCGGCGTCGAGTTCGTCCGCGGGGGGCTGACGGACGAGGACGCGCTCGCGCGCGCTCTCGAAGGCGTCGAGGTCGTCTTTCACGAGGCGGCCATCCCGTCGGTGCCGCGCTCGGTCGAAAGCCCGGAGGAGACGCACCTCGCCTGCGTGGACGGCACGTTCGCGCTGCTCGTCGCGGCGCGGCGCGCGGGCGTGCGGCGCGTGGTCTACGCCGCCTCCAGCTCGGCCTACGGCGACCAGCCGACGCTCCCCAAAGTAGAAGAGATGCGACCCGAGCCTTTGAGCCCGTACGCGGCCGCCAAGCTCGTCGGCGAGTACTACTGCCAGGTCTGGACGCGCGTCTACGGATTCGAGACGGTCTGCCTGCGCTACTTCAACGTCTTCGGCCCGCGCCAGGACCCCAGCTCGCAGTATTCCGGCGTCATCTCGCGCTTCATCTCGGCGCTCGCGTCGGGCGGGCGCCCCGTCATCTACGGCGACGGCGAGCAGTCGCGCGACTTCACATACGTCTCGAACGTCGTGGACGGGAACCTCCGCGCCGCCGAGAGCGGGGCGGCGGTCGGCCGCGTCATCAACCTCGCCACGGGTCGGCGCACGACGCTCAACGAGCTTCTTGACGCTTTGAAGAGGTTGACGGGTCGGACGGAGGTCGAGGCGGAGTACCGCGACCCGCGCGTCGGCGACGTGCGCCACAGCCTCGCCGACATCACGCGCGCGCGCGACTGGCTCGGGTTCGAGCCGCAGGTGGGCCTCGAAGAGGGGCTGCGCAAGACGCTCGACTGGTGGAAGCAGAGTCGCTACGCCAACAGGTAAGGAAAAGGCCGTGAGCCGCGAACCGTGAACCGTGACGAGAGAAGGCAGGTGCTTCTTCTTGTCACGGTTCACGGTTTACGGTTTACGGCCTTTTATCCTTCAAATAACTTTCTCAAGCTCTCGGTGTAGGGCGGGCGGGCGATGCCGCGGTCGGTGATGATGGCGGCGACGAGTTCGCCGGGGGTGACGTCGAAGGCGGGGTTGTGGACGGCGACGCCCTCGGGGGCGAGGCGCTGTTCGCGCAGGTGCGTCACCTCGCGCGGGTCGCGCTCCTCGATGGGTATCTCGTCGCCGGTGGCGAGCGAGAGGTCGATGGTCGAGACGGGCGCGGCGACGTAGAAGGGAATGTCGTGCTG
>JAIVJI010000133.1 GCA_020200135.1 Acidobacteriota bacterium | reverse complement strand
GGCCGAGGTCTGGGCCGAAGCGCGCGAGGCGCTGCGGACGGGGCGCCCGGCGCTGCACCGCTTCGCCCTCACCGCCGACGAGGCCAGCGAGGAGGGCATGGTCTGCGGCGGCACGATGGAGATTTTCCTGGACGTTTGGGAATGAAGGAGTGAGCCAATGCCAACTTCTTTCGTCGAGGCGTACAAGGCGAAGCACCGGCACCCCGTGAACAAGCTGACGCACGCCGTCGGCATCCCGATGATAGTGGTCAGCCTGCCGCTCTTCTTCTGGTCCTGGCGGTGGGCGCTGGGGCTGTTCGTCCTGGGCTGGGTCTTCCAGTTCGCGGGGCACGCCGTCGAGGGCAACAGCCCGGCCTTCTTCCGCAGCCCGGTCTACCTCCTCGTCGGCCCCCTCTGGCTCGCGCGCCGCGCGCTCGCGGCCGTCGGCCTCATCCGCCCCGAAGCGAAGTAGACGGGCGCCCGCCGATGCAGAGCCGGCCCCCTCAAAACTCTTCCGCCCGACTCACGCGCGCGCTCGCGGGCGTGCTCGAAGCGGGCTCGCTGGCCGCGCTCGTCACGGTCGTCGAGGCGGAGCGCGGCGTCGGCGCGAAGGTTTTGTTCGAGTCCGCGGGCGAGAGCGCGGGGACGACCGGCGACGAGGCTCTCGACGCGGCGCTCGCCGGGCGCGCGCGCGCCTTCCTCGAAACGCGCGAGGAGGCGCGGACGCTCTCCGTCGCGGAGTTCGCGCCCGCGCTCGAAGCGTGGCGCACGGCGCGCGTCCTCTTCGAACGCGTCGAGCCGGAGCCGCGCCTCGTCGTCTGCGGCGCGGGTCACGTCGGCGCGGCGCTCGCGCGACTCGCGCACGCCGTGGGCTACCGCGTCACGCTCCTCGACGACCGCGCGGACTTCGTCGCACGCTCGCGCTTCCCCGAGCCGGGCATCGAACTCGCGCCCGCGCCCGGCTGGACTCGCCAGCTCACGGAAGCAATCGGGGCGGGGCGCGGCGTCTACGTGGCCGTCGTCACGCGCGGCCACAACGAGGACGAGGAGTGCATGAAGGCGGCGCTGGCCGCGCGCCCAGACTACGTCGGGATGATAGGGAGCCGGCGGCGCACCGGCATCGTGCTGGCGCGTCTGCGCGAGGCGGGCTTCCCCGAGGAGCAGCTCCGCGGGGTGCGCGCGCCCGTCGGCCTCGACATCGGCGCGGTCTCGCCCGAGGAGGTCGCGCTCGCCATCCTCGCCGAGATCGTCGCGCACAGGCGCGGCGGCACGGGCGCGCCGCTCTCCGCGTGGAGGAGGGCTTAACTTCGTAGAAAGTCCCGCCGGTCTGAACGCCACGCTTCCACGAATGTCTCGCCTCTTCAAATCTAAACTGAGGGTCGCGCTCGTCGCCGCGCTCGTCGTCCTGACGCTTCTCGCGGCGTGGGCGTTCTGGCTTGAGCCGGCGTCGCTCACCGTCCGGCGCGTGAGTCTCAACCTTCCGAACTGGCGCGCCGAGCACGAGGGGCTAAAGGTGGCGCTGCTGACAGACCTGCACGTCGGCGCGCCGCACATGGGGCTCGCGCGTCTGCGCCGCGTCGTCGAGCGCACGAACGCCGAGGCGCCGGACGTGGTTCTCATCACGGGCGACTTCGTCATCGGCGGGCCGCAAGAGCGGGGGGGCGAGAGGGGCGGCGTCGCGGGCGGCACGTTCGTCGAGCCCGAGCCGATAGCCGCGGAGTTGAAACTCCTGCGCGCGCCGCTCGGCGTCTACGCCGTGCTCGGCAACCACGACTGGTGGTTCGACGGCGAGCGCGTCACGCGCGCGCTCGAAGGCGCGGGGCTGAGAGTGCTTGAGAACGGGGCCGCCCGCGTCGAGCGCGGCGGGCGCGCCCTCTGGCTCGCGGGCGTCGCAGACCTCTGGACGCGAGAGCCGGAGGTCGAAGCCGCGCTGCGCGAAGTCCCCGCGGGCGAACCCGTCATCCTCTTCACGCACAACCCGGACATCTTCCCCGGCGTGCCCGCGCGCGTCAGCCTCACCGTCGCGGGCCACACGCACGGCGGGCAGGTCAGCCTCCCGCTCGTCGGCCGCCCCGTCGTGCCCTCACGCTTCGGCCAGCGCTACGCCTTCGGCCACGTCGTCGAGGGCGGCCGGCACCTCTACGTCGGCGGCGGCGTCGGCACGAGCATCGTCCCCGTGCGCTTCCGCGTCCCGCCCGAGGTCGTCGTCCTACGGTTGAAGCCGGAGGGTTAGAGACCCGCCTCGGCGTGGCTCAGCTCGGAGGCGGAAACTTGCGCCTCAAGCTTCTGGCGTGACTTGGAGCGGTGGCGGCCGTGCAGGTATTGGACGGGGCCGATGAGCCAGTAGCTGAGGCCGGCGAGGAGGGTGCTGACGGCGCCGCCGGCGAGCGCGAGCGCCACGGAGACGAGGCCGACGAGCGCCATCAGCGCGTTCGCCTGCATGTGGCTCCACGTGTCGTGCGCTTCGAGCGCGCTGAGTTCGAGGGCGCCGCGCTTGCGGTAGGCGTGCCAGTAGAGCAGCGTGAAGATGAGGAAGACGGCGGCGAAGCCCGCGCCGTAGACGGCGAGCAGCGTCGGCACCTGCGCGGTGCGCACGACGGGCACCAGCTGGCCGCCCACCTCGACCGTCCTCCCGAACCCGAGGACGACGTTGGCAATCAGCGTCCAGACGAACTTCAGCGGGTAGACGTAGAAGAGGACGACGAAGAGCAGCAGCGCGGTCATCCAGATGGTGAAGTTGTCGTTGAGGCCGTAGCGCCGGAAGAACTTGTACTGCGTGTGCCAGACGTGGAAGAGCATCGCGAAGGTGATGGCGAAGGCGAGGAAGCCGCGCATCATCGACAGCAGCTGGTCGAACGTGCGCGGCACTTCGAGCGAGACGACGAGCAGCGTGATGGCGAAGGCGAAGACGCCGTCCGACAGCGCCTCGACGCGCGAGATGTCGCCCATGCCGCGCAGGCGGAAGCCGTTCTGCTCCGCCGGCTCGTTCTTCATCAAGTGCTCGCGGATC
Organism: Acidobacteriota bacterium; assembly: GCA_020200135.1. Taxonomy (GTDB): domain Bacteria; phylum Acidobacteriota; class Blastocatellia; order Pyrinomonadales; family Pyrinomonadaceae; genus QHXN01. The sequence goes on along the minus strand of JAIVJI010000133.1, from coordinate 4,722 downwards.
ATCCGTGCTCCTTGCGGTTTACCGGCTTTGGAGGCATTTTAGAGGGCGCCGCCGCGGACGCGGTCGAGGGGGCGCGGGCCTGTCGCCGCGCCCCTTTAACTTCGCGCGCGGGCGGCGAGCATTATTCACGTTCGCGACCCCCACCGCAAGACTCATGGCCGCGCCCCGCACACAGCCCGAGCCCCCGCCGCCCGCGCGCGCGCGCGGCATGTTCCGCGCGCTCAAGCACCGCAACTTCCGACTCTTCCTGGCCGGCGCCTTCCTCTCGAACGCGGGCACGTGGATGCAGACGGTGGCGCAGAGCTGGCTCGTGCTCCAGCTGACCGACTCGGGGACGTGGCTCGGCGTGGACACGTTCGTGGCGACCGCGCCGGGTCTCGCGCTGACGCTCGTCGGCGGCGTCATCGCCGACAAGCTCGACCGCAAGCGTCTGCTCATCTACACGCAGGCGCTCTGCGGGCTGTCGGCGCTCGTGCTCGCCTTCCTCATCTGGGCGGAGGTGATTCAGTGGAAGGGCGAGGCGCGCCGCCCCTCGGACGTGTGGATGGTTTTGGTGCTGACGTTCGTGACGGGCTGCTGCTGGGCGCTGTCGGGGCCGTCCTACCAGGCCATCACGTTCGACCTCGTCGGGCGCGAGGACGTGGCCAACGCCGTCGCGCTCAACTCGTCGCAGTTCCAGCTCGCGCGCGTCGTCGGGCCGCTGCTGGCCGCCGTGACGATGAGCCTGCTCGGGATGACGGGGGCGGGAGGCGATGAGGCAGAGGCGCGCGCGGCGGACGCTGGGGCGCCGGCCGTCGCGGAGGCGTCGAAGACGGTCGCGGGGCGGCGCTCGATGTGGGGCGATGTGGTCGAGGCGTTCGGCTACGTGCGTGGGCGGCCGCGCGTGCGCGTGGTGCTCCTGTGCTCGACGGTGGTGGGGCTGTTCGGCGCGCCTTACCTCGTGCTGATGCCGCTGTTCGCGCGCAACGTGTACGGGTGGGACGAGGCGGGGCTGTCGCTGATGATGGGGACGGCCGGGGCGGGCGCGCTCGTCGGCGCGCTCACGCTCGCGTACCTGGGCGACCTGCGGCGCAAGGGCCTCCTCCTCCTGGGGAGCCTCTTCTCGGCCGGGGCGTGCATCACGGCGCTGGGCGCGGCGTCGCCGGCGGCGGCCGTCCCGCTGCTCTTCGTGACGGGGATGTCGGTGGTCTGCCTCTTCGCGCTCGGCAACACGCTCCTGCAGCAGCTCGTGAGAGACGAGATGCGCGGGCGCGTGATGAGCATGTGGATTCTGACCTTCATCGGGACGATGCCGGTGGGGAGTGTCCTCTCGGGCGCGGCCTCCGACCGCTTCGGCCCGCGCCCCGTGCTCTCGGCCTGCGGCATCGTCATCCTCGTCTTCGGCCTCGCCGTCGCCTCGCGCAACCCGAGCCTCCGCGAGATGTGAGCGCCGCCCCGCCCTACTCTTCGTCGCGGAAGACGCGTTCGAGCGGTGTCAGTCCCCGGTCGTTGAACTGCGGGACGGGCGGGCGCGCCGCCTCAGATAAGCCGAGCGGCCGCGTCGCGGCCGACACGTGCGCGGCGCGCGGGGCAACGCCGGAGCCCATGGAGAGATTCAGAGTGACTGTGGTCGGGCGCGCGGGGAGTCGGCGGAGCAGGGCGGGGAAGAGGTGGAACCACTGAAGGTAGCCGCCGCCCATCGCCGCCGCCCAGAAGGCGAAGCGCCCCGTGACGCCGAAGTCGGGCGAGTGGAAGAGGGAGGCGGCGGCCGCGCCGAGCGGGAACGAGAGCAGGAACATCAGCGCCTCGATGAAGGAGCTGGGCGCGCCGGAGAAGAAGAGCGTCTCGCGCTCGACCGGCATGATCGAGTAGACGACGAGCAGCGACGTGCAGAGCAGCAGCCACGGCTTCCGCAGGTTCTCCTGGAATGGGTTCTGCATCACTCCCTCCTACCCGGGCCCGAAGGCAGACTTCTCGACCTATCCTTCCGGTAGGGCTTTAGACACCGCGCCCCCCGACCTTGTTCCGCCGGCGCGCGCAAGAACCCCGCCGCCGGGGCGTTCTACCGACGGCCGGGCGGTTTTGCGACAAACGGGCCGCCGGCCGAGTCTAAATACGCCGAGTTTTTTTTGAGGAGAAATGGGATGCGAATCTTCCGAGACCTGCTGTGCCTCTTCTTCGGCCTCGTGCTGATGGCGCTCGTGACGGCGACCGCCAGCGCGCAGGGCGTCATCGTCCCGGGCCCGTGCCGGCGCTGCCCCGCGCCGCCGCGCCCCGTCACGATGCCGCGCGCCCTGCCGGTCAAGTCGATCAAGATCGACACCAAGATCGCCGCGCAGGTGGCGACCACGCACGTCGAGCAGGTCTTCCGCAACGACACCGACGCCACGCTCGAAGGCACCTACTTCTTCCCCATCCCCGAGTCGGCCTCCATCCAGGAGTTCGCCATCTGGGACGGCGACCGCCGTCTGGTCGGCGAGATGCGCTCGCGCGAGGAGGCGCGCCGCATCTACGACGAAATCGTCCGCCGCCAGCGCGACCCGGGCCTGCTGGAGTACGCCGGCCGCGACCTCTTCCAGGCCAGCGTCTTCCCCATCCCGCCGCACTCGGACAAGCGGCTCGAGATGACCTACACGCAGGTCCTCGTGGCCGAGGGCGAGACGGTCTCGTACCGCTACCCGCTCGGGACGGGGCGCAACGTCGCGCAGGTGACGGGGCGCGTCTCCGGCAGCATCGAGGTCGAAGGGCGCGAGCCCGTCCGCAACGTCTACTCGCCGAGCCACGAGATAGAGGTGTCGCGCTCGGGCGAGCGCCGCGCGCGCGTCTCGTTCGAGTCGGCGCCCGGGCGCGAGCCGCAGGACTTCCATCTCTTCTACACGCTCTCGGACGCCGAGTTCGGGATGACGCTCCTGACGCACCGCGAGCCGGGCAAGCAGGGCTTCTTCCTGCTGACCATCTCGCCGAAGGACGACGCGGCCGAGGCCGAGTACGCGGCCAAAGACGTCGTCTTCGTCTTAGACACCTCGGGCTCGATGGCCGAGGCGGGGAAGATGGAGAAGGCGCGCGCCGCGCTCCTCTTCGGCGTCCGCTCGCTCCGCCCGGCCGACCGCTTCAACGTCATCAACTTCGCGGGCGAGGAGCACCTGCTGACCACGGGTCTCTTGCAGGCCGACGAGCGCGGGCGCGCGATGGGCGAGGAGTTCATCAAGCAGCTCAGACCCGTGGGCGGCACCAACATCAACGGCGCGCTCGTCGCCGCGATGGCGCAGTTCGACCGCGCCGAGCGCCCGCGCATCCTCGTCTTCATGACGGACGGGCTGCCGACCGTCGGCGAGACCAAGGCCGAGCGCATCGCCGAGAACGCGCGCGCGGCCCGCGTCCCCGGCGTGCGCCTCTTCACCTTCGGCGTCGGCTACGACGTCAACACCGCGCTCCTCGACAAACTCGCCGCGGAGAACGGCGGCGTGGCCGAGTACGTCGAGCCGAAAGAAGACCTCGAAGTCAAAGTCTCGAACTTCTTCACCAAGATCAACCACCCCGTGCTGACCGACCTCAGGCTCGACATGGGCGGCGTCGAGACCGACCTCGTCTACCCGCGCGAGATGCCGGACGTCTTCCGCGGCACGCAGGTCACGCTCATCGGCCGCTACCGTAACCCGTCCGACCTGAGCAACGTCAACCTCCGTCTGACGGGTCGGACGGGCAGCCGCGAGCGCTCGTTCAGCTACGCCGACCTGAGCTTCCCCGTGCGGAGCGAGCGCAACGACTTCCTGCCGCGCCTGTGGGCGACGCGCCGGGTCGGCTGGCTGATGGAGCAGATACGCACCAACGGCGAGCAGAAGGAGCTGACCGACGAGATCGTTGACCTCGGCACGCGCTACGGCATCGTCACGCCCTACACGTCATACCTCGCGCTCGAAAACAACTTAGTGGTGGACGGCGCGGACAACAATGCCGTCCGCGTCACGCCGGGCGTGCGGCGCGCCGAACGCGGACGCCGGCCGGCGACGGGGGCGGTGGCCGGCGCCGCCGACAGGAGCATCGCAGGCACAGGCGGGGGCGGAAGCGGCGCGGGCGCCCCGGCGCCGTTGAGCGCGAACGCGCCGCCGATGGAGGCCGCGAAGGCGAAGACCGGCGAGGTGGCCGTCCGGCAGAGCAAGCGCGACCGCGCGCAGCAGGATGTCGTCCGCGTCGAGTCCGACGCCCCGTCGGCGGCCGTGCGCAAGGCCGGCGAGAAGACCTTCTACCTGCGCGACGACGTGTGGGTGGACTCGGAGTTCAAGGCCGAGGCGAAGCTGCCGGAGACGGCGCTCGAATTCGGCGCCGAGGAGTACTTCGCGCTCGTCCGCCGTGAGCCGCAGCTCGCGCGCTTCTTCTCGCTCGGCGAGCGGGTCGTCGTCGTCTACAAGGGGCGCGTCTACCGTGTGGGCACTAAGCGGTAGACGGATGGCAGTAGGCTGTTAGAGCAAAGCGAAGCGGTACAGAATCGGAGGCGGCGGGTCGTCAATCTCGCCGCCTCCGATTCTTTCGGGTTGTCTCTCCCGTCCTGACTGTCTACTGCCTGCTCAACGCTTGTATCCCGAGTGTCTGTTCATGTACAAAGGAGGCGTCAGGTTCAAGGGGCGGTAGATTTTCTCGGACTCCTTTCATGAAAGAGTTGGGCCGGAGATGAGTTTCAAAGAGTCGTGTCGGAGGGCCGCGCTCGCTTCGTGCGCGGCCGTTCTTTTGGCGTCGTGCGCGGCG
>JAIVJI010000132.1 GCA_020200135.1 Acidobacteriota bacterium | reverse complement strand
GTCGTAGCGCGCCGCCGCCCAGTAGATGAGCGCGAGCGCGCCGAGGCCGGCGGCCATCGGCGCGGCGCGCGTGCCGCGGATGAGCCTCAGCAGCGCGTAGACCAGCAGGAAGACCAGCGCGACGTCCACGAAGTTTCGCGGCTCGCGCAGGGACTGCCAGAACTGGCTTTGCGACTGGAGAAGCATCTCAGAGTTTTGTGCTCAGACTTTCGGCCCGCCGGCCGCGCGACGACGCGCCCGGCGGCGGGTGATAGACCGCGGGCGACGAAGACAGGTCTGCTCGGCATCGTCCACCGTTTTGCGTCCATCACCCGAGAATCAGAAGCGCGAATCAACGATCGAAAATTCGGCCGGCCGGCGCGACGCGCCGGTGAATTTGAATACAGCTCTCAGCACGTCGGCGTACGGCGCACCGACCACCGCCAACATAAGCGACCTCCACCTTGTTTGCTTGACACGCCTCCGCGCCGATTATGAAGGAAAAACCGGAGCAAATCAACGATGAGCTTTCGCGCCGCCGCGCGGGCGTCCGCCCCCGCGCGCGTTGCAACCCGTGCGGGCGCTCTGCCATACTCCGGCCGCGCGCCGCCGCACCGCGACGGGCGCTCCCCGACCACCCGGCGCCTTAAACCAGAGCCCCGACAAAGACGATGACGCACAAGACGAGCAAGCGGCTCACACTTCTTCTCGCGCTCATCCTCGCCGCCGCGCACGCGGACGCGGCCGGGCGGCGGCAGCAGGAGCCGGGCGACGCGGCCGGTTACTTCGCGCGCGCCGTCGAGCGCCACCGCGCGGGGCGGCTCGAAGAGGCGGTCGCCGACTACCTGGGGGCGATCAGGCTCAAGCCCGAGGTCGTCGCCGCGCACATCAATCTGGGGCTCGCCTACGTCGAGCTGGGTCGGCACGACGACGCCGTCGCGTCGCTCAAGCGTGCGCTGGGGCTCGCGCCGGCCGTGCCGGAGATTCACTACAACCTCGGGGCGGCGCACATGGCCGCGGGGCGGAACGCCGAGGCGCTCGCCGCCTTCGACGAGGCGCTGCGGCTCAAGCCCGATTGGGTCATGGCGCGGGTCGCCGGTGGCGTCGCGCGCAGCCGCGCCGGCCGCCACGCCGAGGCGCTCGAAACGCTCCACGCCGTCGTCCGTGTCAGACCCGGCGACGCGCTGGCCCTCTTCCAGCTCGCGTCGGCGCAGGCCGCGGCCGGGCAGTTGGAGGCCGCCGCCGACACCTTCAGGCGCGTCGCGCTGCTCCTGCCGAACAACCCCACCGCGCACTTCCGCCTCGGGCTCGCCTACCAGCGGCTCGACCGCTACGCCGAGGCCATCCCCGCCTTCACGAGCGCCATCGGGCTCGACGCGACCAACCCCGCCGCCTACTACGAGCTGGGGCGCGCCTACGCCGTGCAGGGCCAGCACAGGGAGGCGGTCGAGGTCTACCGGAAGGCTCTGGAGCTGGTGCCCGACTTCGTCGACGGGCACTACATGCTCGGGATGTCTTACGCGCGCTCGGGCGAGTTCGAGAAGGCGCTCGCGTCGTTCACAGAGGTCATCAGGCTGAGGCCCGCGTTCGACGACGCGTACGCCAGGCAGGCGGCCATGTACGACGTGCTCGGGAGGAGGAGGGACGCGGTCGAGTCCCTCAAGCACTACGTGCGCCTGCGCCCGCGCGACCCGGAGGCGCACTTCCAGTTGGGGAACGAGTACATGCTCGTCGGCGAGTACGAGCAGGCGCTCGCCTCGCTCGGCGAGGCGCTGCGGCTGAAGCCCGACCACACGCTCGCGCGCGACCGCGTCGGGGTGACGCGCGCGCGCATCGAGTCGGCCGGGCGGCTCGGCGACCTGGAGCGCGTGGCCGCGCAAAACCCCGGCGACCTGCGCGCGCAGGTCGGGCTGGCGCACCTCTACTACGCGCTCTCGCGCTACGACGCCGCCGAGCGTTTCTACAAGCGCGCGCTCAGGCTCCGCCCGAACGACCCCGACCTGCTGAACCTGGTGGCCATCAACTACTCGGAGGGCGCGCGCTACGCGGAGGCCGCCGAGTACTACAAGCGCGCGGCCGCCCTGAAGAGGCACCACGTCATCTACTACAGCCTCGCACAGGCCTACGAGAGCCAGGGCAAGTACGAGGAGTCGGCCGAGGCTTTGAGAGAGTCGGTCAAGATCAAGCCCGAGTTCTTCCTCGGGCAGTACGAGCTGGGCGTCGCCTGCCTCGTGCTCGGCCGGCACGCCGAGGCGCTCGAGGCTTTCCGCCAGGCCGTGCGCATCGACCCGCGCCACCCGGACGCCAACCTCAAGCTCGGCATGGAGTACCTCTTCAACGGCGACCCCGTGGGCGCGCGCCAGCAGTACTTCGTCCTCCGCGACCTCGACCCCGAGGCCGCGCAAACTCTCCTGAGACTCATCGAGAAGTAGACGGGGCTTTCAGCGGACTTTTTCGCGGCGCTTGAGGCGGCCGCGCAGGAGGAGGCCGACGAGTTGGCCCGCGTCGTCGACGACGGCGAGCGCGCCCGCGCCGTTCTCGTCGAGCAGGCGCTCGGCGCGCGCGAGCGTGGCGGAGGGGGGGACGAAGAGTTCTTCCGAGACGGGGCGCATCACCTCGCGGACGCGCGTCTGGTGCCAGCGCTCGCGCGGCAGCCCCTTCAGGTCGCGGAGCGTGAGGATGCCGTGGAGGCGTCCGTCGCGCGCGACCGTGAAGGCCTCCTGGCGGTGGAGCGCGAGGACGTGGTCGACGAAGTGCCCCACGGTCGTCTCGGGCTCGACCGAGACCGGCGCGGCCATCGCGTCGCCGGCCGTGCGCAGGCTCTTGCGGCGGCGCGTGACCGAGCGCGCCGCGTCGAAGAGGAAGAGGCCGACGAGCCCGAGCCAGAGCCCCATGAACGGGTCGCCGAGCCAGAGGTAGAAGTAGCCGCCGAAGACGACGAGCGCGCCGCCGATGAGCTGGCCGCCGAGCCCCGCGATGCGCGTCGCGTCGTCGAGCTGCCCCGTCCGCTTCCAGAGGAAGGCGCGCAAGACCCGCCCGCCGTCGAGCGGGTAGCCGGGCAGCAGGTTCGACGCCGCGATGGTGAAGTTCCAGAAGCCGACGATGGAGAGCGCGGCGGCGAGCGCGTTCAGGCCCGCGAGCCGCGAGACGTAGAAGCCCGCGAGCGCGAGGACGCCGATGAGGAAGCTCGCGCTCGGCCCCGCGATGGCGATGCGGAACTCGGCGCGCGGGTTGTCGGGCTCGCGCCTGAGGCGGGTGAGGCCGCCGAACGGGTGGAGCACTATCTCGTCGCTCTCTATCCCTTCGGCGCGGGCGAGGAGCGCGTGCGAAAGCTCGTGGCCGAAGATGGAGAGGAAGAGCGCGAAGGTCGTCAGAACCCCCGTGACCCACGCCCACGCCGCGCCGAGCCTGACGAACTGCGTCATCGGCGTCCCCTCGCCGAAGCTCGCCGCGATGACCCACGCCGACAGCGCGAAGACCGCGAACCAGCGGTAGTCGATGCGCACGGGGATGCCGAAGACGCGCGCCACCTGTATCTGCCGCCTGAAGAGACGAAGAAGATTCATAAAACAGATGGCAGTAGGCAGATGGTAGTGGCAGTCGCTTTCGCGTGACGGACGTTGAAAGATTAAATCAAAGTTCCTTTCAACGGCGCTTTCAACTGCCCGCCGCCATCTGCCTACTGCCCACTCCCTTATTCGAACGCCCCGGCCGCCTCGTCGAGCTCGTCGAGCAGGTGCGACTGGTCGGTGCGGGAGACGCGGCGCAGCCGAGCCCGACTGCACGTCGCGCCCCTTCACGCTCACCGCGCGCGCGGGGTCGGCGGGCTCGACGGCCGAGCCCAGCTCCTTCTTCAGGTGTTCGGCGGTCGGCGCGCCGATGATGAGGCCGTGGTGCCGGCGCAGACGGTCGATGACGGCCTCGTCGATGTCGAGGCTCCCGACGCGCTCGGCCTGCGCGTAGACGATCATGCCGCGCGCCACGACCGCGACGTTCGTCGTCCCCCCGCCGATGTCGACGACGGCCGAGGCGTTCTTGTCCTCTATCGAGACGCCCGCGCCGAGGGCCGCCGCCAGCCCCTCCTCGACCATGTAGACGCGGCCGATGTGCGCCGACTCGGCGGCGGCGAGGAGCGCGCGCTGCTCGACCTGCGTGATGCCGGAGAGCACGCTCATCACGGCGCGCCGGCTGAAGTGCGAGATGCCGCTGCGCGCGCGCCTGACGAACTGGTCGAGCATACTCTGCGTCCGCTCGAAGTCGGCGACGACGCCGTCCACCAGCGGGTAGACGAGCGAGACGTCGCGCGCCTCGCGCCCGAGCATGTCGTGCGCCTCGCGCCCGACCGCGACCGCCTCGCCCGTCACCTTGTTGACGGCGACGACCGCCGGCTCGTCGACGACGACGCCGCGCCCGCGCACCGCGATGATGACCGAGGTCGAGCCGATGTCGATGGCCATCGAGTCCGAGACGAGGTCGCGCCAGCCCTGGAGGGAGAGCAGCGAGCGCGGCCCGCGCATGAATGAGTTTGAAGACATAGAAGATTAACTGTGAACTCGGAACGCCGGGCGCCGGGCCGACGGGCCGAAGGGTTTTCGGCCCGTCGGCCCGGCGCTCACGGTTCGGCGTTTTGTGCCTGCCTCCAGTCCACCTCGAAGATGGGGACGGGCTGGACGCGGTTCTTGACGGTGATGGGCGTGCGCGGGCGGAACGCGCAGCCCGCCCCGGCGGCGGCGCGCGCCGCGGCGTCGCTCAAAAGTATCTGGCCGGGCGAGGCGTTCTGCTCCAGCCGCGCCGCGAGGTTGACCGTGTCGCCGATGGCCGTGTACTCCGAGCGCCGCTCCGAGCCGATGTAGCCGACCGTGGCGACGCCCGTGTGGAGCCCGATGCCGATGGCGATCTCGGCGAGCCCGTCGGCGCGCAACTGCTCGTTGATGCCCTCCATCCGGCGCTGCATCTGGACGGCCGCCGAGACGGCGTTGCAGGCGTCCTCGGGCGTCGCGGTCGGCGCGCCGAAGAGCGCCATCAGCCCGTCGCCGATGTACTTGTCGAGCGTGCCGCCGTGCCCGAAGACCACGTCCGACATCGCCGTGAAGTAGTTGTTCAAGAGCTGGACGACGCGGTCGGGCGGCGCGTTCTCCGAGAGCCGCGTGAAGCCGCGGATGTCGGCGAAGAGCACGGTCAGGGTCTGGTTGACCCCGCCGAGCTTGAACGAGTCGGGGTTCTCCAGAATCTGCTTGACGACGTACTCGGGGAGGAAGCGGCTGTAGTTGGCGCGCGCCACCTCCTCGTGCGCGAGCCGGGCGTGCGCGCGCGCGTTCTCGACC
>JAIVJI010000094.1:22249-83950 GCA_020200135.1 Acidobacteriota bacterium | reverse complement strand
TGCTCGCCGCCGCGAGGGGCGACACCTCCACGCGCGAGACGCCGCCTACGCCCGCCGCCACGCCCAAGACCCCCGTCACGCCGCCCGCGCGCCGCGCCTCTTCGGGCACGGTCGCCGCGGACGCGCCCGCGGGCGACGCCCCCGGAAAGTCTTTCCCGGCCGCCACGCCGCCGGCCGCGCGCGTCGCGCCCGCCTCCGGCGCGTCGAAGACCTCTTCGACGCCGACGGCCGAAGTCAACAAGGGCGTCGCCAGGGCCGTCGCCGCGAGGCCGCCCGCCGGGCCTCTGGTGCAGACCGCCCCCGACCCGCCCGTCAACAAGTTCCGCCGGCGCATCGTCTGGGGCGTCGTCGGCTCCTTCACCGCGGTGATGGGGCTCAGCGTCCTGCGCTTCTTCCTGCCCCGCGCCATCTTCGAGCCGTCGAGCATCTTCCGGATCGGCTTCCCCGGCGACTACTCGCTCGGCGTCGACACCAAGTGGCAGCAGCAGTACCGCATCTGGGTCGTGAAGAACACCGAGCGGCTCTTCGTCATCCGCGCCGTCTGCACGCACCTCGGGTGCACGCCCGACTGGAAGGCGAGCGAGAACAAGTTCAAGTGCCCGTGCCACGGCAGCGGCTACGACAGCGAGGGCATCAACTTCGAGGGCCCGGCGCCGCGCCCGATGGATCGCGCCAAAGTTTCGATCGACGCCACGGGGCAGGTCGTCGTGGACACGAACACGCTCTTCCTCCGCGAGAAGGGCAAGGTCGATCAGTTCGACGAGGCGGGCTCGTACCTCCCCATCGCGTGAAGTGGCGGGGGCGGCGGCGCGCGGCTTCGAGATGGCGCTCAGACCAGTGGGGAAGCAGTCTGAAACGTGTGAACCGGTCGCCGTAAAGGTGCGCCGCCCGCGCGGCGCCGTAAATCAGCCGAGCAGGAGACGAGGTCATGGAGCCTGAACGACCCGACGAGAACGGCGACGGCCAGCAGTCGCAGGGTTTGAAGCGCGGGGGCGCGGCCGGGGTGGTGGCGCGCGCGCGCGCGCAGGGCCTCGCGCTCAAGGAGCGCGCCGAGGCCGAGGCCAAGACTTACAAGGACCCGCAGCAGACGCAGCTCTGGAAGTCCATCTTCCGCGTCTCGCACGACCGCTCGGACCCGCGCAACCGAAGCCTGGCCATCCTCTCGAACGTCTTCCTCCACCTGCACCCGGCGAAGATCAACCGCGACGCCACGCGCTACTCGTTCACGTGGGGCATGGGCGGCATCACCTTCTACCTCTTCATCGTGCTGACCTTCACCGGCATCCTCCTCATGTTCTACTACCACCCGACGAAGGTGCAGGCGTTCCGCGACATCCTCTACCTCGAACACGACGTGCCGTTCGGCAAGCTCCTCAGGAACATGCACCGCTGGGCGGCGCACCTGATGATCATCACGACGTGGCTCCACATGTTCCGCGTCGTGCTGACGGGCTCCTACAAGCGGCCGCGCGAGTTCAACTGGTGCGTCGGCGTGGTGCTGCTGGTGCTGACGCTGCTGCTCTCGTTCACGGGGTACCTGCTGCCCGACGACCAGCTCGGCTTCTGGGCCGTGACGGTGGGGACGAACATGGCGCGCGCCACGCCGGGGTTCGGCAGCGAAGGCCCGTTCGGGCCGCAGCTCGGGATGACGCCCTTCAACGACGTGCGCTTCGGGCTGCTCGGCGGCTCCATCGTGGACGCCAACGCGCTGCTGCGTTCATACATCTGGCACTGCATCGGCATCCCCGTCGTCGCCTCGCTCTTCATGGCCGTCCACTTCTGGCGCATACGCAAGGACGGAGGCATCTCGGGCCCCGCGCCCGTCATGCTCGAATCCGAGATGAAGGCGGCGAAGAAGTGAGCTGGCCGTCGGCCCTCGGCCGCTAGCCGGGGCGAAAAGGCGCGCGGCGAGAGCCGACGGCCGGAAGCTAACAGCCCTGGTCAATAAACGGAGAGTCTGTCATGGCAATGGCAATCGAGCGGCCCCGCAGTAACAGGTGGCTGCTGTGGCTGGTCGGGTCACTGGCCGTGGTCGGCGTGCTGGCGCTGATGGTCGAGGACTGGGGGCAGCTCTGGAAGATCAGCTCGGCGCCGGACAACGTCCCCATCGTCGGGATGATCCCGCTCGTCATCTTCTTCACCTGGCTCGGGCTCAAGCAGTCGAAGGAGAACGACCAGCTCGTCGAGACGCTCGAAGAGGACCCGGCGCTCGCCAAGACGCACCACCGCAAGACGCACCCGTGGCGGCCGGGCTGGGCGCGCGAGATACACGTCTGGCCCTACCTCGTCCGCGTCGAGTTCCTCGCCGCCATCATCGTCACCGTCATCCTCTTCGCCTGGTCCATCCTCCTCAACGCGCCTCTCGAAGAGCCGGCCAACCCCAACCTGACGATGAACCCCTCGAAGGCGCCGTGGTACTTCCTCGGGCTTCAGGAGATGCTCGTCTACTTCGACCCGTGGATCGCGGGCGTGGTGATGCCGGGCCTCCTCGTCGTCGGGCTGATGGTCTTCCCGTACGTGGACTCGAACCCGCTGGGGAACGGCTACTACTCGTGGCGGCAGCGCCGCTTCGCCGTCTCGATGTTCATGTGGGGGTTCTTCATGTGGATCATCCTCATCATCATCGGGACGTTCATCCGGGGGCCGGGCTGGATCTGGTTCTGGCCGGGGCAGACCTGGGACCATAACGCCGTCGTCTTCGACCGCAACCGCGACCTGCACGAGATCATCGCCCTCTATGGGCTGCCGTTCCTGAACACCTCGCCCTTCAAGGAGATTTTCGGCGCCCTCGTCGTCGGCTTCATCTTCGTCGCCGGCGGGCTCTTCTTCCACTGGCTGATGCTGCGGAGGGGGCTGGAGCGTTCGGACTTCAAGTCTTTCAGGGCGTTCTGGAACTGGGCCTCGCGCTCGGGCGAATTCGAGAAGAAGCTGCTGGAGCGCACCAGCATCCTCCAGTACCTGACCTTCCAGTTCTTCGCCATCTCGGTGCTGTGGCTCTTCCCCGTGAAGCTCATACTGCGCCTGGCGTTCACGATCAAGTACATCTGGGTCACTCCCTGGTTCAACGTCTGAGGTGACACGCGAGAGCGGAGGATCGAAACCCGTGGCTGAGACTCCTGACACCGACAAGCTGGCGAGACGTGAACAGCCGGACGCCCCGGCCCCCGACCCCATCACGAGCCGCTCGACGAGCGCCGTCATGCTCATCTCGGCGCTGCTGCTGACGGGCGTGCTCGTCTGGTCGCTCTACGACGAGGTCTACGGGATGCGCCCGTGGAAGTCGTACCAGCAGTCCTTCGTCAAGCGCTTCGACCGCTATCTGGAGCGGCTGGAGAAGCGCGGCTTCGAGTCGGAGGAGGAGGTCAAGAAGCGTCCCGAGTACCAGCGGCTCGAAGCGGAGGCGCGCGCCGCGCGCGAGCAGGCGCGCCCCAGGCAGGCCGAGATCGACCGCCAGGTCGCCTTCATCGACGCGCGGCTGGGCGCCATCTCCGACGAGTTCCAGGACCGGCGCGGACGCATCACGGTTGCCAGCTACAATGTCGAGCAGGCGGACGACGACGACCGCGAGGACGTGCGCCGCGACCTGGAGGAGATGAAGGGGAAGAAGTCGGTCGTCGTCATGCCGCTCGACGAGAAGGGCGAGCGCACCGAGCGGCGCGAGATGGACTTCACCGAGCTCGAGACGCAGTACGTCTCGCTCAAGGACGAGAAGGGGCGCCTGCTCGCCGAGAAGGGCGAGCTGCTGAAGCCCGCGAGCGACCTCGAACGCCAGCGCGACGAGTACCTGAAGAACAACGTCACCGCGGCGACCGAGCAGACGGTGAGGACGCTGCGCGCCTCGCTCGAAGACTTCGACTACGGCATGAAGCAGCTCAACGTCAACGGCGACCAGATGGTCGACCGCTGCGAGTCGTGCCACCTCGGCATCCGCCAGCCCATCAACATCCGCGCCTCGGACATGATGCCGGCGGGGCGCGGCCGCCGCAGCCGCCCCGACCGGCTCGCGCGCGCCTTCGTCAGCCACCCTTCGAGCGAGCTGCTCAGGATTCACGACCCCGAGAAGTTCGGCTGCGCGAGCTGTCACTGGGGGAACGGGCGCGCGACCACCTCGGAGGAGAAGGGGCACGGCCGGCACAAGTACTGGCTCCACCCGCTCTTCCAGAAGGAGAACACCGAGGCCGGCTGCAACCAGTGCCACGCCGGCGACCGCGTGCTCCAGGGCGCGGGCGTGCTCAACCGCGGCAAAGACCTCTACTACGAGCGCGGCTGCGTCGGCTGCCACCGCTACGAGGGCTTCGACCGCGAGACCGACGCGCTCTCGAACACGCGCCAGCTCGTCCAGCAGCTCGAAGACGAGGCGACCGAGAACGAGCGCGAGGCGAAGGTCGCGCGGGCGGAGTCGTCCGCGCCCGGCGTCTCGGACGAGAGGGCGCAGGGGCTGCTCGCGCGCGCCGAGAGCCTCATCGTCAGCAACAGCCAGCTCGAAGCGCGCATCGACCAGCTCAACACGCAGGCGCGCTACCTGATGCAGGACCAGAAGAAGGTCGGGCCGAACCTGAAGGACGTGCGCCTCAAGCTCCGCAAGGAGTGGATACCCGAGTGGCTCAAGGACCCGCAGGCGTTCCGCCCCGGCACGAAGATGCCGACCTACTGGTACCTGTCGGGCAAGAACGACACGGCGCGCGGCAACATCGTCCCCGCCTCGATGCAGGACGAGGAGCGCAAGTCCATCGCCGCCTATCTCTGGCAGTCGGCCTACGAGGGGCGCGTCCAGCCGCAGCCGCAGGGCGACGCGCGCCACGGCGAGGAGCTGTTCAAGACGCGCGGCTGTCTGGCCTGCCACTCCATCGGCGAGGGCGACCAGAAAATCGGGGGCGAGTTCGCGGCCGACCTGACGAAGGTCGGGCAGAAGTCGAACTACGACTACGTCGTCCGCTGGGTGCACAACCCGCGCGAGCGCTGGGCGCCCTACTGCCCGAAGGAGAAGCGCGACCTGACGCCCGAGGACTACCGCAAGCACGGCAAGCCGTTCACCTTCGACACCGTCAGGCACTCGCGCTGCCCCAACGACGGCGCGGAGCTGCAAGTCCAGAACATGACGGTGATGCCGAACTTCCGCCTCTCCGACCAGGACGCGCGCGACATCGCCACCTACCTCGTCTCGCTCGCGCCGGCGGCGCAGTACCCGGACGCCTCCTACATGGACGACAGGCGCCTCGCCGAGAAGGGCAAGACGCTCATCAAGGCGTACGGCTGCGCCGGCTGCCACGAGATACGCGGCTTCGAGGACGAGCAGCGCATCGGCAAGGAGCTGACCGCCGAGGGCGCGACCCCGTTGGAGCGTCTCGACTTCGCGCGGCTGACGCACCCGGCCGAGCACGGCGAGGAGCCGTACGCGCCCGGCGCCGAAGGCCCGGCTGCTAACGGCCACGGCGGCGGGGGCGCGGGCGGGAGCGCGAGCGGGGGCGGGGCCACGCGCCAGGACAAGGAGCACAAGTCCTGGTACAACCACAAGGGCTTCTTCGAGCACAAGCTGGAAGAGCCGGGCATCTACGACCTCGGCAAGGAGAAGGACCCGCGCGAGCACCTGCGGATGCCGAAGCCCTTCCTCAAGCCCGAGTGGAAGACCGCGCTGACGACGCTCCTCATCGGCAGCGTCGGCCGCGAGGGGGCCAACGTCCCCGCGGCGATGTTCTACAACCCGACCGACCAGCAGAAGGCGATTCAGGACGGCTGGTGGGTCATCAAGAAGTACAACTGCATGGGCTGTCACGCCGTGCAGGTCGGGCAGCGCTCCGTGCTCTACGGGCTGCCGCTGTACCAGCCGGGCGGCACGCTCGGCGAGATGCAGCTCGGCCCAGACCAGCTCCCGCCGGGGCTGATGACCGAGGGCGCGCGCGTAGACCCCGACTGGCTGCTGCGCTTCCTCGCCGACCCTTCCCTGAGCGGCTACTCCGAGGGCATCGACCTCGCCGCGCACGGCGGCAAGCCCGCGCAGCGACCGCCCGAGAGCAACGTCGGGCGCGGGAGCGCCTCGAACCGCCAGTCGGGGCCGGGCACGCCGCCGCAGGAGTTGCGCGAAGGCGCGGCCGGGCCCGGAAGCGGCGCGGCGCAGGCCGGGGCGCAGCCGCAGCAGACGCCGCCGCCGGGCGGCGAGGTGATGGGCAAGCTCTTGCAGCAGCCGGGCGAGAATCGCAACGGCGTCCGCACGTACCTGCGCGCGCGCATGCCGACCTTCAACTTCTCGCCGAACGAGCTGCGCACGCTCGTGCGCTTCTTCCTCGCCGTCTCGGCGCAGCAGGAGCCGTACATCAAGCAGCAGTTGGAGCCGCTGACGCCTGAGGAGCGAGACCTGGCCCGTGCGCTCTTCACCTCGCAGGCCGCGCCCTGCCTGAAGTGCCACATGACGGGCGACCCGGGCCACGACCAGACCGCGACCGCGCCCAACTTCCTACAGGCCGGCGAGCGCCTCAAGGAGGACTGGACGTTCCGCTGGCTGCTCGACCCGCAGCGCATCATGCCGGGGACGGCGATGCCGTCCGAGCTGTTCAAGCGCGACGGCGACCGCTGGGTCTTCAACGGCCCGCTCCCGCCCTCCGCGGCCGAGTACAAGGGCGACCACGCGCGCCTGCTCGTCCGCTACATGCTCTCGCTGACGCCCGAGGAGCAGGCGCGCGCGCGCTCCGCCCAGCCGGCACAGGCCCCCGCGCCGAGCGGCACGCAGGCCGGCCCCGTCGCCTCGCACACGCCAGGCGTCGCGCCGCGCTCCGCGCCCGCCGCGAGAAGGCAGAACGCGTCCCGCGCCGTCTCGAAGCGCGGCCGCGGGACGCAGGTGTCGCAACACGCGCGGCAGAGGCGGCAGAGCCGCGCACGCTGGCTCAGGCAGTCGCGCGAGCGCTGGCGGCAGGCGGCGACCCAGCGCGCACGCGCGCGTGATTTCTCGCCGTGAATGTTTCGCGGTATCATGAGCGCACGTTTCATTCGCACCGGAAAGAGTCCCCTTTGAGGAGGTTTCATCTCATGCAATCCAACCGCGCGCGGCTCCTGGCCGCGCTCCTCGCGGCCCTCTGCCTGCTCTCGCTCGCCGTCGCCTGCTCGCGCAGCGCCGACGACGAGGAGGACGCGGCCGGCGGCGGCGACGACTCGGCCGAGGTCGCCGCCCAGACGCCCTACAAGCCCACGGGGCAGGAGGGCTCCATCGCCGGCGCCGTCAGCTTCGCGGGCGGCGCGCCCGCGAAGAAGGGCTTCAGCATGGACGCCGACCCCTTCTGCGCCTCCGCCAACCCGGACCCGCACGCCGAGGACATCGTCGTCAACGGCGACAAGCTCGCCAACGTGTTCGTCTACGTCAAGGACGGGCAGGCCGGCGGCAAGAGCATCACCGGCTACAGCTTCGAGGCGCCGGCGCAGCCCGCCATTCTCGACCAGAAGGGCTGCCAGTACGTGCCGCACGTCCTGGGCGTGCAGGTCAACCAGACCGTCAACGTCCTCAACTCCGACGAGACCGCGCACAACGTCAACGTGGACGCGAGGCAGAACGAGAAGTTCAACCAGGGGCAGCCGCCCAAGGGGGCGCCCATCATCAAGCAGTTCAAGCGCGCCGAGACGGTCATCCCCGTCAAGTGTAACCAGCACCCCTGGATGCGCGCCTACGTCGGCGTGCTCCAGCACCCTTTCTTCGCGGTCACGGACCAGAACGGCAAGTTTGAAATTAAGGGCGTGCCGCCGGGAACCTACACCGTCGTCGCCTGGCACGAGAAGTACCAGCAGGGCCAGACGATGTCGGTGACGGTGGGCGCGGGCGCGCCGGCCACGGCCGACTTCAGCTTCACCGGCCAGCAGCTCGCCTCCGGGAGCACCGAGGGCGGCGTGCTCCGGATGCTGCCGGCTCTCGACCTGCCCATGCTCGGCGCGCACCACTGAAGATATTCATCGAGAGGGAAGCGGCACTATTTCATGAAGGAGTTCGTACTCGAAGCGACAACCGACGTGCCCCTGGCGGGCGCGCCGCCGGCCGCGCGCGAGAAGCTCGCCGCCTTCGTCGAGCTGACCAAGCCGCGCATCACTTTCCTGATCGTGCTCACGTCGGCCGCCGGCTTCAGCCTCGGCTCGAAGGGCGCGTTCGACTACCTCGCGCTCTTTAACGCGCTCTTCGGCATCGCGCTCCTCTCGTCGGGGATAGCGACGCTCAACCAGTACATGGAGCGGGGACTGGACGCGCGGATGCGGCGCACGCTCGGCCGCCCGCTCCCCTCGGGCAAGCTCGGCGCGGGCGCGGCGCTCGCCTTCGGCCTCGCGCTGACGGCGCTCGCCGAAGTCCACCTCGCGGTCTTCGTCAACCTGCTGACGGCCGCGTTCGGCCTGACCGTCATCGTCGGCTACCTGCTCTGCTACACGCCGCTCAAGACGCGCAGCTCGCTCTCGACCGTGGTCGGCGCCTTCCCCGGCGCGATGCCGCCGCTGATGGGGTGGACGGCCGCGACCGGCGCGGCGGGCGTCGAGGCGTGGGCGCTCTTCGGCATCCTCTTCGCGTGGCAATTCCCGCACTTCCTCGCCATCGCGTGGATGTACAAGGAGGACTACGCGCGCGCCGGCATCCGGATGCTGCCCGTCGTCGAGCCCGAGTGCCGCATCACCGCGCGGCAGATAGTCATCTGGTCGCTGCTCCTCGTCCCCGTCAGCCTTTTCCCGACCGTCCTGGGGACTACGGGCTCCGTCTACTTCTACGGCGCCCTCGTGCTCGGCCTTCTTTTCCTTGGGACGAGCATCCACGCCGCCCTCGCCCACACGCGGCAGGGCGCGCGCCGGCTGCTCCTCGCGTCCGTGCTCTACCTGCCCGTCCTGTTCGGGCTGATGGTCTTTAACAAGTAGTCGGAAGATGGTCGCCGGTAGTCGGTAGGCTCCGCCCCGCGCGCGATATCGCACGACTCGGCGGCGGCCGTCCGCGACGACTGTTTTCACGCTGACTACTTCCTCTGACTACTGCCTACTTCGGAGGTTCTATGGGCCGTGCTTTTGCGGTGTTCCTCTGGGTGATGACCGGCCTCTCGGTGTGGATGTTCGTCAACGGGAAGTGGTGGTTCCCGCCCTCCATCTCCGAGCACGGGCCGGCCTACGACCAGCAGTTCATCCTGACGATGGTGGTGGTCGGCGTCGCCTTCGTCGCGGCGCAGGCCGCGCTCGGCTACGCGGTCTGGCGCTTCCGCGACACGGGCGAGGGCACGCGCGCCGTCTACTCGCACGGCAACAACCGGATGGAGATTCTCTGGACGGGCATCACCGCCGCCATCTTCATCACGGTCGCGCTGCTCGGCCAGAGGGTCTGGTGGAACCTCCATATGGTGGCCGCGCCCGCGGGCTCGAACCAGGTGCGCGTCGTGGCGCAGCAGTTCCAGTGGAACTTCCACTACGCCGGCCCCGACGGCAAGTTCGGCCGCACCGACCCGCGCAAGATCAGCGACGAGTCCATCAACTACATCGGGCTCGACTCGGCCGACCCGGCCGCCGCCGACGACTCGGTCACGCAGACGCTCGTCACGGCCGTCAACCGCCCCGTCGAGCTGAACCTGGCCGCGCGCGACGTGACGCACAGCTTCTGGGTGCCGCAGCTCCGCTTCAAGCAGGACGCCGTGCCGGGGCTCGACGTCAAGGTCCACTTCACGCCGCAGACCGTCGGGCAGTACGAGATCGCCTGCGCCGAGCTGTGCGGGCAGCAGCACTACAAGATGCGCAGCTACATGCTCGTCGTCCCCGCGGACGAGTACAACTCGCTGGTCGCGCTGCCGCAGTCGCAGTTCAACAGGCGCGTCGGCGAGCTGGTCAGGAAGTACCCGCTCAGCTACTGAGAAACCCTTGAACCCAGGCCGCGCCCGCGGCTTCGACGCGGGCGGGAGGAGCGCGGAGATGGCAGAGACGGAAGTCCCCAACGAGGTCCACACGCACGAAGGGCACGCCGCCGGTCACGCCGGCGGGCACGGCGCGCACCACGCGCCCACGGGCTTCATCCGCAAATACATCTTCAGCATCGACCACAAGGTCATCGGCATCCAGTACCTCCTGCTCGCGCTCTTCTCGGTCATCCTCGGGATGCTGATGTCGGTGCTGATGCGGATGAAGATGACGTGGCCCGAGCACGCGTGGCCCGTCCTGGGGACGCTCTTCCCGGAGGGCGCGCCGGGCGGCGTGATGACGCCCGAGTTCTACCTCTCGCTCGTCACCATGCACGGCACGATGATGGTCTTCTTCGTGCTGACGACAGCGCCGCAGGGCGGCTTCGGCAACTACTTCCTGCCCATCCAGATCGGCGCCGACGACATGGCGTTCCCCTACTTGAACATGCTCTCGTTCTGGATCACGTTCCTGGGGCTCGCCGTGCTGGTGGCCGCCATCTTCGCCTCGGGCGGGTCGGTCATCGGCCCCACCGGCGGGTGGACGGGCTACGCGCCGCTCTCGGCGGTCGGCCACCTGTTCAACGTGCCGGGGCAGGACATGGGGGTCAACCTCTGGGTCATCAGCATCGCCATCTTCTGCGTCGCCTCGCTCCTCGGCGCTTTGAACTTCATCGTCACGCTCCTCAACCTGCGCACGAAGGGGATGTCGCTGATGAGGATGCCGCTGACGTGCTGGGCGTGGTTCACGACCGCCGTGCTGGCGCTCCTGTCGTTCCCCGTGTTGCTGGCGGCGGGCGTCCTGCTCTTCCTCGACCACAACGCCGGGACGAGCTTCTTCGTCCCCGGCGGGCTGTCGAACGGGACGGTGGTGCTCGACCACTCGGGCGGCTCGCCGATACTGTGGCAGCACCTCTTCTGGTTCTTCGGGCACCCGGAGGTCTACATCGCCATCCTGCCGGGCATGGGCGCCACCTCGCACATCCTCTCGACCTTCGCGCGCAAGCCCATCTTCGGCTACCGCGCGATGGTCTTCGCGATGTTCGCCATCGGGCTCCTCGGCTTCTTCGTCTGGGGGCACCACATGTTCATCTCGGGCATGTCGCCGCTCACGTCGGCCGCCTTCTCGGTGCTGACGCTCTCCATCGGGGTGCCGTCGGCCATCAAGACCTTCAACTGGCTGGGGACGCTCTGGGGGGCGCGCATCCGCTTCACGACGCCGATGCTCTTCGCCATCGGCTTCGTCTCGCTCTTCGTCGCGGGCGGCATCACGGGGCTGGTGCTCGGCCAGTCCAGCCTCGACCTCTCGATGCACGACACCTACTTCGTGCTCGCGCACTTCCACCTCGTGATGGGCGTGGCGGCCATCTTCGGCATGTTCGCCGGCACCTACTTCTGGTTCCCCAAGATGTTCGGCCGGATGATGAACGAGACGCTCGGCAAGATTCACTTCTGGCCGACCATGATCGGCGTCTACGCCATCTTCATCCCGATGCACGCGATGGGCATGGTCGGGCTGCCGCGCCGCTACTCGCAGTTCTACGAGATCATCGACGGCAAGATGGTGTGGATTTATAACTTCAACAAGCCGACCCACGCGCTCATACACTTCGTCACCTGGGCGGCCATCATCACCGTCGCGGTGCAGTTCCTCTTCGTCTTCAACTTCTTCTGGAGCATGTTCAAGGGCAAGAAGGCTTCGGACAACCCCTGGGAGGCGACGACGCTGGAGTGGGTCACGGCGACGCCCCCGCCGCACGACAACTTCGGCGGGCGCGTCCCCGTCGTCTACCGCGGCGCGTACGAGTTCGGCGTGCCCGGCGCGCCGGAGGACTTCGTCCTCCAGACGACGCCCGACGAGTCGGGGCCGAACGTCGCCTACGCCGCCGAGGAACAAGGAACGGGTAATGGCCATAACGGTCGCGGGTGAGGGCGAGACGGCGGGGCGGGCCGAGACCGTCATCGACGTCGTCGGGGCGCGCCGGCGCGGCGGGCGCGGCGGGCGCGGCAACGGCCGCGGAGGCCCCGGCGGGGGCGGAGGCCCCGGCGGGGGCGGCCCCGGCGGGGGCGGCGAGGAGCCGCGCCGCTCGCCGCACGAGCGCTACCGCATCGGGGTGCTGGTCGGCATCGCCTCGATCCTGATGATGTTCACGGCGCTGGCGAGCGCGCTCATCGTGCGTTCGGGGCTGACGACGAGCGTGGACTGGGGCGGTGGGCGCCTGCCTTCGTTCGTCTACGTGAGCACGGCGCTCATCATCATCAGCAGTCTGACGTTCTCGCGCGCGAAGGCGTCGCTCGGGCACGGCGAGGAGTCGGGCTACAGACTCTGGCTGATGGTGACGCTGCTGCTGGGTCTCGGCTTCCTCGCCGCGCAGGTGCTCGCGTGGCGGCAGTTGGTCGCGGCGGGCGTCTACCTGGCGTCGAACCCGCACAGCTCCTTCTTCTACGTGCTGACGGGGCTGCACGCCGTACACCTCTTGGGCGGGATACTCGCGCTGGCGGCGCTCTACTTCTACGGCAGCCGCGCGACCGGCGCGGAGGGCGCGGCCAAGCGGCGCGCGCTGACGGACGTGACGGGCATCTACTGGCACTTCATGGACGCGTTGTGGGTCTTTCTCTTCATGCTACTCTTCTTCCGGAGGTGAGGCTTTGAGCACTGAAGCGCATGTGGGCCGGCTGCCGGCGACCGAGTGGGACGGCGGGGCGCTGCCGTACCGCGTGGGCCACCGCAAGCTCGGGATGTGGCTCTTCATCGTGTCCGACGCGATGACGTTCTCGGCGATGCTCATCGCCTACTCCTACGCGCGCGTGTCGAGCGACTCGTGGCCGACGCCTTTCCCCTTCTACCCCTCGATCATCTTCTCGACGACGATGACGCTCTTCCTCCTGGCGTCGAGCTTCACGATGGTCATGGCGGTCAGGGCGTCGGCGCACAACCGGCTGCGCGCGGCGCGGCGCTGGATAGGCGCGACGATGGTCGGCGGGCTCGCGTTCCTCGTCCTCCACCTCATCGAGTGGGAGCACCTCATCCACGACGGGCTGCGCCCCTTCCGGCTCGCGGGCGAGTGGGTCGAGAAGTGGCCGGAAGCGCCGCCGCTCTTCGGCGCGAGCTTCTTCGCCATCACGGGGCTGCACATGTTCCACGTCCTGACGGGCGTCCTCTACCTCGGCTTCATCGCGCTGCGCATCACGAAGACGCGCCACGAGGACGTCGAGATCAGCGGCCTCTACTGGCACTTCGTAGACCTCGTCTGGATGTTCGTCTTCCCGCTCATCTACCTGATGTCGGTCGATTTCAGCGGGTGAGCCCGCCGGAAGAGGAGGAGCCGTCAGAGATGTCAAACGAGAACGTCCGTGGCCTTTTGAGCAAGGCCGACTTTGTGATGATAGGCGTCTGCGTCCTGCTCGCGGCCGCCTGCCTGTTCTTCGCGGGCAAGAACGCGGCCGAGGGGCAAGAACGCGGCCGAGGCGGGGAACTTCCTGACCATCGACAGCCTCTTCTTCACGGCCGTCTGCCTGCTGCTGGCGCTCACGTTCGTCGTCGTCCCGGCGCTGACGCTGCGCGAGCGCGGCATCCACCCGTTCCGCGTCGGCGACGAGGTGCCGCCCGCGCGCGCGAACGAGCACGTCCACTTCGAGGGCGGCGTGAAGATGTTCCTCAACGTCCTGCTCGGGCTGCTCGCGCTGACCGTCGTCGAGGTCTTCCTCGCCTACATCCACGTGCCGCTCACGCTCATGCTGATCATCCTCATCGGGCTCTCGCTCATCAAGGCGGCGATGATCATCGCCTACTTCATGCACCTGCGCTTCGAGCGCCTGAGCCTCGTGCTGACGCTCATCCCGACGCTGGTCGTCTGCATCTGCCTGCTCTTCATCGTCTTCCCCGACAGCTTCCGCGCCAAGGACATCCGCTCGACGCGCACTTCGGCCGAGCCGGTGAAGGGGTCGGCGCCGGCGCCGGAACACTAGAGAGGTTGTGAGCTTGGAGAGGCTGGCGCGAAAGATTCGCGGGGGCGCGATTGCCGGGCTGATGCTCGCGGCTCTCTTCGCCGCGCCGGCCGGGGCGCCGGCGCAGTGCCCTCTGTGCCGCTCGGCGGTGCAGCAGGCCGGCGACACGACGGCGCGGACGATGAACCTCGCCATCCTCGTCCTGCTCATCCCCCCCGTGTCAATCTTCTGCACCATCTTCGCCGTCGCCTACAAGAAGAGGAACGGCGGCGGCGACGACGAGGACGACGACCGCGGCCTTGAGCCTTAAGGGCGTTTTAAACCTATGCCAGACGAACTAATCCCGGCGGTTGACGTGGAGTGGCAGACGATACGCGGCCGCGTGTGCCCGGCGTGTGGAGGCAAGATTATCCCGTCCGACCGCGCGGTCTACGAGAACAAGACCGACCCGGGCGGCGTCTTCCCGGCGTGGCAGTGCGAGCGCTGCGGCTACGAGGAGCTGAGCGAGAAGAAGGCGGCGCCGGCGAAGCCCGCGCACCCCCCGAAAAAGAAGGTTGAAGGATGAGCGCAGAAGAGAACAAAAAAGTCGTGCAGGCCATCTTCGAGGCGTTCGGGCGCGGCGACGTGCCCGGCGTCATGGAATACGTCGCCGACGACGTCCGCTGGGACGCCCCCGGCCCGTCCGTCGTCCCGTTCTACGGCGAGCGCCGCGGCCACGTGGGGGCCACCGAGTTTTTCGTCCAGCTCGCCTCGAACGTCGACTTCGAGAAGTTCGACGTCGACGAGTTCGTCGCCGAGGGCGACAGCGTAGTCGTCACCGGCAGCGAGCGCGGCCGCGTCAGGAGGACGGGGAAGACCTACGAGATGGACTGGGTCCTCCTCTTCAAGGTCGGCGGCGGGAAGGTCACGCGCTTCCACTGCTACGACAACACGGACGCGGTCGCGGAGGCCTTCCGCTAGTGGCGGAGGCGTCCGAGGGGCTGAAGCTGCGCGTGCTCGGGATGTTCGACGAGCTGGGGAAGCCCGAGCTGGATTTGCACGAGCTGTTCGAGGCGGGCGGCAACGACGCTGAGGGGAGGCGCGAGGTCTTCTTCGCCGTCGAATGGCTCGCCGAGCGCGGCCTGCTCGAAGAGCGCGGCAACGACTTCTACTCGCTCTCCGACTCGGGGCGCGAGGCATTGCGGTCGGGGCGTGTGAGGGAAGGGGACGCGGGCTGAGCCGTCGCGCCCCCGCCTGTTTATGAACGACTCCATCCTGCCGCACGTCAACGCCGCGCTGAACGCGACGAGCTTCGTCCTGCTCGTCGCGGCCTTCTACCAGATACGGCGCGGCAACGTCAACGCCCACCGCCGCCTGATGCTCTCGGCGCTCGCCGTCTCCGGACTCTTCCTCGTCTCCTACGTCGTCTACCACACAAATTACGGCTCGGTGCGCTTTCAGGGGCGTGGCGCGGTGCGCGCGGTCTACTTCTTCATCCTCGTCACGCACGTCATCCTCGCGGCGGCCATCGTCCCGCTCGTCCTCGTCACACTCCGCCGCGCGCTGGCGGGCGACTTCGCGCGCCACCGGCGCATCGCGCGCTGGACGTACCCCATCTGGCTCTACGTCTCCGTCACCGGCGTCGTCGTCTACGTCATGCTCTACCAGCTCTACAGACCCTGAAAAAAACGATGGGCGACGCGCGCCAGCACACGGAAGGGAACGGCGCCGGGCCGGCGTCCGCGGGGCCCCCGCCGCCGACGGCCGCGACGACGGCGGCGGGCCGTAGGCGGGCGCCGTGGCCGCTCGCCGTCGTGGCCGTCCTCTTCGTGGTGGTGCCGTTCCTGACGTGGTACTGGACCTGGTTCGGGAGGAGTTTGAGCGACGAGGAGGTCGAGCGATACCTGCGCGAGGGCAAGCCGCGCCACGCGCAGCACGCGCTCTCACAGGTCGCGGAGAAGATCGAGGCCGGCGACGCCGGCGCCGGCCGCTGGAACGCGCAAGTTCTCGCGCTCGCCGCGAGCCCATCGCCTGACGTGAGGATGGCGGCCGCCTGGGTGATGGGTGTCGAACACAAGTCCGAAGAGTTCCGCGCTTCGCTCGCGCGTCTGGTCGAAGACCCCGAGCCTATCGTCCGCCGCAACGCCGCGCTCGCGCTCGTGCGCTTCGGCGACCCTCGCTGCCTCCCCGAACTGCGCGCCATGCTGCGCCCCGTGGCCATCAACGCCCGGACCGAGGGGACGGCTCAAACGGCGCTCTCCGCCGGCACCCCCGTCAAGCGCGAGTCGCTCCTGCTCAGGTACGACCTCAAGCCGAACCTCGTCGAGGAAGTCCGCTCGCCGGTGCCGGGCCGGGTCGAGAAGGCGTTCGTCAAGGCCGGCGACAGTTGGCGCGTCGGCGCGGAGCTTTTCCGTATAGCTCCCGACGCGGAGCAGGTCGAGGACGCGCTGCTCGGCCTCGCCTACTTCGGCACGGCCGAAGACCTGCCCGAGGTCGAGCGTTACGCGCGCGGGGTCGAGGGGATGCCGGACGGGATGAATACGAAAGCGGCGCGGACGGCCCAAGCCATCCGACGCCGCGTCGGGCAGAGTCCTTAGCCTCCGTGTCGGAGAGCGTTCGACAGAAAGTCTAAGTCGTCGGGGGAGGGGGCGGGGCGTCGGGGAGCGCGACGCCGTGCATCGCCTCCCAGTCCTCGGTCGGCACCATCTCGATGGCGTCCCAGGGGCAGCCGTCGAGGAACGCGCCGTCGGGCCCCTTGCTGATGCATTTCTGGCAGCCGATGCAGAGGTATGGGTCGACCTCGATGCGGCCGAAGGGCGTGTGGTCGTCGTCCGGCACCCAGAACATGCACGCCTCGATGGGGCAGTACTCGATGCACGCGGGCGAGCCGGCGCAGCCCGTGCAGCAGTCGGTCGTGATGGCGAGGATGCGCGGCTTCTTCTTCCGCGTCGCCTTGCCGTCGCCCACAGACATCGGCCAGTGTTTTTCGACGACCTCGATCATGAAGTGCTCCGTGTGCGGGAGATGCCAGGAAAGACATCCACACTTTAACACGTACGCCTCGGACGCTCAACGAAAATCCCCGTTGCTGCTTGAGCACGTCGCCGTCGGCCTCTTCGAGTTCGCCACCTGCCACAACCACCAACATTTCCGCGACTACGCCACCTACGAGCTAAAGTCCCCGCCGGCGTGGGAGCGTGGGCGGGGCCTTCATGCGACCTTTTGACGAGCGCGGTGTGCGCCAACCGTGCTAAAATTCGTCGCATAGCAACGAAGTTTTAGCGCTACTCAACCACATCAACCGTCGCGGTCGTGGAAAGGCGACCGGGGCGCACGCCTCGACTGTGGCGCGCCCGAACGTGTGGAACGCATGAGCACTGTCGCAGGAATTTTTAACTCGGCGGCCGACGCCGAGCGCGCCGTCGAGAATCTGAGCGCCGCCGGCTTCGGCGACGAACGCGTCAGCCTGCTGACGCCGGGCACGACCGACAAACAGCTCGACGACGTGCCGACGACCGAGACCGAACAGCCCGGCATGGGCACGGCCATCGGGGGCGCGGTCGGCGGCGCACTCGGCGTGGCTGGCGGTTTACACCTCGGCGCGGCGGCGGCGAGCCTGCTCATCCCCGGCGTCGGCCCCGTGCTGGCGGCGGGGCTCGTGGGCGCGGCGCTGCTCGGGGCGGGCGGCGCGGCGACTGGCGCCTTCGCCGGCGGCGCGCTCGAAGACTCGATGGCGAAGGGGTTGCCGCACGACGAGCTGTTCGTCTACGAGGACGCGCTGCGGCGCGGGCGCACGGTGGTGCTGGCCGTGGCCGACGACGAGACGCACGGCGACACCGCCCGCGGCGTGCTCGCGCAGGCGGGCGCCGAGAGCGTGGACGCGGCGCGCGAGAGCTGGTGGGTCGGCCTTCGCGACGGAGAGGAGGCCGAGTACACGACGGACGGCGGCGACTTCGGCGCCGACGAGCCGGTCTACCGGCGCGGGTTCGAGTCGGCGCTCCACCCGCGTGGGCGCGGCCGCTCCTACGAGGAGGACGCCGAGCGCCTGCGCGAATGTTTCGGCACGGAGTGTGAGGAGCCCGCCTTCCGCCGCGGCTACGAGCGCGGGCAACGCTACCAGAGCGAGCTGTTCGAGAGGTACAAGGGTTGAGAGACACGCTCCTCAGCGTCCTCGTCCTCGTCGTCATCCTCGTCGCGAGCGCCGTCATCACCAGCTGGTTCGCGCGCACGATGTACAACCGCTGCGCCTCGTGCGGCACGCTCAACGCGAAGCGGCGCACACACTGCCGCTCGTGCGGGGTCGAGACGGGGTCGAGCCCGAAGAGATAAATCGGGGGCGGCGCGTCGAAACACGCCGCCCCCGCGCCTCTTTCCTCTCTCCTTGCCGGCCTAGACCGTGCTGCGCCCCCTGAGCAGGTGGAGGACGAAGATCACAAGCGCCAGGGCGAGCAGAATGTGTACGAACCCGCCGATGGTGTAGCCACTCAGAAAGCCCAGGAGCCACAGCGCAAGAAGAATCGCCAGGATTGTCCACACCATACTCAAACTCTCCTTCGCGTGTAGTTGATTGCTTACCAACGCAAGCGAGCAACGTTTGTGCCAGCAGGTGACCACCTCCGCACTATGAAAAAGAGTTGGAATGGTCGCCGGTTTGCGTTGGCGCCTTTCAAGCCGCGTCTCAGGGAGGGGAAGTCTGTACGGATTTGCGCCGCGCGACACGGGGCGCCCGTGTCTGGATACCGGGCGCCGCCGCTCGCCGCGGAATTGTTGACCTCCCCCGCGGCAACCGGAGACTAAACTCTCTCATCGGAACGTTAAGGGACCTCAGCCGAAGGTCGCTAAGGCAGAAGCTAGTTTCGGGCGAAGGGTGTGCGGTTTTTTACTGGACTTCAAAACCCACGGACTGTTAGAGTGTGAAACAGCGTCGGCCGGCTCTGGCCGACGCCTTCACTTGCTACCGCGTGAACCTGTCCGGCGGCCTCGTTGGCCCTCCTGAGGCGGTTTCTAAACTGAATCAACAACCCAGTTCGAGGAGACAACCCCCGTCTCCTTCTGAAATTGTTTTGCCGAGGTCTTTATGCCGTTTTCCCGTTCCGTTCCCCCGAAGAAGAAGACGACGACGCTCGTTATTTTCGGCTCGGTCCTAGCACTCCTCGTCGTCCTCGCGGTCGTCGGCATTGTCGGCCGCCAGCTACAGCCCGCCGTCCGCGACATCAACTTCACGCAGCTCCGCGACCTGGCCGCGACGGGCGCGGCGCGCTCCGTTAACGTCTCGGGCGAAGTCGTCACGGTGACGGGGACGGACGGCACGCTCGTCCGCAGCGTCGTGACCAACGCGGTCGCGCAGCACGAGGTGGTGGCGGCCTTCGAGAAGGGGCACGTCCCCGTCGAGTACGAGACCTTACAGCCCGGGCTGCTCGTCACCGTCCTCAACTACCTGCTCCCGGCGGCGGCGCTTTTGATCTTCGCGCTCATCGGCTGGCGCGTCTACGCGAGCATGGGGGGGCAGAACGAGCCGGTCGCCAGCGAGGCGAACCCCGCGCAGACAGTCACCTTCGCCGACGTGGCGGGCGTGGACGAGGCGCGCTCCGAGCTTTCGGAGACGATCGAGTTTCTGCGTGACCCCGAAAAGTTCGGCCGCCTCGGCGGGCGCTCGCCGCGGGGCATCCTGCTCTCGGGCCCACCGGGCACGGGTAAGACTCTGTTGGCGCGTGCCGCCGCGTGCGAGGCCGGCGTGCCTTTCCTCTCGGTCTCTGGTTCGAGCTTCCAGGAGAAGTTCGCCGGCCTCGGGGCGGCGCGCGTCCGGCGCCTATTCGCGCGCGCGCGCAAGCTCGCGCCCTGCGTCATCTTCATCGACGAGATAGACGCACTGGGTCGCAAGCGCGGGCGCGGCGGCGACTCGGCGTCGGCCGACCAGGACCAGACGCTCAACCAGTTGCTCGTCGAGATGGACGGGTTCGAGCAGTTGTCAGGCGTCGTCGTCGTCGCCTCGACCAACCGGCCGGACATCCTCGACTCGGCGCTCACGCGGCCGGGCCGCTTCGACCGGGAGATAACCGTCAACCTCGCCGACATGCGCGGGCGCGAGCAGATACTCCGCGTCCACGCGCGCAAGCTCAAGCTCGAAGACGGGCTCGACCTCGGCTGGATAGCGCGCGGCACGCCCGGCTTCTCCGGCGCCGACCTCGCGAACCTCCTGAACGAGGCCGCCATCGTCGCGACGCGCGACGGCTCGGAGGCGGTCGGCCGCCCGCACGTCGAGTACGCGCGCGACAAGATTCTGATGGGCGTCGAGCGCCACGGCTTCATGATGGACGAGGACGAGCGCTACGCGACGGCCGTCCACGAGGCGGGGCACGTCGCCGTCGGGCTCGCGGTCAAGCACGGCGACCCGATCCACAAGGTCTCCATCCTCCCGCGCGGCCGCGCGCTCGGCGTGACGCAGGCCCTGCCCGAGCGCGACCGCCTGATGCGGACGCGCGAGTACCTCGAAGACCAGATCGCGATGCTCCTGGGCGGGCGCGCGGCAGAGGTGCTGCTGCTCGACACGATGACGGCTGGGGCGTCGAACGACATCGAGCGCGCCGTCGAGATCGCGCGCCGCATGGTCGCCGAGTTCGGCATGAGCCCCTTGGGTCCCATCCACCTCGGCAAGCCCGAAGACCCACACAGCCAGACGCTCCTCGACCGCATCGAGCACGCCACGAGTGACATCATCAACGTCCAGATGAAGCGCGCCTGCGAAGTGGTCGACTCGCGCCGCGCGGAGATAGCGCACCTCGTCGCCGGACTCATGGAGCGCGACACGCTTGACGCCGACGAGATTCGCGAGAGTTTCGGCATCGCCTCCGAGCCGGTCGCCGCCTGACGGGCAGAACATTCGGAACCCGCGCGAGCGGGCTAAGGCAGAAAAAGCACGGGACGCGCGTCCCGTGCTTTTTTAATGCGTGACGGGGAAAGTCGCCGGGTGTATAGTCCACCTCGTTCGACGCCGCGGTCACCGCCCGGCGTCTTCTCTCCCTGATTCCTATCCGCCGAGGAACTCGCCGCGGGGCGCGCGAGCAGACCCTGAATGTGCCCGCGCGCGGAGGCAGCCCATGAGAACGTACAAAGTGAGAAGGCTGACGGGCGCATTCATCGCTCCGTGCTTACTGTTATTTTGTGTGACGGCCCTGTCGCCGTCCACAACCGCCGTGGCTCAGCGTCGTGAGGCCGACAGGGACAGTCGGAGCGACGACAGCAGTCGGAGCAGTAGTAGCCGCAGCAGCAGCGACGACAGCAGCAGCCGGAGTAGCAGCAGTTCCAGCAGCAGCTCAAACAACAGCTCCAGCAGTAGCTCCAGCAGCAGTTCCAGCGTGAACGCGATAACGATGCCCCCGGCCCGAACGTGCCGGATGTGACCGAGACCGGAACGGGCGGCGGCGGAAATCCCGGCGGCAACCCCGGCGGTAATCCGGGCGGTGGCAGTCCCGGCGGCGGGCCGACCGGCGGGGGCGGCGGCAATTCTGGCGGAGGCAGAGGCGACCACCGAGGCGACCACCGCCGTGGGGGCAAGAAGGATGACCACAGGAGGCGGCGCCACCACCACCGTTACCGTCACGACGGAACGCGGCTTTACGAGACGGCCGACCAAAACGCCCCGGCCCAGAGCGTGGACTTACAGGCCGAATGTGACCGCGGCTACGAAGACGGCCTGAAGACGGGCGCGAAGGACGCGCGCCGTGGACAGAGCAACGACCCGTACCGTTCGGGCAATTACAAGAGCGGCGGCGGCGGCTTCTTCTCGTGGGGCAGGAGCGACGCCGCCAGGAAGGCCTACCGCGACTGCTTCCTGAAGGGTTACGAAGAGGGGCACAAGAACCCCAACCTCTACTCCGGCGACGCCGGCGGCGACTGAGCGGCGGTCGCCCTTCAAAGCAAGCCGGACATACCCCTCGCCCGACGACGCGGCGGGTCGAGCTTCTCACTCGACCCGCCGCGCGCACGTTTCCGCACGGAGCCCGCTTGATTGTTCACACGCTTCTCCTGTAACGTTTCCGCGAAGCGCGAGAGACGGGAACTGCCCTTCCCGAAATCCTTTTTACTCCCGAGCCTTTCACAGGAAATGTCCTACCCGAGCGTGGAGCGCATCGAGTTGCCACTCCTCCAGGAGCTGGCCGCCACGGGCGGCGCGGAGCACGTGCGCTTTCTCTACGACCGGCTGGTCGCATACTTCCCGCAGCTCGGCCCCGACGAAGTGCTGGCCGTCTCGAACGGCCACCGGCGACAGTGGCGGCGTCTGGTGCAGGCGGCCGCGCGCGGCCTCGACGAGCGGCGCGAGATAGAGCGCGACCGC
This sequence comes from Acidobacteriota bacterium, assembly GCA_020200135.1. Classification (GTDB taxonomy): domain Bacteria; phylum Acidobacteriota; class Blastocatellia; order Pyrinomonadales; family Pyrinomonadaceae; genus QHXN01. The sequence goes on along the minus strand of JAIVJI010000094.1, from coordinate 61,801 downwards.
GGGCGCTGGCGTCTGACCGAGCGCGGCCGCAGGCGGGTCGCCGACGAAGAGATTCGGTTCACCTTCGACGCGCCGCCCGCCGTCGAGGCGGCGGCAGCCGAGGGCTTGTCGCACGTCGAGGTGCAGTTGATGCTGGTCGAGGTCGCGCGCGTCCTCGGCTATTACGCCGAGGCCGAGTTCGACTACTACGACGTGGTCTGGCGCGAGGGCGAGGACAGCCCGCGCCTCAGCCACGTCTTCGAGGTGCAGCGCAAGGGGAACGTGGACGCCGCGCTCGCCAAGCTGAAGCGCGCCTACGACGCGCAGCGCTCGCGCCCCTTCCTCGTCGTCGACAGCGAGCGCGACACCAACCGCGCCGAGCGGCAGTTGAGCCTCGCGCGCACCGGCCCCTTCCACGAGATAGGCCGCGTCACGACCATCCTCAGCTTCGAGCAGCTGAGCCGTCTCCACCGCTCGCTCACCTCGGTCGGAGACATCCTCGGCGCACTCTTCGAGCGATGACGACGCCGTCCACGCCACTCCGCAGGCAGTACCTCGACATCAAGCGCCGCCACGCCGACGCCATCCTCCTCTTCCGCATCGGCGACTTCTACGAGGCGTTCGACGACGACGCGCGTCTGCTCGCGCGCGAGCTGGACATCGTGCTCACCTCGAAGCCGATGGGACGCGGGCAGCGCGTCCCGCTCGCGGGCGTGCCGCACCACAGTCTCGAACGCCACCTCGCCACGCTCATCGCGCGCGGCCACCGCGTCGCCATCTGCGAGCAGTTGACCGCCGCGCCCGTCCGCGGCGAGTCTTCGGGGCGCGGCCTCATCGAGCGCGACGTGGTGCGGGTCGTCACGCCGGGCACGGTGCTCGAAACCGGGCTGCTCCAGAGCAAGGTCAACAACTACCTCGCCGCGTTCGTGACCGACGGCCGGCGTGCCGGCGTCGCCTTCGCCGACGTGACCACGGGCGACTTTCAGGCGACCGAGCTGGACGCCGCGTCGGCGCTGGCCGAGCTTCAGCGCATCGCGCCGTCCGAGCTGCTCGTCCCCGCGGGGCTGACCGCGCAGGGGGCGAGCCTGCCGGGCTTCATCACGCGCCGCCCCGAGGCGGGGTTCGAGCCTTCGCGCGCGCGGCAGGTGCTCCAAAAGCACTTCGGCGCGCGGACGCTGGCGCCCTTCGGCCTCGCGCGCACGCCGCTCGCCGCTTCGGCCGCCGCCGCCATCATCTCCTACCTCGCCGAGACGCAGGCCGGCGTCCCCGAGCAGTTGACGCGACTAACGAGCTACAACCCCGAATCTTTCATGGTGCTCGACGGGCAGGCCGCCCGCAGCCTCGAAATCTTCGAGAGCGCGGGCGAGGCGCCGTCGCTGCTCGCCACGCTCGACGAGACGCGGACGGCGATGGGCGGGCGGATGCTGCGGCGCTGGCTGCGCCAGCCCCTGCTCGACCTCGCCGAGATAGCGCGCCGGCAGGAGCACGTCGCCTGGTTCGTCGCACGTGAGCGCGACCGCGCGGAGCTGTCGGCCGCGCTGGAGAACGTCCACGACCTCGAACGACTCGCCGGCCGCGCGCGCGCCGGTCTGGCGACGCCTTCGGAAGTCCTCGCCTTGAAACAAAGCCTCGAAGCCGTCCCGCGCGTCCGCGCCGTGCTGGGGCGCGACGCGGCGCGCTTCGGCGCGGCGCTCTCGTCGCTCCCGACGTGCGAGTCTTTGCTCGCGCGCGTCCGCGCGGCCGTCAACGACGACCTGCCGCGCCGCAGCGAGCACGCGGGCGTCATCCGCGCGGGCTACTCGGAAGAACTCGACGGCTTGCGCGCGCTCCTCAGGAACGGCAAGACCTTCCTCGCCGAGATGGAGCAGCGCGAGCGCGCGCGCACCGGCATCAAGAGTCTGCGCGTCGGCTACAACAAGGTCTTCGGCTACTTCATCGAGGTCACGAAGCCCAACCTCCACCTTGTCCCCGCCGGCTACACGCGCAAGCAGACGCTCGCCGCCTCGGAGCGCTTCGTGACGCTCGAGCTGAAGGAGCACGAGTCGCTGGTGCTCAACGCGCAGGAGCGCATCTCGGAGCTGGAGGTGGGGCTCTTCCGACAGGTCTGCGCCGAGATAGGCAAGGCGCGGGAGGAGATTCTGGCGGCGGCCTCGACGCTCGCGCACATGGACGCGGTGGCGTCGCTGGCGCAGTCGGCGGCGCGCTGGAACTACGTCCGCCCGACCGTGTTGGACGAGCCGGTCCTGAGCGTCCGCGCGGGGCGCCACCCCGTGCTGGAACGTCTGGTCGAGGAAGGGAAGTTCGTCCCCAACGACCTTGAACTCGGCGGCGCGGGCGCGCCGGAGATAGCGCTCATCACGGGGCCGAACATGTCGGGCAAGTCGACGTTCCTGCGGCAGGCGGCGCTCGTCGTCATCATGGCGCAGGCGGGGAGCTTCGTCCCGGCGGAGTCGGCGACCGTCGGCCTCACCGACCGCGTCTACACGCGCATCGGGCTTTACGACCGCATCGGCAGCGGCGAATCCACCTTCATGACCGAGATGATCGAGACGGCGCACATCCTCCACCACGCCACGCCGCGCTCGCTCGTCCTACTCGACGAGCTGGGTCGCGGCACCTCGACCTACGACGGGCTGGCCGTGGCGCGCGCCGTCCTCGAATACATCCACAACCACCCGCGCCTGCGCTCGAAGACGCTCTTCGCCACGCACTACCACGAGCTGACCGCGCTGGCCGAGACGCTGCCGCGTCTGCGCAACCTCCACGTCGAGATAGCCGAGCGCGGCGGCGAGCTGGTCTTCCTCTACCGCGTCGTCCCCGGCGTCGCCGGGGGGAGCTACGGCGTCTACGCCGCCAAGCTCGCGGGGCTGCCCGCGCCGGTCGTCCGCCGCGCCGAAGAACTCCTGCGTGAGTACGAGAGCGGCGGCGCGGAGGATGAGAGGGCCGGCGACGAAGCGCTCGAACAGTTCGACGCTACCGCGTGGGGGCGCGGCGCGCGCATCGTCGAAGAACTCCTCGCCTCAGACCTCGACTCGCTCTCGCCGGTCGAAGCGCTCATGAAACTCTTCGAGCTGCGCCGCGCCGCCGAGGGCGAGAAAGAGAAGAGCATGAAGGCGCAGAAATCCGCCTGAGTGAAACGACGAAGGCGGAGGGATGAAGGATGAAGGGAAGGCCGCCGGGCAATCCCTTCATCCTTCATCCCTCCGCCTTCGCCTTTCCGTCGCCGGGTCTGTGTGTATCTGGACGCGCGAGCGCGGGATTTCGGCCTCGATGGCGCGGAGGACGCGGACGGAGAGGTCGTGCGCCTGCCGGAGGCTCTGGTCGGCTTCGACTTCGAGGTGGAGGTCGATGAACTTGTGCGAGCCGGAGCGGCGCGTGCGCAGGTCGTGGAAGCCGACGACGCCCTCGGCGCGGAAGCGTCCGACGACCGAGGCGACCTGCGCGTCGATGGCGCGCGGGAGCCGCCTGTCCATCAATACGTCGACCGAGTCGCGCGCCACGTCCACCGCCGACCTGAGGATGAAGGCCGAGATGAGCATCGAGATGAGCGGGTCGGCCGGCGTCCAGCCGGTGACGGCCACGGCGAGCAGCGCGAAGAGCGCCGCGCCGTTGGTGTAGACGTCGGTCGTGTAGTGGACGGCGTCGGCCGCGAGTGCCGGCGAGTCCGTCTCGCGCGCGACCCGCCTGAGGCGCGCGACGAGCGCGAAGCTGACGGCGCACGCCACGGCCATCGTGCCGACGCCCAGCCACTCCTGCGCGGTCGGGCGCGGGGTGACGAGGCGGTGGGCGGCCTCGAACATGAGGTAGCCGCCCGAGGCGCCGATGACGAAGGACTGGAAGAGCCCTGCGAGCGATTCGGCCTTGCCGTGGCCGTAGCGGTGGTCTTCGTCGGGCGGGCGTGCGGCGGCGCGCAGCGCGTAGTAGTTGATGGCCGACGCGAAGATGTCCATCGCCGAGTCGAGCAGCGAAGCCCACACGCTGATAGAGCCAGTCAGCCAGCCGGTCGCGGTCTTGAGCGCGATGAGGAAGGCCGCGGCGGCGATGGAGAGCCGCGCGGTCAAGCCCTTGAGTGCCGCCTCGACCCCGTGCTTCTCGTCGCGCGCCGCCGCCCCGCGCGCGGCCGAAGCTGCTTCCGACCCGGACGTTCGCATAAATAATTTCTCGCCGGATTTTAACATCAGTGCCCGAGCGCGTCAGGGTGCTCGGAGACCTCTTCGACGGGGCTGCCGCGCCGCCCGATGGTGACCACGCCGACGCCGGCGAAGACGAGCGCGGTCGCCACCGCGTGGCGGAGCCCCAGCTGTTCGTCGGCGCCGAGGAAGAGCGGCGCGAGCGCGAAGGCGAAGAGCGGCTGGAGGTAGATGTAGGCGGCGACCGTGCTCGGCTCGACGCGCTCAAGCGCCCACGCGTTGAGGTAGTAGGCGCCGACGGTCTGCACCAGCACCGTGTAGACGAGCACGAGCCAGACGGCGAGGCTCACGTCGCCGACGCCCGACTGCGCGAGGTGGTAGCCGCCGAAGGGGACGGCCGCGACGCTCCCGACGGCGAAGAGCCACGTCATCGCGGTCAGCGCGCCGTAGCGGCGGAACACGTCCTGCGAGAGGGCGAGGTACGCGCCGTAGCAGAAGGTGTTCGCGACGAGGAGGACGTTGCCGAGCATCGTGTCGCCCGCGAGGCTCGCGCGCAGAGGGTCTATCAGGTAGACGACGCCGGCCGCGGCGACGAGCGTGCCGGCGGCGGTGCGAGCCGTCAACCTCTCCCTGCCGAGGAGCGTGCTGACCAGCAGCGTGAAGACGTGATGTAGAGGAACTGGTTGAGGACGACGCCGAGCAGGCTGTAGAGCACGAGCCGGGCGAAGTCGGCGCGGCGCGGCGGGACGAGCCGCCCGCGCGCGCGCATGACGAGCAGGAAGGCCAGGGCCGCGCCGCCGACGCGAACCGCGACGAGCCCCGTGCTCGGGACCACGCGCAGCGCCAGCTTGCCCATGATGGGCCACGTCCCGAAGATGACCTGCACCGCGAGGAGCGCGACGTGCGGCCCGGCCCCGCTTGCCCTTCTCGACAAAAGCTTAGCTGTACTCGCCGCCCTTAGCGCCCGTGCCCTCGCCGGGCTCGCCCGCGCCCGTATTGGAAGGGTCGGCCTCCGCGTCCGGGTCGGAGGAGCCTGTGTTCTCCCCCTCGATGGTCTGGCCGTGCTGCGCGCCGTACTCCTGGCTCTCGGCGTCGGTGGTCACGTTGGTCGGCGTCTCGTCCTGCTGGCTGCTGCTCACGTTTCCCCCTTTGGTCTAGGTGATCAGGTAGAGCGGGTTCTCCAGAATCTTCTTGAGCGTCTGGAGGAATTTGGCGCCGGCGGCGCCGTCAACGATGCGGTGGTCGCAGGAGAGCGTGACGCGCATGATCTGGCGCACCACGACCTGGCCTTCGCGCACGACGGGGCGCGGGGTGACCGCGCCGACCGCGAGGATGGCCGCCTCGGGCGGGTTGATGAGCGCGGTGAACTCGTCGACGCCGAACATGCCGAGGTTGCTCACGGAGAAGGTCGCCCCGGTGTACTCGTCGGGCGCGAGCTTGCGGTTGCGCGCGCGCTCGGCCAGCTCCTTGACCTCGCGACTTATCTGCCCGACCGACTTGGTGTTCGCCGAGCGCACGACCGGCGTGATGAGCCCGTTCTCGAGCGCGACGGCGACGCCCACGTCGGCGCGCTCGTAGTAGCGGACGGCCTTCTCCTGGAAAGAGGCGTTGACCGCCGGGTGCCGCATGAGCGCGACGGCGGCGACCTTGATGACGAAGTCGTTGATGCTGACCTTGTTCTCCGGGTCCAGCTCGTTGAGCTGGCGGCGCATCTCGACCGCCCGGTCCATCTCGACCTCGGTCGTGAGGAAGATGTGCGGGATGGGTCCGAGCGAGGTGATGAGACGCCGCGCGATGGTCGCGCGCATCGTCGTCACGTTCTCCTCGCGGTAAGGTGCGACGCCGTCGGCGGGAACCTGCGCGGGCGAGGGAACGGCGCGGAGTTGTGTGCCGGGCTGTTCCTGCGTCTGCGGCTGTGCCTGCGGTTGTGCGGCGGGCTGCGCGGCCGCGCCGCTCATGGCGGCCTCGATGTCTCGTTTGACGATGCGCCCGCCGGGGCCGCTGCCGCGCAGGTCGTGGAGGTTGATGCCGGCCTCGGCGGCCATGCGAGCGGCGATGGGCGAGACGATGAGGCGGCTCCCTTCGGCGCGCTGACCGTTGCCGCCCGCGTCGGCTGCCGTGGGCTGTGGCTGCTGCGGCTGCGGAGGGTCCTGAGATTTGTTCTGCCCGGCCGCGCCGGCCTCCGGGGCGGCGGGCGTGCCGCCCACGTCGCTTTTGAGCGGCTGGCCTTCGACAGTCGCCTGCGTGCGTTCGCCGCCGGGCACGACCTGCGCCAGCTCGTCGGGCGCGCCGTACGCGCGCCCCTGCACGCTCTCCTCGATGCGCTCCTTGTTGTCGGCCTGAGCCGCGCCGGAGGACGCTTCGGAGACGAGGCCGGAGATGTCCTCGTCCGGCTCGCCGATGATGGCGATGACGGCGCCCAGGGGGACGGTCTCGCCCGCGGGCACGAGAATCTTTCGCAGCACGCCGGTGGCGAGCGCCTGCGCCTCCATCGTCGCCTTGTCGGTGTCTATCTCGGCGAGCGGCTCGCCGACGCTGACCTTGTCGCCCTCGTTCTTCAGCCAGCGCGAGAGCTGCCCCTCCTCCATCGTCGGCGACAGCTTCGGCATCACGACCTGAGTAGCCATTGGAATCCTCAGTAGACCGTAGTCGGTAGACAGTAGTCAGTAGAAGAACATTTACACACGAATCGTTCGAGGTTCAGTGTCAACGACCGCAGCGCGGAGCGCTACTGGCTACTGACTACTGGCTACTGACTACTCCAAATATGCGACCTCGCGGACGGCCTTGACGATGCGCTCCACGTCGGGGAGCGCGAGCCGTTCGAGGTTTTTGGCGTAAGGCATGGGGGCGTCCGCGCCGGAGAGGCGCTTGACCGGCGCGTCGAGGTAGTCGAAGGCGTGCTCCATGACCTGCGCGCTGATCTCGGCGGCGACGCCGCAGAAGGCGTGCGACTCCTCGGCGACGACGAGCCGGTTGGTCTTCTTCACCGAGTTGACGATCGTTTCGATGTCGAGCGGGCGGATGGTGCGCGGGTCGATGACCTCGACCGAGACGCCCTGCTTCTCAAGCTCCTCGGCGGCCTTCAAGGCGAGCGGCACCGTCATCGAGCGCGCGACGACGGTGCAGTCCTTGCCCTCGCGCTTGACGTCGGCCTGCCCGAGCGGGACGAGGAAGTCTTCGCCGTCGGGCACCTCGCCCTTGAGGCCGTACATGCGCTCCTGTTCGAGGAAGATGACGGGGTCGTCGTCGCGGATGGCGCTCTTCAGGAGCCCTTTGGCGTCCGCCGGCGTCGAGGGCATCACCACCTTCAGGCCGGGGAAGTGCGCGTACCAGCTCTCCAGAGCCTGCGAGTGCTGCGAGGAGACCTGGAAGGCCGAGCCGTTCGGGCCGCGGAAGACGATGGGCACCTTGAACTGCCCGCCCGACATGTAGCGCATCTTCGCCGCGTGGTTGACGATCTGGTCGGTGGCGAGGATGGAGAAGTTGAAGGTCATGAACTCGATGATGGGCCGCAGGCCGGCCATCGCCGCGCCGACGCCGAGACCCGCGAAGCCCAGCTCGGTGATGGGAGAGTCGACCACGCGCCGGTCGCCGAACTCTTCGAGCAGCCCCTTCGAGACCTTGTACGCGCCCTGGTAGGCGGCGACCTCCTCGCCCATCAGGAAGACGCCCTCGTCGCGGCGCATCTCCTCGCGCATCGCCTGGTTGAGCGCCTCGCGCATCGTTATGACAGCCATCGAAACCTCCGGACGGTTGATGCCAACCTTACGACTATAAAAACCTCCCGCACGCGCCGCCGGCCGCGGCTCACACGGGGACGAAGTTGTACGTGATGACGCCCGAGACCTTGACCGGACTCCCGCCGAGTGTCATCGGCAGGAAGCGCGCCCGCCGCGCGGCGAAGACCTCAGCCTGCTGGAGCAGAGGGTGACCGTGCGGGTACTGCCGCGCCGCGACGGCGACGGCCGCCAGCGCGATGGGGATGGCGCAGTTTCGCAGTCGGCTTCTCATCGTCCCGGCTTGATGGGGCTGGCGTAGATGTCCGTGAAAAGCTCTTCGGGCGCGGGCTCGGGGCTGGCGTCGGCGAACTTGACCGAGCGCTCGACCTCCTCGCGGACGCGCGCCTCGACGGCCTTGAGCCCCTCGTCGTCGAGCACGCCCTTCTCGCGGAGGTTGTCGCCGAAGACCTTGATGGGGTCGCGCTCCTGGTACTGCTCTATCTCGGCGCGCGTGCGGTAGTGGCCGGGGTCGGACATCGAGTGACCCATGAAGCGGTAGGTGCGAATCTCGATGAGCGAGGGCAAGCTGTCCTTGCGCGCGCGCTCGACGGCGCGCGCGGTCGCCGCGCGCACCGCCAGCACGTCCATCCCGTCAACGAACTCGGACTCCATTCCGTAGCCGACGGCCTTCTGCGACACGTCGCTGATAGACATCGCGCGCTTCAGAGACGTGCCCATGCCGTACTGGTTGTTCTCGCAGATGTAGACGCAGGGCAGCTTCCAGAGCTGCGCCATGTTGAGCGACTCGTGGAACGCGCCTTGGTTGACCGCCGCCTCGCCGAAGAAGCAGAGCGTCGCCTGGTCGGTGCCCTTGTACTTGGTGGCGAAGGCGACGCCGGTGGCGAGCGGAATCTGACCGCCGACGATGCCGTGGCCGCCGAGGAAGTGCTTGTCCGTGTCGAAGAGGTGCATCGAGCCGCCCTTGCCCGCCGAGCATCCTCCGGCGCGGCCGAACAGCTCGGCCATCACCTCGTCGGCCGACATGCCGAGCGCGAGCGCGTGGCCGTGGTCGCGGTAGCTCGTGAGCACGTAGTCGTCCGGCCTCAGCGCCGAGAGCGCGCCGACGGCGACCGCCTCCTGCCCGATGTAGAGGTGACAGAAGCCGCCGATCTTGCCGAGCGTGTAGGCTTCGGCCGCCTTCTCCTCGAAGCGGCGGATGAGAACCATCTGGTAGAGCATCCGCAGAAGGGTCTCGCGGTCTACCCCCTCGATGTGCTTCTGCTGCTCCTGCTGGCGCCGCTCGTGCTCTTCGCGCAGCCCCGCCGGGTCGATGCGGTCGCGCTCGTCGCGCGCCTGTTCGCCGCGCCCCTGCCCGTCGCGCTCCTCGGCCACTCCCGCGCCGGCCGAAGCCCCTTCCGTCTGTGTACGAGGTCTCATCGGTGTCACTTTAAGCTCACTCATAGGTGGAATTCTCGCGCGCGCGTGCGGGCGCTTCCGCCGACGCCCGGTGCGCCAAATCAAGGGCTTTCGGGCGCCGCACTACCTCAGCGACTTTCGTGTTCAGTTGTGACGGGAAGGGATTATACGCGACTTTAACGCGCGCGGCAAAAAGGCGAAAAAGTAGTCAGCAGGCAGTAGAAAACCGAAGGCGGCGCGTCCGGGTTGATGCCTGGGACGCGCCGCCCGTTTCTTACCTTCCGACTACTGTCTACTGTCCGCTTCCTACCGGTATGTGTCGAGGGAGACGACGGTGGCGGCGTGCGGGTGTGCGTGTCTGCGTGCGAGCTTCTCGCGCCGCATCTCGCGCGTCGCGGCCGAGAGGATGTCGTCGGCCGTCTCGCCGTCTTCGGGGTAGCAGCCCGTGCCGATGCTGACCGTGACCCGCGCGCTGCGCCCGGTCTTGACGTTGAAGTCGTGCGACTCGACGGCGCCCCTGACGCGCTCGGCGACGACGGCCGCGACCTGCGCCGAGGCGCCGGGCATGACCGCAAGGAACTCGTCGCCCGCGAACCGCGCGAGCATGTCCATCTGCCGCAGTTGGCTCTTGACGACCGCCGCGACCGAGGCCAGCAGGCGGTCGCCGACGCCGTGGCCGAACTGCTCGTTGAACGCCTTGAGGTCGTCAACGTCGATGCTCAGCACCGAGACGACTTCGCCCTCGTAGCGGCGGCACTCGGCCAGGCGGTGTTCGAGCATCAGCCTGAGCGCGCGCGCGTTGGGGAGCCCGGTCAGCTGGTCGGTCAGCGCACTCTCGCGCGTACGCTCGTGCGCCAGCGCGTTGGCGAGCGCCGCCGAGGTGTGGAGGCAGACCGTTTCGAGCAGGAGCAGATGCTCTTCGGCGTAAGCGCCCGTAGTCTTCGAGTAGAGAGTGATGGCTCCGTAGGCGCCGTCCTCACGCACGAGCGGCGAGGAGACGACGTCGGCCACCTCTGCGGCGACCTCGGGGGGCGCGCCCGCCAGCTCGAACTCGGGCGGCGTGTCGCGCATCCCGCGCGCGTTCGCCAGAACCCAGCCCGTGATGCCTTCGCCGACCGCCACGCCGCGCGAGCCGAAGAACTCGGCCCACTCGCCGGCCGCGAAGACCGGGGCGGCGCGACCCGACCGCTCGTCCACGGCGTAGATGACGCAGGCGTCGTAAGGGACGATGGTGCGGAGCCGCGCCGCGACGAGCGCCGCCGTGTCCTGTAGGTTGAGCGAGCTGCCGATGAGCTGAGCCAGCTCGTGCAGCGCCGCGACCTCGCGCTGAGCGCGCGCGATTGAGCGGAAGCCCTCCGCGCCGTCGTGCGCGGCCGCGGCGCCGTGTGCGCCGGTCGTGTCGGCGAGGGGCGGCGGGGCCGCGGGCGGCGTCTGCACCTGCTCGCGAAGGTCTTCCGCCGGGATGAGCGCGTCGAAGGCGTCGATGTGTTTGACGAACATCTCGACGACGACGGGGTCGAAGGACTTACCGGCCATCCGCTTGAGCAGCGCGAGCGACTCGTCGCGCGTCATCCCGGCGCGGTAGGGGCGGTCGCAGCGAGTCGAGTCGTAAAAGTCCACGGCCGAGATGATGCGCGCCACGAGCGGGATGTGCTCACCCTTTAGACCGCGCGGGTAGCCCGTGCCGTCCCAGCGCTCGTGGTGCGACCTCACGACATCCTCGACCGGGTAAGGGAAGCCCACTCGCTTGACGATGTCGCCCCCGACCGAGGTGTGGACCTTCATCTTCTCGAACTCGGCGGCGGTCAGGCGGCCGGGCTTATTCAGGATGTACTCGGGGACGGCAAGGTTTCCCACGTCGTGCAGCAGCGCCCCGGCCCTCAGCGCCTCAAGCTCGTCCGCGCTGACGCCCAGCAGCCGCCCGAGTTCGAGCGCGTAGACCTGCGTGCGACGCACGTGCCCGTGCGTCGTCTGGTCTTTGGCGTCGATGGCAATGGCCAGCGATTCGACCGCGCGCATGTGTAGGTCGGACGCCGCCCGCACCTGCTCAAACTTGATGGCCTCCTCGCGCCGCGCCGCGTTCAACATTTTCCTGTGGCGCAAAGGCAGCCACGCGAGCAGCAGGAGCATGAGGCCGCCGGTGAAGATGAGCGAGACTTCCGCCGCCGAAAAGGCTCCCGGCGAGCGTAACAGCAGGCCGAGGAGCGAGCCGAGAAACCCGAGCGAGACGACACCTGAGACGAGCGCGTTGGTGACTTTCGAGCTTTTGGGCGGCATCTTTGAACCGGGAATGAGCGCGGGAAGGGCTGATGACGTGTGGCGGTCAGAAGGGGCGGCCAACAATGTTGGCACAGGAAAGGTAACGCGTTCAGGAGGCCCAAGTCAAGCAAATTAGGGCAATAATATACTTGACGTACCACGACTCCGAGCCTGTATTTTACCTCACACAACCCGCCGCGTAGATTTCCCGTGACGCCACTGGCGTCTTCCTGTATGCTTCCCGCCTCTTATATAATAATCCTCGCGGGGCGTGTGACGTTTCGCAGACTGCAAGTGTCCCACGTTAACGCATCCAAGCAGTCGGAGAGAGAATCCCACGGCTTCACTGCCGAAGAATTTAGAAAGGATGGTTTCCTGAAGGCGACTGGCTTTAAGGACGCAAGCGAATTGGTTGATGAAGACGGTGACTTGTCTTTGACAATATCCTTTGGGAGCCGAAAAGCGAACGCGAAACAGCACGCGCATTTAAGAATCCTGATTAAAGAAGACGGCAGCGGGACGGCTACGATTAACTATCATAAGGCCGAAAGGGCGGTGAAGGGTGAACAGTCCCCTTACTTAGAAGATTCCGCGCAATGGTTCGGGCAATTTTTCAAGAGCGAGACGCCACATGCACACATCAACAGCGTATTTATATTTGATAAGAGGTTCGTGCCGACGATAAATCTTCCGTACCCGCTCTTGTCATCAGACGAAGCGTTGAAAGACTCTGTCGTGACAGGCGTTGCTATCACTTTTCCTGAAACCGCACCTTTGGCAACGGCTATCGTTGACCGTGGCGAGGAAAGTACGTTTATCTTCGGCCAAGCTTACTTAGACGTAGATTTAAAACAGTTTGAGTTGATTCAAGAGGTAGAAAGATTCTCTCAGTACATCAACCCTCTGATAAGAAGGGAGAATGGCAATGGTAGTAAGAGCACGACGGGTGTCTAAGGCTGCTATATCCTGCGCCATGCCGACATCCCCGGCGAAGTATCTGTTTGAAAGGCGGCAACGGCGACAGGCTCCCGTTCTGGTTCGCATAGAGCGTCCGGTTGACGAGGCTCTGGTTAAGAAACGCATCCGCGCTCTGGCGGAAAGGCTGTGCGTGGGGCATCCGGCTATTAATATGGATGCAGAAGTTCTTAGCGGTACGCCGCACGTTGAAAACACGCGGCTATCGGTCGGCAATGTTCTGGCAAAGCTGTATCTATACGGAAGTATTCAAGCCGTTGTAAAAATCCATGAACCTCATCTAAGCGAGAAGCAGATTAAAGATGCCATCGCTTACGCTCAAGACTTTTTGGAGATAGCGTGTGACCCGCACGAAACACCTTAAGGTCATGGTTGACGAAGATATTCTTGGCCCGCAAGTGATAGACGCCCTCCGCAGAATCGGGTCGGTTGATGTTAAAACGACCTTTGAGTGCGGCCTAAAGTCGGGCACTAAGGATAATCGGCTGGTAGCCGCAACAACGACAAAGCGGCGACTACTATTAACCCATAACTTTAGAGACATCAATGAGCGCGTGTATGAACCTTGCGAGCACGGCGGGATAATCTTAATCAAACATCCAAGACCGAGCGCCGAAGAGATATACGCCCGAATGAAGGCATTTTGTGAATCTGGAAAGAGGTCTGAAGCCAAAGGGCACGTCACGTATCTCAGGTCAGACAGATTCACAATCTACAAAGAGCATAAAGAAAGTGTGGAAGAAAGGTACTGATGAGAAAACAGACCCGTACCGAACCGCGAAGCGAAGCCGACACTTTCACCGAGTTCACTAGGAAACTGTTGGCCGTTCCGAAGAAAGAGATTGATAAGCGGCAGGAAGAATACAAGAAAAAGAAAGAGCGCGAAAAAGAGAAGCGGGCTAAATAACCCGCTTCCGTTTGCCGCGCCCTTGCCGCCTCTCTTTAGTGGCAAGTTTTCTTGCCGGTAAGTTCATCAAAGGTCAGTCGCTTTCCTGCAATCTGCCTCACAGTCTTAATGAACCTATCAGCGTCTTTCCCCTTTCTCTCGTTGAACCTGAAAGTCTGCTCGTCAAGATAGCGGAACAAGTGGAACGGCTCAACACTCACATACGTTCCCTTAATACCGCGCTTCAAGAGGCTCCAAAAGTTCTCAATCCCGTTCGTGTGAATCTGGCCGTCAACGTACTTCTCCGCGTGGTTAATGACTTGGTGGATGAACTGCTGATGCAGGCCGCTATAACCTTGCCATGCGTCCGTGAAGAGTTCCGCGCCCGGCTCGACGTTGCCTCTCACTTCGGCGTGTAGAATAAGAGAGGTCGCGTCTCTAATCACCTTCGCTCTCACCTTGCCGTCGCGCTCTAGCAAGCCCATAACAGCGACCTTACCCTTGCCGCCCGTGCCCTTAACCTTTCTCCCGCGCTCGCTCCTGTGCATGTTGCGCGCGAGGCCGCCGATGTACGTCTCGTCGGCTTCCACTTGACCTTTCATCTTTTCAAGCGTGCCGTTCTGCATGGCGAGACGGATTCTGTGAAGTAGAAACCACGCCGACTTTTGCGTGATGTCCAGAGCGCGGTGAATTTCATAACTACTAATGCCGTTCTTATCGTTGGCAATCATCCACATAGCCGCGAGCCATTTATCAAGGCCAATCGGACTGTCTTCCATGACCGTGCCGACCTTCGCGCTGAATTGCTTGTGGCAAGTCTTGTTCATGCACTTCCACTTGCGGACAGTCGAGAGGTAAGACAGAGCCTTGCCCGCGCAGTAAGGACAAGTCACCCCGTCAGGCCAGCGCATCATCGCAACGAACGTTGTGCAAGCTTCGGGGTCTGAGAAATACTTGATTGCTTCCTGTAAGGTCTGCGGGAAGTCCGTTGTACGTGGTGTCTTTTTGCCGCTGCTCTTCATGTGCTAAGTTATAGCACGAAGCGCGTGGTACGTCAAGTATATTATTGCCCAAATTAGCCTGCGTGCGTGCGCTTTTGTGTGCTAAATTGCGCGCCTTCGTCGTGGGAAAAAATTCGGATGAGCAAGAGGGCGGAAGTTTGAGCTGGCTGGAGCGTTCGGGCCGCGTCACCTGGCGCTACGTCGCCGACCCGGCCGAGCTGCGCGAGGCCGCCGAGGCGCTCGGCGGCGAGAGGTTGCTTGGGCTCGACACGGAGACCTGCTGGGACGTCAAGACCAGCCGCATGGAGGTCTCGCTGGTGCAGCTGGCGCCGCCAGAGGGCGACGTGCTCGTGGCCGACGTCCTCGCCGCGGGCGTGGAGGCACTCAAGCCGCTGCTTGAGTCTCCCGAGACGAAGATGATCGCGCACAACGCGCGATTTGACGAAGGGGTGCTGCGCGGCGCGGGCGTCCTCACGGCGGGGCTCGTGGACACGCTGCGGATGTCGCGCATGGCGCTCACGCTCTCGTCGCACAGCCTCGCCGCGCTGGCCGAGCACCTGTTCGGGCTGCCTCTGGATAAGACGTTCCAGAAGTCTAACTGGCGCCGCCGTCCGCTGACACGCGCGCAGATAGAGTACGCCGCGCTCGACGCGAGAATGGCGCTGCTGGTCTACGACGAGTTGAGCCGTCTGCTCGCGGAGGAGGGGCGTTTGGAGCTTGCGCTGCGCGTGTCGGAGCTGGCGCCGTCCGAGCCGGCCGAGCCGGGGAAGGAGCCGCGCAAAAAGAGGAGGCCGGCGGGGCCGGAGATCGTCCTGACGCCGGATGAGAAGCGCGTGGTCAAGGCGCTGAAGCAGTGGAGGCTGGGGCGCGCCAACACGCAGCGCGTGCCCGCCTACATGATCTGCCCCGACCGGACGCTCGAACACCTCGCGCGCGAGCGCCCCGAGACGCTCGAAGCCCTCGCGAACATCTACGGCCTTGGCGAGTCGAAGGTAAGAAGCTTCGGCGAAGACTTGCTCCGCGCGCTGCGCGAGTCCTGTCAGCCCTGAGCCACGCGCCCGGCGTCGCCTTCGAGCTGCGCCGCCAGCTCTTCGGCCGTGTTGACCGGCCGAAGGCAGGTGTAGTTCTCGCAGACGTAGGCGGTGGCGCGGCCGCCCGTCGTGCCGCGTTCGCGCAGGAGCGGGACGAGTTCGGCGGCCGCCCCGTCATCTTCGCCCGCGGCGAGAGCGACGACCTTGTTCGGGAGGTAGCGTCCCCAGACTTCGCGCAACAGACGCGCGGCGCCCTCTGCGTCGCCGCCCGTGACGACGGCGACCTCCTTCGGCTTTGCGAGGTGGAAGTCGAACGCGCCGAGCGCGTAGCCGAACGCCGAAGGGTAGCGCTCGACCGCGTCGCGGACGAGCCGCAGGACGCCCACGGCCCTACGCGCGTAGTTCTCGTCCCCCGTCAGCACCGAGAGCCTCAGGAGCGCCTCGGCGGCGACCGAGTTGCCCGACGGCGTCGCGTTGTCGAAGTAGTCCTTGTTGCGCACGATCAGCTTCTCGCCGCTCACGCCGTTGTAGAAGAGGCCGCCGCCCTCCTCGTCCCAGAACTCTTCGAGCATCTTGTCGGTCAGCCGCACGGCCGCCTCAAGCCAGCGCAGGCGCCCCGTCGTCTCATAGAGCGTGACGAGGCCGGAGACGACGTAGGAGTAGTCGTCGAGAAACCCGACGTGCTTGGCGCGCCCGTCCTTGTAGACGTGCAGGAGCAGACCGTCAGAGACGAGCGCTTTGAGGATGAACCCGGCGTTGCGCTCGGCCGCTTCGCGGTAGTCTTCGCGCCCGAGCGCTGCCGCCGCCTCGGCGTAGGCTTCGAGCATCAGGCCGTTCCACGCGGTGATGACCTTCTCGTCGCGACCGGGCTTGACGCGCCGCTCGCGCTCGGTGAAGAGGATCCCGCGCCCCCGCTCGACCGCCTCGGTCAAACGCTCGACCGAAACGTTCTGCTCGCGGGCGACCTCTTCGGCGGGCCTCGGGATGTTGAGGATGTTGCTCTCCTCGAAGTTCCCGCCCTCGGTCACGCCGTGGTAGGCGCAGAAGAGACGCGAGTCCTCGGGGCCGAGCAACGACTCGACCTCCTCCTTGTCCCAGACGAAGAACTTGCCCTCGACCCCCTCCGAGTCTGCGTCCTGCGTCGAGTAGAAGGCGCCGGACTCGTCGGTCATCTCGCGCGCGACGTACTGAAGCGTCTCCTCGACGACGCGGCGGAAGAATCCGTCGCCCGTCGCCTGGAAGGCGTGGAGGTAGAGCCGCGTGAGCAGCGCGTTGTCGTAGAGCATCTTCTCGAAGTGCGGGACGAGCCAGCGCGCGTCTGTCGAGTAGCGGTGGAAGCCGCCGCCGAGCTGGTCGTACAACCCGCCCCATGCCATCTGCCGGCAGCTGTGCGTCACCATCCCCAGCGCGCGCCCGTCGCCCGTGCGCTTCCATGTGCGCAGCAGAAAGTCGAGGCTCATCGAGGAGGGGAACTTGGGCGCGCCGCCGAAGCCGCCGTGTCGCGTGTCGTACGAGCGCGCGAGCACGCGGTGGGCGTTGTCGAGAAGCTGTGTGTTGATGGCCTCGGACGACTCGGGCGCGGCCGTCATCCGTTGCAGTTCCGAAAGAATCTCCGACGCCGACTGGCGCACCTCCTCGGGGCGCGTGCGGTAGGCTTCGGAGACGGCGGCGAGGATGCGCGGGAAGCCTGGCATCTGGTGGCGGTCTTCGGGAGGGAAGTATGTGCCGCCGTAGAAGGGGACGAGGTCGGGCGTGAGGAAGACGGTCAGCGGCCAGCCGCCGTGGCGCGTCATCATCTGGACGGCGCTCATGTAAATCTGGTCGAGGTCGGGGCGCTCCTCCCGGTCGACCTTGATGTTGACGAACTGCTCGTTCATCTGGCGCGCGATCTCCTCGTCCTCGAACGACTCGCGCTCCATCACGTGGCACCAGTGGCAGGCCGAGTAGCCGATGCTGAGTAGGATGGGCTTGTCCTCGCGCTTCGAGCGTTCGAGCGCCTCCTCGCCCCAGGGGTACCACTCCACAGGGTTGTGCGCGTGCTGCAAAAGGTACGGGCTGGTCTCGCCGGCCAGGCGGTTCGCGTGCTTGTGCTCGGACATCGAGCGTCCCCTTCGTCCTGAAATCGTCGGGATGAACCTTGCGGAAGATTATGTGCCCCGCCCGCGGAATCGGCAAATCCGGAGCCCGAAGCGCAGCCGTTTTGCTATTTTCACGGCGGCTCGCTAAACTGAATGGCAATTCATTTTTCCGTTCGGCGTTGATCGTAGGAGCACGAGTGATGGAACGCGAAAGCATCGAGATGGACGTTCTCTTCGTCGGCGCGGGGCCGGCGTCTCTGAGCGGGGCGCTGCACCTCGCGCGGCTCGTCGGCGAGCACAACGAGGCCGTCGAGAAGGGGACTCGCAAAGGGAAGCCGCTCGGCGAGATTCAGATCGCGGTCATCGAGAAGGGCGCGGCCGTCGGCTCGCACATCCTCTCGGGCGCGGTGATGGACCCGAAGGCTCTGAGGGAACTAATCCCAGACTTTCTCGAACAGGGGGCGCCGGTCGAGTCGCCGGTCAAGGAGGACTACTTCCTTTACCTGACCAAGACGCGCGCCATCAAGTCGCCCGTCACCCCGCCGCCCCTGAAGAACCACGGCTACTACATCGTCTCGCTCAACAAGCTCACCGCCTGGCTCGGCGAGAAGTGCGAGGAGGCGGGCGTCAACATCTTCCCCGAGTTCCCCGGCGCAGAGATGCTCTACGACGAGAAAGACCACGTCGTCGGCGTGCGCACGGGCGACAAGGGCGTGGACAGGGAAGGGAGGCGGCGCGCCAACTTCGAGCCGGGCGTGGACATCCTCTCGAAGGTGACGGTGCTCGGCGAGGGGCCGCGCGGCTCGCTGACGAAGCAGTTGACGCAGCGGCTGGGCCTGAACGACGGGCGCGAGCCGCAGGTCTACAGCATCGGCGTCAAGGAGCTTTGGGAGCTGCCCGACGACCGCTACCCGGCCGGGCGCGTCACGCACACGCTCGGCTTCCCGTCGGACGCGAATACCTACGGCGGCGGGTGGATTTACGGGATGCAGAACCGCATCGTCAACCTCGGCTACGTGACGGGGCTCGACTACCAGGACCCGCTGCTCGACCCGCACGCCGAGTTCCAGCGGTTCAAGGAGCACCCTTTCCTGGCGAAGCTGCTCGAAGGCGGCAGGATGATACGCTACGGCGCGAAGACCATCGCGGCCGGCGGCTTCTACGCCATCCCGCAGTTTCACGGCGACGGGTTCCTGCTCGTCGGCGACTCGGCCGGCTTCCTCAACTCGCAACGGCTGAAGGGCATCCACACCGCCATCAAGAGCGGGATGCTCGCCGCGCAGGCCATCTTCGAGGCGCTGCTGGTCGAGGACTACTCTCGACAGCAGCTCAAGCGCTACCGGCAGCTCGTCCGCGAGAGCTGGATCACGCAGGAGCTGCGGCGCGTGCGCAACTTCCACGCCGCCTTCAAGCACGGCCGCTGGCTGGGGCTGGCGAACGCGGGGCTCCAGTTCATCACGGGCGGCCGCTCGTGGGGTCTCTTCGACCGCGCGAGCCTTGAGCCGGGGCACGCCGCGTTGAAGAAGCTGAAGGACTACGGGTATCAGGGCGACGACATCAACCAGCGCTACGGCAAGCTGCGCTTCGACAACAAGCTGACCTTCAACAAGGTGACCGACGTTTACCACGCGGCGGTCTCGCACGACGAGGACCAGCCCGCGCACCTCCACGTCCTCGACACCAACATCTGCTCGACGCGCTGCGCGGAGGAGTACGGCAACCCGTGCCAGCGCTTCTGCCCGGCGGCCGTCTACGAGATGGTCGAGAACGGCGAAGGCCAACGGAAGCTACAGATAAACTTCTCGAACTGCGTCCACTGCAAGACGTGCGACATCATGGACCCCTACCAGATCATCAACTGGGTCACGCCCGAGGGCGGCGGCGGGCCTGAATACAAGGGGATGTAGGGAACACGTAAAGAGGCGCGCCGGCGGCCGCCGTCCCGCGTCCGACGTGGATGCGGGACGGCGGCCGCTGGCGCGCCTCAGGTTTTTAAACCGCGAGCCGGGGCCGGCTCACTCCTTTTCGAGGATAGAGAAGTTGATCATCCCGCGATGCACCTCTTCGAGGGCGATGCGCGTCGGCTTGTGGCGCTGCGCGTCCATCTCGACGCGCGGCCGCGCGCCCCTCTGGAGCTGCTTGCTGCGCTGTGCGGCGACCAGGATGAGGCGGTACTTCGAGTCCAGCTCGGGCGTCTCCTGCGGCTGCTCCTGCTCGTTCTGCTCTTCGGGTTTCGTCGTCGCGTCTGCGGGCTTTGCCATGTCCCTCCCCGGCCGGCGTCTGCGGTCTCTAATGCCGGCCACCTCATAAAATCCAGCGTTTAGATGAACACTCTTTTATAAACTTTCCGCGCCATTTATTCAACGCCCGCCGGGGGGGCGAAGGAGGCGAGCACGCGCCGCGCGACCCACTCCTGCCGCCTCCGCCGCGCCCTCTCCGCAAACACTATCGCCGAGAGTTGTGTGGCGGCGCGCTCGACCTCGTCGTTCAGGACGAGGTAGTCGAAGTATGTATACTGCTCGACCTCGCCCCGCGCGTTCGCGAGCCTCGTCTCCAGCTCCTCGGGGCGCTCCGTCATGCGCGCCGTCAGGCGCTCGCGCAGGACCTGGAAGGACGGGGGGAAGATGAAGACCGACACCACCGACCTCATGGCCTTGCGGACGGCGCGCGCCCCCTGCACGTCGATCTCGAGGATGATGTCGCGGCCCCCCGCCATCTCCTTTTTGACCGCGTCGCGGGCCGTCCCGTAGAGGTTGCCGTGGACGACCGCCCACTCCAGGAAGCCGTTCGCCTGTCTCATCCGTGTGAACTCTTCCTCGGAGACGAAGCGGTAGTTGACGCCGTCGATCTCGCGCGGGCGCGGGGCGCGCGTCGTCCAGGAGACGGAGTAGCCGATGCCGGGAACCGTTTCGAGCAGGCGGCGGATGAGCGTGCCCTTGCCCCCGCCGGAGGGCGAGCTGATGACGAAGAGGATGCCCCGGTAGCCGCCCTTTCCGGCCTTTGATTTCGTGCCGGAGTCGGCGCGCGCCTCACTCAACGTTCTGCACCTGCTCGCGTAGTTTCTCGACCGCGGCCTTGATGTTGAGCGCCGCCTCCTTGATGGCGAGGTCGGTGGACTTGGAGAGGACTGTGTTGGCCTCGCGGTTGAACTCCTGGAGGAGGAAGTCGAGCCGCTTGCCGGTGTCGCCGGTCTCCGCGAGCGCGGCGCGGAACTGCGCAACGTGGCTGCGCAGCCGCGCGGTCTCCTCGGTGATGTCGCTGCGGTCGGCGAGGTACGCGACCTCCTGCGAGAGACGCCCCTGGTCGAGCTCGACGATCTCAAGCCCGTCGCGCGCGAGCAGCTCCGAGATGCGCTTGAGGACGCGCGCGCGGTAGTTGTCCACCTGCTGGCCGGAGAGCGACTCGATGACGGGCAGGTTGCGCTCTATCTCGTCGAGCCGCGAGCTCATCTCGGCGGCGAGCGCCGCGCCCTCGCCCTCGCGCATCGCTTCCAGCTCGTCGAGCGCCTCCTCCAACGCCTCCTCGACGCCCTTCAGCGCCCCCTCCGAGACGCCCGTCCGCGCCGTTTGCATCGCGCCGGGGAGCCGCGCGATGACGTTGACGTCGGGCTCGCCCGCCAGCGAGAACTCGCGCTGCATCTCGCGCATGGCCTGGATGAAGCCGGCGATGAGCGGGCGGTTGACCTCGTAGCTGACCTCGCTCGTGCGCTCGACCGAGATGTTGACGTCCACGCGGCCGCGCGACAGGCGCTCGCCGACGCGCTTGCGCACCAGCGGCTCGACCTGCGCCAGCTCGGTGCCCGTCCGCAAGTGTACGTCGAGGAAACGGTTGTTGACGGTCTTCAGGTCGACGGCGACGTTGTACCCCTCGCCCTGCGCCGTGCCCCTGCCGAACCCGGTCATTGATTTCATAAGTGGTGAATGGTGAATGGTGAATGGTAAATGGTGGTTTTATCTATTCACTATTTACTATTTACCATCGACCAGCTCTTCCTCCTCCTCGTCAGCGAATTGCAGTTCGTAGAGCCTACGGTAGGCGCCGCCGAGTGCGAGCAGCTCGGAGTGGCGGCCGGTCTCGACGATGCGGCCGCGCTCGATGACGACGATGAGGTCGGCGCGCCGCACGGTCGAGAGGCGGTGCGCGATGACGATGGTCGTCCGCCCCCGCGTCAGGTTCGCCAGGGCCTTCTGGACGAGACGCTCGCTCTCGGCGTCGAGCGCCGAAGTCGCCTCGTCGAGGA
Organism: Acidobacteriota bacterium; assembly: GCA_020200135.1. GTDB lineage: Bacteria > Acidobacteriota > Blastocatellia > Pyrinomonadales > Pyrinomonadaceae > QHXN01. Next base: position 40,084 of record JAIVJI010000094.1, on the reverse strand, counting down.
CGAGCACAGAGGCGTCGGCGAGCACGGCGCGCGCGATGGCGAGCCTCTGGCGCTGCCCGCCCGAGAGGAAGATGCCGCGCTCGCCGACGACGGTGTCGTAGCCGTGCGGCAGCTCCCTGATGAACTCGTGCGCGTGCGCGGCGCGGGCGGCGGCCTCGACCTCGGCCTCGGCGGCGTCGGGGCGGCTGTAAGAGATGTTGTAGCGGACGGTGTCGTTAAAGAGAACCGTCTCCTGCGTGACGAGCGCGGTGTGGCCGCGCAGGGAAGCGAGCGTCGCGTCGCGCAGGTCCGTGCCGTCCCAGAGCACCGCGCCCCCCGTCGGGTCGTGGAAGCGCGGGACGAGCTTGGTGAGCGTGGACTTGCCGCCGCCCGACTCGCCGACGAGCGCCACCATCCGCCCCGCGGGGATGCGTAAGCTGATGTCGCGCAGCACCAGCCGCTCCTCGTTGCCGTAGCCGAAGACGACGCCCTTCAGCTCGATGGCTTCGGCGAGGGGCCCGAGCCCGACGGCGCCGGGCTTCTCGGGCATCTCGGCGCGCTCGTCCATCACTTCGAGGACGTGGCGCGCGGCGGCGAGCGCCTGCTCCATGCCGTTGTGCAGCCGCGAGAGCTTGCGCATCGGGTCGTAGCTGGAGAAGAGGAAGAAGAGGAACGTGATGAAGAGCGCCGCGTTCATCCGCCCCGACAGAATCTCGCGCTGCGCGAAGAAGAGCAGCGCGGCGACGGCGAAGACGCCGATGAGCTCGATGATGTTGGGCGCGATGCCGTGAATCTTCGCGGTGCGCAGGTTGGCGCGCATGATCTGGCGCGCGACGCGCTCGAACCGCCCCAGCTCGCGCGCCTCCGCGACGTAAGCCTTCACTATCGTCTGGTTCGACAGGGCCTCCTGCGCGGTGTCGACCAACTGCTGGTTGCCCTCGTACGACTCGCGCGCGAGGTTCCTGAGCGACCGCCCGAAGCGCGCGGTCAGGAATCCGATGAGCGGCGCGATGGCGAGTGAGCCGAGCGTCAGCCGCCACGAGTAGTAGAACGAGGCCGTCAGGAAGCACGCGAGCGTGAAGCCCTCGCGCAGCATGTCGCGCAGGGTGTTCGAGACGGCCGTCTCGATGGCGGCGGCCGAGCCGACGAGCCGCGAGACGAGGTAGTTCGTGCGGTGGCGCTCGAAGAAGTCGGCCGACTGCGCGTGGAGGTGCGAGTACATGTCGGTGCGGAGTTTGAGGACCGACTCCTGTCCGACGCGCGCCATCAGGTAGGTCGAGAAGTATTCTGCGACGCCCTTGGCGATGGTGAAGCCGACGAGCAGGACGGCGATGGTGCGCCACGCCTCGAAGCCCGAGTCGGGGATGACGTGCTGGAGGCCGAAGAGCGTGGGCGTCCGCTGCGCCTCGCCGCCGTCCTGGCGCAGCGCCTGGTCGAAGATGGGGACGATGAGCGCGCCGATGGCGCTTTGCAGCAGCCCGACGAAGAGCATCGCCACGGTCGCGAGCGCGAACTTTCCCCAGTGCGGCTTGAGGTAGAATAGGAGTCGCCGTAGGTCGCGCATGAAATGGTCGCCCGGGGCCCGCCTTCTCGGTCGTCGGTTTTGGAGGGGATGATTCGCGCCGCCTCTCGGTAAAACCAAACTATACGGAGCGGGGGCTTTGGGCGTCAAGGAGTTGCCGCCCCGCGCATCTTCGCCCTTCTTGCGCTATAATTCCGGCGCGCAAAGACTGGCGGCGGGACTGTCGGTGCAAAGCTCTACCACGACACAAATTCAGGTGGGACGCGTGAGCCTTCGGATACTGATCGTAGACGACGACCTGAGCATGAGGATGCTGCTCGCCGAGTACTTCCGGCGGCTGGGCTTCGAGGTCGAGGAGAAGGAGAGCGCCGAGGAGGCGCTCGAGCGCGCGCTCTCGGGCGCGTTCGACTGCTTCATCTTCGACGTGACGATGCCGGGGATGTCCGGCCTCGAGCTGCTCCGGCGCGTGCGCGACCGAGGCGTCGAGACTCCCGCGATGTTTTCCACATCCTCGAACGGTTGGCGAGCGAGCCCGGCAGGGCGTGGTCGCGCAACGACCTGCTCGACGAGGTCTGGAGCACCGAGTACGAAGGCTACCAGCGCAACGTAGACCCGCACATCAACCGCCTGCGCCGCAAGATAGAGCCCGACCCGAAGAACCCGACCTACGTCCTGACCGTGCGCGGCGTCGGTTACAAACTGAACGAGGCCCCATGACCCACGATTCCACAGCCCCGCGCCGCCGCACGCTCGGCGCCCTCGCGCTCGCGGCGTGCCTATCGTCCGTGTCCTTCGCCGCCACCCCGCCGCAGAGAAAATCGGCCCCGCAGAAAAAGAAGCCCGAGAAGGTCAAACCGGGCACCGACCTCCTGCCCGGCGTCGATAAGCCGGCCGGGCAGCCCGTCGCGACACAGCTCCCGCCCTCGATACTCGTCCGCTGGCAGGGCAAGCCGGGCGTCAGCCGTTACCGGCTCCAGCTCGCCACCGACGAGAAGTTCGAGGACGTCGTCTTCGACCAGGCGGTCGAGGGGCGCCAGTACGTCGTCAAAGACCTCCCGCCCGGCAACTACTTCTGGCGCGTCGCCCCGGCGGCCGCCGAGACGAGCGTCTCTTACTCGCGCCCCGAGCGCGTCTCGCTGGGCGGCGAGCAGAAGGTCGCCGAGTCGAGCGTCGTGCTGCCCGCGGACGCCACGGGGTGGCGCATCGCGACGGGCGAGGTCGTGAGGCTCACGCCGGCCTCCCTGCGACCGGGCGGCGTCTGGGACTTCGTCGGGCTCGGCGCCGACGGCCGCGTCTTCGCCGTCGACGGCGCGAGCGGCATCTCACTCTGGACTTCGCGCTACAACTCTGCGGCCGGCGCGCAGGCCCCCGACGCGAAGGCGGTCACCTTCGGGCCGCTGGTGCTCGGCGACCCGCAGCGAGGCGCCTCGGTCATCGTGGCGACGCAGGGCGGGGTGCGCGCCCTGCTCGGCGACACGGGGCGGGAGATGTGGCGCTCGAAGCTCGAAGGGCGCGCGGCCTCGGGCGTGGCGACCGACATGAACGGCGACGGCACGCCGGAGCTGGTCGTCGTCACCGAAGACCCGGAGATGTTCTACGTCATCAACCCGAACTCGGGGCGCGTGCTGGCGAGCCAGAAGCTCTCGGGCGCGGTGGCGGGCGCGCCTTACGCGTTCTCGTTCGGCGATAAGCGCGGCGTGCTGCTCGGTCTGAGGGAGGGCGGCCGCGTCGAGTTCCGCGGCGGCGACGGCCAGCTCTTCAGCGAGTCGAAGCTCGAAGGCGAAGTGACGACCGCCCCGCTCGTCACGATGCGCGGCGCCACGCCCTTCATGGCGGTCGGGAGCGACAACGGGCTGTGGGCCTTCAGCGTCCCGGAGCTGCGCGCGCTCGGCGCCATCAAGGCCGACGACGACTCCGTGCGCGGGGCCCTCGCCGCGGCGGACGTGGACGGCGACGGCAGCAGCGAGATTGTGATGGTCACGCGCCGGGGCCGCGTCGCGCTGGTGAGCACACTGGACGGCAACGTCCGCTGGTACGCCGAGGGCGCGAACGACGCCTCCTCGGCCGCCTTCGCCGACCTCAACGCCGACGGCGTGCTCGACGTGATCGTGCCCGGCGGCGGGACGACCTTCGCGCTCGCCTACTCGGGGCGCGACGGCGCGCTCGTGATGCGTGTCGAGGAAGGCGGGAAGGCCGGGGCGGGGCAGAAGGACGCGGCGCCGCGCTCGCTCGTCGTCGCGCCGGCGCTCGGCGGCGGCGGGCTCCTCGTCGGGGGCGACACCGCGCGCACCGGGCTGCGCGCGGTCGAGCTGCCGAAGGGCTCGGTGAGGACCGCCGCGAAATGAGCCGCCGGTAGTTTTGAGAGGTTAGCGTGTACGTCCGACTGGTGGTAGCGGCACTGTTCGTCGCGTGGCTCGTGGGAAAATTCGTCCTGGGCAGGGAGGGCTTCGTACACATCCTCCTGCTCTGCGCCGTCGCCGTCGGCGTCGTGCGGTTCGTCCACGAGCGCCGCGCCGCAAGGCAGTAGCCGCGGGCCGCCGACTTTTTCTGCAACTGCGCGGGCGATTCGAGGCATCAATCTGGCTGTAGGCTGTTTTCACCGCGCTTCACCGCTGAGGCTCCCCAGGGCGCGTCATGACACTCGACTAAAAGGAGTACGGTTTATGAGATTCCCTGGCTCTCTCACACGCATGACGACCGCGACGCTGGCGCTCCTGCTGTGCGCCGCGTCGGCTCTCGCGCAGGCAGACATCCGCCGCGAGACGGTCGCGGTCTCCTACCCGCTGGAGCAGACCGTGAGCCTCAGGTTCCGCGGGACGACGCGGCTGCCGCGCCTGACGGGGTCTGCCAAGGTGAAGCGCACGGGGCGTCGCAACACGCGCGTCGAGATGAACATCGACAAACTGCCGCGCGCCTTCGAGCTGGGCAGCATCTACACGACCTACGTGCTCTGGGCCGTCTCGCCCGAGGGGCGCGCCGACAACCTCGGCGAGCTGAAGCGCAGCGGCGGCATGTTCGTCGACACCAAGATCGACGTGACGACTCCGCTCGAAACCTTCGCGCTCATCGTCACGGCCGAGCCGCACTACCTCGTCCGCAGCCCCTCCCGGATGGTCGTGCTCGAAAACCTCCCGCCGCGCGACCCCGGCGACGCGCAGGTCAACACCATCCCCGTCCAGTACATCGGCAACGTCTCCGACTACTTCCGCGACTCGCGCGTGCCCGACCTCGCCGACCGCGACTACGTGCGCACGCCCGTCTCGCTGCTCGGCGCGCGCCAGGCCGTCAGCATCGCGCGCTACGCCGGCGCCGAGCGCGACGCGACCCCCGAGCTGCGGGACGCGCAGTCGATGCTCGAACAGGCGGAGAACGCGTGGCGTTTGGGTCAGTCCGAGTCGGAGGTGGACACGCTCGCGCGCCGCGCCATCAGCCTCGGCGTCAAGGCCGAGGAGACGGCCGAGCTGCGCGCCGCCGCGCGCAAGCGGCGGGACGAGAAGGCCGCCAGCGACCGCGCCATCAGCGAGGCCGAAGAGACCGCCGCCCAGTCGGGGCGCACCATCCAGGACTTGCGCGACCGGCTGCGCAAGGAGGAGTCGGCGCGCGAGCTGGCCGAGCGCGACGCGGCCAGCGCCAACCAGCAGTTGCGCGAGCTGCGCGGCGAGGTCGCGCGGCTGCGGGACGAGCTGGCCGGCGTCCGCACAGAGGGCGACGCGGCGCGCCTCAGGCTCGCGCGCATCGAGGGCGAGCGCGCCGCCGAGCAGGCGCGGGTCGAGGCCGCGCGCCGCGCGACGCAGCAGCAGGAGGCGCTCGGCAATCTGAAGGCGTCGCTCGCGCGCTTCGGCACGGTGCGCGAGACGGCGCAGGGGCTCGTGCTCGTTCTGCCCGACGCGGTCTGGTCCGGCGCGCGCGCGGCCGAGCTGACGCCGAAGGCGGTGGCGACGACCATCGACCCGCTCGCCGCGCTGCTCGCGAATAACCCCGAGTTGCGCGTGCGCATCGAGGCTTTCGTCGACGCGCGCGGCGACGCCTCCGAGTTGCAGCGCCTGTCGCAGGACAGGGCCGAGGCGCTCGCCGGCCGCCTCGTCTCCTCGGGCGTTGACGGCGCGCGCATACAGGCCAACGGGATGGGGACCGCCAACCCCGTCTCGGCCAACACGACCCCCGCCGGCCGCACGCGAAACCGCCGCATCGAGATAACGCTCACCCCGGCGGCGGGCGAGGCCGCGGCCTCGCAATAGGAAGAGATGTCGGGTGCCGGATGCCGGATGTTAGTTAAGGCCACCCGTCTTCACTAGCATCTGACATCTCGCATCCGACGTCTTCCAATCAATGGCCCTGCTCGAAGTCCTACAGCTCATCGGGTACAGCACGGCGGCGGCGCTGCACGTCTGGATCGCGGCGCTGCTGGCGGGGAGCCGGCGCTCGCTGGGGCGTCTGGAGCGTGTGCTGCTGGTGCTGGCCGTGGCGCTCGGCGTGTGGCACGCGTCGAGCCTGCTGGTCGCTCTCCACTCGATGCTCGGGCTCTCGCAGGACCGTTGGACTCCGCTCCTGCGTCTGGCCGACACGCTCGCGGTGTCGAGCGTGACGCTGACCTACTCGCTCCTCCTCCACCTTCACCTGCACCTCTGGGCGAACGCGCGGGCCCGCGCGCTGACGTGGAGCGAGAGGGCGCGCGTCTACCTCTCGTACCTGCCGGCGGTCTTCCTCGTCTACGCGGTGCCGAAGCTCTGGACGGGCGCGTACGCGCCGATGTTCGTGCGCCTGTCGCACCTGCTGGTGCCGTTCGCGCTGTGGGCGGCTTACGTCCTGTGCCTGTGCGCGGGGACGGACTTTCTCATCGCGCGGCTCTCGAAGTCGCAGGCGGAGCGGCGGCTGTTGAAGACGCTGGCGGCGTCGTTCGTCGGCATCGCGGCGCTGATACTCGGCGTCTACGGCCTGGGCTGGGGGAAGGGGACGCGGCTCGGGCTCTACCTCCAGACGCTCGCGAACCTCGGCTCGCTCCTGCCGACGGCGCTGCTGGCGTATCACATCTATCGTTATCGTTACCTCGAACTCATCTTCAAGGAGAGTCTGATTCTCGCGTCGTTCGCGGCGGTCGTCCTCGTCGTCTACCTCTACGGCATACGCACCATCGCGCTGTGGCTGACGGAGGCTTACGACCTGCGGCCCGGCGCGGTCGAGTCGCTGATGATCCTGCTGCTCGCGCTGGTCGCCGCGCCCCTGCGGCGCTGGCTCGACCGCAGGTTCCGGCGCCTGTTCGAGGAGGAGGCGGGTCTGTTCCGCGAGGTGGCGGCGCGCATCGGCAAGTCGGTCGGCCGGTACGGGCAGCTTCACGAGTTTCTGCGCTTCGTCGAAGAGCGCGCCGCCGAGAGCCTGGGCCTCCGGCGCGTCCGCATCCTCGCCGCCGCGACGCCCGAGGGCGAGGGCGTGCGCGAGGCCGCGGGCAACGGCTCGGGGAGTGAAGTGGCGGCCGGCTCTGACGTTCACACTCACTTCGAGGCGAACGTGCCTGGGCTGTTGAAGGAGAGGCGCGGCGTGGGCGGCGACGCCCCTTCGCCCGGCGCGGCGACATCGACGGCGGTCGGCGCGGCCGTGGCCCCGGTGAACGAGGAGCAAGCCGGGGCGCGGGCGGAAGAGGACGAGTGGGCCGCGCGCGTGCTGGCGCTCGAAGCTGAGGCGGGGCTGGAACAGGCCGAGGGCTCGACTCTGCTGCGCGAGCGCGGGTGGGAGACGGCCTTCGCGCTCAGGCGCGACGAGCGTGTCGTCGGGCTGATGCTCGTGGACGCGGAGCCGGGGGCGCTCACCTACGAGGTGCGCGGCTCGCTCGAACTGCTCGCGGGGCAGGTCGCCATCGCCATCGAGGACAGCCGGCTCTTCGAGGAGAACGTCCGACTCGAACGCCGCATCGCGCAGAGCGAGCGGCTGGCCGCGCTCGGACGCATGGCCGCGACCGTCGCGCACGAGGTCAAGAACCCGCTCTCGGCCATCAAGTCCATCGCGCAGGTCTTGCGCGAGGACGATTACCTCAAGCGCGAGTACGCGCGCGACCTCGAACTGATAGTCGGCGAGACCGACCGCCTCTCGCGCAGCGTCACGCAGATGCTCAGCTTCGCGCGCAGCGCCCCGCAGACGGGCGAGCCGCTCCGCTTCGGCGAGCTGCTCGAATCGGTGGTGACGCTCTTCCAGAAGGAGGCCGCCGCGCGCGGCGTGGCGCTCAAGTCCGAGGTCGGCGACGCCGGCGAAGAGCTTGACGGCGCCGCGGCCTCTTCGTTCCGCGACGCGCTGACCAACCTCGTCCTCAACGCGCTCCACGCGACCCCCGCGGGCGGGCGCGTCACGCTCTCGGCCGACGCCACGGGCGGCCGTCTGACGGTCGCGGTCGCGGACACGGGCCCCGGCGTCGCGCCCGAGCAGCGCGAACGCATCTGGGAGCCCTTCTTCACCACCCGGCAGCGCGGCACCGGCCTCGGCCTCGCCATCGTCCGCAAGCGCATCGAGGAGGTCGGCGGCACCGCACGCCTCGCGCCCTCACGCCCCGGCGAGGGCGCGCGCTTCGAGCTGACTTTGCCCCTTCGGGGCAGTAGTCAGTAGTCAGTAGTCAGTAGGCTCCGCTTACAGCGTCTGACCCTGACACTCGGAAGGTTCGCTGGCGAGGATTTTTCTACTGACTACTGACTACTGACTACTGACTACTGTCTACTCCTCCTGTGGCACGGGGCGTGCTTCTGGTCGGAGGCATGGAGAATGAGATGAGCGTTGAGAGAGAGAAGAGTGCGCGCTGGCGCGTGCTCGTGGTGGACGACGAGGAGGCGGCGCGCTACGGGATGCGGCGCGCACTGGGCGGCTACGACTACGAGGTCGAGGAGGCCGGGAGCGTCGAGGAGGCGCGCGCCGTCGTCGCCGCGCGGCGGCCCGACCTGATGCTGCTCGACGTGAACTTGCCGGGCACCAGCGGCCTCGAATACCTGCGCGAGCTGGCGGGCGGGGGCGAGCGCGAGCGCGCCCCGCTCGTCGTCATGGTCACGGCCTACGGCTCGGAGCGCGTGGCGGTCGAGGCCATCAAGGCCGGCGCCTACGACTACCTCTCCAAGCCTTTCGAGATCGACGACCTCCGGCTCGTCGTCAAGAACGCGCTGGAGACGGTCGGCCTCCGCCGCGAGAACCGCGTCCTGCGACAGCGCATCGAGCTCGAAGGCGCGCAGCGCGGCGCGCTCATCGGCAACTCGGAGGCGATGACGCGCGTCCGCTCGATGATAGAGAAGGTCGCCGAGACCGACGCCACCGTGCTCGTGCGCGGCGAGTCGGGCACGGGCAAGGAGCTGGTCGCGCGCGAGCTGCACGAGCGCAGCTCTCACCGGCGGCGCGGAAGCTTCGTCGCCGTCAACTGCGCGGCGCTCCCCTCGGAGCTGATCGAGTCCGAGCTTTTCGGCCACGAAAAAGGCGCATTCACGGGCGCGGCCGGCCGCCGTCGCGGAAAATTCGAGCAGGCCGACGGCGGCACGCTCTTCCTCGACGAGATCGGCGACATGAGCGCCAACGTCCAGGCCAAGCTCCTCCGCGCGCTCGAAGAGCGGCGCATCGAGCGGCTCGGCGGCTCCGACTCCATCCCCGTCGACGTGCGCATCGTCAGCGCCACGCACCGCCCCCTGGAGCAGGACATCGAGCGCGGCAGCTTCCGCGCAGACCTCTTCTACCGCCTACAGGTCGTCACCGTCGAGATACCGGCGCTCAGGGAAAGGCGCGAGGACATCCCCGTCCTCGCCGAGACCTTCGCGCGGCAGGCCGCCGAGCGTTACGGGCTGCCGCCGCGCACGCTCGCGCCCTCGGCGCTGCGCCGCCTGGTCGAGTACCACTGGCCGGGCAACGTGCGCGAGCTGCGCAACGCCGTCGAGCGCTCGCTGATTCTCGCGGAAGGCGACGAAGTCACGTCGAAGGACTTGCCCGACGAGATTGGAGCCGGCGGCAAGACGCAAAAGGAGGCGGCCGCGCCCGCGCCGGCGGCGGCCGAGGCGGCGGCCGAGCCGGGCGCGCTCGCCGTCCCCTTTACGTCGGACTTCCGCGAGGACCGGCGCGAGTTCGAGCGGCGCTACATCGCGCGCTGCCTCGAAGAGACGGGCGGGAACGTCACGCGCGCCGCCGCCATCCTCGGGATGCACCGGCAGTCGCTCCAGCACAAGCTGCGCGAGTTGGGCCTCGCCCGCCGCTACGTCGCCGTGTCCGAAGGGGCGGACGGCGGCGGCGATGAAGGAGCGCAGGATAATTCCGACACCTGAAAAGTGAATTTGCCTGCCCCGCCGCGTTAGCGCTAGACTTGCGCTCCATTAAATTTCACACGCGGAGTCACAGACAGATGAAAGCGCGTCTCGACGCCATCGTGAGGCCCGAACAGGCCGAATACCTCGAACGCCTCCTGCCCGCCAACGACGGCCTGCTCGCCGAGATGGAGGCGTACGCAGAGGAGCACCGCGTCCCCATCGCCGACCGCGAGGTGGCGCGCTTCATCGAGATCACAGCCCGCGCGACCGGCGCGCGCCGCGTCCTCGAGATAGGCATGGCCATCGGCTACACGGTCGTGCACCTGCTTCAGGGGATGGGCGACGGCGGCGAGGTCGTCACCATCGAGCCGAGTGAGGAAATGATCGCGCGCGGCGAAGGCTACCTCGGGCGCGCGGGCCTCCGAGACCGCGTGCGCATCGAACGCGGGTTCGCGCTCGAAGTCCTCCCGCGCCTCGCGGGCGAGACCTTCGACGCGATCTTCCTCGACGCGCTGAAGGAGGAGTACGTGCAGTACCTCGAACTCTCTCTGCCGCTGCTGCGCGAGGGCGGGCTCGTCATCGTCGACAACCTGCTCTGGGGCGGTCAGGTCGCGGGCGAGATAAGCTCGCCGGAGCAGACCGCCTCGACGCAGGCGCTGCGAGAGTTCAATCAAGTCTTCATCCGTCACCCGCAACTGCTCTCGGTCATCCTGCCCGTCGGCGACGGCCTCGGCTACGCCGTGAAGACCGGCTAAGCCCCGCCCGCGACCACGCGCCGCGCCCGCGGGTCAGGCAACAGATGTCTGAACTCTTCCCCGACCCGGAACTCTATAAGCTCGCGACCCGGCGGCCCGAGAACGAGCTGCTGCTCCTGTGTACGCGCAGGGGCGGCGACGCGGAGGCCGCGTCGCGCCTGCGTGAGTTGGCGCGCGTGGAAATTGACTGGGACTACCTCTACCGGCTCGCTCGGCGACACGCGGTGCTTCCGCTCATGTATCGCGGTCTCGAAGAGTCGATGCCGGACGCCGCGCCCGCTGAGACGCGCGAGAGGCTGCGCGGGAAGTTCCGCGAGCAGGCGACGCGTAACACGCTCCTCGCCGGCGAGCTGGTACGCGTCGCGCGTCTGTTCGGCGCGGCGGGCGTTGGCTCACTCGCCTACAAAGGCCCGGCGCTCGCCGTCCAGGCTTACGGCGACCTCGCGCTCCGCCGCTTCATCGACCTCGACATCCTCGTGCGCCGCGGCGACGTGGCGCGTGCGGGCGAGCAGCTTTTGTCGCTCGGCTACAGTAAGCCCGAGGGTCTGAACGCTTCGCAAGAAAGGTTCCTGCTGCGGCGGCAGCACAACCTCGCCTTCTCACGCGACGGCGGGAAACTGACGGTCGAGCTGCACTGGGAAGTTTCGCCCGCGTCGTTCGCCTCCGTCCCGCTCGGCGATGGGGCGTGGGAACGCGCTCCGACGCTGACGCTCCACGGCGCGGAGGTGAAGTGCCTCGCGCCCGAAGACCTTCTCCTCGCGCTCGCGGTTCACGGGACGAAGCACCTCTGGGAGCGGCTCGCGTGGGTCTGCGACGTGGCCGCGCTCATCGACTCGCATCCGGGGCTCGACTGGGACTTCGTCCTCGGGCGCGCACGCGCGTCCCGCGTCGAGCGCATGTTCCGGCTCGCGCTCCGGCTCGCGCGCGGACTTTACGGGACGAGGCTGCCTGACGGCGTGCGCGCCGAGACGCACGACCCGGCGGTCACCGCGCTCGCCTCGGAGGTGACATCGGCGCTCTTCGCCGGGGCGGAGTACGAGCCGGCGGGCTTCGCCCGCAACGTCAGCTTCAACATGCGCGCGCGCGGACGGCTGAGGGAGAGGGCGGCCTACCTGCGCCACATCTTCACGCCGACCGACGGCGACCTGACGGCCGTGCGTCTCCCGGCCGGGATGGCTTTCCTCTACTACTTTTTGCGCCCCGTGCGGCTGGCCCTCAAAGGCGGCGACCCGCACTGACAAGGGTGGGCGGCGACTCCGTCGCCGCACGTAAGGCCCGGCCCACTACGGCGTTGACCTCGGTGTTTATTTATGTTAGCTTCCGCTTGCCCGTCGGAATGTCCATTTTCGAACCTGTTGCGCCTTGACGACGCGAAGGGCTGCTCCTTTTAGTCCACGAACAATCGGGTCCGAGCTTTATCAAGTAGGGACGTTTGCGTTTTATGTCTGAAAGCTTTCTCAGCCGGCGACGTCTGTTGTCAGCCGCCGGTTTCGCCCTGACGCTGGCGCTTACGCCGGCCACGATCTTTGCAGACCAGAAGGCCGGCGGTGATGCTAAACCCGCGCCCGCTCCAACCGCGGCTCAGGCCGCGCCGAAGGCGGCCGCGAAGCCCTGGAGCGTCAGGATGAGTAAGGGCGCGCCCTACACCTTCACCGTCAAGGCGAAGGAGGCGGCGCTCTCCGAGATTACGGGTGAGCTCTCGCGCCTTTTGAAGGTGCCCTTCACGCTGACCCCGCTGGTGGGGAAGCAGAAGGTGACGCTGGAGTTCGGCGGGCTCAACCTGGAGGCCACGCTGCGTATGCTCGCGCCGCAGTCGTACGTCGATTACGTCGCGGGCGGCGACGGCGGCGACGAGCCGAAGGCGCTGGCCATCTACCTCCAGGGGATGAACGAGCCCATGCCTTCGATGAACGCCGCCGTGCGCGGCACCTCCGAGGCCATCCTCATCGAGGGCGACACCGAGGAAGGCACGAACTCGGATGCTCAGCGGAAGAAGGAAGAGGAAAACCCGCTCCGCGTCTCCTTCGCGAACAACCAGTTGAGCGTGCGCGCGCGCAAGCAGCCGCTCTCGGTCGTGCTCTTCAAGATCGCCAGCGAGGTCGGCGTCCCCTTCGAGATGCGCTACGATTCCGCGGAGCTGGTTGACGTAGAGTTTCAGAATTTCCCGCTGGATCAGGCGTTCAGGAGCCTGTCCCCGGGCGTGCGATTTTACTACCGGGTTGACTTACAGACGTTTCAAGTGCAGCCCCTCCGCCTCGCGCTTTTGTCACCGGCTTCGGCCAAATCTTTGTAAATTTACAGGAGGCAATACCTTGTCCACGAAGACCGAGAATGTGATCCCCGTGCAGCTTTCACAGGTCATTGAAGTTGAGAACGTGCAGCCGGCCGAGCCGGCCGCGAACAGGAAAGCGTTCGTGGAGCCGGAAGTCTCCTTCCCGATCGACGTGCTCGAAGCCACGACCTTCTTCCAGCTGACCGACAGCGGCGCGACCAACTAAGGGCCCGGCGACGGCCGAGGTCTCGCGGTGATGTATAGAGTGACCATCCCCGAAACGCCCCTCGCGGGCGTCGGACGAAGTGAAAGACCGGCTCACGCGAGCTTCTACGCCGTGGCCGGTCGTTTCATTTGCGTCCGGGCGGACGACGCGGAGGCCGCACGGCTCTTCCGGAGCTACTTCGCGGGCTGGCACGTCTCCGCGCTCGAGGGCGGGGCGTGCGCAGAGCCGGACGTGACCATCTTCGCCGGCTCGGGCGCGGTGCCGGCCGCGCCACGCGGGCTCGATGAGTTCGAGACGGCCGGGGGCGGCGTCTGCCACACCGACGGGCAGAGCTACTTCTTCGAGAGCAACGGCTCGGCCGTGCGCGTCGCGGCCGAGAGCCCGCGCCGCGTGGAGGTCTGGATCGGTTCGAGCGCGGCCGCGCGCGAGAGGGCGGCACTCGCACGCCTCATCTTCGACGCCTCGATGACGGCGCTGCGCCGCTGCGGGCTGTTCGAGCTGCACGGCGCCGGCCTCGTCGAGCCGGTGTCGGGCGAAGGCTTCCTCATCGTCGGCCCCTCGGGGAGCGGCAAGTCAACGCTCGCCACGCAGCTCGCAAACGCGGGCTGGCGTTACCTGTCGGACGACTCGCTGCTCCTCTACGAGAGCGGCGCGCAAGTAGAGGCGCGCGCCCTGCGCCGTCAGTTCGCGGTGGCCGAGCCGACCATCGCCGCCGGCGTCCTCGGCGGCTTTGAAGACCGCCTGTCGGAGCCCGCGCCCTTCGACCCGCTCAAAAGGCGCTTCGAGCCGCAGGAAATTTTCCCCGAACGCTTCGCCGAGTCCACCGTCCCGCGCGCCATATTCTTTCCCACAGTCACCCGCGAGCCGTCGAGCAGCGCGCGCCGTCTCTCGCAGGCCGAGACGATGCGCCAGCTCCTGCGCATGTGCCCGTGGGCCTGCTACGACAAGCCGTCCGCGACGGCGCACCTCGGCGTGCTTGCCGGGCTCGCGCGACAGGCCGCCGGCTACGAGCTGCGTGCGTGCACGGACCTCATCGGCGACGCGGCGCACGCGTCGGCGTTCGTGTACGCGTGTACGCGCGGGGAGGGGCAGTGAGCCTCCCTCCCGAGACTGTTCAGGAGTCGTCGCGCGTGCGCGACTACGGGCCGCCGCGCCTGATAGTCGAGCTGACGAACATCTGCAACCTGCACTGCTCCTACTGCCTGCGCGACGAGGACGCGCTCTACCACACGCCCGCCAACTTCTTCCCGGTCGAGCTGCTCCGGCGCGTCGTGCGCGAGGCGCGCGAGGCCGTCGGCGCGAAGCAGGTCATGTTCACCGGCGGCGAGACGACGCTCCACCCGCACTTCCGAGAGGTCGTCGAGGCCGTGGACGCCGAGGGGCTGACGTGCAGCTTCGTCACCAACGGCTGGCACTTCGAGAGAGTCTGGCCGGCGGTCGCCGCCAACCGCGCGGCCGTGAGCCACGTCTCCTTCAGCCTCGACGGCCCGACGCGTGAGACGCACGACCGCTGGCGCGGCGACGGCTCGTTCGTGCGGCTCGCGCGCGCCTTCGCGCGCTGCCAGGCGGCGCGCCTGCCCTTCGTCGTCAAGGTCGGCCTGCGCCGCGACACGCTCCCGCTCCTCGAACAGACAGCGCTCTTCGCCGCGCGCATGGGCGCTGCCGGCTTGAGCTTCGGCTACAACCTGCCGACCTCTGGCGCCGCCGACGACGAGCTTTCGCTCTCGGCGGAAGAGCGCACCGAGGCCGAGCAGGAGGTGGCCGTGCTCGCGCGCGTTTTCCGGATGCGCGTGAGTCTCGAAGTCGGCTACTCCAACGTCGACCCCGAGCCGCCGTGCTCGGCGCTGGCCGGGACGAGTTTCAACATAGACTACAGGGGCCGGCTCTCGCTCTGCTGCAACCTCTCTGGCTACCGCGGCGCGGCGGGCGAGGGGGATGTGGTCGCCGACCTGAACGGTGAAGACTTCGCGTCCGCGCTCGCGCGGCTGCGCGGCGTGGCCTCGGCGCAGAACGAGCGACGGCGCGCGGCGCTCGCGGCGGCCGCCGCTTCGGGCGAGAGACCCGGTCTCCAGCTCGGCTCGCCCTGCCTCTTCTGTCTCCGGAGCTTCGGCAAGATTCCGTGGCACGACGGGGCGACGGCCGCCGCGGCGCCGCCGCGCGCCCTCCCGGTCTTACAGTCCGCGCCGCCGCGCGCGTAAAGCTTTGACGAATGAGGTTGAAGAGGTGGGCATGACCCTGGCGGGCACGAACGGGCTTCTGCCGCATGAGCACGTGGTCTTCACGGAGTTCGACGCGGGCGAGGGCATCCTCGTCGATCTCAACACGAAGAAGTATTTTCAGTTGAACGAGACGGGGATGATCGTCTGGCGCGGGCTGGAGAAGAAGCAGACGCTCGAAGAGATAGTCGGCCAGATAACGGCCGCCTACGACGTCAGCCCCGAGCACGCCACTGAGAGTGTGCTCAAACTCCTCGACAACCTGCGCGCCTTCAAGCTCGTCCGCGCGGCCTGAGCCGCCGCCGCTTGCGCCACGCCGCCGTCGAAGCGGCCGGCGCTCCCGAATCCTTTCAGAGTATGGCCGGAGACCCCGCACGCGACGGACACACGGACGGCGACGCCACGTTCGCCCGCCGCGTGCGTCTGCGCTACGCGCTGCTGACGTTCGCGCTGTGCGCGCCGCTCGTCTGGTCGTTTCTCGCCGTCAGAAACCTCTACCCGTTCCCGGCCTACACGATGATGATGGCGGGCGGCGACTTGAGCAAAGGCACGGACTACTACGTCCTTCGCGGCGAGACCGTCGGCGGCGAGACGTTCGACCTCCCGCCCGCACGGCTCACAGACGCGCTGAGCTGGCGCCACTGGTCGCTCGTCGGCGCGACGGTCGAGAATAAGAGTTTTCTCATCACACAGCCACACCCCGCAAACGCGGCGCTCGCGGCCGCGACCGGCGGCGCCGACAAACTCCCGCGCGCGGCACGTCTCCCGGAACTTCTGCGCGCGTGGGGCGAGAGCCACAACCGGCGGCTCCCCGCCGACTCGCCCCGCCGCCTGCGCGCCGTCCGCCTCGACGCGTACAGGTGGGACGGACGCGCGTACACAGACTTCGGACGCTTCATCGAGACGTGGAGAGCGGAGCTTTAAGACGGCTGGTGCCGGCCGGCGCCGAGGCGCTCGGCGCAGTGCGCGCCGTCGTCTTCGGCTTCGTGCTCTGCGAAGTCCTCCTGACCTCCTTCGACAACCTCGGCCGTCTCCCCGTGACGGTGCTCCGCCCGACGGGCTTGATGCGGCTGCTGCCGTGGGGGTTTTACGAGCGCCTGCTGACGCCCGGCGCGCTGACGGCCTTCAAGTGGCTCTTCGCCGCCACGCTCCTCGGGGCGGCGGCCGGTCTGTTCACCTCCTACACGACGAAGGCGTCGGCGCTGCTCTTCCTCTTTTACCAGGGGCTCCTGCGCAGCTTCACGCACTTCAACCACGACGAGATGCCCGCCGTCTACGTCCTCCTCGTGCTGGCTTTCACGCCGTGCGGCGACGCCTTCTCGCTCGACTCCCTCCGGGGCCGCGCCCGCGCGTTGGGAGGGCGGGGCGGGGGACTCGTCTACGGCTACCCCATCCTGCTCATGCGCCTGCTGCTCGCGTGGTCTTACTTCAGCTCGGCGCTCATCAAGCTGCGTGTAGCGGGGCTCGGCTACCTGAGCCCGGACAACCTGCCCGCGCTCGCCGTCACCAACTCGCTCGACAACCTGCATGACACGCAGTTCCGCGCGGCCTTCCGGCTCGTCGATTACCGCGAGTACACGCCCTACCTTGTCGCGCTCGTGCTCCTGTGGGAGCTGGCCTTCCCGCTGGCGGTCTTCTCGCGCCGCGCGCGCGCGCCCATACTTGCGGCGGGCGTCCTGTTCCACCTCGGCACGCTCTTGCTGATGAACATCTTCTTCCCGTACCACCTCGCGCTCTACCTCGTCTTCGTCGACTGGCCGGCGCTCGCGCGGAGGCTGTGGGCGCGAGCAAACGCGCCGCGCGACGGAGCAACTTTTGAGGGCGGGCCGGCCGGGTAATCGGAAGATTTTTTTTGACGGCCCTGGCGGCTCGTGTAAAATATAACGCGCTTCCCGACACAGGCCATTTTCAGAAAACGCAAAATTACCTCGAAGCCGAAGCGCGGCGCGACACGTTCGGGCGACTCCCCACGCACACGAGGCTTCAGTCCTGAATCGTCACATGCGCCGAGGCGGGAGGCCGCGAAGCCTTCTGCCGCCCTGACAGGGAGGAATCGTCCATGCGAAAGTTTCTGCTAACCCTCGCCGCTTGCGCCTGCGTCTGCCTCGCTTCGGCCGACGCGTCGGCCACGGCCAACTTCGTCTACCACGAGCAGACGGCCAACTTCGTCGCGACGCCGACGTGCCCTTCGGGCGGCACCGACACCGCCTGCGGGCGCTACGTCGAGAACACCGACCGCAGCGGCGCGGCCGGCTTCCAGCTCTACTCGCCCGAGACCTACAGCCTGCACTTCAAGGTCGAGTTCCAGTTCTTCACAAACCAGGCACGCGTCTACTACACGACCGACGGCACAGACCCTTCGGGTAGCTTCGGCACGCCCTCCGGCACGACGCAGGTGGCGGCCGCGAGCTTCACCTGCACCTACTCCGACCAGACGCAGGGGTGCCAGATCGTTGACGTGTTGACGGGCGCCATCCCCCCGCAGCCCGCCGGCACGACCGTCAAGTACATCATCGGCGCGTGGCACTCGGGCGGCGGCCCCGAGGTCTTCGCCAACTCGGGCACCTGCACGGGCTGCTTCTCCTGCACCGACTCGACGACGGGCTGCGC